>JBBRSN010000041.1:0-36635 GCA_038245375.1 Sphingomonadales bacterium | reverse complement strand
TGCGACGTCTGCCACGGCCAGCGCTACAACCGCGAGACGCTCGAGGTGAAGTTCAAGGGGCGCAGCATCGCCGACATACTCGACATGACGGTCGAGGATGCCGCCGAATTCTTCAAGGCGGTGCCCGGCATCCGCGACAAGATGGCGATGCTGGTCGAGGTCGGGCTGGGTTACGTCAAGGTCGGCCAGCAGGCGACGACGCTGTCGGGCGGCGAGGCGCAACGCGTCAAGCTCGCCAAGGAACTGTCACGCCGCGCGACCGGCAACACGCTCTACATCCTCGACGAACCGACCACCGGCCTGCACTTCGACGATGTGCGCAAACTGCTCGAGGTGCTCCATGCGCTGGTCGAGCAGGGCAATACGGTGGTGGTGATCGAGCACAATCTCGACGTCATCAAGACCGCGGACTGGGTACTCGACCTTGGCCCCGAGGGCGGGGTGAAGGGCGGCGAGATCGTCGCGGAAGGCACGCCGGAGCAGGTGGTGAAGGTCAAGGCCAGCTTCACCGGCCAGTATCTCAAGCCGCTGCTGGTGCGTCGGAAAGAGTCAGTCGCGGCGGAGTGAACCCCAAACTCCCTCTCCCCTGCGGGGAGAGGGCAGGGGAGAGGGGCAGTCGAGAACGCAACGCCAGGAGGGGGCAATGCACAAGGCCAAGCCAGCACTTGACCGAACTACGCCAATGGCGTACACGCTGTGACGAAGCTCATCTCCGTCGTTGAGACCCCGCTCTATCTCGCGCGCGCCTGATGACCGAGGCCGAGCGCGAAGAGGTAGTCACAACCGTCGCCGCCGCGCCGGATGCCGGGGTGATCGTTAAGGGAACGGGCGGCCTGCGCAAACTGCGCATACCGCTGCAGGGTCGAGGCAAGCGCGGTGGTGGTAGGGTTATCTACTGGTTTCACTCGGTCGATTATCCCGCCGTCTTGCTGCTCGCCTTTGCAAAGAACGAAGGTGAGGATGTGACGAGCGAAGAGCGCAAGCGACTGATCGGTCTGAGCGCCATCCTTATGGAGCAACTTGGAGGCAGGCGGTGAAGAAGGAAGATTTCGACGATCTGGTGACCAGCATGGAACAAGCCATCGCCTGGGCACGCGGCGAAAACGTCCCCGGCCTGCGCATCCATCATTTCCCGGTCGAGGATGTCCGCGCCGTGCGTAGCCGCACCGGCCTCACCCAGGCCGAATTCTCCCGCCAGATCGGCGTCTCCACCGCCACGCTGCGCAACTGGGAACAGGGCCGCCGCAAGCCCGAAGGCCCGGCGCGCATCCTGCTGGCACTGCTCGCCCGCGACCCCGCCATCGTTACCCGCACGCTGGCCGGCGCGGCATAAATCTCCCTCTCCCCCTTGGGGGAGTGGGTCGGGGAGAGGGGGCATAGTGGAGCGTAACTTTCCCTCAAAAAGAGACAGCGCTGCCAGGCACATGCCAAAGCAAACCGCCACCGAGTCCGGATTCGCCACGACCGCCAAGGCAGAGGCCCACGACGCGTGGGTCCGCAGCAAGGTCGAAAGGGCTTTGGCGTCGAAACTTCCAGCCGTGCCGCATGATCAGGTGATGGCCGAGGTCCTGGATATCATCAACGCGAAACGCCGTACTGCCAGCTTTCCCGCAAGAAGACGTATGGAGCCGTTCAACACATTGAATAAAAAGGGGTAATGGCACCTGTCACCGTAATTCCGCCCTTTGGGATGGCAACGAAATCAATAAACTGTCATCGGGAGCCTTGTAATCGCGATAGTTCTACAATCAATTTATTCGCGTCAATTATTTTCCCTCTGTCGGATTCATTTTGTTTAACTGATTTTGCAATCTTAAGTAAATTATCCAGCCTTAAGTTATAGCCTCTATGCAGCAACTCTTCAGCTTTGTCATATTGAGTTAGTAAAACAGCAAATTCCGCGATAGTTTCACCAGCATGTATCCGATTAATATCAGCGCCGGCGTCCAGCAGCAAATAGTAATTCCGCCAATTATTTGACGATATTCCATAGGAAAAAGCCATGCGCAGTGCTGTCCACGGGCTATCCTTATATGCAGCATTAGGATCGGCTCCGGCAGCCAACAACGCTCTTAATATCGCGGGATCTTCGTAGCTGACCGCAGCCAACAATGGCGTCAGTCCGTCGCCATTACCCGCTGGGTTAGGATTCGCGCCCGCTTGCAATAGCGCCCTGACACCTTTTTCATTGCCGCAATCACCCGCCCATAAAAGCGGCGTCACGCCATCCAAACCCACGGCATTCGGATTCGCCCCGCCCGACAGTGCGACGCCGATCTTCGCGATATCCCCCTCACAGGCGGCTCTCGCCAACATCGCCAAATTCTGATTGGAAAAAACGTCCGCTACGGTCTTTCCGCCGACCATATGCTCATTTACCGATTCAGCCTTAACCTCGCTGCACCCCGAGGCGCAAAATAGCGCGAATATCGTGATTTGCCGCAGCCACATTAGCCACACACCTTCCAAAACATCACCGGCTGGTCTACTTATGGAAGTACGGTGACACGTGCAATTACCACCAAACTAATTCAAAGCTCTCAGTAACCCACGCGTCCGATAATGAGGGGTTTTTGCACGTGCCACCGTAACACGAGGCATATGTCACCCTGGTTCATGCACCTCGAGCTTGGCATACTTGCCTTTCCAGTCATGTGACCAAATAACGTAGAACCGCTGGTAATCGGCGTAGGCCTGCACGTCCTCCTTGCTCCAGTGCTCGCCGACACCCAACGGGTTCGCCGATGCGAAGCTATTATATTGGTATGCGGTGGCGTACGATATTTTCTCGCCCCAGCGCCACAGCAGGTAAATCATGCCGCCGCGTACGGCCAAAGCTGGGCCACGATCGGTCTTTGTGTCGTCCGCGAGCCGCGCCTGAGCCGACCAGGTCCGGCTGCCCTTCGCCAAAGACGCCGTAAAGATCGGCTCGTAATTATGGACTCCCGCCCACGCCATGATCAGTTGGTCGCCATACACCGCCAATGCGGGCGATCTATTGGTCGAGCGGTTCGGCAGCTGCGCCAGCGCACTCCATTTGCCACCTTTCATATTGTAGTACATGGCGTACAATCCGCTACGGTCGCCCGATCCAGTCATCCCGCCGCCATAGTCGGCCCAGACCATTACGAGTTCATCGCCGAGGCGGGCAATCGCCGGATTGGACCAATTTTTGATCTCGGCATTTTCAACTTTATAGTGGATCCATTTTGCCGCGGCGGAGAGTTCCCCCTCCAGCCTGTATGTATTCAGATCTTTATTCCCACGCCCGTGATAGGCAACGATCAACGTGTCGTCGCCGCCCGCGATCGCCGGCGCTTCGTCGGTCAGTGCCGGCGCGGTGCTACCGCCCACTGTGATTGCGCCGCTCGGCCACTTGTCGATTTGGTCGAGTTTTATCACCTTTACCTTGCGGCCATCGTCCGAGTCTGATGCCCCGATCCAGATCTCGTCTTTGTATTTGAACATGACCGGTGGCCAGGACGATCGCAGGTTGGGAAATTCGCCCTGATTTGCCCCTAACGAAGGCCGCCGCCCCCACGCGATTAGAAACGCCGCCGCGAATTGCTGCCCCAACGGGAGGACGGCCGCCAGGACCGGCGCACATTCGGCATCCGTGTACACACGAGAAAATACAATTACCGGGGGATCATCGGGGACAATTCTCGCCTTCGTTTCGACGAGCGCTGCAACCTGTTGCTTGTAATGAACCTTCACCTTCTCCGCCAAACCCTTCACCAGGTCGCGGATATTGCCATAGCCCAGTTTTTCGGGATCAATATCGTCAGCGGAGAACCGATCGTTGCGAAGGAGAAATCCGGCCCCGATCTTATCGGTGTGCTCCTCAAATCCGGCGTGTCGGTAATCACCGTCAACGCCTATAAACGGGTTATTGATAAAATTGGCGGTGTGCATCGGCTGACTCATATCAGTCACATAATGCAACGCGACGCCCAGATAGAATCCGGCCCGTTTATAGGCGAGGTCCAAGATGTCGCGGGGCGCGGCCCCGTCTTCGATGATCGCAACATGGTTCAGTGCGATCCCGGCGAATATCGATGCCTGGGTGCGCGCTGTGGGTTCCGTTTCACCCATGTAGTTCACTCCGGTATCCGGATCGTAGAAGTGCGATTTATATGGGGTTATCCCGTCGGTATAGGGCGCCAAATAATCGGCGTCATGCAAGCCTTTGAACACCGCCTCTTTGAAAATGGCGTTGCCGTACATGTTCAAAGGACGACGGGACCCATGCAGGGTTGGATGCAGCGCTATAATATTGAACGCACTTTCGACCAGCCGCTTGTGGTTCTCATCCTCCCACAGTGGGCCGACGTGACCGCCAGCATGTACTCCGCCACAGTTGCCGTCGATTAGATGTGTATATTCGTCTGCAGGAATTTCTTTTATATCGATGCCAAAAACCGTTGGCGGACCATTTTCGGAAACAACAAATCCTCCCGCGCCATCGGCGGTGAGGTGCTGTCCGGAATGCATCTCCAGCACAAACAAATCGCCCGCCGGCTTCATGCGAAAGCCAAACCGATTGAGGTCGGCGGTGGAACGTAGCTCGTCGTCCGTAACCCGCACCGTCACGATCTGCCCTTTGGGGTCGGCCGCGACACAGCCATCGTGAAGCACGCTGCGCAGGGCGATCCAGCCATCTTCAAGCGGGCAGATGCGAACCAGCGATACGGCGGCCGTGTCCACGGGGTCAAAGGGGCGAAGGGGCAGGCCCGATGCGGTTCCGAAACTTAACCAGGTGCTGTCGTGCCAGATGGTCATAAGCGAAATCGCCATTGGATCAATCATCACGGACATCGCGTTTCCCTTTGCCTTTTTTGTTCGGAACTACTTCCTTGAGAGAAGATACTATCATCCAGCGATCGCTTAATTGGAAGGTTGGGACGCTCGCCATTGCGTGTCAATAGAGGGAACCGGACGAAGTTAATCAGTTTGCCTTGATGGGTTGCGAGGTGATGTTGCGATTTAACCCGTAGTTTACGCCATTGTGGTTGTGATTCTTATCGGTTGTATAGTCGCTTGAACGGAGCGAATTAAGAATTGTCGAGTAGAGATAAAAGGTAACTACCCAGCTCCTACGGGCTGTCAGGCAATGACGGCGGCAAAGGAGGGTATTGAAGGGATTGCTACCCGAGAGACGCGCAGTGTCGACGGTGGCAATTACCAATTGGCGTTATCAATTTTGAAGTGCAGCACCGTCCCAAGTAGCGCTGGCGCTGGGTTCCGGTGGGGTTCCGGTGACAGGGGTTCCGGTGACAGTGCATTTAATTGACCCGCCCCGACCCAAATAGTATGAAGAGCGCATGGCTCGCTTGGCCCGCGCGATATTCCCCGGTCACCCGCATCACGTGACCCAGCGTGGCAATGGCCGCGCGCGGACCTTTTTCGATGACGACGACTATGCGCTGTATCGCGAGCTGCTTGGCGAACACTGCGCCGCCGCCGGCGTCGAGATCTGGTCATGGGTGCTGATGCCCAATCACGTCCACCTGATCCTGGTACCTAGCGACGCGGACGGGCTGCGGCGTGCGCTGTCGGTCGTGCATCGGCGCTATGCGGGGCATGTCCATGCGCGGCTGAAACGCACCGGCCATTTTTGGCAGGGGCGCTTTGGCTGCGTGGCGATGGACGAGGCGCATCTTCTGGCAGCGCTACGCTATGTCGCGCTCAATCCGGTGCGCGCCGGTCTGACGGGGCGCGCGATCGACTGGCCATGGTCGAGCACGCGGGCGCTGGCGGGTGGTGTTTCGGACGGTATTACCACGGCGGCGCCGGTGCTGGCGCGCTATCCGGATTTTGGCGCGCTGCTGGCGGCGGGTGAGGACGAGGAAATGTCGATGCGCCTGCGCAAGGCCGAACAGGTCGGCAGGCCGGTTGGCGATGAGGGCTTCCTCGAGCAGCTGGAGAAAGTCAGCGGGCGAACGTTGCAACGCGGTCGACCGGGGCCAAGGGCGAGATAAATGCACTGTCACCGGAATGCTCTCGAAAATAGCCAATTTTCAACTTGGGAGAGCCGTGGGCGAGGTCCGCCACTCATTGGGAAGGGACATCAACTACGCCAACAAGAATGATCGCATTGCCATTGGAAATCAGCTCACGCATGACATCCGAGCATCGCAGATATGCACCGGGTCACGTATACCAGGCAATTGCTAAAGGGAAATAAACGTTCCATCTTGGAAAGTTCTTTGGCGCGCGCTGATCGCGTTCATCTATCTTAGAATCATTGAATTATTCTGTGCTGTTATTACACTTACTGTGATTTTATACGCATCCAAGTCGATTGAAGCGCCGCCAATCTGGGAACATTCCCCAAGAATGTTGTACGCTAGTACCGGAGCCTTAAGCTTTATTGGAATTTACTACTTTCTGTTCTTATATTTTCCTTTTGCATTTGTGACGACTCTCGCGTTAGGATTGACGCCTTACTTCCGTAGAACCACTCTGGCATTCGTTAATGCCCTGACTTGCGCTGCTCACACGTTGTGGGTCATTCATGGGATTGTCGCTCCTCTGCCGCTTTCGATTTGGCTTGCGGCGACGATAATCGTTATAGTGGATGGCATATCGCCAACATTACTGCCGAGGCGATTGTTCTCACATTGACTGAATTCCGAATTACGGAATTACCGTACCACACGCAACAACCCCCGGCGGTGTCAATTTTGAAGTGCAACACCCTCGGCAGTAGCGCTGGCGCTGGCGACCAGTTTCTGGAACACTTCGTTGGGTGTCTGGAAGTCGAGAACCTTGCGGGGCCTGTCATTGAGGCGTTCGGCGATCTCGTTCAGCGCGTCCTGTGTGAAGGGTGACAGGTCGGTTGCCTTGGGCAGGTATTGTCGGATCAGGCCGTTGTAATTACGGTGACACGTGCAATAACCCCCAAATAACAACAGCTCCGCCGCCACCAAGGCAGCGGTCCCGCGCCATGAACGGCGCCAGCCAGGCAGCAGCACCAGGCGCGAGAGCCGCCGTCATCGCTACCGCCAGCACCACGCGCTCCGATGATCGTCGCATTGCGGAACGTAGCATGGCGGTCGACCGCCGCCCGCCGCGATATTCACGACGCATAGGCGGGCGCTTCACCCCCCGCTCGCGCGCCCGGGCCCCCACAGCCTGATTCACAATCCCGCACACCTGCCTCACACCATCCCCCGGCGCGCGGCCAATCCCGGCCGCGCCGCCGTTGGATCGGCCGCCCGTCGCGGCCGCGAGGCGGACAATGACGACGCGGAAGATAATCGTTGGTCGGCAAGACTATGCGCCGAAAGCCCCGGTCACGGCGGCACCGATACCGCACGGCTGCGCCCGTCATGCGCCCGACGAGCCGGCTGGATTGGCCCACCGCATCATCGCCGCGTCTTGCTGTCCCGATGAAAAGCCCGCCGAGGAACCGCCCCCCATTCCCGGCCCCGTCTCCGTTTCTTGCCGCGCCCCGCGCGCGCCGCGCGGTTTCGCCGCCGGCCTTCCACTCCCTGTTCCGCCCCGTCCGACTCCCTGCTCCGCCCCGTCCGGCTCCCTGTTCCGGGAGACGGCAGCGCCGACCCAACGCACTGATAATGAAAGGATATCGCTTGCTTCCCGGCAATCCCGCCGCGCAAAAACATGGCAGCTCCCTGTTATTCTCCCTGTTCGGCGTCCGGAACAGGGATATCCGCCGGTCATTCTCCCTGTTCCGCGCCGCGAACAGGGAGGCGCCGCGCACCGGCGCATCCGCGCGCCCCATCGCCCCGGTCACGCCACCGCCATCGCGGTCTTTAATCTGTCGCACCGCCGGGCTAGGCTGGCGCTCCCGGGACGGAGAAAAATGATGCGCATACCCCTGATGCTCCTGGCCCTCTCGCTCACCGCCGGCCCCGCCGCGCTCGCGCAGACGCCGCCCGCCGCGCCGCTACAGCATCTGCCGACCGGCCAGACGCTCACCCCGCTCGCCGCGCCCGGCGCGCGGTTCGAGCCGCTCGTCGCGCGGGTCGGGCCGGTGCCCGATTACCAGGCCGATGGCGCGGCGGCGATCGCGGTGCGGCCCGACGGGCGCGAGATGCTCGTGCTGACCAGCGGCTTCAACCGCCATGTCGGCCCCGACGGCAAGATCCTGCCCGCACAGTCCGGGCAATATGTCTTCCGCTACGCGATCGACGCCGCCGGCAGCCGCTGGGTGCAGACGCTGATCGTCCCCAACAGCTATTCGGGCGTCGCCTGGCTACCCGACGGTTCGGGCTTCATCGTCGGCGGCGGCGTCGACGATGTGGTGCATGTCTATCGCCGCGGGCCGAAGGGTTATGCCGCCGCCGGCACGCCGATCGCGCTCGGCCATGCCGCCGGCATCGGCGCCGACGTCAAGCCACAGGCCGCCGGCGTCGCGGTCAGCCCCGACGGCACGCGCGCGCTCGTCGCCAATTATTACAACGACTCGGTCAGCCTGGTCGACCTCAAGGCCGGCCGCGTCGTCGCCGAGCAGGATCTGCGCCCCGGCAAGATCGATCCCGCACAGTCGGGCGTGCCCGGCGGCGAGAACCCCTTCGCCATCCTGTGGGGCGATGCCACCCATGCCTGGGTCTCGGCGCCGCGCGACCGCCAGATCGTCGCGCTCGATATCGGCGCGACCACCGTGCGCGTCACCGCGCGCATCGCCACCGCCGGCGCGCCGACCGCGCTGATCGAGGACAAAAGGCTCGGCCGGCTCTACGCCACCGAGGACAATGCCGATCGCCTCGCGGTGGTCGCCACCGCGACCGGCAAGCTGATCGCCGAGCCGCGCCTCGGCCTGCCCGCCTCGCTCGGCGACGTGCCGGCGGGCAAGGGCACCAACCCCAATGGCCTCGCGCTGCTGCCCGATCACCGGCTGCTCGTGACGCTGGGCGGGATCAACGCCGTCGCGCTGGTCACGCCCGATCGCGCCGGCGCGGCGGTCGCCGGGCTCGTGCCGACCGGCTGGTATCCCAGCGCCGTCGCCACCAGCCGCGATGGCCGCCGCGTGTTCGTCGTCAACCGCAAGAGCCCGCCGGGCCCCAACCCGATCGGCTGCGTGCCCGCGCTCGCCGAGGTCAAGAGCCAGCACGACGCGTGCGGCCCCGCCAACCAATATATCTACCAGCTCGAAAAGGCCGGGCTGCTGCAATTCCCGCTGCCGACCGCGCACGCGCTCGTCGCGACGACCTTGCAGGTCGCCGACAATGTCGGCCTCTCGGATGGTCCGGCGCGCGCCGCCGCCGATGCGCGGATGGCGGCGATCCGCGCGCGCATCAAACATGTCGTCTTCATCGTGAAGGAAAACCGCACCTATGATCAGGTGCTCGGCGACCTGCCCGTCGGCAATGGCGATCCGTCGCTGGCGATCCTCGGCGCGCGGCTCAGCCCCAACCATCACGCGCTCGCCAGCCAGTTCGTCACGCTCGACAATTTCTACGACAGCGGCGAGCAGTCGAGCACCGGCTGGAGCTGGAGCACCGCGGCGCGCGCCACCGACCTGCTCGAAAAGACCGCCCCGGTAAACTATGCCCGGCGTGGCCTCGCCTATGAATCCGAAGAGGCCGATCGCTACATCTACACCCAGCAGACCCAGGCCGAGCGCGTCGCGACCAACCCCAGGACGCCCAACGACCCCGATGTCCTGCCCGGCCCGGCGCTGCTCACCGCGCCCGACGCCGATGGCGACGATGACGACAGCAAGGGCCACGGCTTTCTGTGGGATGCCGCGATCCGTGCTGGCCTGTCGGTGCGCAACTACGGCTTCTCCGACGCCTCGGTCTATGACGCCGGCGCGCCCGGCGCGGTGCCGCTGGTGCGCGAACCGGCGAAAAGCAACACGCGTATCTACACCCCCGGCGACCGCCTGCTCGCGTCGCGCAGCGATCCCTATTTCCGCGGCTTCGACCAGAAGATGCCCGATTTCTGGCTGCAGCGCGAATGGCGCCGCGAGTTCGACCAGCAGATGGCCAGCGACACCATGCCCGCGCTGACGCTGCTGCGGCTCAGCCACGACCATTTCGGCGACTTCAAGGAGGCGATCGACGGCGTGAACAGCGTCGAGACGCAGATGGCCGACAACGACTATGCCGTCGGCAACGTCATCGAGGCGATCGCGCACAGCAAGGTGGCGGATTCGACGCTGGTGTTCATCATCGAGGACGATGCGCAGAACGGCGCCGACCATGTCGATGCGCGGCGCAGCATCGCCTTCGTCGTCGGGCCGTACGTCAGGCAGCACGCCGTCGTCTCGACGCGCTACACCACGGTCAGCGTGCTGCGCACGATCGAGGCGGTGCTCGGGCTCAAGCAGCTCGGCCTCAACGATGCGCTCGCCGCGCCGATGGCCGACCTGTTCGATCCGGCGCAGGCCAGCTGGACCTACGAGGCGCGCGCCGCGCAGGTGCTGCGCGCCACCGCGCTGCCGATCCCCGCCGAGCGCTTCGTCGCGCCCACCGCGACCGCCAGCACCAACGCGGCCTGCCCGACGCGCGACGCCGGCTGGTGGGCCGAGGCGATGAAGGGCCAGGACTTCCGCACCGAGGACCATCTCGACACCACCGCCTTCAACGCCGCTTTGTGGCGCGGTCTCGGCAAGGGGCCGGAACCGGTGGTCCGCACGGGCGCCGACCTGCGCGTCGGTCGTGCGGCGCTGCTGGCGGAAGCTGGGGCGGGGGTATGCGGCTAGCGCTGTGTTTGACAGGTTGAACCCTCCCAACCCCGTTCGTGCTGAGCTTGTCGAAGCACTGTTCTTCTTGTCCACGGTCGCAAGGAAGAACGGCCCTTCGACAGGCTCAGGGCGAACGGAAGTGGGAGACTCGATCCCGGTCGCGAGGCACGGCACCGCTTCCCCGATCCCTCACTCGTCGTCGGGCGTCTCGTCGGTGGTGCGGCGCCACAGGTCCCAGCGGTGATAGCCGATCACCTCGTCGGGGACCGGGCGGCCGTGCCGGTCGAGCGTCGGGCGATAACGGAACCGCTCCATGATCAGCCGGCAGGTGGTGCTGTCGAGCTCGGCGCTGCCACTCGTCCTGGTCACGGTGCACGAGGTCACGCGTCCCGTCACCCCGACGATGAAGCGCAGATAGACCGTGCCGCTCACGCCGTCGCGCAGCAGGTCCCTGGGGTAGTCCGAATCCTTGATCCGGCCCTTGATCAGCACCAGCGGGGTGCCGCCATCGCCATCGCCGTCGCCACCGGCGCCGGTACCATTGCCGACGCCGCCGGCACCGGTTCCGGGGCCGGGCACCGGGGCGGCACCGGCCGATGGCGCCGCACCCGGCCCGGCCTTGGGCGCGGCGACGACCGGCGGGGGCGGCAGCGGCACCGGCACCACCGGCTTGGGCGCGACGATCTCGGTCGGCTTGGCGCGGAGATTGGCGGGGGACGGCTTGCCCTTCTGCTTGTGCGACGCGGCCCTGGGCTTCTCGGGCACGCTGCGTGGCGGGGGCGGGGGCGGCGTGACGGTGAACAGCTTGAATTCATCGACGATCCGCGCCGGCACGCCGACCGCGAGCCCCGCGATCAACGCCCAGGCAAGCAGCACCTGGACCACCGCCGCACCGGCGGCACTGGCGATCCGCCCGCCACTCCACTGGCGTTGTCCTGCGCGGTACCCATCGTTCGTCATGTCGTGTGTCGTCGCGCTCCGCCTGTGGATGGCGCACCTGCGCCATGGCGGATGAACCCGCGCTTGATGATGCATGTTCCGCCACGGCGCACGCCTTGTCGACGGCAAAGCGGCGGCGCTATGATCTGCGACGTGAAGCCCGTCGACCCCACCGCGTTCATCCGGGCGAGGTTGCCCGTCCTGCCGGTGCCGGCGGTGCCCGAGATCCGCCTGCACAAGGCGGTGCCGACGACGCGGCTGGCGGCGCTGGCGGCGCTCGACGAAGCCGGTTTCGGCGCGCCTTACTGGGCCTATTACTGGGCCGGTGGGCTGGCGCTGGCCCGCCATGTGCTCGACCGGCCCGAGTTCGTCGCCGGCCGCCGCGTGCTCGATCTCGGCGCGGGCTCGGGGCTGGTGGCGATCGCCGCCGCCAGAGCGGGCGCCGCGTCGGTGATCGCCGCCGAGATCGATCGCTACGCCATCGCCGCGCTGCGCCTCAACATCGCCCATAACGGCGCGGCGGTCACTGTCGCGGACGAGGACCTGACGCACGGCGCGCCGCCGCCGGTCGACACGGTGCTGGTCGGCGACCTGTTCTATGAGGCTGCGCTGGCCGAGCGCGTGACGGCGTTCCTCGAACGCTGCCGCGCCGCCGGCATCGCGGTGTTGATCGGCGACCCGTGGCGCACCTGGCTACCGGCGGCGCGGCTCCGCTTGCTGGCCTGCTACGAGGTGGCGGAAACGGACAGCGCGGCGACCCGGCCCAGCGCGGTGTTCGCCTTCGACCCCGCAGCGCGTGGCGAGGCGTCACCCGCGCCAGTCGATCCAGTCGCCATAGGCATGGCATAGCGCGAGCAGGCGTGACTCGCCCGTCGGCCAGCAGGTCAACCGCAACTGCACCTCGTCGCGCCGCGGCGTCCACTCGAAGCTGATCCGCGCGAGCGGGCGCTCGGGCGTGGCGCGCGCGCCGGCGCGGCCGATCGTTTCCTCGACGATCTGCCGTTCGTCATCGGTCAGGTACTGCAGGACCATCGAGTGGAAGATGACGCGGCACAGCCCCGCGTGCTGCGGCGCCGCGAGGCGCTCGCCGAGCCACGTCACCGCATTGACCTGGTCGATGTGCGGCGGATAGCGCCGTGCGAGCGCCAGCGCCTGTTCGAGCCGCGCGGCGCGCTTGGGTTGATCGGCCCAGACGAAGGCGAGCAGCCGGTCGCGCGTCGCTTCATCATCGGCATAGAGCGGGTTGAGGTCGCTGCCGCGCGCCTGGATGACGTCGATCGGCGCGGGGACCGGCGGCGACCCATGCCACAGCGGCGCGATCTGCACGGGCGAGTTCGCCGCACCCGCCGCGACGCCGCCCAGCGTATAGCCATAGCGCGCCAGGTTGAGATTGAGCCCGCAACTGGAACCGAGCTCGAGCAGTTCGAACGGCAAGCCGAAGTCATGCCGCGCGACCATCAGCGCGGCGGCGATCGCGGCGGCGCGGCCGACTTCGTTGGTTTGCGGCGTGCCGCGCATGAAAGCGGCAACGAAGCCGTCTTCGGACGCCAGCGCATCGCCGATCGCGCCGTCATAGTCGTCATGCTCGCGTTGGTAGAGTGCGCGCAGCGCCGGCGGGACGCCCTGTCGGGCGAGGGCATGGAGCGCGGCGTTGAACCGCATCGCCAGCGCCGAACTCGAGGGGTCGCGCGGCCATTGCTCGATCAGTTCGGCGGTGCGTGGTGCCCGATAGAGCTGGCGCTGCCCGGCCTCGAGCACCGCCGCGACGAACGGCGACCCGAGCCCCTGGGCAACGCGGGCCTGTCGCGAGAGCTCGCCGCGGTTCAGAATGGGCGAGACCATGTTCATGCAAATTTCCTTGCCTCGATCGGCGGCCACACTCGGCAGAATCACGGCACGTCTTCGCGGACTGGGCGTCCCGGCTTGCGCAGCGGCACGCCGCTGCGGCCACCCCCTCTAGAAGGCCTGCCAATCGTCGCTCGCGGGGGCGCTCTGGCGAACCAGCGCGGACACCGCGGCGGCGGGCAACTGCTTGACCGGCCCGGCAAAGCGCGCCGGCGTCTTTCGCCTTGTGGAGCTGCCGGATGCCATCGAGTCGCCGACGTTGAACTGGCGGGCCTTGTCGGAAAGACCGGTGACCTCGCTGGCCAGGTTGCGAGCGGCGGCGGAAGTCTCCTCGACCATTGCCGCGTTCTGCTGCGTCGCATGGTCCATCGTGCTGATCGCCGCGCTGATCTGGGTGATCGCGGTCGACTGCGCCTGGTTGTCGGTGGCGATGTTGCCGAGCAGCGTGTTGACCTCGCCGACGCCGCTCGAGATGTCGGCCAGCGCGACATCGACCTTCTGCACCGCGCCGACGGCGGTGACGATATCGGTCTGGGTGGCGCTGAGCTGGTCGCGGGCGCGGCCGGCTTCCTCCTCGGCGCGCATCGCCAGCGCCGAGACCAGATCGGCGACCACCGCGAAGCCGCGACCCGCCTCGCCGGCGCGGCCGGCTTCGACCGCGGCGTTCATCGCCAGCACGCGCGTCTGGAAGGCGATCTTGTCGAGTCCTTCGATCACGCTGTCGATGCCCTTGGCGCTGTCGGCCACGCGGCTCATGGCGCGCACCGCTTCGTCGGCCGTCGCGCGGCCGTCCGCGACGGTCGCCATCGTGCCGTTGGCGCGGCCGGCGGTGCTGGTCGCGGCCTCGGCGGTCGCCTTGAGGCGGCCATCCATCTGCAGCACGGCGGCGGAGGTTTCCTCCAGGTTGGCGGCGTTGGCTTCGGTGCGGCGCGCCAGATCCTCCGATGCCTGGGCGATCTCGCCCGAGCCGGTACGGATCGCGACGGTCGATTCCATCACCGAGGAAATCAGCTCGCGCAATGCGACGACGGCGGCGTTGAAGTTGGTCTTGACCGCCGCATAGTCCTGCGGGAAGTCGCTGTTGATCTCGGCGGTCAGGTTGCCGTCGGCGAGTTCCGACAGATGCGCCGAGACCGTGTCGACGACCATCTTCTGCGCGGCCTCGGCCCGTGCGGCTGCTTCGTCGGCGGCGTGCTTGGCGATCGCCGAATCGCGGAACACGAGTACCGCCCGCGCCATGTCGCCCAGTTCGTCGGTACGGTCGAGGTCGGGCACGGTGATGTCGTTCCTGCCCGCGGCAAGGCTCGCCATCGTTGCCGTCAGTCGCGAGATCGGACGCGCGATCAACTGGCTGAGCACAACGGCGAGGGTGATCGCGATGCCGATCAGCGCGATCCCGCCCAACAGCAGCGCCATGATCGCCGTGCTGATGGCGGTTTCCTGCAGCGCCGAATTCTTCTGGACGAGGACTTCCTGCGCGTCGCGAACGTCGCGCAGCGGCAGCACGGCGGCGCTGGTCAGCACGGCCTTGCCGGCACTGCGCACTTCGGCCTGCGCCGCATCGCGCTGGCCGGCCTTGACGAGCTTGATGAGACGATCACCCCATTGCTCGCGCCATGCCAGTGTGGCCTCGCGCGACTTCAGCGCCGCGGCGCGTTGCGCCGGGTCGGTCAGCAGCTTCTCGAGCGCCAGCGACGTGCTGTCATATTCGTCGCGTGCTTCGTCATAGGATTTCAGATAGCTCGCATCGCCCGTCACCAGGAAACCGCGAAACTGGCTGTTCTGGCGCAGCAGCGAGGTTTCCAGCGTCAGCGCGTTGGCGTGGATCGTCTGGCTGAGATTGTTGCCGTCCGTCGAACTCCTGATCATCGTGACGGTCGTGAAGAAGACCAGCATCATGGCCGCGGCCGAGATGCAGATGGTGAGGAAGGAGAGTGCTAGCTTCCTCGGGATCTTCAGGGATTTCAGCATCGTCACAACTTTCAGCAGGCAGTCCGATGGGTTGGTCCGCGCAACCGGGACGCCGCGGCGCCCCGGTTGCGCGGTGTCTCAGAAGGAGAGACGAAGCGAGGTCGAGATGGTCCGGCCGGCCATCGCGCGCCCGAGGACGATGCCGCTGGCAGGGATGGTTCCCTGCGACGTCTCGGCAATCGCGACCGAGTCGAACAGGTTGTTGACGTTGAGCATCAACTGCACCCGCTCGACCGGCCGAACCTGCAGGAACGCGTTGACGAGGGTGTAGCCGGGCAGCTTGAGCTGGTTGGTATCCTGCGCGAAGCTGCTCGTGGTACCGATCACGTTGACGCCGACGGTGCCGTATTTGACCTCGATCTGCGGGGTCGCTTCGAAGATGAAGCTCGCCTGGTGACGCGGACGGTTGCCGACGACGGCGGGATTGCTGAGGTCGCTGGCGATCTTCGCGCTGGTATAGGTCCCGCCGGCCGAGAGACTGAACACGCCCCGGCGAACCGCACCCTCTACCTCGACACCGCGGGCACTGTAGCTGCGGATGATGTGCTCGACCTGCACCGTACCGTCGGCCTTGCTGTTGACCTGCAGATTGCGGTCGCCGCTGGTCGCCGAGAAGCCCGTCACGTTGACCGTCACACCCGACTTGCGGAACTTCAGGCCGAGCTCGGTCTGCTTGACGATGTCGAAACCGTCGCCCGGATCGGGCAGATTGCCGTTGGCCGAGCTGATGGCAGGCGTGAACAGGATCCGATCGGCGGCCGCGCGGCCACCGCGGCTATAACGGGCGAACACTGCCAGCGGCTCGGACACGCGGAAATTGACGCCTGCCGAATAGCTTAGATAGTGATATTTATAGTCGACCGGACCCGGACTGGCCAGTGGCAGCACGCCGGTCTGGCTCTCCGGAATGGAGATCTTTCCGTCGCCGTTGATGTCATAGGCGATCAGGCCGACGCGGCCGCCGCCCAGTTCGCCGCCGTACAGCGCGCCCTTCGCGCTGCCCATATCGTAGCGGACGCTACCGCCGATCGCCAGTTTACCGATGTGGTAGTTGAGCGAACCATAGGGCGCGTTGACATTGTACTTGACGTCATACCTGCGGTGATAGGCGCCGCCGGCCAGGCCGAACGCAGTGTAGCCCTCCTGCGTCGTTGGAACGCCGCCGGCGCTGGTGACGTTGACCAGCGCCGCATTGCCGCCGCCGCGCACGTCGGAGAGGACGGTGACGAACGCCCAGTTGGCGTCATAGGCCTGCGAGGATTTGTAGAAGCCGAGCGTCGTGGTGAGCGCGCCGCCGCCCATGTTCCACACGCGGCTCGCACGCAGATCATTGGTGATGTTGTCGAGGCTGTTGAGCTTCGCATCCAGGAACAGCGACGTCGAGAGCAAGCCGTTGCCGTTTACCGTCGCGGGATTGATCGCCTGACCGGCGAGGGGACCGGTCGCATAGCTCAACGTTGCGCCCGGCCCGCCATAGGCATAGGCGAGCGCCGCCGCAGGCGCGATGGCCAGCGAAAGGCTCTCCGCGACGTGTCCCGAGATGCTGGCAAAGCGGAACTTCTCGCTGAACGACCAGCCGCCGAGGTCGAACTGCGACTCCAGGCCAATCGACTTGACGATCGGGTGCATCCCGTCGCGGGCATCGTCACGCGTCGGCTTGTTGCTGCCATCCAGCGTCACGATGTCGGTGATGTTGCGCGACATCAGCGAGTCGGTACGGAAGTTCAGGCCGGTGACGTTCCCATAAGTCGGATTGGCGTTCGTGCCGGTCACCATCATCGGAACCGGCTGGTAGGAAGGCGTGCGGTCGTTGAGATACTTGGCGTAGAGCCGCACATAGCCATCGGCGAACTGCCTGGTGATGTTGAACTTCACCTGGCCGCCCTTGTAGGCGTCGTAGCCGAGGTGACGGGGGCCTTCGCCCTGGCGATAGAAACCGCCGATGTTGAAGCGCAGGTTTTCCGACAGCTTGTGGCCATAATCGAAATCGAGGCGATGCTCGCCATAGTTGACGCCCAACGTCGCCTGAACGGCGCCGCCCTCGACGTCACCGGTCTTCGAGATCAGGTTGATCACGCCGCCGGGCGAATTCGACGCGAAGGTCGAGGCCGATCCGCCGCGAATGGCCTCGACCTGGCCGAGGGTGAGGTCGGCGCGCAGGAAGAGGTCCGATGCGAAGAGCTGGATATCGCCGAACTCGATCACCGGCAGGCCGTCTTCCTGCAACTGCATGAACTTGGAGCCGCTCGAGGCGAGTGGCAAGCCGCGGATCGAATAGCTGGCATTGCCTTCGCCGCCCTCGCTTTCGGCGCGAATGCCCGGGATGTTGCGCAGCACTTCACCGAGCGAGCGGGCACCGAACTCCTGAATGTCGTCGTCCTTGAGGACGCTCGTCGAGGTCGCGCTGTCGAGGCGGTCGCGGCCCTTGGCCACGCCAGTCGAGAAGACCTCTTCGGTGGATTCCTTCGCGGCGGGAGCGGGGGCGGGCGGGGTCGCCTGCACCGAGGACGCTGGCGTCACCTGGGCCATGGCGGGGGCCGCCAGCGCGAAAGGCGCGACAGTGAGAAGGAGAAGGTACTTTTTCACGTTGGCTGTCTCACTAAATATATGGCGCGGAGGAATGTACAGGTTCAAATATAGATGATTATTCCGACCGCCGTCGTTGCTCGCGCAATAAAATCATCAGCCGGATAAATAGGAAGCTCGCGCTGAAACCCAATAAAGTATTGCATTTAGAATCGGTATTTATACCAAGCTATACTGTAGGCACCTATTATGGACCGCTGGGAGATCGTTGATTGCTAATGCGACACGTCGGCTCGGGTTGCCTGGGCGTAACGGTACCCAGGCAACCCGGTTGGGTTCAGAAGTCGTAGCGCAGCGAGGCAGTGATGGTGCGGCCATTGGCGGCACGTCCCCAGCCCACGCCATTGGTGGGCACGGTGGTCTGGCTGATTTCGATCACGCCCAGCGTGTCGAACACATTGTTGGCGTTCAGCATCAGCTGTACCCGTTCGATCGGACGGAACTGCACGAACGGGTTGACCACGGTATAGCCGGGCATCTTGAGCAGGTTGATATCCTGCGCATAGCTGCCGGTGGTGCCGACCACATTGGCCCCGACCGAGAAGGTGCGGGTGACATATTGCGGGGTCGCCTCGAAGATGAATTTCGGCTGATGGCGCGGCACCATGCCGGCGACAGCGGTGTTCAACCGGTCGTTGACGATCTCGGCATGCGTATAGGTCAGGCCGGCGGCAATGGCGAACGGACCATGCTGATAACCGGCTTCGAACTCGGCACCATAAGCGCGGTAATTGCGGTCCGTGGTCACCGCACCGGCCTGGACATTGGTGTCTTCGGTGTTGGCAAGGAACGCCGTGACATTGAACGTGATCCCGGACTTGCGGAACTTCAGGCCGCCTTCGGTCTGGGTGACAATGTCATAGCCATCGCCGGAATCGGGCAAGCTGCCGTCGGTGTTGTCGATCTTTGATGAGAACAGGATCTTGTCCGCGTTCGCCCTGGCACCCCGGCTGTAGCGCGCGAACAGTGCAAGCGGCTCCGAAACACGGAAATTGACCCCGGCCGAATAGCTCAGATAGTGATAGTCGTAATGGACCGGCCCCGGTGCGGTGATCGGGATGAAGGCAGTTTTCGTTTCGGGGACCGAGATCTTGCCGTCGCCATTGAAGTCGTACGACACGGTTCCGCTGCGCCCGCCGCCCAGATCGACCCCGTACACCTGGCCACGAACCTTGCCGATATCGTAGCGGATGCTGCCACCGATGGCGATCTTGCCGATGTGATAGTTGACCGACCCATAAGGGGCAGTCACGTCATATTGCAGGTCGTAGGTGCGCCTGAAAAAGCCCGTCGTGCCCGACCGCGTGAACCCCAGAAAGCCGTCCTGGCTCTGCGCGACGCCCGCCGCGTTGGTGTAGTTGATCAGCGACGAATTGCCGCCGCCAGCCAGATCCTGGGTGATGTTCGCATAAAGCCAATCGGTATGGAGGTTCTGCAACGACTTGTAGGCGCCGCCGGTGATGGTCAGGTCGCCGCTGCCAAGCTTGAATACGCGCGTGGCGCGAACGTCATTGGTGAAGTTGTCGAGCGCATGGATATCGATCTTGGACAGCGAGGTCGCGCCGATCAGGCCGTTGCCGTTGATGTTGCCGGCCGCCGTAATGACCTGCCCTGCGTTCGGGCCGTTGGCATAGGTCAACGTCCCGGTGCCCGCGCCGAGCGACGCGGGCAGGGCATTGCCGGCATAGATGTTGGCGACGAGATCGCGAATGGTGTTGCCCGAAATCTTCGAATAGCGCGCGCGCTCGGTAACGCTCCAGCCAGCGACCTCGAACTGCGATTCAAGCCCGATCGCCTTGACGACCCCACGCAAGCCGTCGCTCATCGAAACCCTGATCGGCTGATTGTTGCCATCGAGGGTGGCGAAGCTGGCGATGTTGCGCGACAGCACCGAGTCCTTTTTGGCGTCGAAATTCGCGACGCTCGCATAATGCGGGTCGGCGTTGGTGCCGGTGATCTGGATCGGCCCCGGCAGATATTGCGGTGTGCGATCGTCGAGATACTTGCCGGAGATGCGGATATAGCCCCCGGTGAACTGCTTGGTGACGTTGAACTTCAGCTGGCCGCCCTGATAGGCATTGAAGCCGACGTGACGCTGGCCTTCGCCGGTGCGGTAGAAGCCACCAAAGTGGAAGCGCAGCGAATCGCTGATCTTGCCGCCATAGTCGAAATCGAGGCGCTTGGTGTCATAGTCGAGGCCGGTGGTGAGCTGGATTGCGCCGCCTTCGACGTCGCCGGTCCTGGAGATCAGGTTGATCACGCCGCCGGGCGAATTCGACGCGAAGGTCGATGCCGAACCCCCGCGAATGGCCTCGACCGCCGACAGGTTGAAATCGGCGCGGATGAAGATGTCGGATGCGACGTTGAAGAAATCGCCGAACTCGACAACGGGGAGGCCGTCTTCCTCGATCTGCATGAACTTCGTCCCGCCAGAGGCAAGCGGGAGGCCGCGGATCGTGTAGTTGGAGTTGCCGTCGCCGGTCGATGACTCGGTGCGGATGCCGGGAATGTTGCGGAGGATCTCGGCGAGCGACCGCGCGCCGAGCTTCTCGATCTCGCCATGCTTGAGCGCGCTGGTCGAGGTGGCGCTGTCGAGACGGTCACGACCCTTGGCGACGCCGGTCGAGAAGAGCTCTTCGGCGGGGGCCTCCGTGGCGGCTGTTTTCGGCGCGGCCTCCTGCTCGGTGCCGCTGGCGCTTGCCGATGCCGTGGCAACCGGTGCCAGCTTTGCCATGGCAGGTGTCGCGAGTGCCAATGGCGCGGCGGTCAACAGTAGATAGAATTTTTTCACGAAAAGCTCCCCGTTCGAAAGAAGCGATCCTGTTGGATCCAGTGATTGAATTATAGGAAGGCATTCCGCACGGCTGTGGCGAAGCGATCATTTTTGTTCTCGCGAGGGCTGAAATTGTTGGGGAAGAAAGAAATATTCTTCCGGAGTTCTCTATGCCCCTGTCGCAAAGTTGCGCTTTCTACCGTCGGTCACGGCGGGTCGCCGACGTGGCGAAGACCGTGCGCAGCCCAAAATTCGCACGGTCGCGGCCAGCCTTTTCGTAGCGGCGATGGGCGGACACACCCGAACTCTGTCGATCCAGACTCGCCCCGCCGCGCCGGTGCGCGTCGCCATCGTAGCGGCCGGTGACGGAGGTCGCGGAGCGGCTGCCAACAGGCAATATGGACGCGTCGGCGTCGAACATCGCCGAAGCGGTGGTCGCGATCCGGTGCGCCGCCTGAGCGCACGCACTGGCCCGGCGCCAGGATCAGAAGTGTCGGCGGATCAGCGGTGGCGGGCTGCTCCGCCCGTTTCGCCGCGCCGCGCCGCGCCGCGGCCAATGGAAGCTGCCGATGCTTGCAGGATCGCGGCGATCTGCGTTCCCAGTGCGCGGTTGTCGAGCGGCTTGCACAGATACGCGTTCGCGCCGGCGACGAGTGCCTGTTCCTGGTCGCGCTCATGCGTATACGCGGAGAGCATGACGATGGGCAGCGTGGCCCATTCGGGCGACATGCGGAGCAGACGCAGCAGCATCAGGCCGGAAAGCTTCGGCATATCGCAATCGAGAATCAGGATATCCGGGCGCCTGCGCCGGATTGCCGCGAGCGCATCGATCCCGTTCGATACCCAGCCCGTGCCATGACCCAGGTCGATCAGCGCCGAACATGCGCGTTCGGCAAAGATGTCGTCATCGTCCGCCAGATAGATCAGCGCCGTCGCCGGGTTCTTTCCGGATCGCCTGCCGGGTACCGGGTAATCGCCACCCGATCCCGGGGGTTCGGGACGCGCCACCGGTGCCGCAGGTCGTGCGGGCGCCGGTCGCGATCGTCGCAGTGGCAGCGAAGCCTCGATCACCTTTGCCAGAATATCGGCCGGGCAGGGCTTCTCGATCACCGCCAGGGCGCCTGCCGCGCTTGCTTCGTCGATCAACGCGGCATCGACGTAGCCCGACATGAGGATCATGGCGAGTCGATGGTCGGCGCGTCGGGTCAGCGTCCGTATCACCTCGACGCCGGTACATTCCGGCATCTGATGGTCGACCAGCAGCACACCCTGCGCCGACCCGTCGATCTGCGCATACAATTCCTCGGCGCGGGAAAACGTCTTTATCTCGACGTCGAACATATGCCCGACAAGCGCTTCGAGCGACGCCAGGATGCAAGGATCATCATCCAGGATGTATACGGCCGTCATCGCGAAACCATCTCCTGGCGCTTTGAACAACCAGTCCAGGGGCCATACGAAAAATTAACCATGATAGGATGCGATGCTGGTAGCGACGCCTGCCGGGCCCACGAATCCGGGGGTTTTACCTAAGGGGTTGCCACATGCCGGACCCGGTGGCCGCGGCGACAAGGCCCGGTTTGGTGGTGGCGCGCCGATCGCCTTTCCCGTGCCGTCGCGATATGCCGACGGGCAGGGTACGATCGGTGACCGGCCCGGTCGTGCCACCGGGAAGCGTCGCCGCTCGCTCATTGCCAGGCGCCGCTCCCCGCGTCGTCGATCCCGCGCGACAGCAGGTCGGGAATCCGGGCGGCGGCCAGCGCGGGCGCGAAGAGATAACCTTGCGCGTGGGTGCAGCCGTGCAGGCGTACGAAATCGGCCTGCGCGCGGGTTTCGATGCCCTCGGCGACCGTCGTCATGCCAAGCGCATCGCCCAGCCGGAGCACGGCTTCGACGATGGCCTGATCGCTGGCGTTCTGCCCGATTCCGGCGACGAAGGAGCGGTCGATCTTGATCGTATCGACCGCGAAATGCCGCAGATGCGAGAGCGACGAGAAGCCCGTGCCGAAATCATCGAGCGCGACGGTGATTCCGGCCGCACGCACCTCGTCGAGCGCGAAGAGCACCGTGCCAGCGCTCTCGTCCAGCAAGGCGGTCTCGGTGATTTCCAGTTCGACCATCGATGCGGGCACGCCGTAGCGATCGAGCCTGGCGAGCAGCTGCCCGGCATAGTCCGGGCGACGGAATTCGGCCGGCGAGGCATTCAGCGCGATCTTCCCGAACGCGACACCGCGATCGAGCCAGCCGCGCATGTCGGCAAAGATCAGTTCGGAAATCGCGTCCCCCAGAAGCCCGGCCAGTTCGCTATCGTCGAACGCAGGCGCGATCGAGGCCGGCGTGTGCAGCCCGGCCCGCACGTCGCGCCAGCGCAGCAATGCTTCGAACCCGGCGATGTGCCCCGACGCGAGCGCGATCTTGGGTTGATAGAGCGGCTCGATCCAGCGGTTGTCGAGTGCCGCACGGGCATGGCCGAGCATCGCGATTTCGTTTTCGCGGTGTGCACGCAACGATTGCTTGAAGACATGCGCCACGCCGCGGCCGGCGTCCTTGGCCGAATAGAGCGCGAGGTCAGCGCTCTGGATCAGCGAAGCGGCGTCGCTGCCGTGCTTGGGGAAAGTGCTGATGCCGATGCTCGCGCGCAGATCGATATTGCGCGTGCCGACCGGCAGCGGCGGCTCGAGACGGCGCAACAGCTCGGTCGCGACCGAAAGCGCTGCCGCCGCGTCATGTGCGGGGAGGATGGCGGCGAATTCGTCGCCGCCGATGCGGGCGAGGCTGGCGGTCGCGGGCATTGCCGCGGCCATCCGGCAGGCGAACCCGACCAGTGCCTCGTCGCCGACGGGATGGCCGAGCCGATTGTTGATGTGCTTGAAATTGTCGAGGTCGATCAGCAACAGGCTCGCTGCAGTCTTGCCCGTGCCCGCTTCTTCCAGCGCCGCGTCCAGGTCCGACTGGAACTGGAGGCGATTGGGCAGGCCGGTAAGCGCATCGTGACTGGCTGCCCAGGCAATCCGGTCCTGTGCGGTCTTTTCCGCGGTGATGTCCTTGTAGGTGATGATGAGGCGCACGACGGTGCCATCGTCGTTTCGCATCGTGTGGCGCTCGCTGACGATCCACCGCACGCCGCCGTCAAGCGGTCGGACGATGCGAAACTTCTTTACCAGCCTGTCGTTCGCCCGCTCGATCGCCGCAAGACTATGCTGCAGTTCCGCCGCCGCTCGATCGTCGGGATGGATGAGCGACGCAAAGAGTTCGAACGACCCTGGTGTGTCGTCGGACAGGCCGAGGATGCAGCGCAGCTCGGCCGACCAGTGCCCGTGCTGTTCCAACACGTCGATGTCGGCAATGCCCAGCCCAGCGGCGGTGGCTGCCAAGCGAAAGCGCTGCTCGCTCAACCGCAGCATTTCCTCGGATCGCTTGCGCTCGCTGACGTCGACCATCGCGCCGATCGCGCGGACGACCCAGCCGTTGTCGTCGCGGATCAACGAGGCACGATCGACGACATGCGCATAGGATCCATCGGCGCGGCGAAAGCGGTATTCGGCCGTGTGGCGCGTCTCGAATCCGGTGAGCGATCTGGCGACGGTTTCGACGACTCGCGTGCGATCGTCGGGATGGATCCGTTCAAGCCACCATGACCGCGGGCTTTGCGAGGAGTGAAGCGCGAGGCCGAACCGCTGCTCCAACGCACTGCTCCACGTCACCGTGTCGTTCCGCATGTCGAAATCCCACACCACGTCGGCGGCCGCCTGGGCGACGAGACGGTAGCGGTGCTCGGCATCGTGCAGCGCCTGTTCGGCCAGCACGGTATCGTTTATGTCCTCGAACGAGCCGTTCCAGCGCAGAATCTTGCCGGCCGGATCGCGACGAATTCGACCGCGGGCCCGGACCCAATGTTCCCCGCCGGTGAGGACCCGCACGCGGAAGCGAACGTCGTAGCCGGTAAAGGTCGTCGCCGACTTCAGCATCGACGCGTGAATTCCCCGCACGTCGTGCGGGTTCACCACCTTCTTCCATCCATGGCCCAGCGCCTCCTGCTGGGTCTGGCCGGTCAGCATGAACCAGCGCGTGCTCGATTTCAGCATTCGCCCGCGCGAATCGGCGCTCCAGTCCATCTGCAGGCTGAGCTCGAGCGCGTCGCGGTGATTCTCCTCGCTTTCGTGGAGCTCCGCCTCGAGGCGCCGGGTGTCGGTGAGATCGACCAGCAGATTGAGCGCTCCGCTCAACTGTCCCGCGCGGTCGTGGAACAGCATTGGATAGGACGCGATCGGGGTACGGGTGCCATCCGGCCGTTCGATGATCGTCTCGAGCGCGGGGATTGCCTGGGCGGTGCGCAGCGCCACCGCGAGCGCACATTGCCCGGGCGGCGCCTCGGTCCCCTCCGGGTCGAACCGCTTCCACGCACCGCACCACAAGGTTTCACCCAGCGCGGGGCTACGGCCCCACAATGCCTTCGCCGCCGCGTTGTAGAAGGTGATCCTGCCGTCGGCGTCGGTGGCATAGACGGCAACCGGCAGTGCTTCGAGCAGGACCGATCCCGACGCGGGCAACGACGCTGCATCATGCCCGCCATCGGCCGTCGGCACGATTTCGGCGAGCAGGCGCGCCTGCAGCCCTGCGATATCCGCGTAAGGCGGCACTAGCGCTTTCGGCAACGGCATTCGGCAATCCTCACGGGTCCGCAACGGGCGACCACCACTTGCGCCTGGTTCATTGTAGGAGGCGGACGCCGATGGCGGTGCCGATCGACCACATTCGGTGCGCTCGTGATGCTATCGGGAGCCGTCCGCGCAGGATACGGATCGGCGCCGTCCGCGCGGCTGGCGCCGCAGTGCTGCGCTCTGACGGCGAGGCGTGATCGACATGTGCAGGCCGGATGGCGGCATGGTGTTCAGCCGAGCGCCCGCACCCGGAAATCCTGACCGGCCGTTCAATAACCGTGACACGCGCAAAAAAACGCTAGACTGCTGCCCCCGACAAAGCCCCCCGAAACGCCCCCAGCCGCCGCGCCGCTTCGTCGAGCACGGCGTCCGCCTTGGCAAAGCACAGCCGCACCACATGCCCCGGCGCATCTTCGGCATAAAAGGCCGAGACCGGGATCGCCGCGACCCCCGCCTCCGCCACGGCCCGCAGGCAAAACGCCCGGTCGCCCAGCGTGATGCCCGACGCGGCGAGGTCGACGCACAGGAAATAGCTGCTCTCGCCCGGCAGCACGACGAACCCCGCGCCGCGCAGCGCCGCCGCCAGCCGGTCGCGCGAGCGCTGATAACCGGCGCGCATGTCGGCGAACCAGCCATCCGCCTTGCCCAGCCCATAGGCGACCCCCGCCTGCAATGCCGGCGGCGTGGTGAAGGTCAGGAACTGGTGTGCCCGCGCGATCGGCTGCAACAGCGCGGGCGCGGCGATGACGAAGCCGACCTTCCACCCCGTCATCGAGAAGATCTTGCCAGCCGAGCCGATCTTGATCGCCCGATCCGCCATGCCCGGTTCGGCGATCAGCGGATGGTGGCGGCGGCCGTCGAACATGACATGCTCCCACACCTCGTCGCACAGCGCGATCGTGCCGTGGCGCAGGCACGCGGCGGCGAGCAGCGCGACCTCGTCGCGGTCGAACGCGCGCCCGGCCGGGTTGAGCGGGTTGTTGAAGATCACGACCTTGGGGGACGAGGCGAACGCCCCGTCCACCGCCGCCGCGGTCAGCCGCCAGTCCGGCGGCGCCAGCGAGAGAAAGCGCGCCACCCCGCCGGCGCGCCGCACCAGCGGCAGATAGGCGTCGTAGCTCGGCTGGATCAGCAACACTTCGTCGCCGTCCGAAACCAGCGCGAGGATCGCCGCCGCCAGCGCCTCGGTCGCGCCCGACGTCACCAGCACATCGTCGGCTCTGAAGCCCAGCCTCTGGTGGTGCGCATAATGCGCCGCCACCGCCGCGCGCAGGTCGGCCAGCCCCATCATCGGCGGATATTGGTTGGACGCCGACAGCAGCGCGTCCGCCGCCGCCTGCCGCACATCGAGCGGCCCGTCGCCATCGGGGAAGCCCTGGCCGAGATTGATCGCCCCGTGCGCCCGCGCCAGGCCCGACATTTCCTCGAAGATCGTCGTGCCGAGGCCGGCATAGACCGGGTTCATGATTTTCCTTCGCTGTTGGCGGGTTGGCGATAGGTCACCGGGCTACCGCCAAATCCGCGGCGACACCATCCGCGCGGCCGACTCGTCGCCCCGGGCGGCGCGCAAGCCGTGCGCCACCGCCCATCGTCCCGTCGCCACGCGCCATCGCGAAATGCGGCTTTGTCTATCGGGCGTTCATCGGCGCGCCGCCACAACGGCGGTGGTTCTTCCGACCACCACCCTGTGCTGGAGATCATGACGATGGATAGGCGAAAAGAGGAAGCCGAGTTCCTGCTCAAGCGCGCCGAGCAAGAGGCGATCCGCGCGATCGGCGCCGGCCATCCTGACGCCGCTGCGGCGCATTTCGACCTGTCGCTTCGCTATGGCGAGCGCGCACGCGAAGCGCTGACCGGCGAGGGCGGGCCGGCCATCGTTGCCGAAGCGAACCCGCTCCGCCAGACGTGACGCGTGGCGCGACGGACGTGAGGAAGATCGTCCCCCGCCTCGCCTTGCGCGGCGACGTCGCACTGGCGCTCGCCGTCAATCCGGTCGATGAGGGCCTCCCAGTTCAGCAATGTTGAAAGCCCGCACATGATCGGCATCGTCGCAACCATCCCCGTCCAGCCCGGCAAAAATGCCGAATTCGAGGCGATCTTCGCCAATCTCGCCGCCGCCGTGCGCGCGGATGAGCCCGGCAATGTCTTCTACCAGCTGTGCCGCAGCCGAGAGGACGCCCAGACCTACAAGGTCCTCGAGCTCTATCAGGACCAGGCTGCGGTCGAGGCGCACCGCAACAGCGCGCATTTCCGTGCCGCCGGGCCGCTGCTCGGCGGCGTCGTCGCCGGCCCGCCGGTGGTCGAGATCCTCGACGCGGTCTGACGGCCGGCGACCCGTTCGGCGTGGCGGTGCCCGCGGCGCGGCCGAGCTGCTCGGCATCAGGGCGCAGGGCCAAGCGCCGGTGCGCGTGCAGGCGGTCGCGCCGTCCGAACGCGACCGCGAGCGTCTGCGTCATGGCAAGCCGGCGCTTGAACTGCCGCCGGAGACGCCGCGTGCGCTGGCCAATTCTTCGCGCAACTCGCCGCGGCGGGGCTGTGACGCGCCACGTCGTGATTCACGACGCCCCCCGCGATCGGGCACGACCGGGCGGTCATATCGGCTGGTGCACGATGTTGGATCGGCGGCGCATGCCCGGCCGGAGGGCGGCAATGCAGCACGAGACAAAACGCCATGCGGCGCAAAACTGGTTGAATAAAGCACCAGTCTTCGTGCCCGTGCCGACCTCCGACCTCCGACCTCCGACCCCGCCATCGCTGTATCGTCTTCGCGGTCACGGTGTCGTACCCCGATGGGCGGCACGACCCGTTGGTCCGAAAAAGTCGCCATTTACTTCACGTTCGCCGCGCGCATCACTTGCCCGCCGCGCGGCGCCTTGCGCGCCCCGACCGACATCATGCGGGCGGTCGATCAGGGTATCGACAATCCGCGCGCCGCGTTCAATGGGCTGTCCGACGACGACAATCCCGGGCGCAGGCGCGTCCGGCGGGGTTAACAAGGTGGGAAGCGAGCAATGGATGATCTGCTGCGCGGGATATGCGTCGTCGAGGGTGCGGCGCTCGTCGTTACGCGACGCCTCGGCCAGCACACCCACGAGGTGCTCTCCACCGTGCTCGGCCTCGACAGCGGCGCGATCGCGCGGCTTCACGATACGGGAGTCGTGGCATGACGGTCGGCCCGGGCCAGGTCGCCGAATGGCAGTCATGGGTCGGCCGCAGCGAGGCGCGGACCGAGACGCTGTGCGCCGAGAGCCTGCGCCGCTTCGCCGCCGCGCTGGGTGAGGATCTCGACGTCGAACACGTGCCGCCGTCGCTGGCGCACTGGGTCTTTTTCCTGCCCGTGGTGGCGCCCGACCAACTCGGCCCCGACGGCCACCCGAAGCGCGGCGGGTTCCTCCCGCCGATCACGCTGCCGCGCCGCATGTTCGCCGCCGCCGACATGGTGTTTCACGCGCCGCTGCAGCTCGGCGAAGCGGCGACGCGCACCTCGCGGATCGACGCCGTCACCCACAAGGCGGGGCGCAGCGGCGACCTGCTGCTCGTCGAGATCGTCCACGACATCGTCCAGGACCGCACCCCGCGCGTTACCGAACGCCAGACGATCGTCTATCGCGCCGCCGGCGCGCCGACGCCGCCGGTCGTCGCGGCCGATATGCCGGCGCTTCCCGACGAAATCCTCTGGCAACCGCGCAGCGTCGACCTGTTCCGCTTCTCCGCCGTCACCTTCAACAGCCACCGCATCCATTACGACCTGCCCTATGCGACCGGCGAGGAGGGTTATCCCGGGTTGGTGGTGCACGGTCCCTTCACCGCGGCGCGGCTGTTCGGCCTTGCGTCGCGCACCGGGACCACACCGCGCGGCTTCGCCTTTCGCGCGCTTGCGCCACTGTTCGCCGACCAGCCGGTGCGCCTGCGGCGTGGCGATACGCCCGACACGGTCGTCGCGCTCCGCTGCGACGGCGCGACGGCGATGCAAGGCACCGTGACATGGTGACCCCGGATAGGGCATTGCCGCAGCCAGCCATTTCGAACCACCACATGACAGGATGACCATGCGCAGAGCAGCCATCGTTTCGCCGATCCGTACCGCCGTCGGCAAGTTCCAGGGGAGTCTCGCCAGCATCACGGCGGGCGATCTCGGCGCGGTCGTGATCAAGGCGCTGGTCGAGCGTACCGGCATCGACCCGGCGCGGATCGACGATATCGTCTTCGCGCAAGGCTATGGCAATGGCGAGGCGCCGTGCATTGCGCGCTGGTCGGCGCTCGCCGCCGGGCTGCCGATCTCGGTGCCCGGCGTCCAGCTCGACCGGCGCTGCGGCAGCGGCCTCCAGGCGGTGATCGACGCGGCGATGCGCATCCAGACCGGCGCCGCCGACATCGTGCTCGCCGGCGGGGTGGAGAGCATGTCGAACGTCGAATATTATTCGATCGACCACCGTAACGGCGCGCGGATGGGTTCGACCACGATGCACGACCGGCTGACGCGCGGGCGCGTGATGTCGCAGCCGGTGGCGCGCTTCGGCGTGATCAGCGGCATGATCGAGACCGCCGACAATCTCGCCCGCGACTACGACATCGGCCGCGAAGCCTGCGACGCCTACGCCGCGCGCAGCCACCAGCGCGCCACCGCCGCCTGGACAGCGGGCAAGTTCGATGACGAATTGGTCCCGGTCGCGGTGCCGCAGAAGCGCGGCGATCCCGTCATCTTCGCGCGCGACGAGGGCATTCGCAGCGGTGCGACGGCGGAATCGCTCGGCCTGCTCCGCCCGCTCGAAAAGGACGGCGTCGTCACTGCCGGCAATGCCAGCCAGCAGAATGACGCCGGCGCGGCGTGCCTCGTCGTTGCCGAGGACAAGCTTGAGGAACTCGGTCTCACGCCGATCGCCTGGTTCCACAGCTGGGCGGCGGCGGGCTGCGAGCCGTCGCGGATGGGCATCGGCCCGGTGCCGGCGGTCGAGCGGCTGTTCGGCCGCAACGGGCTCGGCTGGGGCGACATCGACCTCATCGAGCTCAACGAGGCGTTCGCGCCGCAGGTGCTCGCCTGCCTCAAGGCGTGGGGCTGGTCGGGCGACGACAGCCGCCACGACATGCTCAACGTCAACGGCTCGGGCATTTCGCTCGGCCACCCGATCGGCGCGACCGGCGGGCGCATCCTCGCCAATCTGACGCGCGAGCTACAGCGCCGCGATGGCCGTTATGGGCTCGAGACGATGTGCATCGGCGGCGGGCAGGGCATCGCCGCGATCTTCGAGCGCGCCGCCTGATGCCGGACCAGGCCGTGGCGGGTGGCGCACCGCTCTCGGGCGTGCGCGTGCTCGATCTGTCGCGCGTGCTCGCCGGGCCGTGGTCGACGCAGATCCTCGCCGATCTCGGCGCCGATGTGATCAAGATCGAGGTACCCGGTCGCGGCGACGACACGCGCGCCTGGGGGCCGCCCTATCTGCGCGACGCCGACGGCGCGGAGGAGTTCGGCGAGAGCGCCTATTACCTCGCCTGCAACCGCAACAAGCGTTCCGCCGCGATCAACCTCGCCGATCCGGCCGGCGCCGCGCTGATCCGCGAACTGGTCGCCAAGGCCGACATCCTGGTCGAGAATTTCAAGGTCGGCGGGCTCGCCAGATACGGGCTCGATTATGCCAGCCTCGCCGCGATCAACCCGCGGCTGGTCTATTGCTCGATCACCGGCTTCGGCCAGACCGGCCCCTATGCCGATCGTGGCGGCTATGATTTCGTCGCGCAGGGCATGGGTGGCTTCATGAGCATCACCGGCGAGGAGGGCGGCGGGCCGCTGCGCGCCGGGGTGGCGATGGCCGATCTGTCGACCGGCATGTACGCCACCGTCAGCATCCTCGCCGCGCTGCGCCATGCCGAGCGCACCGGCATCGGGCAGCAGATCGACATCTCGCTGCTCGACACGCAGATCGCGATGCTCGCCAATCAGGGGATGAACTGGCTGGTCGGCGGGGTCGTGCCGGGCCGGCTCGGCAACCGCCATCCGACCGTCGTGCCGTACAAGACCTTCGAGGTGGCCGATGGCATCATCATCATCGCGGTCGGCAATGACGGGCAGTTTCGTGCGTTGTGCCACGAACTCGGCGTGCCCGAACTCGGCAGCGATCCGCGCTTCGTCACCAGCCGCGCCCGGCTCGTCAACCGCGACGCGATCGAGGCGATCGTGCAGGATCTGGTGCGGGGCGAGCAGGGCGCCGCGCTGATCGAACGCTTCGCGGCGTGCGGCGTGCCGGCCGGGCCGGTCAACAACATCGACCAGGTGTTCGACGACCCGTTCGTCGCCGCGCGCGACACCGTCCACCGTTTCGTGCGCGACGACGGCGTCGCGATCCCGACCATCGCCTATCCCGGCAAATTCTCCGCGACGCCGGTGCAATATCGCCGGGCGCCGCCGCGCGTCGGCGAGCAAAGCCGCGAGATCCTGTCCGACTGGCTCGACCTCGACGATGCGCGCTTCGACGCGTTGCAGCGCGGTGGCGTGATCGGTCAGGAATAACCCATGCGTGGGACAGGCGATGACGGATGATGTCGCGCTCCGGCGCGCGATGAACGCGATCGCCGCGGATGACGGCGCGGCCCTGCACGAAGCAATGGCCGCGGCGCCGCTCGCCACGGCGGCGCTGCCGCACGGCGCGACGCGGAAGGCGGCGACCGGGAATTTCCTGACCGGCATTGCACACCATATCCATGCCGGCGACACCGTGCTCCATGTCGCGGTGGCGGCGCAGCAGGCGGAGATCATCCGATTGCTCAAGCGCCACAGCATCGCGCGATAGCCATGTCGCCGGATTGCCAGCGCTCACGGCGCGACCTGGTACTCCTGACGATCCCACTCGTCGGTCGAGCACCGGCTTCCGTCCTCGCGCGGATCGTCGCAGACATGGACCAGCGCGCAGCCGACGCATTCGCCGGTCTTGCCTGTGGCGCAGGCGGTGCAATATCTGAGATGGAGGCCGGCCAGCAGCGCATGCGCCGTTTCTGCCTCGATCGAGTCCGCACGCATTGCGCTTTCGATCTCCTGACGGGCGCGCCGCTGGAAGTATAGACGTTCGCCGATGGCCATTCGGATTCTCCTTCGGCAACCAACGCGCTGCCATCATAGAGTTGTGATGCGCTACGCTCCGAAGGAACCGCCGACGGGAAACCCGTCGCGGACGACTCACCCTATACGCTCGGCACAGGGAAGGTGACTGGTCCGGCGGCGCGCGAGTATCGGGAATTCTACGGAGGGCGGCTGTCTCTGCGCTGTCCGGCAGGCGTCGCGCCGTTCCCTTTACGCGCTCGCCCGCGCCACCAGCCTGACTGGCACGGAGGCGTCGGCCCCGTCCGCCCCAGGCAACTCACCCATGATCGCGTCGACCAGCATCGCGCCGGCGCGGGCGATGTCCTGTTCGATCGTGGTCAGCGCGGGGTGGCTGTCGCGGGCGTGATAGCTGCCGTCGAAGCCGATTACCGCGACGTCGTCGGGCACCGTCAGCCCCGCTGTGCGCAGGCCGCGCATCACGCCCAGCGCGAGGCCGTCGCTCGCCGCGAACACCGCGTCGAACCCCGTGCCGGTGGCGAGCAGCGCGGCGAGCGCCGCCTCGCCCTGTTCGACGCGGCTGCCAGCGACTGGCGCTTCGCCTTCGATCGGGTCGAGGCCGTGGCGCGCGAGCGCGGCACGCCAGCCGTTGCGGCGCGCGCGAAAGGCGTGGTGCCGCTGCCAGCCCGGCCCGACGAATGCGATGCGTGTGCGTCCGTTCGCCGCGAGATGATCGACCGCCAGCACCGCGCCGGCATGGTTGTCGGCGCGCACCGTCGGCAGCGCGTCGTCCGGCGCGCCCCAGCCGACCACATTGCCGCCGGCGGTATATGCCGCGCCGAAAAAGCGCCATGCGGTGCGGTTCGCGGCGCTGCCGATCACGATCACGCCATCGGCCTCGCCACGCTGTTCGAAATCGCAGCGCAGCGTCGCGCGCTCACCCTGGTAGGACAGGCTCACGCTGAGGGCACGCCGCGTCGCCGCCGCCTCGACCGCGCCGACCAGCTCGTAATAAAACGGGTTGAGCGCGGCGCGCTCGGTGCCCGGCGCGGAGAGCAGCACCAGTGCGATGCAGCCGGGCCGCGCGCCGCGCAGTTGCATCGCGGCGCGGTGCGGGCGGTAATCCAGCGCCGCCGCCGCCGCCTTGACCCGCTCGCGCGTGTCGCGCGCGATCGCCGGGCTGTCGCGCAGCGCACGCGACACCGTCGGCTGTGAAACGCCGGCCAGCGCCGCGACATCGTGCGACGTTGCCTGCCGCGTCCGCGTCGCGGCGTCTTTCTCCCCAGCCGGGTTCATTCGTGCCTTTCCAGCGCCGGTCCATGGCAGGTAGCGCGATGTGTCGCCCGACCAGAGCCGCGAATACCGGACGAATCAAGCCTTCGCGTTGCCGGCGCCCATAACGACCTCGGGCCGCGTCACCGCGGCCCGAGCATCATTTCAGCGGCCCCGATGTCCGCTCAGGCGGGCACGCGGTAAAGCGCGCACAGCTTGTTGCCCGACGGATCGCGCAGATAGGCGAGATAGAGCGAACCCATCGCGCCCGAGCGAATCCCCGGCGGGTCCTCGCAGGCAGTCCCGCCGGCGGCGAGGCCGGCCGCATGCCAGGCATCGGCCTGCTCGGGCGAGCTCGCCGCGAAACCGATCGTGCTGCCATTGGCGCATGAGGCGGGTTCGCCGTTGATCGGCTTGCTGATCGCGAAGATACCGGTCTTGGTCATGTAGAACACGCGGCCCTTGTCGTCGACGTTGCCGGCCGGCACGCCGAGCGCACCCAGCGTCGCGTCGTAAAAGCCCTTCGAGGCGGCGATATCGTCGGCCCCGACCATGATGTGACTGAACATTGATCTTCTCTCCTTACGTGCAGCGTTGCGTCGCCGGGATCGTTACGATCAGCGTCGCGACCTGACAATGGCCGCCGCACCTTCGGGCAGGCGAAAGGCGATTCTCGCACGTTGCGCTACGTAAATGTCGCATAGGCCGGCAACATTCTCGTCACCGGTGAAAGCGCGGTCTGGTTGACAGAAGTCACGCAGTACGGCCGTATCGTGCGAACCACTCGCCCCGAGCAAGCGCCATGCCCGCGACCGACATCGATCCCGTCGCCGCACCCGTCCGGCGCCCCGGCCCCGTCACGCTTGGCGCGGCCTTCTGGGTGTGGCTGCGCATTGCGGCGCTGTCGTTCGGCGGCCCGGCCGGGCAGATCGCGCTCATGCACCGCATCCTCGTCGAGGAGAAGCGCTGGATCGGCGAGCACCGTTTTCTCCACGCGCTCAACTATTGCATGGTGCTGCCCGGCCCCGAGGCGCAGCAGCTCGCCACCTATATCGGCTGGCTGCTTCACCGCACGCGCGGCGGGATCGTTGCCGGCGGGCTGTTCGTGCTGCCGGGCATGGTCGCGATCATGGCGCTGAGCTGGGTCTATGCGCTCTACGGCAAGCTCGGCATCGTCGCGGCGCTGTTCTTCGGGCTGAAGGCGGCGGTGCTGGCGATCGTGCTCCAGGCGGTGGTCCGGATCGGCAGCCGCGCGCTGCGCAACCGCGCGATGCTTGCCATTGCAGGCATCGCCTTTTTCGGCATTTTCTTTTTCGGCATCCCCTTTCCGCTGATCGTACTCGGCGCCGGGCTGATCGGTTGGCTCGGCGGCCGCGCGGGACTCGCGGCGTTCCGGGTCGGCGGCGGCCATGGCGGTGCCGGCGGCACGATTGTTGCCGATGCCGACACGCTGCTCGGCGCGGAGCTGCCCGACCATGCCCGCGTCTCCGCCCGCCAGTCGCTGCGCGTCGCTTCGGTGTGGCTGGCCTTGTGGCTGGTGCCGGTGGCAGTGCTGCTCGTCTGGCTCGGCCCGCACAACATCTTCAGCCAGATCGCCACCTTCTTCTCGACCATGGCGACGGTCACCTTTGGCGGCGCCTATGCCGTGCTCGCCTATGTCGCGCAGCAGGCGGTGCAGTCGTACCACTGGCTACGCCCCGGCGAGATGCTCGACGGGCTCGGCATGGCCGAGACGACGCCGGGGCCGTTGATCATGGTGTTGCAGTTCGTCGGCTTCATGGGCGCCTACCGCTCGCCGGGAATGCTCCCGCCGCTGCTCGCCGGCACGCTCGGCGGGCTGCTCGCCACCTGGGTGACCTTCGTGCCGTGCTTCCTGTGGATCTTCCTCGGCGCGCCCTTCATCGAGCGGCTGCGCGGCAATGTCGCGGTCGCCGGCGCGCTGTCGGCGATCACCGCGGCGGTGGTGGGCGTGATCCTCAACCTCGCGCTGTGGTTCGCGCTGCACAGCATCTTCCGGAGCGTGCGCCCCTTTGCCGCCGGACCGCTGCGCTTCGACCTGCCGGTCCCGGCGAGCGTCGATCCCTGGGCGCTGCTGCTGTCGCTCGGCGCGATCGTCGCGGTGCTGCGCTTCAAGACCGGCGCGCTGCCGACGCTCGCGACCACCGCGACGCTGGGTGTCGCGCTGCATCTCGCCGGGGTGACGGGTTAGGGCGGTGCGACGAGACCGGGAATCCATAAGCGGGAAGGCCTGCGGTTGCTGGGAAACTGCCTTGCCGCTTCAGCTGCAGGCCCCCATTTGCGGACATTCTCGTTGCGAGATCACATGATCAACAATGATCTCCTGTCCCGACATACCCATGTGGCCATAATTTCCCGGATACATAGTTTTGCGGCCAATGAATTCGATGAACACTCTCCGTCCGACCTGTTGCCATTTGTGACCTAGTTTGGCCCGCTCAACGTCGAGCCAAATCCTTGCTGCGATCGCTTGATCGGCTTGCTTTTTCCATTCAGGTGATCGCGGATCGCCGCGTGGCCATTCGGGATCCGTGATTCCCTCTGGTATGAACTGCTGGCCTTCGAACTCATCGATCCAGACGCCTCGATATAGCCGTGGCGCGTCCATTTTATAGCATTGATCGGTTGGCAACGACCCGATCGCGTCGGTTCCTATGTGGTAGGTACAAGGTGATTCCCGTATCAAGCGCCCGCCGTAACGATAGCAGGCATGTCCGTCGTCCGCTTGTGTGCACGGTTTTTCAAGCTCCCGCGCGCGCTGCTGATCTTCCGCGCGCGCGAACACGTCCGGCTGTTCCCCGTCAGCACTCATGGCACAGATTTGAGGTTGTGATTTAAGGAGGGTTGGGTCTTCGTCGCAGTGACGAAGGAACGAAGATGAAG
>JBBRSN010000040.1:0-38637 GCA_038245375.1 Sphingomonadales bacterium | reverse complement strand
CGGCATGGTGTAGCGCGCCTGCGCGCTGCCCTTGAACTGCGGCGTGACGGGCAGGCGCGTGCCCTTTGCCGCACTGAGGCTGTTGGGCAAGCCGGTGTTGGGGTCGATGTTGGTGCAGGTATAGGCCGGGTCATCACCGGCGCACAGATTCTGGGTCGTTCTGGCGTCGGTGTAGGAACCCGAGGCGCTGAGCGTGAGCTGGCGCAGCGGTGTCCAGGTCGCCTCGAGCTCGATGCCCCTGATCCGTGCGTTCGGGCCGTTATGTACCTCGGTGAAGCTGTTCTGGCCGAGATAGGCGAACTGGAAATGCGCCCAATCCTGCTGGTAGAAGGCGCCGTTGAGCCGCAACGACTTGTCGAACAGCGTCGTCTTGAAGCCGATTTCATAGTTGGTCAGGTAATCGGGCAGGTACGGCGCGACGGTGCCGCGCCGGTTGATACCGCCCGGCCGGAAACCACGCGACCATGTCGCATAGAGCAGCACGTCGCTGGTCGGCTTCCAGGTCAGGTTGAGCTTGTGGGTGAAGCCCTGGCCCGAGGCGACCTTCGGGTCGACCTGTCCGGTCGCGGTGTTGAACACGCCGAGGTTGGTGCAGGGCCCGCCCGGCACCGACGGCGGCAGCAACGTCCCGGACTTGTTGGCACCAAGCGGCGCGCCGGTGGTCGTGAAACACTGGATCACGCCGGTTTTGGAGCTGCCAGCGCCGTTATAGGGGCTGTCAGTATAGCCGCCGGCCGGATTGCGGCCGAAGCCGAAGAAACCGATCAGCGTGTTGTCGTAGATGAAAGCACGACCGCCAGCGGTCAGCGTCAGGTTGGGCAGGATGTCGAACGCGGCCTCGCCGAACATCGCATAGTCGCGATCGACGCGGTTCTGCTGGGTCAGCCAAAGGGAGCCCGGGTAATTGTTGACCGACACCTGCGCGCCGAGCCCCGGTACCTGATAGTCCTGATGGATCAGGTGGGTCTGGCGCTGATAGAACAGGCCGGCGACGACGCGGAAGCGATCGGTCGTCGGCGACGCGACGCGGAACTCCTCGCTGTGCTTGGTGAAATGGTCATAGCCGATGATCAGCTGGCGCGGATCGATCGTCTTGCCGGCATTGTCCTGGAAATAGAAATAGCCGGCGAGGCCACCGACGCCCGAATAGAGGCTGTCATAGGATTCGGCATAGTCGGTATAGTCGCTGGCCGAATGGATCTTGCGGTCGAAATAGGCGCCCGCATAGGTCAGGTCCCAATTGCCGAGCTTACCCTGGATCGTCAGCGCCGCCTGGATGAAGCGATCATGCTGGGATTCGGGATAAAAGTGCTGAACCGACAGGCCCGGCAGGCTGGTGTCGATGCCGAAGCTGCCATGGTTGCGCTGGTCCTGCGCCAGCACCGTCGGGGTGATCGTCCAGCCGTCGTCGAGGTTGATCTGCAGCGCGGCGCGCCCGCCGGCGATTTCGACGTCATTATAGTTGTTCTTGACGAACGCCGCATTGTTTACCGAGATGCCGGGCACATTGACCCCGGTATAATCGCCGTTCACGTCATAGACCGGTTTTACGTATGTCCGGGTGCCGGGGATATTGTCGATGAACCCGGCATCGCGCTGGTACCAGCCAACCGCGCGGAACGCGATATTTTCGGCGAGCGGCACGTTGACGAAGCCTTCCAGCTTGCCGCCCACACCACCATGCGCGACGCTATTAACCTCGCCATCGACGCGGCCGTAAAAGCCGGTCATGTCGGGCTTGTTGGTGATGATGCGGATCGTGCCGGCTTCCGACGACGCGCCGTACAGCGTGCCCTGCGGTCCGGCGAGCGACTCGATGCGTGCGACGTCATAGATATGCACGTCGATCGTGCCGCCGATCGTCGTTACCGGCTGCTCGTCGAGATAGACACCGACGCTGGGCAGCGGTCCCGAATGGTTGCCGTCACCGCCCGAAGCGACGCCTCGGATATAGACGTTGGTGTTGCCCGGCTGGCTGGTCTGGAAGGTGACGCTGGGCAGCAGCGCCGCATAGCTGTTGAAGTCGGAGACGTTGAGCTGGTCGAGCTTGGCCGAGGTCAGCGCGACGATGCTGATCGGCACGTTCTGCAGGCTCTCGCTACGCTTCTGCGCGGTCACGATGATGTCCGGGACGGTAGCTTCGTCCTGCGGCGCCTGTGCGGCGGCGGGGGCCGCCGGCGCTTCACGGGCGAAGGCCGGCGGCGCGATCAGCGCGCTGGAAGCGAGGAGTCCGGTCAACAAGGTGCGATGCGCGGCGAACATGGTATTCCCCCAAGAGAAAAGGCCGAAACGGATGCTGCGGCGCGGTATCGCGCCGGTCAATGACAAAGCGAAGCGGTTTCCGGACGCTGCGCAACTTCGTACGCACGGCGTGTCATTTCGGTGACATATTCAGTCGGCCGCGGGAGCGTCCGGATAAGCGCTCAGCGTTGCACCGAGCGCGTCGCGCAACGGGGCAAGCCACGGGTCGAACGGCCGCCACGCGTTCATGCCGTCGCGCGAAATCGGGCGCCGCACCTGTTCCGAACTCGGCGTGCGCACCGGCCGGGCGTTTTCATGGAAGCGCAGACAGGCATCCTCGAAGCCGAGCCCGCAGGCGGCGAGCAGTGCGCGCACCTCGCGCTCGGGATCGTCGACCAGCCGCTCATGGATGACACGGTGGACGCGGCCCGGCAGCACCGCGTCGACATGCGCCATCAAGCGCACATAATCGGCATAATAATGGCCGAGGTCGGCAAGGTCATAGGCAAAGCCCTGGCCGCGCGCGAAATGCTGCTTGAAGTTCGACCAGCAGCAATCGAGCGGGTGGCGCCGTGCATCGACGATCGTCGCGTTGGGCAGGATCAGGTGGATCAGCCCGGCATGCAGCCAGTTGTTGGGCAGCTTGTCGATGAAGCGCGGCTTGCCCTCACGCCGCAGCGCGCGCGTGCGATCGAGATAGCGCTCGCCGAGATCGCGCAGCATCGCCGGTTCGGTCGTTGCAAGCCCGGCGGGATAATCGTCGATCCGGCCAGCCAGCACCGGGATATCGGGCAATTCGGCGGTTCCCTCGACCAGCGAATGGCTGGCGAGAATCTGCTCGACCAGCGTCGATCCGGCGCGCGGCATGCCGAGGATGAAGATCGGGTCGGAAGCGTCGCAACCGGCGCCGGCGAGGCGGTCGAGCAGCGCCGGGGTCATCGTCGCGATCATCCGGTCGACCATCGCGGTCGTGTCGCTTGCTGCATAATGGATCAGCGCGCGGCGGTGGCGATTGGCGGCGTCGTAATGAGCAAAGGCGGCGTCGGGCGCGCGGCGGTCCTCATGCGCCTTGCCGAGGGCGAATTCGAGATGGAAGCGATCCTCCGGCGCCAGTCCGTCGGCGGCCAGCGCGCGCTCCATCGCGGCGATATCGGCATCGTCGAACCGCACGGTCTTGAGGTTGGCGAGGCTCCACCACACCTCGCCCAGCGTCGGCGCGAGCGCCAGCGCACGCCGATAGGCGGCAACGCTGTCGTCGAGCCGCCCGATGGTCTTGAGCACATGGCCGTGGCTCATCCACACCTTGGGCTGGTCGGGATGCTCGGCAAGGATACGCTCGTACAGCGCGATCGCCTCCTCGAACGCGCCGAGCCGACCGAGCGCGGCGGCGCGCAGATTGGCGTGGCTGGCATTATCGGGGTCGGCGGCGGCGATGCGATCGAGCTCGGCCAGTGCGTCGGTCGGCTTGTTCTGGCGGTGCAGCACGGTGGCGAGGTTGGCGCGCGCGGCGTGGAAGTCGGGTGCCAGGTCGACCGCGCGGCGCAACAGATTCTCGGCGTCGCGATAGCGCCCGATCCGCCCGGCGAGCTCGGCGAGCATGCGGATTGCGGCGACGTCGGTCGGCTGCGCCTTCAAGCGCGCGCGCAGCAGCGGCTCGGCAACGGGCAGGTCATTGCGGGCGAGGCCATCGGCGGCGGTCAACAGGTCGCGATCGTGGATCGACAGTTCGAGCGCGCGGAGATGCGCCGTGCCGCCTTGGTTCGCATCACCGATAATATGCCAAGCGTCGCCGATCGCTCGCCAGCCGGCAGCGGGCAGGGCGGGTTGGCGCTCGGCGGCGCGGATCGCGGCGCGGGCCTGTTCGGTCTGGCCGGCTTCCGTGAGCGCGCGGATTTGGGTGAGAAGGTCGTTCAAACTGCGGCTCCCCGGCGAAGGCCGGGGCCCAGTTGGCAAGGTTGCTGTTGGGTGGCGCAATGCTCTTGCAATGAGCGCTCCGTAACTGGGCCCCGGCCTTCGCCGGGGAGCGGGATATCTCTAATGGAGAGTGCGCAAACCATGGCCCTCGATTATGGGCCGCGCGCTCGCCTGTCCATCGCGCAAGCCTTAGCCGGTGCCAAGCACCCTGAGCGCCTCCCGCGCGATCTCGGCATTCTCCCGCGACGGCAGCGTCGCAACCGCGCGGATCGGCAAGCCCGCGGCGGCCAGCTCCGCAGCGATCCGGTCGCGAATGCCGGCGTCATGCTCGCCGATCCCGCCGGTGAAGACGAGCAGGTCGATACCGCCCAGCGTGACCGCCATCCCGGCGATGCGTTTGGCAACCGAGCGGCAGAACATCGCGATCGCCAGCGCCGCGTCGGGCTCGGGCGAATTGCGCAGGATCCGCACATCGCCCGATAGCCCGGAGATGCCGCGCATCCCCGACAGGCGATCGATCAGTTCCTCGATCGCCGCCGCGTCCATGCCGCGCACGCGCATCAGGTAGAGCAGGAAACCGGGGTCGATATCGCCGGCGCGCGTGCCCATGACAACCCCGCCCGAGGGCGTCAGCCCCATGCTCGTATCGACCGAGCGACCGGCACGCACCGCCGTGATGCTGGCGCCGTTGCCGAGATGCGCGATGACCAGTTTTTCGGGGATGTCGTCGCCGAGCTGTCGCAGGATCGACTGGCACGACAGGCCGTGAAAACCGTAGCGCCTGATGCCCTCCGCACGCATCGCCCGCGGCACCGGCAGCACCGCTGCGATATCGGGCAGGTTGGCGTGGAAGCCGGTGTCGAAGCACGCCACCTGCGGCACGTCGGGGTAACGCGCGCCGGCCGCGGCGATCAGCGCCAGTGCGGCGGGGTCGTGCAGCGGGGCGAAGGCGGTGGCGGCGCGCAGCTGGTCGAGCACCGCGGCATCGATCAATACCGGCTGCGCCAAGGTCGGGCCGCCATGGACGATGCGGTGTCCGATCGCCGCCAGGGGCCTGCCGGTGCGCGCGGTATCGACTCGATCGAACAGCGCGGCTGCTTCCAGGCCAACTTCGGCGCTGCCCGACGTGACTTCGGGCACGCCGTCATCCGCCGCGAACAGCGCGAACTTGATCGATGACGATCCCTCGTTGAGCGTCAGGATCAGCGGCGTCAGCGCGTCCATTGCCAGTCGCGGACCTCCGGCAGGTCGTCGCCATGCTCGGCGATGTAGAGCTTGTGGCGCTCGATCGTCGTCCAGTAGCGCGCGGTCTCCGCCGCGACCTGCCCGTGCAGCCGCGGAATGCGCACGATCGCGTCCAGCGCCAGCCGGTAGCGGTCGATATCGTTGAGCACGGCCATGTCGAACGGCGTGGTCGTCGTGCCCTCGCCCTTATAGCCGCGGACGTGGAAATGCTCGTGTCCGGGACGGCGATAGCTCAGGCGATGGATCAGCGTGGGATAGCCGTGAAAGGCGAAGATCACCGGCACGTCGCTGCCGAACATCGCCGCGAAGGCGGTGTCGTCGAGCCCGTGGGGATGCTCCGATTGCGGCTGCAATATCATCAGGTCGACGACATTGACGACGCGGATGCGGATGTTGGGGACATAGCTGCGCAGCAACGAAACCGCCGCCATCGTCTCCAGCGTCGGCACGTCGCCGGCGCACGCCATCACGACGTCGGGCTCGCCCGCGTCGCTGGCAAAGTCCCACACGCCCGCGCCGATCGTGCAATGCCGCACGGCCTGGTCGATATCGAGCCATTGCCATTCGGGCTGCTTGCCGGCGACGATGACGTTCACATAATCGCGGCTGCGCAGGCAGTGATCGGCCACCGACAACAGGCAATTGGCATCGGGCGGCAGGTAGATCCGCGCGACATCCGCCGTCTTGCTCGCGACATGGTCGATGAAGCCGGGGTCCTGGTGCGACAGGCCATTATGGTCCTGCCGCCAGACATGCGAGGTGAGCAGATAGTTGAGCGACGCGATCGGCTTGCGCCACGGGATGTGGCGCGTGACCTTGAGCCACTTGGCATGCTGGTTGACCATCGAATCGACGATGTGGACGAACGCCTCGTAGCAGGAGAACAGGCCGTGGCGGCCGGTCAGCAGATAGCCTTCGAGCCAGCCCTGGCAGAGATGCTCGCTCAATACCTCCATCACACGGCCGTCGCGCGACAGATCGGTGTCGTTGGGTTCGACCTCTTCCATCCACGTCTTGCCGGTCACCGCATAGACCGCCTGGAGCCGGTTCGAGGCGGTCTCGTCGGGCCCGAACAGGCGGAAATTGGTCATGTTGCCGGCCATCACGTCGCGTAGAAAGCCGCCCAGCACTGCCGTCGCCGCCGCCTTGACGCAGCCGGACGTGGGGACGGCAATGGCGTAGTCGCGAAAATCGGGCAGTTTCAACGGGACGAGCAGCTCACCGCCATTGGCATGCGGGTTCGACCCCATCCGGCGATGGCCGGTCGGGGCGAGCGCGGCATATTCTTCACGGAACTTGCCGCAGTCGTCGAACAGCTCCCCGGCGCAGTAGCTGCGCAGCCATGCGTCGAGCTGGTCGAGATGGCCCGGTGTGGTGAATTCGGCGATCGGTACCTGATGGGCGCGCCAGGTGCCTTCGACCGGCTTGCCGTCGACGAACTTCGGACCCGTCCAGCCCTTGGGGGTCTGCAGCACGATCATCGGCCAGCGCGGGCGACCGGTATCGCAGCCGCCGCCGCGCGCCGCCGCCTGGATATCCTTGATACGCGCGATCACCGTGTCGAGCGTTGCGGCAAGTGCCTGATGCACCTCGGCCGGGTCGTCGCCGACAACGAAATGCGGCTCATGGCCGTAGCCGCGCAGCAAATCGGTCAGTTCCTCGCGGCCGATCCGCGCGAGGATCGTCGGGTTGGCGATCTTGAAGCCGTTGAGGTGGAGGATTGGCAACACCGCGCCGTCGCGCGCCGGGTTGAGGAATTTGTTGCCGTGCCAGCTCGCCGCCAGCGGCCCGGTTTCCGCCTCGCCGTCGCCGACGACGCAGGCGACGATCAGGCCGGGATTGTCGAATGCCGCGCCATAGGCATGGGTCAGCGCATAGCCGAGTTCACCGCCCTCATGAATCGACCCCGGCGTCTCGGGTGCGACATGGCTCGGGATGCCGCCCGGCCAGGAGAATTGCCGGAACAGCCGGTCCATCCCGCCGGTGCTGCGCTCGATCGCAGGATAGCGCTCGGTATAGGAGGCCTCGAGATAGGTGTTGGCGACGATGCCGGGGCCGCCATGGCCGGGGCCGATCACCGCGATCATGTCTAGATCGTGCGCGACGATCACGCGGTTGAGATGCGCGTAAAGCAGGTTCAGACCGGGCGTCGTGCCCCAATGCCCGAGCAGCCGGGTCTTGACGTCGGCCAGCGCGAGCGGCCGTTCGAGCATCGGGTTGGCGCGCAGGTAGATCTGCCCGACCGACAGATAGTTGGCGGCGCGCCAATAGGCATGGATGCGATGCAACTCCTCCGCCGACAGGGGACCTGGCAGCACGCCATCGGGCTCGCCTTGCGCGCCGTGGGTCACGTGATCGTTCGTGGTTGTCATCGAAAGTTCCTGACGCACTGGAGGAAGGTCGCAAGGGAGGCAATGCGCAGGCCATGACGCAGCGAGCGGAGCGACGATCAGTCGTTGGCGTTATCCCCGATGATCGCACGCGTCTGTGCGGCATGGTGCTCGGCCAGGATCTCGCTGCACAGTTTGCGCGCCTGTTCCTCGACGTTGAACAGATTCTCCTCGACGAACTGCTTCTTCAAGCCTTCGACGATCGCATCGAAATGGACGTGGCCGCCCGAGCGCATGCCGAAGATGCCCATCAGATACTCGTCGAACGCCTGGCGCAGCGCGCCGAGCTGGCCTTGTTCGTCGAGCCACGATGCCGTCATCCCGGAGCTCGAGAAGATCGCCAGCCGCTTGTTGCGCAGCACCGAGTCGGTGACATGGTCGCGGATTGCCGAAGGCGTCAGCGCGACGCCCATCACACGGTCGATATAGCCCTTCACGATCGCCGGCGGCATGCCGAACCAGATCGGGTAGACCAGCACCAGCACGTCGGCGGCGCGGAGGTGGCTCAGCTCGTTGGCGACATCGACCGACATGCCGGTCTGCCGCCCGGGGCGGCGATCCTCACGCAGGCGCGGGTCGAAGTCGAGCGCGTAGAGATCGCGCAGGATGGCGTGCTGGCCACACGCTCGCACCGCCGCGCAATAGCGTGTGGCGACCGCATGGTTGAAGCTGCCGAGCGAGGGATGGCCCAGCACCACGACGTGGCGCGGCGCATTGTCGGGCACGCTGTTATCGGCGGGCATCGCTTATCTCCATGTCAGCAAAAAAGGCGAAGGTCGCCATTTTAGCAACGCCGCCCGGACGTGGTTCGTTCCGTCGGCGGCACGATCGTGTTCAATTGCGACGGCGTGCATCGGCCTACTCTCCCAGGGCCGCACCGCCGCGCGGCGGCGGAGAAAAAATGTCCCAGCTGACGATGAACAGCCCGGCGATCAGCGGCCCGACGATGAAGCCGTTGAAGCCCATCAGCTCGAACCCACCCATCGTCGAGACCAGCACAATATAGTCGGGCATGCGCGCGTCGCGGCCGACCAGGATCGGGCGGACGATGTTGTCGACGGTCCCGATGACGAAAAAGCCGCAAAGTCCGAGCACGATACCCTGCCACACCGAGCCGGTCGCCAGGAGATAGATGGTGACCGGTATCCAGATCAGCCCGGTGCCCAGCGCGGGAAAGAGCGAGAAGACCCCCATTGCCATACCCCACAGCAGCGCGCTCGGAATGCCGAGCAGCCAGAAGGTGATCCCGCCGATCGAGCCCTGAAGGATGGCGATCACGAGGCTGCCACGGATCGTCGCGCGGATGACCGCGACGAACCGTTCGATCAGCGCATCGCGCTGCTTCGGCGGCAGCGGAATCGCCTGCCCGACCCGGGTCGCGAGCCCGCGTCCATCGCGCAACAGGAAGAAGGTCAGATAGAGCATGACGGTGAGCGCGACGAAGAAGCTCAGCGCACCCTGGCCGAGATTGACGGTCTGGGCGAGAATCGTCTGGAAGCTGTTTGCAAGCCCCTGGCCGAGTTTCGATCTGACGCCGTCGATGTCGCCCAGGCCGACGTCCTGAAGCCAGGCGCGCATCCAGTCGGGCAGGTGTGCCTCGGCCGTGACGAAGGTCCGCCCGAGGTCGATGTCCCCGCTGCGCAGCCTGGCGTAGACCGAGCCGGCTTCGCGCACCAGCGCCGCGCTGAGCAGGATTGCCGGCACGATGACCACGCCGACGATCACCACCAGGGTGATCGATGCCGTGGTGTTGCGGCGCTTGGGCATCGCGCGCAGCAGGCGCTGGTTGAGCGGATCGAACAGTAGCGTGGCAACCACGCCCCACAGGATCGCGCCCGAAAAGGGCGCGGTGACCCAGGCAAAGGCCAGCGTCACGACGATGATCAGCAGCAGCAGAAAGGCGCGCGCGGGATTGATCGCGTAGCGCTGGCGCTCGCTCATGCCGCTATCGGCCGTGGACTTGTTCGACGCTTTGCCATGATCCACCTCTGCACCGGCTTGCACGCCTCGAGCATGGCGAGCAGCAATAGCCCGGAACCGAGCGCGAGCGCCATATCCAGCCACGCGATCTTGCCGAATTTGAGCAGCTTTTGCGCCGCCGGAAGGAACAGGATCAGCGCCGTCACGCCCCCGACCGCGGCGACGACATAAAGCAGGGCGGCGTTGTGGCGCTGGAAGGCGTCACGCAGCGAGGCGCTGGACGACCGGTTGACGAGGATCAGCGCGGTAAGCGCCGCGACAAGCGCGAAGAACATCAAGGCGCGCAGCTCTTCCTCCACCATGCCCGACCATGATTCGACGAGGAAGATCGTCGCCAGCATGGCGAAGGCGAGGCCACCCTGAAACACGCTCCAGGCGATCATCGGCAGCGCGAACAGCGGTTCTGCCGGGTCACGCGGTGGGCGTTGCATGATGTCTGCCTCGCCATGCTCGGCCTCGAACACCAAGGCGCAGACCGGATCGATCACCATCTCGAGCAGCGCGATGTGGATCGGCCCGAACAGGATCGGCGCGCCGAGCAGCAACGGCAGCAGCGCGAGGCCGGCGATCGGCACATGCACGGCGAAGATGAACGCCATCGCCTTGCGGATATTGTCGTAGATCCGCCGCCCGAGCCGCACCGCATGGACGATCGCGCCGAAATCGTCGTCGAGCAGCACGATCGCCGATGCCTCACGCGCGACGTCGGTCCCGCGCTTGCCCATCGCGACGCCGATATGCGCGGCCTTGAGCGAGGGGGCGTCGTTGACCCCGTCGCCGGTCATTGCGACGACCTCGCCATCTGCCTTGAACGCCTGGACGATACGCAATTTCTGTTCGGGCATGATCCGCGCGAAGACCGTGACGGTCTTCAACCGCGCCGCCAGTTGCGTGTCGTCGAGCGCGGCGAGATCTGCGCCGGTCAGCACGTCGCCATCGGCGATGCCGGCCTGGGTCGCGATCGAGCGCGCGGTCGCGGCATAGTCGCCAGTGATCATCACGACGCGGATACCGGCGCTGCGGCATTCCGCGACGGCGGCGGCGACGCTGGGCCGCAGCGGATCGGCGAGACCGACCAAACCGGACAGGGCGTATTGATAGTCGTGTTGCGACGCCGCCCAGTCGCGATCCGGCGCGGTGGCGGTCGCGACCGCGAGCACGCGGATGCCGCGCGATGCCATCGTCTCGACGGCGGCGGTCATCCGCGCCAGCGCGTCGGTTGACAGGCGGCACAAGCGCGCGATCGCCTCGGGCGCGCCCTTGGCGGTGATCGTCAGCCGGTCGTCCAGATCCCACACGTTGGACATCGCCAGCAAGTCGGGGCGCAGGGCATAGGCATGCGCCAGCGCGTCCGGATGCGGCGCGACGGTGTCTGCGGCGGTGCGGGCATCGTGCAGCGCGATCTCCATCGGATCGCTCGGCACGACAGCGCTGGCACGCGCCGCCGTCTCGACCAGCGCGTCGAAGATGTCGGGGAGCGGCGCGTCGCCGGCGGTCGATAGCGTTTCACCCGATGGCAGCCAGAGCGCGGCGACCGACATGCGGTTTTCGGTCAGCGTGCCGGTCTTGTCGGTGCACAGTATCGTCGCCGAGCCAAGCGTCTCGATTGCCGCGGCGCGGCGCGTGAGCACCCGCGCGCGCCCGATCCGCCACGCGCCCATGGCGAGGAACACCGTCAGCACGACGGGAAATTCCTCCGGCAGCATCGACATGCCGATCGCGATGCCGGCGAGCGCGGCGTCGATCCAGCCGCCGCGCAACAGGCCGTAGAGCAGCACGACGAGCAGCGCGACGGCGCCGCCGCCGAACGCACACCATTTCACGATGCGCGTGGTCTCGGTGCGGAGCCGCGGCGCCTCGCTGTCGAGCGTGGCGAGCGATTGGCCGATCTTGCCGATCTCGCTGCGCGGGCCGGTCGCCACGACGCGGGCGATGCCGCCGCCACGCGCCACCAGCGTGCCCGAATAGACATAGGGTTGCCCCTCGCCGCCGGGCCGGCGCGGTGCGTCGTTGGTCTCGCCCGCCGGTGCCAGCTTGCCGACCGGCAGCGATTCCCCGGTGAGCAGCGATTCGTCGGTCTGCAGGTCGGCCGCCTCGATCAGCAGCGCATCGGCGGCGACGCGGTCGCCCTGTTCGAGCACGAGCAGATCGTCGCGCACCACCTCGCGCCCGGCGATCCGCACCCGCGCGCCGTCGCGAATGACCAGCGCGCGCGGCGCCGACAGGTCGCGCAGCGCCTCCAGCACATGCTCGGTCCGCGTCTCCTGAACGACGGTGACGACGACCGAGAAAGTCGCAAAGGCTAGCAGGATCAGCGCCTCGCCGAGGTCGCCGAGCAGCAGGTAGGCGACGCCGCCCGCGAGCAGCAGGGCGAGCATCGGTTCGCGCAATACCTCTAGCGCGATGCGGAGCATCGAGCGCTGGCCGCCGCGCGGCAGTTCGTTGGGACCGTCGGCGGCGAGCCGCGATGCTGCTTCTGCCGCGCTCAAGCCGGCCATGGCGGCGGCCGTCATCGCGAGAGCAACAGGGGCAGGCGCGGCTGTTCGATCATGGCGTGCGTGACGCCGCCAAGGATCACGTCGCGGAGCCGCAAATGGCCGAAGGCTCCGAGCGCGAGCAGTTCCGCGCCCTGTCGGAGCGCGAAGGCTTCCAGCGCAAGCGCATCCGACTCCACCCCGGCGAGAATTTGGTGCGCCTGCGCCTTGAAGCCGTGGCGGGTGAAGTGTCGCACCACTTCGCCGATGCTGTCGGCCGTCGCATCGGCTTCGGCCTGGTCCTGGGCCACGGCGATCACGGAAATCTGTCCGCCCGGTTCGACCAGCGGGATGAGATCATGGATCGCACGGCGTGCCTCGGGAGAATCCTTCCAGCCGATCGCGGCGTGTCGCGCGGCGGCGAGGGGGGCATGGGCATTGCCGATGACCAGCGGGGTTCCTCCTCCCATAATCACGGTTTTCGCCGCGTGTTTACGAAGCCATTCTATCTCCCACAACGCCGTATCACCCATGATGACGATATCGGCGATCGGCCCGGCCTTTCCCGCGCGTCGCGCGAGCCCGAACATGTCGTCGTGAACGCCGAGCACCCGCGCGACGCAAAAGGACTTGGATACTGTCTCGGCGACCGCCTCGATGCGCGCGGCCTCCTCGCGCGCCAGTTCCGACTCCGGCACGTACATCGCAGTCAGCGGCGCCATTGCGGGGAAGAAGAGCGGACCGGCGGTGAGGATTTCGATGGTCAGATCAGCCGCTTGACGCTCGGCCATCGCCAGTGCGGCGTGGATGATCGGTTCCGCGCGGATGGCATTGTCGATGATCAGCAGAATATCCTTGATCATTAGCTGCTCCCTCGGTTCGGATATGGTGGCGCGGCGGTATCATTGCTCCGCCGACATAGTTCAGTCGTCGCCGCCGCGCTCGCCGCGTTCGCGGCGCTCGCCGCCCGCTTCGCCCGCGTCACTGCGGTGACAGCGCGCGCAGTTTTCGATGTTGGCGATGCCTTCCTCGGCATGTTTGGCCCTGATCCGGTCGGGCTGGTGTTCGTGACAGCTGAAGCAGGTGTAATGCGCGAAATTCCCCTCGACATGGCAGGTGGCGCAGTTGGCGTTGTGCGGGCCGGACAGCGCGAAATAGCGGCTGTGGTCGAAGCTTGCGGGTTTCCAACTGGATTGATTGTGGCATTGCGCGCAGCCGCGGTCGATCGCTTGATGCAAGGGATTGTTCGGCGCGCGGTGGCACGCTTCGCAGCGGTCGCGGACATCAGCGCGGAGCAATTGGTGGGCGAAGGACGGGCCGGCGGACCTCGTCAGGCGCGGTTCGCGGTGGTCGCTGTGACACGCCATGCAATTGGGCTCCGTCAACGACTGGTGGAAGGCGATGCCGCGCCGCGCGGCGGGGCGCGGCACCCCGGCGGTCGACCTGATGCCGATATCGGCGACCTTGTGACAGGCGGTGCAACGGTCCGCCGATGCGCCGCGAAAGGGCGCGTGACAGGCGAAGCAATTGTTGGTGATCCGCGCATGGGCCGGGACCAGCGGGCCGGGCGCGACCATCATATGCGGATAGACGAAGGCAAGACCGATCAGCCCGCACATGTTGAGCGCGATCAGGACAAGTACCCAGCGCCGGGTCATTTCCACCCCCAGAACAGCAACACGGCGGTGATGTGGGCGAGCGCCAGCGCGGCGAAGGCCAGCGTGATGGGCACATGGACGACGCGCCATTGCTTGACCAGATCGAAGGTCAGGCTGTCCCAATAGGTTTGCTCTTCCAGCGCCGCGGGCGATAGCCCGGAAGTGCGCAGTTGTTGTCGGTTGGCGTCGAGCCGCGCGCGGGCACGCTTCAGCAGGAAACGCCCGGTCAACCCGCTGACGATATTGATCAGCATCGCCCATACCGCCAGCCAGGCGAGGATCGCGTTGAAGTGAATGCCGGCATGGACGAGGATCAGCAGCGACCCGGCCCAAGCCAGCCCCTCATGCCAGCGCAGCAGGTTGGCTGGCTTGCCCGATGAAATCAGCTTGCGCTTGCGCAGCGAATAGCCCGACGATGCGATGATCAGCACGACGCCGGCGATGCCGAGATAGCGCCCGACCCACACCAGATCGAGGAAGTGCAACAACGCATCGAATGCGAGCGCCGTCCCGCCAAGCACCGCGAGCGCGGCGAGAAAGGGGATCACCTCGCGGCTGATCAGGCTGGTGCGCAGCGCGCTCATGCCGCGAGCACCAGCGCGGTTCGCGGCGTGGCGACGCACAGCAGGCAATGCCGTGGCGCGACGTCGAACGACGGGGGCACGACATAATCGACCTCGCCCGACACGATTTCGGTCTCGCAGGTGCCGCAACTGCCCGATCGGCAGCCCGATTGCACCACCACGCCGTGGCGCTCGGCCAGATCGAGCAGGTTGGTGTCGCAGCCATCCCAGGTCAGGGTCTGACCACTGTCCGTGAACCGGATTTCCAGCGGTTCTGTCAGCGGCGATGGGGACAGATCTTCCGCCGAGGCAACCGAGGCGGGGCCAAAGGCTTCATAGCGCAGATCGCCGGGCGACACGCCCCATGCGCGTAACGCCGGCGCCAGGCTCGCCATCATCGGTGGGGGGCCGCAAAGATAGAAGCGGTGCCGGCCGTGCGGCAGCACCCGTCGCAACAGCGGCACGTCGATCAGTCCGGTTTCGTAATCGTCCCGGCCGGGCTGCTCGTCGGGGTCGGGGCGACTGTGGACGATCATGAGATGAAAGCGCTCAAAGGCGTGCGACAGCTCATGCAACTCCGGCAGGAAAGCTGTTTCACGGCTGTTTCGGGTGCCGTAGAAGAGGTGAACTTCGCTGTGCGGGCGCCGCTCCAGGGCGTCGCGCGCGATGCTCAGCAGTGGCGTAATGCCGATGCCGCCGGCGATCAGGACACTCGGCACGCCATCATCCTCGGCGAGGACGAACCTGCCTGACGGTGCCCTGAGGTGCACCACTGTACCGACCGCCGCCCGGTCGTGCAGATAGCTCGAAACCAGCCCCGCCGGCAGTTCGGGTCGTGTGGCCAGGATGCGCTTCACGGTAAGGCGATAGGCGCTGGGGTCATGGCGATCCGACAGGGAATAGCATCGCGTCACCGCCCGCTTTCCGCCCTGCGCATCATCCAGCTCCAGTTCGACCGTCACGAACTGTCCGGCCTCGAACGGCGGCAACGGTTCGCCATCGACCGGCGCGAGATGGAAGGAGCATTGGCCTTGCGCGCGGTCTTCATAGTTGCGGCGTATGATCCGAAATGGGCGCGTGCCCTGCCAGGCGCTGCGCTCCACCGCGCGCGATGGTGCGGTGACGACTGAGGGTCGAGCGCCTGCGTGCCGACGCGAGGCAACCCAGGCAATGACGAGGGAAGTCTCGATCAGCAGCGTCGCCACAATGGCGCCAAGGAGTTGAAGCGTCGTCACCCCGGGCCGCGTATGGGCGGGGAGACGATGATTCGCTCCATCAGACCGCAGTCCCGACCAGCATGCCGATGCCGGCGGTCAACGCCATGGCCAGCGCGCCCCAGAAGGTGACGCGCATGGTCGCCTTCCACACCGGCGCACCCCCGGCCCGCGCGCCGACCCCGCCAAGCAGCGCAAGGAACAGCAGGGAAGCGACCGCTTCGATTGGCACGAGCGATCCGCGCGGCGACAGGATCACGATGAGCAACGGCAAGGCGGCGCCGACGGTGAACGTCGCTGCCGAGGTGAACGCCGCCTGGATCGGTCGCGCCGTGGTCATGTCCGATATGCCGAGTTCGTCATGCGCATGCGCGCCCAACGCGTCCCGCGCCATCAGTTGCCGCGCGACGGTATCAGCGATCGTCGGATCGACGCCGCGTGCAGTATAGATGCCGGCAAGTTCGCGAACCTCGCCTTCGACATCCCCCGCCAGTTCGGCCCGTTCGCGCGCAAGATCGGCCTGTTCGGTGTCCGATTGCGAGCTGACCGAGACATATTCTCCCGCCGCCATCGACATCGCACCAGCGACCAGCCCGGCGACGCCGGCGATCACGATGTCGGCCGGCTTCGCCGCAGCCGCCGCCACGCCAATGATCAGGCTGGCGGTCGAGACGATACCGTCATTGGCGCCCAGCACGGCCGCCCGCAGCCAGCCGATCCGCGATACGAGATGCCGCTCGGGATGAAGATGCAGCCTAGTCATCGTCATGTTCTCCTGTCGCGCTTTCGCCGCTCCGGGCGTGGACGCCGGGATTGAAAGCTGCGGGATCGACGAGCGTTGCGCCATACGCAGAACTACCCATGACCAGCGCGGCGATGGGCACGCCCAGCGCGGCGGGCGGGCGGGCGTCGGGAACGCCGGGATGATCGTCGGCGCGCTTGTTGCCGGTGAAGAACGCCAGGACGAGGTTCTCGCGCGTCAGCAGCGACATGGCCATAACGGCAACGACGTGCAGGGCGATAAGGCCGAGCAACAGATTGGAGAGCGCTTCGTGCGGCCCTTCACCACTTTCGCCACGCATCGTAACGCCGGAATAGACGATGCCTCCGACCGTCGCGAGCAACGCGACGATCGCGATGCCGCCGAGCGCATTGTGGCCGATCGAACGCTCGGGTCGCCCCGAAAGCAGGCCGGCGAGGTGGTGAACGATCCGGCCGGGCTTCAAAAAGTCGGCAAAGCGCGCATGCTCGCCGCCGACAAAGCCCCAAATGACACGAAAGGCGATAAGCACGGCGGCGACCCACCCGGCCGTCCGATGCCAGGGTGCCAGCGCACTCTCTTCCTCGGCGGAAAGGAACGCGATCAGGATGGTGGCCGCCAACATCCAGTGAAATACGCGAACCGGCAAATCCCAGACACGTACGGTGCCGGTCGATCGGGCAATGATATTCGGGTCTGACATGCTCACCTCCTGAAGCGCGAGCAGTGATCCGAAGTGCTGACGGAGGCCTGACGGCGGCGGCGGTTGCCGTCGTTCGCTGGCCTATCTTGTCAGATCAGCCGACGCGAAAGTGACGCGGAACAGCGCACCGCCGTGGGGCGCGTTCTCCACGGCGATCGTGCCGCCATGGGCCTGGGCGAGGCGTTGGACGATGCCGAGCCCCAGGCCGGCACCGTCGGCCCTGCGCCGGTCCTTGCGCCAGAAGCGCTCGAAAATGTGCGGCAGATCCTCCGCGGCGATGCCGTGGCCATAGTCGCGCACACTGAGTTGCGGACCCGGGCCCGCCGTCACGTCGATCGGGGTTTCGCCGGGGGCATGGGCCAGCGCATTGTCGATCAGATTGCGATAAACGCGATAAATCGCCTCGGCATGCCCCAGCGCGCACGTATCGCCGATCGCCGTGAAGCGCAGGTCGCGGTTCACCTCAAACACCTTCGGAGCCATCGCCGCGACGACGTCACGACCGATATCGGCAAGATCGACCGGTACCATGGGTTCGAGGGCCAGCGCATCGGCCTGGGCCAGGTCGAGCATCTGGCCGACGAGGCGGGTCATATGTTGTGTGTCGGCTTGCAGATCGTCGCGCAATTTGCCCGCTGGCAGGCGGTCGAGCGAGAGCTGCATGATCGACAGCGGCGTGCGCAGTTCGTGCGCGGCATTGGCGGTGAAACCGCGCAGGATGGTCATCGATTGATCCAGCCGCGACAAGGCGCGGTTGACTGCGCGCACCAGCGTGTTGACTTCACGTGGCGCGGGCGCTTCGGACAGTCGGAGCAGGGCATTTTCCGGATCGAGCGCATCGACCTCCGCCTCGGCCCTTCGCAGCGGCTGGAGGACACGGCGCACCGCGACGATGTTGAAGGTCAACAAAAGGAGCGACAACGGGATCAGCGGGAGCATGACGTGCTGGATGATCTCGTTGACGATCACCGGGACGTACGGCCGGATGCCTTCACCCTCGAATTGCATCCACAGCCAGTGCCGATGTCCGTCGCGAACGACCGAGCGGACACCGGAAATCCGGTAGCCGGTCGCGAGCCGCTCGCGCCGGGTCCAGTCCATCAGCGTCACCGTCGCGTCGGTTGATCGCGTCCCGGCCAAGCGAGCCGTTTTCGGCGGCGGTTCGATATAGCGCGCCGACCATCGTTCGGCGCCCGGCGGCCCGGCGAGCAGATCGGGGGAGAGCGCTGCGGCCGATTGCGCTTTGCTTGCCTCGAGCGTCAGCAGTTCCTGGGCCAGCGATTCCGGCTGGCTGCTGTACGTGATCACGACGATGACCACGTCGAGCAGCGCAAAGAGCAGCGTGAACGCCGCGAGGCGCGTTGCGATTTGCCGGAACAGCGTTGGTCCGCGCGGCCCTTTCCGGCTGTTGCCTGCCTTATCCATGGGCGGCGATGGGGGCAAACAGCGCGTATCCAACGCCGTGCACGGTGCGAATCCGCACGTCTGCGTCGGCGGCGGCGAGTCGCTTGCGCAGCCGCGACACCGACGCCTCCAGCGCGTTCGGTGTCACTTCGGCGTCCATTGAATAGAGCGCGCCCTCAAGCGCTGGCTTGGCGACGACGTGCCCGGCGCGTCGCAACAGGCATTCGAGCAGATCGACCTCGCGCGGCGTCGCGTCGACATGCACGCCGGCCACCGTTACCGCCCGCCCGGCGGAATCGAGGACTACATTGCCGACGGCAAGGTGGGTGCCGAGCGAAGCGCCGGGTCGACGCAACAGGGCGCGACATCGCGCGGCCAGTTCCGGGGTCTGGAAGGGCTTTACCAGATAGTCATCGGCGCCCGCATCCAGGCCGAGTACACGATCGTCGAGACCGCCGCGCGCGGTCAGGACCATGATCGGGATCATGTCCTTGCGGCGCCGCAGATTGCGCACGAGTTCCAGGCCCTCGCCATCGGGCAGCCCGAGGTCGAGAAGCATCAGGTCATAATCGTTGATGCGCAACGCGTTTTCCGCGCCTTCGATGGTTTCGCACCAGTCGACGGCGAAGCCTTGCCGGTCGAGCCCCTCGCGGATCAGGCTCGCCAGCCGCGCGCTATCCTCAACCAGTAACAGGCGCATGATCGATGTCCGTTCCCTTGGCGGCCCGCTTGTACCCGGTAATCATAGACAGTGGCAGATTCTCGCGGTGCCGTATGCTTTCGGTGATCGCTCCGATGACATGCAATGCGACGGCACCGATCAGCAGGTTGGCGCTGACCTTGTGCAAGGTCTCGACCCAGGCGATGCCCCAAAAGCGGTCCAGCCCCATCATCCAGCCGGACGTGCCGACCGTGGCGAGCAGCACCAGCAGCGCGACGATCATCGCCGCGCCAGCCGGGTTATGCCCAACGAAGCGCGGTTCCTGCCGCCGAAGCATCGCCCGGACATAGGCGAAGAACCCGTGCGGTCCGGGGACGAAGCTGGCGAAACGGGCGTGGCCGCGACCGACGATGCCCCATACCAGCCGAACGGCCAGAGCGGTCACGACGACATAACCGACGTAAATGTGCGGCCTTTCGTCGTGGCGGAGCAAGGTGAGGTTGGCGACCACGCCGGCCGCTACGGTCCAGTGGAAGATGCGGACAACCGGGTCCCAAACCCTCGTTCGAGCGCTGCTCGCCTGCGATGAAGCGCGGGCCGGCATGATGATGACCTCGGGCATCAGTCGATGTTGTTCTGGACGATCGCGCCGTTCACCGGGTTGAAATACACCTCGGCGCGCTTGCCGTCCTTGGTGTGCGCGTAGATTTCATAGCAGCTGCCCGACACCTGGAATACCTTGATATCGCGGTAGCCCATCCGGGCGATTTTGGCGTTCATCTGCGCCGGGGTCAGCCATTTGGCTTGCGGCTGGCTCGTGCACACCGGTGCGGCGGACGCCATCGAGGCGACGGACAGTGCGGCGGCGGCAAGGAAGATCTTCACCGAAGTCGAACGACGCATTCTCGTAATCCTTTGTCAGATCCGCAGGGCGGCGATCGTCCCGGGCGGGGTCGAAATGCGCTGGTCGTCTGACGGAAAGCTGACAGCTCGTAAAAAATCCTATCCGGCGGCGACGCTAACGTCGTGCGGACTTTGTCGTCCCCGCGTCAGGAACCCGTCAGCAGATTGGGCGAAAATCCCTTCGCCGCCACCATTCGCGGTAGTTTCGGAGATCCGATCATGAACAAGATTTTGCTTTCGGCCGCGGCGGGTATGGCCGTGTTGCTTTCAGCCAGTGTCGTGGCCGCCTCGTCGGCCGACAAGCCGCTGGCCGCACAGACGCGGACAAATCTCGAAGCCGCGATGCACGGCGAGGCTTATGCCAACCTCAAATATCTGCGCTACGCTGATCAGGCCGAAGCAGCCGGCAAGCCGGCTCTTGCCAGGTTGTTTCGCGATTCGGCCAATATCGAGGCCAACGAACATTTCGATCGCGAAGCGCAGGCGCTGCGACTCGGCGGTGCCAATGCGGCGAATCTCGAAGATGCAATGGCTGGCGAGCATTACGAGAACGTCACCATGTATATCGACTTCGCGAATGAGGCCGAAGCGAGCGGTGACCTCAAGGTCGCGGCGATGTTTCGTCAGATTGCGGTCGATGAGGGGACGCACTACGAAGCCTACAAGGCAGAGCTCGCCAAGCTCTCCACGAAATGATCCGACGCGGCGCCGACCCGTTCGGCGACACGCGCGGGCGTTACCAACGGCATTTTATCCCGGGATAACCGTGCCCATTTCGGCAGGCGGCGGGCGTATCAACACCCGCCGCCGCCAACTTACTTCGCCGCTGTCTTGTTCGGGTCGGTCTTGGTTGGCGTACCCTTCTTCTTGGGCTTCTTGGGCGGAGCGCCGACCACTTCGAAGGACATCGCATTGTCCTTGAGCTTGACCGTCACCTCGCCGCCATGGACGAGCTTGCCGAACAGCAGTTCCTCGGCGAGCGGTTGCTTGATCTTTTCCTGGATCAGGCGGCCCATTGGCCTTGCGCCATAGAGCTTGTCATAGCCCTTGGTGGTCAGCCACGCCTTGGCCTCGTCGTCGAGCTTGATGTGCACATTGCGGTCGGCCAGCTGCAGCTCGAGCTGCAGGATGAACTTGTCGACCACGCGTGCCACCACTTCCGGCGGCAGATACCCGAACGGCACGATCGCATCGAGCCGGTTGCGGAATTCCGGCGTGAACATCTTCTGCACCGCCTGCTCGTCCTCGCCCTCGCGGGTGAGGTTGCCGAAACCGAGCGTCTCGCGCGCCATGTCCGACGCCCCGGCATTGGTCGTCATGATCAGGATGATGTTCCTGAAATCGACGGTCTTGCCGTGGTGGTCGGTGAGCTTGCCGTTGTCCATCACCTGCAACAGGATGTTGAACAGGTCGGGATGCGCCTTCTCGATCTCGTCGAGCAGCAGCACGGCATGCGGTTGCTGGTCGACCGCATCGGTCAGCAGGCCGCCCTGGTCGTAACCGACATAGCCGGGAGGCGCGCCGATCAGCCGGCTGACCGAATGGCGCTCCATATATTCCGACATGTCGAAACGCTGCAGCGGGATGCCCATGATCGCCGCCAGCTGGCGCGCGACCTCGGTCTTGCCGACGCCGGTCGGCCCGGTGAACAGATAGTTGCCGATCGGCTTGTCGGGATCGCGCAGGCCGGCACGGCTGAGCTTGATCGCCGAGGCGAGCTTCTCGATCGCCGCATTCTGACCGAATACGACGCGCTTCAAGTCGGTGTCGAGGCTCTCCAGCGCCCTGGTGTCGTCGGCCGAGACCGATTTCGGCGGGATGCGCGCCATCGTCGCGATGACCTGCTCGATCTCGCGCGTGGTGATCGTCTTCTTGCGCTTGTTGAGCGGCACCAGCATCTGCATCGCGCCGACCTCGTCGATCACGTCGATCGCCTTGTCGGGCAGCTTGCGGTCGTTGATGTAGCGCGCCGACAGCTCGACCGCCGACTTGATCGCGTCGGGGGTGTACTTGACCGAGTGATGCTGCTCGAACGCGCTGCGCAGGCCAGTGAGGATCTTGATCGTGTCCTCGATCGTCGGCTCGTTGACGTCGATCTTCTGGAAGCGCCGCAGCAATGCGCGGTCCTTCTCGAAATGGTTGCGGAATTCCTTGTAGGTGGTCGAGCCGATGCAGCGGATCGTGCCGCCCGACAGTGCCGGCTTGAGCAGGTTCGACGCATCCATCGCGCCGCCGCTGGTCGCGCCGGCACCGATCACGGTGTGGATCTCGTCGATGAACAGGATCGCGTCGGGCAGCTTTTCGAGCTCGTTGACGACCGCCTTCAGCCGCTCCTCGAAATCGCCGCGATAGCGCGTCCCGGCGAGCAGCGCGCCCATGTCGAGCGAATAGATCACGGCCGGCAGCAGCACCTCGGGCACCGCGCCTTCAATGATCTTGCGCGCCAGCCCCTCGGCGATCGCGGTCTTGCCGACGCCCGGGTCGCCCACGTAGAGCGGGTTGTTCTTCGAGCGGCGGCAAAGGATCTGGATCGTGCGATCGACTTCGGCCGTGCGCCCGATCAGCGGGTCGACCTTGCCGTTGCGCGCCTTCTCGTTGAGGTCGACGCAGAATTGCTTGAGCGCGGATTCGCTCTTGCCCTTGGCCTCGCCCTTTTCCTTTTTCACTTCCTCTTCCGCGCCCTTGGGGGGCGTGGCTTCGGTCGGCGTACCACCCTTGCCGACGCCGTGGCTGATGAAGCTCACCGCATCGAGCCGGCTCATGTCCTGCTGTTGCAGGAAATAGACAGCATAGCTCTCGCGCTCGCTGAACAGCGCGACGAGCACGTTGGCGCCGGTCACTTCGTCGCGGCCGGAGGACTGGACGTGGAGGATGGCGCGCTGGACGACGCGCTGGAAACCCGAGGTCGGCGACGGGTCGGTCGCGGCATCAACCTTGAGCGCCTCCAGTTCGGTGTCGAGATAGTGCGCGACGGTGGTCTTCAGCTCGTCGGTATCGACGCCGCACGCCGCCATGACCTTCGAGCCATGCTCGTCGTCGATCAGAGCGAGCAGCAGATGCTCGAGCGTGGCATATTCGTGGCGACGCGACGACGCGGCCTCGAGGGCCTTGTGCAGCGTGGTTTCGAGCGCGGAGGCAAAAGATGGCATTACAAATCTACTCCATGCGGGCCGCAGCGATACAGACGGCCCTTTCCTGTAATGTCGGAAGCCGGACCGTCCGCATCAAGCACTTGAAACGCGTCCTGGTTGCGATAGCGGCCAGGACGGGCGTCGCTCATCTTCTAAATAGCTGATCGGCGCTTGCGCGGTGGTTAACGGCGCGTTCCATTTTTCCGCGGGCGCGGACGATTTCCGCTTCGAGCGCCGCGATCCGCGCTTCCAACTCGGCAACCGACAACGGGTCGAGATCCTGCCGCACCAGCTCGCTGAGCGGATCGCCCGATTTTTTCGGCAGGAACTCGTCAGGATCCATGCCCAGCAACGTTGACCGCCGGTGGGACGATGTCAATAAGGCGGCGGGCCAGATAGCGGACAAGTCGATGAACAATGTTTCGACCGAGATGAACGCGATCGACCCGGAGGCACCCGGCGGACCCGAGGTACTACGCGTCGTGCGGCGCCCGGTGCCGCAACCCGGTGCCGGCGAGGTCCTGATTCGCGTCGCCGCAGCCGGGGTCAACCGCCCCGACGTGCTGCAGCGCAAGGGCGGCTATCCGCCGCCGCCCGGCGCGCCATCGATCCCCGGCCTCGAAGTGGCGGGTGAAATCGTCGCGCTGGGCGCGGGCGTCACGGCCGAAATGCTCGGTCAGCCGGTCTGTGCGTTGCTCGCCGGGGGCGGCTATGCCGAATATGCCGTGGCGCCGGTCGGCCAGTGCCTGCCCGTGCCCAGCGCGCTGACCATGATCGAGGCGGCGGCAATCCCCGAGACCCTGTTCACCGTGTGGACCAATCTGTTCGAGCGCGGCTACGCCACCGAGGGCGACACCGTGCTCGTCCATGGTGGGACCTCGGGCATCGGCACGATGGCGATCGCGCTCGCCAATATTTTCGGGCTGACGATCATCGTCACCGCCGGCTCGGACGAGAAATGCGCCGCAGCAAGGGCGCTCGGTGCCGATCATGCGATCAACTACAAGACGCAGGACTTCGTCGCCGAGGTCAAGGCGATCACCGCCGGCGCGGGCTGCGCGGTGGTGCTCGACATGGTCGGCGGGGATTATGTCCCGCGCAACATGCAGTGCCTCGCCGAGGACGGTCGCCATGTGTCGATCGCGGTGCAGGGCGGGCTGATGGCGACCGTGCCGATTTTCGAGATCATGCGCCGCCGCCTCACGCTGACCGGTTCGACGCTGCGCCCGCGCGATGCGGCGTTCAAGGGGCTGGTCGCCGACGAACTGCACCGCACCGTCTGGCCGCATGTCGAGGACGGCAAGCTCAAGCCGGTGATCGACCGCACCTATCCGCTCGCCGAGTCTGCCGCCGCGCATGAGCGGATGGAGGCGGGGGATCATGTCGGGAAGATCGTGCTGACGATGTGATTTGCGGAGGCGGTCGTGGCGTTCGGGGCGCATGGCGTGATGGGTCATAAGTGCGGCTGATCGCTCGCGCGCGATATTCGATTTGACCGTCGCGCCACGAACTCCATGTAGACGGCGCCAGCAGGGAGCGCCGCCATGTCCGACCTCATCCTCCACGAATATGCCGCCTCGGGGAATTGCTACAAGATCCGCCTGACCGCGGCGCATCTCGGCATCCGGCTCGATCGGCGCGAATATGACATCATGGCCGGGGAGACGCGGACGTCGCATTTCCTCGACGGCGTCAACGCCAATGGGCGCATTCCGGTGCTGCAGGTCGGCGACGATTTCCTGCCCGAAAGCAATGCAGCTGCCTTCTATCTCGCCGACGGCTCGCGCCTTATCCCGACCGACCGGTTCGACCGCGCCGACATGCTGCGCTGGATGTTCTGGGAGCAATATAATCATGAACCCAATGTCGCGACGCTGCGCTTCTGGTTCGGGTGGATCGGCGCAGACAATTTCACCGACCTGCAGCGCGCGCAATTGCCGGGCAAGCAGGCCGCCGGCGACGCGGCGCTGACGCTGCTGGACGAGCATCTCGGCAAGACCGACTGGCTCGCGGGCGGCCGCTTCACGCTCGCCGATATCGTGCTGTACGCCTACACCCATGTCGCCGAAGTCGGCGGTTTCCACCTCTCGCATTATCCTGCGGTGCAGGCCTGGCTCGCCCGTGTCGCCGCGCAACCGGGGCATATTCCGATCGATCTGTAACATTGGCGTCACGCGATCGGAATCACCCTGTCACAATTGGTCGTCATAGCGCCCCCATCACTGAGCGGGGGCAGGCGCACATCATGGATGCCATTACCAGGATCGCGATGGACAACGGCGTAACCGATCTCGCCGAATTCGCTCACTCGCAGCCGGTATATCCCGAACGTCGTGTCGCCGGTCGCCAGCAATATCGCACGATCTGGATTTCCGACATCCATCTCGGCACGCGCGGTTGCAACGCCACGATGCTGATCGATTTCCTCGACCATGTCGACAGCGACATGCTCTATCTCGTCGGCGACATCATCGATGGCTGGCGGTTGAAGAAGAAGTTCTTCTGGCCGGCCGCGCACAATGACGTGGTGTGGCGCCTGCTCAAGCGCGCCAAGCGCGGCACCCGCGTGATCTACATCCCCGGCAATCATGACGAGGTGTTCCGGCAGTTCTCGGGGCTCGATTTCGGCGGTGTCGAAATCCGCCGCAAGGCGATCCACGAGACCGCCGATGGCCGCCGCCTGCTGGTGCTGCATGGCGACGAATTCGACGCGATCACGCTGGCACACCGCTGGCTCGCGCATGTCGGCGACGCCGCCTACACCATCCTGATGGCGCTGAACCGCTGGCTCAACACCTTCCGGCGCACGTTCGGCATGCCCTATTGGTCGCTGTCGAAGCACGCCAAGGCCAAGGTCAAGAAATCGGTCGAGTTCATTTCGCATTATGAGGATGTCGTGGCGCATGAGGCCGGCATCCGCGGTGTCCAGGGCGTGGTATGCGGCCATATCCACACCGCCGAGATGCGCGATATCAACGGCATCGAATATTATAATGACGGCGACTGGGTGGAAGGCTGCACCGCGCTGGTCGAGCATTATGACGGCCGGATGGAACTGCTCCACTGGGCCGACGAGATCGCGGCGCGCGCAACCCCGGTCGTCGGGGCGATGGTCACCGCGCTTGCGGCGTAGCTATCGCCTCCGGCGCTCGCTGCGGGCGATCTCGGGGCGCTGGCGCGCACGCAACGACAACGCTCCCCACCCCGTACCGCCACCGGAGGCCGTGATGCGTATCGCTATCGTCACCGATGCCTGGAGCCCGCAAGTCAACGGCGTGGTCCGCACGTTGCAGGCGACCCGCGCCGAGCTCGAACGGCTCGGCCATCGCGTGCTGGTCATTTCGCCCGATCTCTTTGTCTCGGTGCCATGTCCGACCTATCCGGAAATCCGCCTCGCCTTTGCCGGCACCGGCGCCGTCGGGCGAATGCTCGAGGAATTCGACGCTCACGCGGTCCATCTCGCCACCGAAGGCCCGGTGTGCCTCGCCGCGCGACGCTGGTGCATGGCGCGCGAATTTCCCTTCACCACCGCCTATCACACGCAATTCCCCGATTATGTCGCGGCGCGGACGGGCGTGAACCCCGAATGGATCTGGCGCTATATCCGCTGGTTTCACGGCCCGGCGCAGGCGATTCTCGCCTCGACGCCGTCGATCGCGGCGGTGCTGCAGCGCCATGGCCTTTCGCACGTCCGGCACTGGGGAAGGGGGGTCGACCTGGCGCTGTTCGGTCCCGACGTCGTGCCCGATCCGGCGATCACCGCGCTGCCCGGGCCGATCCAGCTCTATGTCGGCCGCGTCGCCATCGAGAAGAATATCGAGGCGTTCCTGTCGGCCGACCATCCCGGCACCAAGATCGTGGTCGGCGACGGCCCGGCACGGGCGATGCTCGCGGCGCGCTTCCCCGCCGCGCATTTTCTCGGGCCCCGCTTTGGTACCGATCTCGCCGCCGCCTATGCCGCCGCCGACGTTTTCGTCTTTCCCAGCCGTACCGATACCTTCGGGCTGGTGATGATCGAGGCGCTGGCCTGCGGCGTGCCCGTCGCGGCCTATCCGGTGACCGGCCCGGTCGACGTGCTGACCCCTGCGGTTGGAGCGATGGACGAGGATCTCGCCGCCGCGATCGCCGCCGCGTTGACCCGCGACCGCGCCACCTGCGCCGCCTATGGTGCCGGCTTTACCTGGCAGGCGAGCGCGCGCCAGTTCATCGCCGCGCTGGTGCCGGTGATCGATGCGGCGCTGGCGGCCTGACTGCCTTCTGCCCCCTGCTCGCAACGGTCGGGCAGAGGTAAGGAAACGTCTGGAGACCTCGTTCTCGCGGCGACATCACCACGCGCCTTGCCCTTGCGGCCCGCAAGTATTAGATCGCCACCCGTGACAGGCCGCTCCGGGAAGGGGCGGCCCTTATTGTTTCTGAAAGGTCCCCCGTCGTGGCTCAGCCGCTCATGCCCCATGCGACCGCATCCTGGCTGGTCGATACTACCGCGCTCAGCTTCGAGCAGATTGCCGATTTTTGCGGCCTGCACATCCTCGAGGTCCAGGCGATCGCCGACGATACCGCGGCGACCAAGCTGACCGGCCGCGATCCCGTGCGCGCCCATGAGCTGACGCTCGAGGAAATCGAAAAGGGCCAGGCCGACCCGGATTACCGCCTGCGTATGACCAAGGGCCCCGATCAGGTGCGCCGTACCAAGGGGCCGCGCTACACGCCGGTGTCGAAGCGCCAGGACAAGCCCGACGGCATTGCGTGGATCATCCGCAACCATCCCGAGATCACCGATGGCGCGATCTCCAACCTGATCGGCACGACGCGCACGACGATCGCCGCGATCCGCGATCGCAGCCATTGGAACATCGCCAACATCACGCCGAAGGACCCGGTGACGCTTGGCCTGACGACGCAGCGCGAGCTCGACGCGGCCGTGTCGAAGGCGGCAAAGTCCGCCGGTCTCGAGGCACCGGTCGACACGCGGCTCGAGGGTGATCGCGAGGCGTTGATCGCCGAACTGCGTACGCAGCGCGAACAGGCTGCGCGCGACGCCGAGGCGATGGGCGAGGACGGCGTCGTCGTCCCGACGCGCGCCGAGCCGACCGCGGAGAATCTGTTCAAGCGTTGACCCGCACGCGGGTCGGTTCCAGCGAAGGGCGTGGCGCCGTGACTGGCGTCCCGCGGATTCCGTTGCTACCCGCAACTCATGTCCAAAGTGCCATCTGCCCTTTCGCCGCTCGACGAGAGCTTCACGGCGACCAGCCATAAAGGCCTGACCTACCTGTTCGGCGGCGTCGAGCCCGCGAGCGGTGAGGTGATGACCGTCGCGCCCGGGGTTCGCTGGGTGCGGTTGGTCGTGCCGGGTCCGCTCAAGCACATCAATTGCTGGCTGATCGATGACGATGAGGGCGTCGCGCTGGTCGATACCGGCATGAACCTGCCCACCGCGCGGGAGGCGTGGAAGATGCTGTGGCGCGGCCCGCTCTCCGATACCCGCATCACGCAAGTCATCGGCACGCATTTTCATCCCGACCATATCGGCCTCGCGGGCTGGATGTGCGACCATCACGACGCACCGTTGGTGATGACACGCGGTGAATGGCTCACCGCGAAGTTCATCGTCGCCGATGCACGCGACGCCGTGCCCGACGCGGTGACGGCCTTTCGCGTCGGGGCGGGCTGGAGCGAGGAGCAGATCGCCGAGGCGGCGAAGAGTGGCTGGTCGGGCTTCCGCCGCATCGTCACGCCGATGCCGATGGGCTATCGCCGCATCAAAGATGGCGACGAGATGACGATCGGCGGCACGCCGTGGCGCGTCGTCACCGGTTCGGGTCACAGTCCCGAACATGCCTGTCTGCTCAACGAACGCGACGGCCTGTTCGTCGCCGGCGATCAGGTGCTGCCGCGCATCAGCCCCAATGTTTCGCTCGGCGTCACTGAACCCGACGCCGATCCGCTCGGCGAGTGGCTCGACTCGATCGCCAAGCTCAAGTTGCTGCCGCATGATCTGCTCGTGCTGCCGGGTCATGGCGATCCGTTCCACGGGCTCCATGCGCGGCTCGATGCGCTCGATAGCGAGCATCGCGCGCGGCTGGACGAACTGCATATATTCCTCGCCGAACCGCGCCGCGTGGTCGACTGTTTCGGTCGCCTTTTTCGTCGCGCGATCGGGCAGGACATGCTCGGCATGGCAACCGGTGAGGCGATGTCGCACTTGCGGCGGCTCGAAGTCGAAGGCCGCGCGAAACGCGAGACGCGCGACGGCATCTGGTGGTTCAGCGCGACGTGATCCCAGGCTGCGATTGCTGCTCTCCCGGTGTTTCACGTCAGGGTGAAATGGCGTGTGTCGCGGGTTTCCCGACATGTCTCGTTTTGTACTGAATGACCTGTTACCCAACCTTGATCAGTTCGCGCCGATATGGTTCTATATCGGTTCGAAAATGAGCAGGGCCTTGGGGGGACCGAATATGGAAAAAGCGCGCGTAGTGGCGAATCGAGGCGTCACGGCGATTGATCGTCGCAAGGTGATGGGCGGCATGGCGGTGCTGGGCGCAGCAAGCGCGCTTGCGGCGCCGGCGATGGCGGCAATCAAGCATGACGGCGCGGGCTTGCGCACGCTCCGGGCGCGCTACGCCTTGCGCAACGGTACGATGATCACCGGCTTGTTCGCCGCGCCCAAGGGCAGGGGCGATCTCGACGTGGTGCTGGTGATGCCGGCCAACGATGGCGCTGCCGAGGAGATCGCCCTGCGCTATGCCAGCAATGGCTACCTCGCCATCGCGCCCGACTTCACCCAGGCGCAGGGCAAGGCCTCGACCGGCGCTGGCCGCGATGCCAAGGTTGCCGAGGTGATGCGTGCCATGCCGGGGTTCAAGCGCCTGATGAACGGCAATGGCCGCGTGGTGATCGTCACGGCGTGATCCGTTTTGCATTGCCACGGAGACTTGGCCGAAGTTGCGCGGTGGCTTAACATTCACCGCGCCACTTTTCATTTCCGGTGCGATGACTGCACGGCAGAGCGCTTATTTTGCGATATGTCGACTATGACAGCGGTCCGAAATATAATCACGATATAGAGTATAGTAAATTTCAATATTCAGAATATAATTAAAATTATCATCGCGAATGTTATCTTAACGGGCGCATGACAAGACCATGTCATAAATTTCATATAATTGTCGGCGGAAAGCGGCAATAACTTTACTTTGCATTTATTCAATTCGACTAGCCCGATGGGATGAAACGGGGCGCATCAGTTTGCTTGGCGGCATGTCGCGCGCGGCGTGGCGCGCGCGCCCTGATCGCCGACCAGCGCGGTGCCACGATCCTCGAATTCGCCTTCGTTGCGGCACCGCTGATGGCGCTGCTCATGGCCATCCTCGTCACCAGCACCGTCTACTTCGCGCAGGAGGGGCTCGAGACCGCGACCGAGGCGACGTCGCGCGTGCTGATGACCGGCCAGGCCCAGAGCGGCGGCTATAGCGCGGCCCAGTTCAAGCAAGCTGCCTGCAATGCCCTGCCGCCGTTCATGAATTGCGCCAATCTGCTGGTCGACGTGGAGAGCGCGAACTCGTTCAGCGCGATCAATACCGCCGCCCCGGCGATCACCTTCGACAGCCACGGCAATGTCTCGAACAACTTCGCCTATACGCCGGGCAATGCCGGCGATATCGTCGTCATCCGGCTGATGTATATCTGGAAGGTGCCGACGGGTCCGCTCGGTTTCAACCTAGCCACGCTCGGCAACGGCCAGCGGCTGTTGATGGCGACTTCGGTCGCCAAGACGGAGCCCTTCTCATGAGGCGGGCGCAGGTGCCCGGCCGCTTGCGGCGCGACCAGCGCGGGATCGCCCTGGTCGAGTTCGCCCTCACCGCGCCGTTTCTCATCCTGCTCTATCTCGGCACCTATCAGGTCTCTGACGCGGTGGGCTGCAATCGCAAGGTAACGATCACCGCGCGCTCCGTCGCCGATCTCACCTCGCAATATGCCACGGTGACCAGCGCCTCCGAGGCGACCATCCTCAATGCCTCGGCGCAGATCATGGCGCCCTATGATATCAGCAAGGCGACGATCATCGTCTCCCAACTCTACACCGACACCAACGGCGTGACCAGGATCGTGTGGAGCCAGGCGAGGGGCGCGGTGACGCCGCATACGATCGGCGCAACCTTCGTCGCCAATGCCAATCTGGTCACCAACGATACCTATTCGATCGTCGCCGAGGTGACCTATGCCTATGTGCCGGCGATCTCGTTCGGCGTGGTCGGCCCGCTGAGCCTTGGCGACACCATCTATATGCGCCCGCGCATTTCCTCGGCGGTGACGATGTCATGACCCCGATCACGCTTCCGCGCCGGCTGTGGCGCGGCACCCAAATTCTCGCCGGGGCGTTGCGCGCCGACAAGCGCGGCAATGTGCTGATGATCGTCGGCCTGTCGATCATCCCGCTGACCTTCTCCGCCGGCATGGCGATCGATTACAGCCGCGCGATGCGGCTGCAGACCAAGCTCAACGCTTCCGCCGATGCCGCCGCGCTGGCGGCGGTGACGCGGCCGATGATGAACCAGTCGAGCAACGTCGCCTGTACGACCGCCCGCAACATGTTTGTCGGCCAATCGACCGCGCTGGCCGGGCTCAATTTCAACGCCGCCGATCCGACCCAGCTCGCCATCAGCGTGACCGACAGCGCGAGCCCGAACGGAGCCGGCACCACCTCGACCTGCTCGAGTTCCAGCACCGCCACCACGGCAAGCTATAGTCGCACCGCGACGGTAAGCTATCACGCCACCTCGCAGAACGCGTTCGGCGGCATCCTCGGCCTGACGACATTATCGATCCATGGCAGCTCGACCGCCTATTCGGCGGTCGCGCCCAATATCGATTTCTATGTGATGATCGACACCTCGCCCTCGATGCTGCTGCCGGCGACCAGCAGCGGCCTCTCCGCGATGACGGCCGCAACCAATGGCTGCGCTTTCGCCTGCCACCAGACCAGCACCTCATCGAGCAACCCCGGCAATACCCCCAAGGTCAACGGCACCTACTGGGATTATTATCAGGTCGCGCGCAATGCCAACATCGTGCTGCGCACCGATCTCGTCTCGGGCGCGGTGCAGGACCTGACGACGCTCGCCACCACCACCGCGCAGAACAACCATGCCGTGTACCGCATGGGTTTGTCCGACTTCGACTATATGCACCGTCAGCTATGGCCGACCGTGCCGATGAGCGGCTTCAACGTCGACAGCAACCTGTCGAACGTGCGCTCGCATGTCGCCGACGCGCAGGTGGTGACCTATTGTACCAACAACCAGCGCGTGTGTGGCGTCGGCGATAACGATACCGGCTCCAACTACACCGCCGCCTTCACCGGCGCGCTCGCCACCATGCCGCTTGCTTCGGGCACCGGCACCAACAACAGTGGCGATACGCCGCAGGCAATGCTCTTCATCATCACCGACGGCATGCGCGACGAACTCTATGCCGGCTCGCGCTATCTCGGGCCGATTCCGACCAGCCAGTGTACCGCGATCAAGAACCGTGGCATTCGCATCGCCATTCTCGATACGCAATATCTGCCCGAATCCGCATCGGACAGTTGGTCGATCTCGAACGTCAAGACTCCCTATCTCGCACCGACCGACAAAATCACCCCGGCGCTGACCAGCTGTGCCTCACCCGGGCTATTCTACCAGGTGACGACAGATGGCGACATCTCCAGCGCGCTGGGATTGCTGTTTCAGAAGGCCGTGGCGAGCGCCCGCCTGACGCAGTAGCGGCCGTCCATCTTGACCTGATCGTCGGCCCGTGTTCCACTTATGTTCACGTGAAACCGATTCGCCGGAGATGCGCCATGGCAGCCGATCTGATCTTCTATACCAACCCGATGTCGCGCGGGCGGATCATCCGCTGGATGCTCGAAGAGGTCGGAGCTCCCTATGAGACGGTGCTGCTCGATTACGCCTCGACGTTGAAGGAGGCGCCCTATCTGGCGATCAACCCGATGGGGAAGATTCCGGCGATCGTTCATCACGGGCGTGTCGTGACCGAATGCGCGGCGATCTGCGCCTATCTCGCCGATGCTTTTCCGGAAGCGGGCCTCGTGCCGGTGACGACCGATCGCGCCGATTATTATCGCTGGCTGTTCTTTGCCGCGGGTCCGGTCGAACAGGCGATCACCGACAAGGCGATGGGCCTTGCCCCGACCGAACAGCAACAGCGCATGGCCGGTTATGGCAATCTCGATCTCGTCGTCGACGTGCTGGAAAAGGCCGTCGCGGCGCACCCCTATATCACCGGCGACCGTTTCAGCGCTGCCGACGTCTATGTCGGATCGCAGCTTGGCTGGGGCATGCAGTTCGGCACGTTGCCGAAGCGCGATGCCTTTGTGGCCTATGCCGCGCGCGTTACGGCGCGCGACGCCTATAAGCGCGCGACCGGGACCGACGATGCGTTGATGCCGGCGGCGGAACCGGCGGGCGCGTAGCGCCTGGCCTAGCGCCTCCCCGGCAGGTCGCGCATCACCGCGTCACGCCAACGATCGCTGCCACTGCTCCAGCCGGCGATCTCGTCGGTGGTGCGCGCGCAGCCACGGCAGAGCCGGCTGCGCGGGTCGATCTCGCAGATGTTGATGCAAGGGCTGACGATGCGTCGCACTGGCACGAACTCGATGAATCCGTCGTCCACGGGAACGTTGCTCAGTCGGTTGTCAACTTGGCCGACAGGAAACCCGGCATCGGGCCGTTCCACCCGTCATCGGCTCCGTCATCCTGCGGCGCCTGGTCGCGGCGCGGGGCACGATCGTCACGCGGCGGTCGCGCGTCGCGGGCCGGACGTTCCTCGCGTGCAGGACGTGCCTCCCGTGCCGGCCGCTCATCGCGCGCCGTGCGCTCGTCACGGGTTGGGCGTTCTTCGCGTGCGGGCCGCTCCTCGCGGGGCGGGCGCGGAGCGCGGGCAGGGCGCGGCTCGCGCGCCGCAGGCGCTTCGGCCGCTGCCGGTTCGGCTTGAACCATGGGCGATGGCGCGGGGGCGTCTGCCCTGGGCCTTGCGCCGCGACCTCGGCCGCGACCTTTTTCCGCCGGGGCTGCCTCGGGCATCTCGACGCCTTCATAGCGCTCGATCTTCAGCCCGGTGAGCTTCTCGATATTGGTGATGTTTTCGGCATCGTCGGGCGTCGCGAAGGTGAAGGCGACGCCGGTCGCGCCGGCCCGGCCAGTGCGGCCGATGCGGTGAATATAATCGTCGGGATGCCACGGCGCATCATAGTTGAACACATGGCTGACACCCTTGATGTCGAGCCCGCGCGCGGCGACATCGGAGGCGACCAGGATGTTGACGTCGCCGGCCTTGAACCGGTCGAGCTCGGCGATGCGCTGAGACTGCTCCATGTCGCCATGGATTTCGCTCGAACGAAAGCCGCTGCGCTGCAAGGCCTTGTTGAGCTCGCGCACCGTCGTCTTGCGGTTCGAGAAGACGATCGCGGTCGTGACGTCCTCGAGCGCGAGCAACTCCTGCAGCTTGTCGCGCTTCTTCGATGCGCTGACCGGCACCAGCCACTGCTTGATGTTGATGTTGGCTGTCGCGGGCCGCGCAACCTCGATCGTCTTGGGATTCGACAGGAACTTGTCGGCGAGCTTCTTGATCGGCGGCGGCATCGTCGCCGAAAAAAGCAGGGTCTGGCGCTGCTTGGGCAGCTTGGTGCAGATTTCCTCGATATCGGGGATGAACCCCATGTCGAGCATGCGGTCGGCCTCGTCGATCACCAGCAGCGAACAGCCGGTCAGCAATATCTTGCCGCGCCCGAACAGGTCCATCAGCCGGCCGGGCGTCGCGATCAGCACGTCGACGCCCTTTTCGAGCGCGGCGGTCTGGTCGCCCATCGATACACCGCCGATCAGCAGCGCCATTGAGAGCTTATGGTACTTGCCGTAATTCTCGAAATTCTCGGCGACCTGCGCAGCCAGTTCGCGCGTCGGCTCCAGGATCAGCGAGCGCGGCATGCGCGCCCGGCTGCGGCCATGGGCGAGAATGTCGATCATCGGCAGCACGAACGACGCGGTCTTGCCCGTGCCGGTCTGCGCGACGCCAATGATGTCGCGCATCATCAGCACGCTGGGGATAGCGCTCGCCTGAATCGGAGTCGGCTCGGTATAGCCGGACTCATTGACCGCCTTCAAAAGTTCGTCGGAAAGGCCGAGATCGGCAAAGCTCATGCGGTGTCCGGAAAAAGACTGCCGGCGAAGGCGCCGACCAGTAGTGTTGCGCTTGCGGATCGAGGGCGCTTTGTCAAGGTAAAGGCGAGGTCCGATGCTGCCGTCGACCGAGATTCGGACGCTCCGCCGACTCATCGAGCCGATCTACCACGGCGCGCCGCCGCGGGCCTTGCGGCGCTCAGCGCTTCTCCTGCAGCCGCTTGAACCCGGTGATCTCGCACGCGCTGCCCGACCGTGAGCGCAGTACGTCGCGCTTGGCGCACAACATCCCGTCGGCGGTGCGCTTGAGATAGAGGCCGGAATAGAAGTCGAGCGACGGGCAATCGTCGCCGAGATGCGCGCGAAGCCGCTCGCCCTCGGTTGTCAGCAGGTCGATGCTGTCCGCCGACGTCACCACCGCGCCGCCCAGCGTGTCCATCGGCACGCATTTCGGCCCCTTCTTCTCGATCAGACGGAGCGGCCTGGGCAGCGGCAACGGCGGAGGGGCCTCAAGCCGCGGAATGCGAATGACGATGCGCTGGCGGAAGGTCAGTTGCGCCAGTTCCACGCCGTCGAGCGACACCGGCTCGCTCGCCATGGCGGCAGGGGCGAGGGCGAACAGGAGCAGCGCAAGGGGGGCGGGAATCGACATGCAGAATGCCAGCGTTAACCGAAAGGGTTGAACGTCGGATGAATTGCCCGTGTCGGCGGCATCATGATAGTGGACGGCAATGAACCCCGCTCAGGTAGTATTGCTCGAACAGGCCCGCGCGCTTCTCGGCGCCAAGGGCGTTATCACCGATCCGACCGATATCGCACCCTGGACGACCGACTGGCGTGGTCGCTTTCACGGTGCGACCCCGGCGATTATCGCGCCCGAGAGCACAGCGCAGGTCGCCGCGATCGTGCGGCTGGCCGATGCGGCAGGTGTCGCGCTGGTGCCGCAGGGCGGCAACACCTCGATGGTCGGCGGGGCGACGCCGCCCGCCGATGGCTCGGCGTTGATATTGTCGCTTCGCCGCATGAACCGTGTGCGTCGGATGGCGCCCGAGGAGGGGTTGGTCGTCGCCGAGGCGGGGGTGATCCTCGCGCATCTCCACGACGCAGCGCTCGAACACGGCATGCGCTTCCCGCTGACGCTCGGTGGCAAGGGCAGTGCGACGGTCGGCGGGCTGGTCTCGACCAACGCCGGCGGGACGCAGGTGCTGCGCTTCGGCACAATGCGCGGGCTGGTCGCGGGAATCGAGGCGGTACTGCCGGACGGGCAGATCCATGATGGCCTGTCGGTGCTCAAGAAGGACAATCGCGGCTACGACCTGACGCAGTTGCTTGTCGGCGCGGAGGGGACGCTCGGCGTGGTCACCGCGGCGACGCTGCGGCTGGTGCCGGCGATCGTGCAGCGTGCCGTGGCCTGGGTCGGGCTGTCCGATCCGACCGTCGCGCTGGCGCTGCTGCGCCGGCTGCAGGCGGCGACCGACCGGATCGAGGGGTTCGAGATCATACCGGCCGACACGCTTGATACCGTGCTGGCTCATCTGCCCGGAGCCCGCGCACCGCTGGCCGGTACTCACGCATGGCACGTGCTTATAGAGGCGACGATCGATCATGCCGATGCCGAGCCGCCTGCCGCGCTGCTCGAACGGCTGCTTGCGCCTGCGCTCGGCGATGGCATGGTCGGCGACGCGGTGATCTCCACGAGCGAAACCCAGGCCGAGGCGTTCTGGCGGCTGCGCGATTCGATTTCCGAGGCCGAGCGCGCCCAGGGCCCGGCGGCGCAGCATGACATTTCGGTCCCGGTCGCCACGATGCCGCGCTTCATGGTCGAGTCGGCGGCGGCGTGCGATGCACGCTTCCTCGGAACGCATGCCAGCGGTTTCGGCCATCTCGGCGACGGCAATGTCCATTTTCACGTCCGCGCCCCCGCCGGGGTGGACGCAGCGCGCTGGTATGCCGAGGAAGCGCCCGCCATCACCCGCTTCGTCAACGATCTCGTCGTCGCGGCAGCCGGCTCGATTTCGGCCGAGCATGGCATTGGCCAGATGAAACTCGCCGAACTGGAGCGGCTGTCTTCCCCGGCGCGGCTCGCTGCCCTGCGCGCGGTCAAGGCTGGGCTCGATCCGCACGGACTGTTCAATCCCGGGAAACTCGTCGTGCTTGCGCAAACGGTGGCTAATCCATAAGGCCAGCCGCCAACAGGCGTGCTTGCGCGCTTCACTATTTTCCATTTTCTGTCTGGAGAGTTTCGATGGCCAGCGCGCCGCAGTCCGCTTCGCTTCCCCTGTTCTACAACGCGCTCGAGCCGCTTTCGAGCGATGCCCATGCCGCCTTCAAGCTTCGCCAGGCCGATTCAGCCCCGTTCTTCGTCGGACAGCACGCCATTCCGATCACCACCGACGAGTTCGTGCCGGCGCAGCGCCGCCTGCCGATCGTCTTCACGACCGGTGACGATGCCATTCCGATCGCGCTGATGGGGCTCAACGAGGGTGTCAATGTTTTCGTCGGCGAAGACGGCAAGTTGAGCGATGCTAATGTTTATGTGCCGGCGTATGTCCGCCGTTACCCCTTCATGCTCGCCAAGCTGCACCCCGACGCGCAGGAAATGTCACTGTGCTTCGATCCGACCGCTCCGACGATCGGCGCGTTCGAGGACGGCCAGCCGCTGTTCGACGGCACGCAGCCCAGCCAGGTGACCAAGGACGTGCTCAGCTTCAACGAGCAGTTCGAACAAGCCGGCGCGCGCACCGCGAATTTCGTCAAGGAGCTTCGCGAGATGGAGCTTTTGATGGACGGTGAAGTGACGATCCAGGCCGAAGGCCATGAGCAGCCGTTCGTCTATCGCGGCTTCCAGATCGTCAACGAGGAGAAGCTGGGCGAACTGCGCGGCGATCAGCTGCGCAAGATCCACAAGTCGGGCATGCTTCCGCTGATCTACGCACACCTCTTCTCGCTATCGCTGATGCCCGACCTGTTCAACCGCCAGATGGCGCAGGGCAAGGTCGTTCAGCCGCAGTTGGTGCTGTAAGTAAAGGCCCTCAAATATGGCCGAATCGGCCCGAGCAGGATAGATATTCGCACCCCTTGAAGTGCCGTTACCTGCGGTCTATATAGGTAATGCGTGACTTCGTGTTCCCCCCTTTCGCGGGGTCGCGTGACACACCTTCGTGTGTGTCTCCTCCCTGAACCTTGGCCACCGCGTGCTTGCACGCGGTGGTTTTTT
>JBBRSN010000039.1:0-38774 GCA_038245375.1 Sphingomonadales bacterium | reverse complement strand
CTGGAGACGGGCAATTTCTTCCCGGCCGAGGCCTATCACCAGAATTTCTACGACCGGAACCCGTACCATCCGTACATCGTCCATTGGGACAAGCCCAAGGTCGCCGCGTTCAAGGCAGGCTTCCCGACGCTGGCGCGCTAGTGGATTGATTTTGACATTCGCGTCCCGCCAACCGGACAGGGGTGAGCGAATGTCAAAATCTTGAAACCCACTAGGATCATAAAGTTGCTAGTGGTCGGGAAGATTCTGAAATTTGCCCGTGGCCTAGCCGAAAACGGTAGCAAATGTCAGAATCGGACCACTAGGCCGCGAGCGGAAACCTCAGCAGCCGGTCCTCGACCGGCACCAGTGCCTCGGCGGCGGTGCCGACGGCACGAACGATTTCGGGATGCCCGGCATCGAGGCCGCCGGTCAGCGCGCCGAACGCCGGCAGGATCAGCTTGGTCGGCGTCGCGACGAAACAACGCCGCGAGATGCTGCGCCCGCGCACGCGCAGGCGCAGCTTGGGGTGGAAATGGCCCGATAGCTCGGGCCGCTGCTCAGCCGGCTCGGCCTCGTGGCGCAGGACGAGTCCGTCGACCACAGCCTCGTCGACGACCTCGCCGCCACAGCGATCGACCATGCCAATGTCATGGTTGCCGGTGATCCAGGTCCAGCGCCGCGTGGCGGTCAGCGTGCGCAACAGCTCCTGCGCGCGCGGCGGAAGTCGTTCGCAGCCCGCCGCGTCGTGAAAGCTGTCGCCCAGGCACCAGATTTCTTCCGCCCCGCTCGCTGCAACCAGCGCGCCGAGCGCGGTCAGCGTGGCGATCGAATCATAGGGTGGCAGCATCTGGCCGAAGCGCGCGAACCAGCTGGCTTTCTCGAAATGCAGGTCGGCGACGAGCAACGCGCGCCGCGCTGGCCAGAACAACGCACCTTCGGCGAGGGCAGCGAGCGTATGCCCGACGAACGAAAAGGGAACCATCGCCACGCTATGCCTTGCGCGGCGCGGCCGATCAACCACTTGCGGCGCGCGCCACAAAAGCCCTTGCGCTGCGGTGCAACAGGCGTAAAGCGCGCCGTCCCAACCGACAGGCCGTTTCGCACGCATGTCATCCGCCCCCGAACAATCCGGGCCGCACGACCATCCCCACCCCGCCCTGATCGCGCTGACCATCGGCGCGATCGGTGTGGTGTTCGGCGACATCGGTACGAGCCCGCTCTACGCGTTTCGCGAGGCGCTGAGGCTGGCCGCCGATGACGGTGTCGTGGCGAGCGAGATCTTCGGCGTGCTGAGCCTGGCGCTGTGGTCGCTGATCCTCGTCGTCTCGGTCAAATATGTCCTGTTCCTGATGCGCGCCGACAACCAGGGCGAGGGCGGCGTGCTGGCGCTGACCGCGCTGGCTCGGCGCGCGCTCGGCCGACGCTCGAGGATCGCTCTGACGCTCGGCGCGGCCGGCGCGGCGCTGTTCTACGGCGATGCGATCATTACTCCGGCATTGTCGGTGCTGTCGGCGGTCGAGGGATTGCGCACCATCCCCGGCGCCGAGGCAATGTTCGACGAACAGACCATCATGGGGATCACCATCGTCATCCTGGTCGGACTGTTCCTGATCCAGGCACGCGGCACCGCGCGGGTGTCGAAGCTGTTCGGCCCGGTGTGCATCCTGTGGTTCGTCGCGATCGGCGGACTGGGCCTGTGGCATATCGCTGACGAGCCCGCGATCGTCGCGGTGTTCAATCCCGCCTATGCGGTCAGCTTCATGGCGACGCACGGCACGACCGGGCTGTTCGTGCTCGGCGCGGTGTTTCTGACCGTGACAGGCGCCGAAGCATTGACCGCCGACATGGGTCATTTCGGGGTATTGCCGATCCGCATCGGCTGGTTCGCGCTCGCCTTTCCGGCCCTGACGCTCAACTATCTCGGCCAGGGTGCCTATGCGCTCCATGCGCTGGAGGCCGCGCAAGCCGCGCATCAGCCATTCGCCAACCAGGACTGGTTCTTCCTGATGGCGCCCGACATGCTGCGGCCGTGGCTGGTCGTGCTCGCCGGCCTCGCGACGATCATCGCCAGCCAGGCGGTGATCACGGGCGCCTATTCGTTGACCCAGCAGGCGATCCAGCTCGGCCTGTTGCCGCGGCTGCGCATCCGCCAGACCTCGGCATCGCATGCCGGGCAGATCTACCTGCCGGCAATCAACTGGCTGCTGCTCGTCGGCGTGCTGACGCTGGTGGTGCAGTTCCGCAATTCATCGGCGATGGCTGCCGCCTATGGCATCGCGGTGACAGGCACGATGGTCGTCACCACCTGCCTCGCCTATATCGTCGTCAGGCATCGCTGGAACTGGAAGCGACCCACCGCGATCGCGGTGATCCTGCCGTTCCTGGCGCTCGACCTGATTTTCTTCGGCGCCAATGTCCTGCGCGTCGTGGAGGGCGGCTGGGTGCCGCTGGTGATCGGCTGCTGCATCGGCCTGCTGATCTTCACCTGGGTGCGCGGACGCGCCATCGTCCGTGCCTTCGAACAGCGCCAGAGCATCCCGCTCGCCGACCTCGCCGCCGCGCTGGCCAAGCGCCCGCCCGAACGGGTCGAGGGTACGGCGGTATTCCTGACCTCGAATCCCGAATCCGCGCCCGGCGCGCTGCTGCACAATCTCAAGCACAACAAGGTGCTGCACGAGCGCAACCTGATCGTCAGCGTGCGCACCGCCGACCGGCCGATGACCGACCCCGACAAGCGCGCCACGATGACGCGGATCGACGACAATTTCACCGCCGTGGTGCTGCATTACGGCTTCATGGAAGCACCCGACGTGCCGCGCGACCTGGGTTTCGAGCATGCCGGCGAGCGACGCCTGCTCAACCCGGCCAAGACGAGCTATTTCATCGGTCGCAACACGATCAAGCCATCGGCCGACGAGGGCATGCCGCTATGGCAGGACCAGATCTTCATGTTCCTGCAGCGCAATGCCGCAGACCCGACCGAATTCCTCAAGATCCCGCCCGGCAAGGTGCTGGAACTGGGCGAGCAGGTCACCGTCTGAACGATCGCCGCCCTGGCGGCCCTGCCTATCCGGCATAGGCCTTGACCAGATCGTAGAGATAATCCCGCGCATCATAGAGCGAATCCTTGCGGATCCGCTCGTTAAGTCCGTGCACGCCGTTGAAATCGGCGTCGAGAAAGGTGCCGGGGGCACCATAGACCGGGATGCCGATCGCCTCGAGGAAGATGCCGTCGGTCGCGCCGGTCGACATCAGCGGCAGCAGCGGCAGGCCCGGGAAATGCTTCGCGGCGACGGCGCGCATCGGCCCGAGAATCTTCGGGTCGAGTGCCGGCGGGATCGCGGTAGGGCGAATCGGCGCGTTGGCGGTCACCGTGATCGTCGGGCCCGCCAGCCGCTGCAGCGTGGCGAGCGTCTCGTCGACCGTCTCGCCCGGGAAGATGCGGCAATTGATGTTGGCGGTGGCGCGCTGCGGCAGCGCGTTCTCGGCATGGCCAGCGCTCAGCAGCGTCGCGACGCAGGTGGTACGCAGCGTCGAATGCATCGCCTTGTCGCGGCTGATCAGCGCGTCGGCCGCCTTGTCGGTCGGATCGGCGAGCAGGCGCTTGATCGCGTCGCCGACCGGCGCCGGAACCGCCGTAGCGGTCGCGGCGAAGAAAGCGCGCGTCGTATCGGTGAACTTCACCGGAAACTCGTAGCCCCGCACCGCCTCAAGCGCGTCGGCCAGCTGATAGATCGCGTTGTCGGGCACGGGTTGCGAGCTGTGGCCACCGGGATTGGTCGCCGCGAAGGTATAATTCTGCGCCGCCTTCTCGCCGACCTGGACGGCGAGCAGCTGGCGCTTGCCCTGGTCGTCGAGCCGGCCGCCGCCGCCCTCGTTGAGCGCGAACTCGGCGGCGATCAGATCGGGCTTGTTCCTGGCCAGCCATTCGGCGCCGTTGAAGGCGAAGGTCGTCTCCTCGCCGCAGGTCAGCGCGAGCTTGATCGTGCGCTTGGGCTTGTAGCCGCTGGTCTTGAAGCGGACCATCGCATCGGCCCACACCGCCGCCATCGCCTTGTCGTCGACGGTGCCGCGGGCATAATAATAATCGCCCTCCTCGATCAGCGTGAAGGGATCGCGCACCCAGTCCTCGCGCTTGGCCTCGACGACGTCGAGATGGCCAAGCAGCAGCATCGGCTTCACCCGCTTGTCGCTGCCCGCCAGCACGGCGACCACGCCGCCCTCGCGCGGGTGGTCCGGCACCGAAAATTGCGTGATGTCGGCATCGGCATAGCCCGCCGCCCTGAGTCGCGCGGCAATCTGCGCGGCCGCCTTGGTGCAGCTGCCGACCGACAGCGAGGTGTTGGTCTCAACCAGCTCCTTGTACAGGCCGAAAAAGGCCTGGCGCTCGGGCGTCATGGCTTGCGCCGCCGCCGCGAGCGGCAGCAGCCCGAGCGCCACGCCGCAGCCGCCCAACAAAGCTCGTCCGATCGATCGCATGCGCCCCGCCCCCTGTAATGTCAGGATGTGACGCTAGGGCGCAACGCCGCGCCTCGCAACCGCCGTCAGCGGACGGTGGCGTCCTTGGGCAGCGACAGGCGCAGCGTGCGGTTGGGAAAGTCGATCTGGACGCGCTTGAACAGCTTCATCGCATCCATCCCGAGCATCAGTGCCGGGCGCTTGATCAGGCTGAAGCGCTTGAACGGCTCGGCATCGGCAAAGGCGACCGGCAGATTGGTGAAGGTCAGCCCGGCAACCTTGATCTCGGAGACCTGGGTGTAATCGGCGACCATCACATCGCCGGTCACGGCAAGCAACGTGATGCTGCCCATCTGCTTGGTGCTGTGCGACACCGCGCGGCGCAGCGCGAGGTTGCCCATCGTCACCGCCGAACCGGTATCGACGATCACCTGGATGCGCCGCCCGCGATAATAGGCATCGGTCACGACCAGTTGCCCCAGCAGGCTACGGGCATGGACGATGACCTCGCCGTCCGCCGCCGGCGCTGCCCGGCGGTTCGTGGCAGAAGCTGTCACGGTCATCTGCTGCCGCTCGAAATCGACCGTCACCATATGGCCCTGCAGCGTATCGAGCCCGAGCAACCCGAGCGCGCCGAGATTGCGCGAGGCGAGCGCCGGCGCCTCGATCCGCGTCCCGCCGAGCGCGCCGACGCTGAGCACCGGAATGACGAAGGTCCCGAAAACCCCGGTGCCCGACATCGAGGTCAGATTGACCGGCGGTCCAGGGGCAAGCCCCAGCCTGCCGGCCAGCTCGCGCGAGATGACCGTGCGCTGCGCGCCGGTATCGACGATGAAGTGATAGGGCCCGCCGACACCGATCGTCACCGGCACGGTCATGCGCTCGCCGGCGTCGCCAAAGTCGAGCAAATTGCCATCGGATGTCGCGGCGGGAAGCGCCTCGACCGGCGGCGCGGGCTGCGTGGCGGGTTGCAGCGATGTTGCCGGCAAGGCAGCCGCGAGCGACAAGGCAAAGGCCAGACCCATCTCCATGGCCGAAAGCTACGCCCGATTCGGGCCCATCACAAGTGAAACAAAAGCGCCATCAAATGGTCCCATGGAAGACCGCGACGATGCATTTCCGGCACGATGCTGGTAAGGTCATCGCCTCATTCTTCCGGAAGGGCCGAACAGCCTTGAGCAGCGTGGTTCTCGCGATTACCGGGACGCTCGGCGACCTGCACCCGTTTCTGGCGCTGGCCTTGCGGTTGCGCGCCGACGGGCTCTCTCCGGTCGTGGCAGCGATGGAAGACTATCGCGCGGTGGTCGAGGCCGAGGGCATCGCCTTCCACGCGGTGCGACCGGGTGCGCGCGAATTGACCTCGGCCGGCCTCGACGAGGCGGCGGTAGCGCGCGCGGTGACCGGCGATCTGCGCGCCGGCTTCGACATCATGCTGCCGCACATCGTCCAGACGGTGGAGGACCTGCGTGCGGTGATGGCGGGTGCCGATCTGGTGATCTGCGGCACGCTCGCGGCGGTGGCGCGGATCGTCGCCGAGTCGGCCGGGGTACCGGTGGTGACCGTCGCGCTGCAGCCGATGAGCTTCCTCTCGGTCGCCGAGCCGCCGACGATGCGCGAGATGCCGTTCCTCCCCGCGTTGCGCAAGACCTGCGGCCCCGCGGTGGTGCGCATGCTCTACGCGCTGGCGAGCGCGCAGGGGCGGCCGAGCATGCGCCCGGTCACCCGCCTGCGCCACGAACTCGGCCTGCCGGCGGTGCGCGACGAGTTGCTCGACGGGCCGCGCCGCAGCGAGCGGATCTTTGCGATGTACCCGCCGGCCTTTGCCGCATTGCCGAGCGACGCGCCGTGCCAGGCGCAAGGCGCGGGTTTCGCTTATTATGATGGCCGCGACGGCACGACCGGCACGCTCGCCCCGGCGCTGGCAAGGTTTCTCGATGCCGGGCCCGCGCCACTGGTGTTCACGCTCGGCAGTTTCGTCACCTATGCGCCGGGCAATTTCTACACCGCCAGCGCGCAGGTCGCGCGGCAGCTCGGGCGGCGCGCTATCCTGCTCGTCGGCGACCATGCGCTGGGCGACTATGCCGGGCTGGCTGGCGACGATATCGCGGTCGCCGGCTATGCGCCGCACTCGCTGCTGTTCCCGCGCGCCGCGGCGGTGATCCAGCATGGCGGCATGGGCACCACCGCGCAGGCCCTGCGCGCCGGCGTGCCGCAGCTGGTCTGCCCGTTCTTCGGCGACCAGTTCGACAATGCCCGGCGGCTGCGGCGGCTCGGCGTGGCGCGCACCGTGGCGTTGCGTCGCTACAGCATCCGGCGCGCCGTCGCCGCGCTGGGCCGGTTGCTCGACTCGTCAGACGCCGCCGACCGCGCCCGCGCGCTCGCCCCGCAAATGACCTGTGACGACGGCCCTGCGATCATCGCGCACTGGGTCGTCGAGCGCCTCGCGCAGCACCCGGACGGCCATCGCCTCGTCGCCTGATTGTCAATCGAGCCGCATCGCCTCCGCCGCCAGCGCCTCGGCCTCGATCAGCAGCGCATCGTCGGCCAGCCCCTGCGCGACATGCTCGCGCCCGATCAGCGTCAACACGGGCACGGCGAGCGGCGAGACCCGGTCGAGCGATACGTGCAGCATCGTACCCTGCGCGCGGTCGAGCAGGTCGGCGAGCCGCCCGACATCGGTCATCCGCGCGCGCGCATCGGCCCAGGCCGCCTGGAGCAGCAGATGGCCGGGTTCGTACTTGCGCAGCACGTCGTAGATCAGGTCGGTCGAGAAGGTGACCTGCTTGCCGGTCTTGCGCTTGCCGGGATGTTGGCGCTCGACCAGCCCGCCGATCACCGCCACTTCGCGAAACGCCCGCTTGAGCAGCGACGAGCCCTGCACCCAGTCGACGAACTCGTCCTCGAGGATATCGGGTGAAAACAACGCCGCCGGATCGGTCACCGGATCGAGCGAATAGGTGGCGAGCGAATAGTCGCTGGCGACGAAGCCGATCGGCTTGAGCCCCTGCGTCTCCATCCGCCGCGTCAGCAGCATGCCGAGCGACTGGTGCGCGTTCCATCCTTCGAAGCTGTAGGCGACCATGAAATGCCGCCGCTCGTGCGGGAAGGTCTCGACCAGCAATTGCCCCGGCTGCGGCAGCACCGAGCGGTAACGCTGCACCTCGAGCCATTCGCGTACGTCGTCGGGGAAGCTCGGCCAGGCCGCCGGCGTGGCGAGAAAGCCGCGTACCCGGTCGGCAAGGTTGGTCGACAGCGGCATGCGCGCGCCGCCATAGGTCGGGATCCGCGCCGGGCGGCTGGTCGCGCGTACCACGACATCCTCGGTATCGACGCGTTCGACCTCGAGGCTCAAACCGGCGAAGAAGAAGGTATCGCGTGGGCTCAGCGTCGCGGCGAAACCCTCCTCGACGCGGCCGAGCGAGCGGCCGTTCTTGAAACGCACGCTCAGCATCGTCGCTTCGACGATGATCCCGGCGTTGAGGCGGTGCTGCGCGACGAAGCGCGGGTGCGACACGCGCCACGATCCGTCGGGATCCTGCGTCAGCCGCCGGAACTTGTCATAGGCCTTGAGCGCATAACCACCGTCGCGGATGAAACCGAGCACTTGCTCGAATATGTCGGCATCGAGCGCCGAATAGGGCAGCGCCGAGCGTACCTCGTCGAGCATCTCGGCCTGCTGGAACGGCGCGGCGCAGGCGCACGCCATGACATGCTGCGCCAGCACGTCGAGCGCGCCGGCGCGGAAAATGTCGGGGTCGAGCTCGCCCGCCGTAACGGCATCGAGCGCGGCGCGCGCCTCGAGATATTCGAAGCGATTGCCCGGCACGAGCACCGCCTCGCTCGGTTCGTCGAGCCGGTGGTTCGAGCGGCCGATGCGCTGCAGCAGCCGCGACGAACCCTTGGGCGCGCCCATCTGGATGACGCAATCGACATCGCCCCAGTCGACCCCGAGATCGAGGCTCGCCGTCGCGACCAGCCCGCGAAGCCGCCCCGCCGCCATCGCCGCCTCGACCTTGCGCCGTGCCTCGAGGCTCAATGAGCCATGATGGATGCCGATCGGCAGCTGCATCGCATTGGCCTTCCACAGGTCCTGGAAGATCAGCTCGGCAAGGCTGCGCGTGTTGCAGAAGATGATCGAGGTCTTGTGCGTCTCGATCTCGGCCATCACCTGTTCCGCGGCGTAGCGCCCCGAATGCCCCGCCCAGGGCACGCGCCCCTCGGGCAGCAGGATCGTGATGTCGGGGTCCGCACCCTTGTCGCCGATCACCAGTGCCACCTGGTCGATATCGCCATCGGGCGCGAGCCAGGCGCGATAGCCGTCGGGATCGGCCACCGTGGCGGACAGCGCGACGCGGCGCAGCCCCGGCGCGAGCCGCTGCAGGCGCGCCATGCACAGGCTGAGCAGATCGCCGCGCTTGCCGGTGGCGAAGGCATGGACCTCGTCGATGACGATCGTCCTGAGCCCGGCGAACATCGTCATGCTGTCGGGATAACTCAACAGCAGCGACAATGATTCGGGCGTGGTGAGCAGGATCTGCGGCGGCCGCACGCGCTGGCGCGCCTTGCGGTCCGACGGCGTGTCGCCGGTGCGCGTCTCGACGCGCAGCGACAGCCCCATCTCCTCGATCGGCGTCAGCAGGTTGCGCTGCACATCGACCGCCAGCGCCTTCAAGGGCGAAACGTAGAGCGTGTGCAGCCCCTCGCCCGGATCCTCGATCAGCTCGCTCAAGGTCGGCAGGAAACCGGCCAGCGTCTTGCCCGCACCGGTCGCCGCGACGAGCAACGCGTGGCGCCCGGCACGCCCCTGCGCCAGCATGTCGAGCTGGTGCCGCCGCGGCGCCCAGCCGCGCGACGCGAACCAGTCGGTGAGAGGTTGGGGGAGATCGTGTCTCATTCAAGGGGAGAATGGAAAGTGGGAACAATGCCGCATCTCGCCCATATAGGCACGATGGCGAAGCTCGGCGACTGGATCGACCCACAACCCCAGGGCATTTATGTCAAACCCGCCGATGCATGGATCGACCCGTCGCAACCGGCCGCGCGCGCGCTGATCACGCACGGCCATGCCGACCACGCGCGCGGCGGGCATGCCGCGGTCTGGGCGACGCCCGAGACGCTGGCGATCATGGCGACGCGCTACGGGCCGCAGCCCGGCAACCCGGTGGCCTATGGCGAGAAGATCAGGCTCGGCGACGTTGACGTCAGCTATTTTCCCGCCGGCCATGTGCTTGGCTCGGCGCAGATCCTGCTCGAACATCGCGGCGAGCGCATCGTCGTGTCGGGTGATTACAAGCGCCGCGCCGATCCGACCTGCGCACCGTTCGAGCCCGTCGCCTGCGACGTGTTCGTCACCGAGGCGACCTTCGGCCTGCCGGTGTTCCGCCACCCCGATACCGGCGACGAGATCGACAAGCTGCTCGCTGCGTTGCACGCCAACCCCGAGCGCTGCGTACTGGTCGGCGCCTATGCGCTCGGCAAGGCGCAGCGCGTCATCGCCGAACTGCGTGCACGCGGCCATGCCGCGCCGATCTACATTCACGGCGCACTGCAGCGGTTGTGCGACCTCTATGTGGAACTCGGCGTCGAGCTCGGCGCGCTGATCCCGGCGACCGGCGTCGCCAAGGCCGACATCGCCGGGCATATCGTGCTGTGCCCGCCTTCCGCGCTCAATGATCGCTGGTCGCGGCGGCTGCCCGGTCCGATCACCGCCATGGCGTCAGGCTGGATGCGCATCAGGCAACGCGCGCGCCAGCGGCTGGTCGAGCTGCCGCTGATCCTCAGCGACCATGCCGATTGGGACGAACTGACCGACACGCTGACCGAAATCGCACCGCAGGAAGTATGGGTCACGCATGGCCGCGAGGAGGCGCTGCTCCACTGGTGCATGACGCGCCAGATCAAGGCGCGCGCGCTGGCCCTGGTCGGCTATGAGGATGAGGACGACTGAGCCTTCGTCAGGCGCGGATAGCGCTTGCCTCGAACAGGGTGATGGCCTCGCTCGCCTCGCCATGTTCGCGCACCGCCAGCATGAAGTCATGCGAGCCGGGCTGCGCGAAATGCGTCTTCAACGCCGCCATGTCGCGCCATTGCTCATAGAAGAACAGCCGCAGCGGATTCTCGCAATCGACCTGCACCGAGTGGAGCAGACACCCGTCCTGGGCGCGCGAACGATGGACATGGGCGAGGCTGGCCTCGCGTAGCGCGTCGAAACTGTCCGGGCGCGCGGTCACGCTGCCGGTGACGATGATCATCGGTGGACTTCCTGCCGAGCGGCTCCCGTACCGGGCGGACAAATGTGCGCCCATCCTTCGATAGTCTCGATGCGCCCGCCTTGGACGTCTGCGGTCCAAGTCACCGTAGCGCGGCTGGCACAAGATTCTCCGACCCGACGCCAGTTGCCGGCGCCTCGCCATTTGCGCTCATCATCGCGCCCCATAGGTGCAAAGCCCTCCGTCACAAGTTCATCAGCCAGAGCCGCTTCGCTCGACCCGATTGGGAAACGCCGCAACAGGAGTGCCTGAAACATCCGGTTCTGTGTGGGCGCGTTATAATTTTCCAAACCGGTGGTCAGCAGGGGCTGGCGTGAATGCCAGTCTCGTAAGGTGATTAGCAACCAAGCACCCCCAAGTAGCAATAGCGTCGTCAGCAGCAGGAGCAGCAGACCTCTGCGCCCCATCACTAAGCCCCCTCCAACGCCCGCGCCCGGCGGCGCTGCACCGAACTCCCAATCCCGATCGCCTCGCGATATTTGGCCACGGTGCGACGCGCCAGGCCGAAACCCTTGGCGTTAAGCAGGTCGACCAGCGTGTCATCGCTGAGGATATTGGCACCCTCATTGGCGATCAGCGCGCGGATCGCGCTCTTGACCGCTTCGGCCGACACCGCGTCGCCACCTTCCGACGACGACACGCCCGAGGTGAAGAAATATTTCAGCTCGAAGGTGCCGCGCGCGCAGCTGAGATATTTGTTGCTCGTCACCCGGCTGACGGTCGATTCGTGCATCTCGATCACATCGGCGACCTGACGCAGCGTCATCGGCCTGAGGTGCGCTACGCCCTTCAGGAAAAAAGCCTCCTGCTGCTTCACGATCTCGGTCGCGACCTTGATGATCGTGCGCTGGCGCTGGTCGAGCGCCTTGACCAGCCAGTTGGCGCTGGCGAGGCATTCGCTGAGCCACGCCTTCGATGCCTTGTCCTGCGGACCCGCGGTCAACTCGGCATAATAACTGCGGTTGACCAGCACGCGCGGCAGCGTCGCGGCGTTGATCTCGATCGCCCAGCCGGTCTTGCGCTGCGCGACGAAGATATCGGGCACGACGCTCTGCGCCGGCTCGCCGCCATAGCGACAACCCGGTTTGGGGTCATAGCCGCGCAGTTCGCGGATCATGTCGGCCATGTCCTCGTCGTCGACGTTGCAGATCCGCTTCAACCGGCCCAGATCGCCGCGCGCCAGCAGGTCGAGATTGTCGATCAGTCGCGCCATGCACGGATCGTAGCGATCGGCCTCCTTCGCCTGCAGCGTCAGGCATTCGGCGAGGTCGCGCGCGCCGACCCCCGTCGGGTCGAAGGTCTGGATCACGCCGAGCACGCGCTCGACCCGCGCCAGCGGCACGCCGAGCCGGTTGGCGATGTCGAGCAGCGACACCGTCAGATAGCCGGTCTCGTCGATCTGATCGATCAGATGCGCGGCGATGAAGGCGTCGGGGCCGTCGACCGCGGTCCCGGCCTGGCCGAGCAGATGGTCGGCAAGGCTCAGCGACACATCGGCAAAGCCGTCGAGATCGGGGCCGTCCTCGCTCGCGCCGCCACCGCCGCTCGCGCCATTGAGGCCGAGCGAGCCGTCAAGACCGCCGCCGCTCGAATCCATCGTATCGGCGGCGCTGTCGTGATGGAAGGTCTCGGCGTCGAAATCGACGTCGAGCGAGGCCTCGCCGGTATCGGCCCCGCCCATGATCAGTTCGTCGGCGCTGGCGGGTTCGTCGCGCGGCTCGGGCGCCGCCTCGCGCTCGACCGTCGGGCCGTCATCCTCCGCCGCGCCGCCGTCGAGCAGCGGATTCTTCTCGATTTCCTCGGCGAGGAAACCCTCCACCTCGAGATTCGACAGCGCGAGCAGGCGGATCGCCTGCTGCAGCTGCGGCGTCATCACCAGCGATTGGGACTGCCGCAGGTCGAGGCGAGGACCGAGCGCCATCGCCGCTACAGCGAGAAGCCCTCGCCGAGGTACAGGCGGCGGACATTGGCGTCGGCGACGAGTTCCTCCGGCGAGCCGGTGAACAGCACGCGGCCATCATAGATGATATAGGCGCGGTCGACGATTTCGAGCGTCTCGCGAACATTGTGATCGGTGATCAGCACGCCGATGCCACGCGTCCTCAGATCCTTCACCAGATCGCGAATATCGGCGATCGAAATCGGGTCGATCCCCGCAAAGGGCTCGTCGAGCAGCATGATCGATGGATTGGCGGCCAGCGCGCGGGCGATTTCGGCGCGGCGCCGCTCGCCCCCTGAAAGCGCCATCGCCGGCGCCTCGCGCAGCCGCGTGAGCCCGAATTCGTCGAGCAGCTTTTCGAGCCGGAGCTGGCGCGTCGCCGGGTCTGGCTCGGACAGTTCGAGCACGGTGCTGATATTCTTTTCGACCGACAGGCCGCGGAAGATCGAGGTCTCCTGCGGCAGATAGCCCAAGCCGAGGATCGCGCGGCGATACATCGGCAAGCCGGTGATATCGACGCCATCGAGCATGATGCGGCCCGAATCGGGCTTCACCAGCCCCATCACCGAATAGAAGCAGGTCGTCTTGCCCGCACCGTTCGGCCCGAGCAGGCCGATGACCTCGCCGCGCCCGACCGAAACCGAAACGTCGGTCAGCACGGCGCGCTTGTCGTAGGACTTGGCGATCGAGACGACCGACAGCCCCTGCACCACCGGCGCTTCGGTGATCGCTTCGATCTTGTCGAGGGTGTCGGATTGGCTCATCGCAGGTCCCGTGGTGACATTTCGACGTTACCGAAGGCTTACCGCGCGGTCGCTTGGCAAGCTTCGTGCATGACTTTTGCACCCGACGCGGCGCGAAGGGAAGCGCGACCTGACGAAAGGGGCAAAAAGAGCGGTTTAGCGCGGCGCTACTGGTTGCGCTTGGGCACCGAGAAGGTGCCGGTGACGCGGCCGCCGCCCTTCGTCACGCCGCCATCGCTGCTCCGGCCACCGACCGAGGACCCATCGATCACCGCGCGGCCGGTATCGAGATTGATCGTCAGGCGCGAGCCGTTTATGGTATTGCCCGCCTGGATCAGCGTCACGCCGCCGAGCATGGTGACGATCCGCTTGTTGAGGTCATAGACGGCATATTGCCCGCGCGCGCTCTGGTCGGGGCGCGTCACGACCACGCCACCCGAGGCGTCGAGCCGCGAGACCTGCGGCGAACCGTCGATCACCTGCCCGGTATAGGCCACCGTCACCCGCGCAGCGTTGAGCGTCATCTCGGCCTGCTTGACCGAGACGTTACCCGACAGGATCGCGCGATTCGCCTTGTCCTGCAGCTCGATATGGTCGGCACCGAAGTTGATCGGCGCGGCCGAATCATGGCGCGACTGGGCGTTGGCGGCGGCAGCGACGACGAGCGCCGCGGTGGCGAGGAGGAACGGGAGGCGCATCATGCGCGCCTATCTCGTCTTTCGCGGCACGATCCGCAAGCGCGCGTTGCCATCGAGCGTCACGACATGATTGTCGAGATCTGCGCTGAGTTGGTTCGCGCTGAACTGGCCCTGCGGCACTGTGCCCGTCACCGCACCGTCGCTGTGGAGGTGACGTGTCTTGAGGTCGAGCGTGGCATCGTTGGTATCGAGCGTATAACCGCCGCTGGCGACGACCTTGACCGGACCGTTGATGTGCACCTGCTCGGTCTGCATGTCATAAGCGCCATGCGGTGCCGTGACATTGGCCGGGCCATCCTTGAGCTGGATCTGCGCGGCGAGCGCGTCGACGCGCACGATCGGCTCGGTCGAACTCTTCTGCACGGCGGAGCCGGCGGTCATGACGAAGGGCTGGCCCTTGCCGTCCTCGCCGCGATAGGTCGCCGCCTGGGTACGCATCCGCTCCTTGGCGACCTCGACCTTCTTCTTGTCGAGCACGAAGGACACGTCGCCGCCGCTGAACAACGGCATGAACACGACGAACGCGGCAAGCATGCCGATCAGCATCGGCAGCACGATGCGCAGGCCACCGATCAGCCGGTCGTGGCTGCTGCCGGGCGCGGCCCAGATCTGCCGCGCGGTCGGCGCCATGACCATGGCATCAGACATGCGGGGTCCTGCCACAGAGACGGCAACCGTGTGAAACACGCTCAGACATGCGCGAAGATATCGACCTCCGGCCAGCCGGCGAGGTCGAGCCGCGCGCGATGCGGCAGGAAGTCGAAGCAGCCCTGCGCCAGCGCGGTGCGGCCCTCGCGGGCGAGGCGCTTGTCCAGTTCGGTGCGCATGGCGTGGAGGAAACGCACGTCGGAGGCGGCATAATCCTTCTGCGCCTCGCTCAGCACCGGGCCACCCCAGTCTGACGATTGCTGTGCCTTGGAAATGTCCTGGCCGAGCAGCTCGCGCACCAGTTCCTTGAGCCCGTGGCGGTCGGTATAGGTCCGTACCAGCCGCGAGGCGATCTTGGTGCAATAGACCGGCCCGGCCTCGACGCCGAGATAATGCTCGATCGCGGCGAGATCGAAGCGCGCGAAGTGATAGAGCTTCACCCGCGCGCGGTCGGCGAGCAGCGCCTTGAGGTTGGGCGCGGCATAGTCGCTGCCGGGCGAAAAGCGCACGAGGTGCTCGTCGGCGCCGCCATCGGACAATTGCACGACGCACAGCCGGTCGCGCGGCGTGAGCAGCCCCATCGTCTCGGTATCGACGGCGATGTCGGCGCCATCCGCGAACAGGCCGGCGGGAATGTCTTCTTCGTGGAGATATACGGTCATCGCGCGGGCCTAGCCGCGAAAGCCGGTCGGCTCAATGCCCCGCCGTGCGCGACGACTTGCGCCGCGCTGTGAGGTTGAGCACCTCGACCGCACCCGCAAAGGCCATCGCGCTGTAGACATAGCCCTTGGGGACATGGACGCCGAAGCCATCCGCGATCAGCACCACGCCGATCATCAGCAGGAAACCGAGCGCCAGCATCACGACGCTGGGATTGCGCGCGATGAACTCGGCCAGCGGGGTCGCGGCGAACAGCATCACCGCCACCGCGGTGATCACCGCGACGATCATCACCGGCAGATCGTCGGTCATGCCGATCGCGGTGAGGATCGAATCGATCGAGAAGACCATATCGAGCGCGAGGATCTGGATGATCGCCGACCCGAAGCCGAGCAGCGCGCCGCCCTTGGCCTGTTCATCCTTCTCGACCGGATCGAGGCTGTGATGGATTTCGGTGGTTGCCTTGTAGAGCAGGAACACCCCGCCGGCGATCAGGATCAGGTCGCGAATCGACAGCGCCGTCTCGAAGCTCGTGTGGCCGTCGGCGCCGACATGGGTCACCCCGAGATCGATCACCGGCGCGGTCATCCCGGCGATCCACGCGATCGTCGAGAGCAACGCGAGACGCAGGATCAGTGCCAGGCCGATGCCGAGTCGGCGTACCCGCTCGCGCTGTTCGGGGGGCAGCTTGTTCGACAGGATCGAGATGAAGATCAGATTGTCGATCCCGAGCACGATCTCCATCACGATCAACGTGGCGAGCGCGGCCCAGGCGGCGGGATCGGTGACGAGCGAAAGGAACGACATGGGCCTGCCTGTGGCCCGATGGCATCGGTCGTGCAAGTATCGCGGCCAACTCTGCCGCAATTTAGACGAATTCGTTCGCGGCGCTCGCGATTTTAGTCTAGAACGAGTCGGCGGCGTGATTGGTTCAGCGCCCGGAGACCTGCGCTTCTCGTTCGGCGTAGCTCTTGTTTTAACGACGGAACGAGGCGGGAAGACGAACAGGGCATGAGTTTCGATAAAGGTGGCCGCGGCAATCGTGGCGGACGTGGCCGCGACAAGCGCGACGGTTTCGGCGGCGACGACTTCGGTGGCGGCAGCAGCTTCGGCGGCGGCGATCGTTTCGGCGGTGGTGGTGATCGCTTCGGCGGTGGCGGCGATCGCTTCGGCGGTGGTGGCGGCTTCGGCGGCGGTGGCGGTGGTGGCGGTGGCTATCGCGGCGGCGGCGGCGGTGGTGGCGGCTTCAGTGGTGGTGGCGGCGGCGCTGGTCGCGGCATGCCCCCCCAGGTCGTTGGCGAAGGCACGGGCGTCGTCAAATTCTTCAATGGCCAGAAGGGCTTCGGCTTCGTCGTTCGCGATGATGGCGGCGAGGACGTGTTCGTTCACATCAGTGCGGTCGAACAGGCCGGCCTGACCGGTCTGGCCGAAGGCCAGCCGCTCGGCTTCACGCTGGTCGATCGTGGCGGACGCATTTCGGCGACCGATCTCAAGATCGACGGCGAGCCGATGGCAGTGGAAGATCGCGGGCCGCGACCCGAGCGCGCCGCTGGCGGCCCTGGTGGCGATCGCGGTGGCGCCGGCGGTGCGCCGCAGCGGCAGCTGACCGGCGAGAAGGCGACCGGTACGGTCAAGTTCTTCAACGCGATGAAGGGCTTCGGCTTCATTCAGCGCGACGACGGGCAGCCCGATGCGTTCGTGCATATCTCGGCGGTCGAGCGTGCCGGCATGCCGACCCTCAATGAGGGCGACAAGCTGGAGTTCGAGCTTGAGGTCGATCGTCGCGGCAAATATGCCGCGGTGAACCTTTCGCCGATGAGCTGATCCGGCCGCAAGGCTGTGAAGGATCGACCCGGTGCGCTTTAGGCGCGCCGGGTTTTTCTTTGTCTCCCGTATGTTGACGAGGATATTGGCGATGGCGGCTGCGTGGGGACTCGCTGGTACGATGGACAAGCTGGCGATCGGCCCGGCGACGCACGACGATCTCGCACCGCTGCACCGGCTGGTCGAGGGCGCCTATCGCGGCGATTCGGCGCGGCGCGGCTGGACGCATGAGGCCGACCTGCTTGATGGCCAGCGCATCGATGCGGCTACGTTGGCGGAAATGCTCGACGATCCCGCGCGGCGCATCCTCGTGGCGCGCGAAGGCGCCGCGCTGGTCGGCTGCGTTGCCGTGACCGATCAGGGCGACGGCACTTGCTATCTCGGGCTGCTGGCGGTCGATCCGGCGCGGCAGGCCGGCGGACTCGGCCGGCAGTTGATCGACGCGGCCGAGGACGCAGCGCGCCGCGCGTTTGCCGCACGGCGGATCGAGATGACCGTGATCGTCCAGCGCGCGGCGCTGATCGCCTGGTACGAACGACGCGGCTATCGTCGGACGGGAGAGGAACGGCCCTTCCCGCATGGCGACACGCGCTTCGGTGTGCCGCGCAGCGATGCACTTGCTTTCGTCGTGCTGGCCCGCGAGCTCGGCTAGGCAACGAGGATCAGCGTCGCCCCGGCGAGAATGCCGAACACCGCAGCGATTCGCCCGCTTGTGGCCTTCTCCCCCATCACCAGGATCGAAATGCCGAGCGCGGTGACCATGCCGGTCTCGCGCAACGCCGCGAGCGGTGCGGTCGGCCCGAGCGACAGCGCGGTCAGCGCGAGGCCGTAGGTGCCGATCGACAACAAGCCGGCGATGACGCCGGGCCGCCATTGCTGTCGCGCCGCCGCGATCATCGCGCCGCGCCCGATCGCGAGGAAGATCGCCGGCACGATCGCGCCCATGATGACGAACAGCCAGACGATATAGCTGAGCGCCGCGGGTGCGGCGCGGACCCCGGCGGCGTCGACCACGGTATAACCGGCAATCGTCACCCCGGTCAGCACCGACCAGCCGAGTGCGGCGCGGCCGAGATGGCGGCCGGCGACGAGCAGGAACATCGCACCGCCGATCAGCGCGATGCCGGCGATCTGCCAGCCGCTGGCCGGCTGGCGCAACAGGCCAAGCGTAACCAGCGCGGTGACCAGCGGCGCGGTGCCGCGCAGCACCGGATAGGCGGCCGAGAAATCGGCTACCTGATAGGCGCGGATCAGCGCGTAGAGGTACAGCGCATGGATCCCCGCGCTCGCCGCCAGACAGCCCCACGCACCGGCCGGCAGTGCGACGAACAAGGTGGCGGGCAACAGGATGATCGCGCTCGACGCGTCGGTAAGCGCGCGCGCCGCCATCTTGTCCTTGCCGCCCTTGACGATAGCGTTGACCACAGCGTGGATCGACCCCGAGGCGATCATCAGCAGCGCGGGCAGGGTGGCGGTCACGCCGCAGCTATAGCCGATCGCGGGAAAATGGCGCGGCACCGGCTACCGACATAATTATCCGCCGCTGGCGGAGGGCAGGATGGGTGAATTTTGTCAGGGGTCCCCGGACGCCGGATACCGCCGGCGGCGATCAGGTGATCATCCGCTTCAGCGTGTCGATCATGTCGGCCTCTGCCGCAGGCTTGTCGGTGCGGATGCGGGCGATCCGCGGAAAGCGCATGGCGATGCCGGACTTGTGGCGTTTCGATAGATGTATCGAATCAAACGCAATCTCCAGAACCAACGTCTTCTCGACCTCGCGTACCGGGCCGAAGCGGTTGAGCGTGTGGCGGCGCACGAAGCCGTCGAGCATCTTGAGCTCCTCGTCGGTGATGCCGGAATAGGCCTTGCCGACCGGCAACAGCTCGCCCTCGGCCGTCCAGCAGCCAAAGGTGTAATCGGAATAGAAGGACGAACGCCGGCCATTGCCGCGCTGCGCGTACATCATCACGCAATCGGCGGTCAGCGGGTCGCGCTTCCACTTGTACCACTGCCCGGTGCGGCGACCGGCGGCATAGGGCGAATCGCGCCGCTTGAGCATCACGCCTTCGATCGCTGCGTCGCGTGCGCCGGCGCGGATCGCCTCGAGCATGGTGAAATCATCGGCCTCGATCAGCGCGCTGATGTCGAAGCGGCTGCCGTCGAGGCCCGGAACGAAGGCCTCAAGCCGCTGGCGCCGGGCGGTCCACGGCAGCGCGCGCAGATCCTCGTCGCGATCGAACAGGATGTCGTAGAGCCGCACAAAGGCGGGATAGTCGGCGAGCATCTTCGCCGAGACGACCTTTCGGCCGAGCCGCTGCTGTAGCGCATTGAAACTCGCCGCGCCGCCGCCGTCGCCGAGCGCGCCGCCCTGGACATCGCCCTTCACCATCAACTCGCCGTCGAGCACGCCGGGCGTGACGAAGCCGCGCGCCAGCTCGGGGAAGCTGGCGGTGATGTCGTCGCCGGCCCGGCTGTAGAGGCGGGTCTCGCCGGCAACATGGACGAGCTGGACGCGGATCCCGTCCCATTTCCACTCGGCAGCATAGTCGGCGAGGTCGACGCGCCCGTCGTCGAGCGGATGCGCGAGCATGAAGGAGCGGAACACCGGCAGGCCGGCGGCAGTCGGCTGGGCGCCGCGCCCCTCGGCCCAGGCGAACAGGCTGGCATAAGGCGGGGCGATGCCGTGCCACACCTCCTCCACCGCCGCGACATCGATCGCGAAGGCCCGCGCCAGCGCTGACTTGGCAAGGCGCGCGGAGACGCCGACGCGCAAGGCACCGGTCGCCATCTTGAGCAGCGCGAAGCGCTCATCGGCATCGAGCCGGTCGAGCATCGCGGCCATCACCGCCGTGGCATCGGCACGCGACAGCGCGGCGAGGCGATCGACCACCACCGACAGGCTGAGCGGCTCGCCGGCACCAGCGTCGGGGGAGGGAGCCGGCCAGAGCAACGCGATCGTCTCGGCGGTGTCGCCGACATAGTCGCGGCTCATGCGGAACAACACCGGATCGACGCGCGCCTCGATCAGGCCGCGCAGCAGCGCCGGCTTGACCGCCGGCAGGTCGAGGTCGCCGGTCAGTGCGGCGATCGCCCAGCCGCGATCGGGATCGGGCGTCACACGCAGATAGTCGCCGATGAGCTTGAGCTTGGCGGTGCGCGAGCGCGTGTAGATCAGCGCATCGAGGAGATCGGCAAAGGCGCGCATCGGCGAACAACATGGCGGCTCGGAAGGAGTTCCGCCAGCACCCCTCTTGGCCGGCCCGCGCGGGCGTGCTTAGGGGGCGGCGATGCGCCTTCTATTCCGTCTGTTGCTGATTCTCGCGTTGATTGGCGTCGCCCTGTTCGCCTGGATGCAGCATGAGGCGCGCGCCGACCCGATCGTGCGCCGGGCAACGATCCACATGCGCGATTGGCCCGCCGGGCAAAAGCCGATCACCTTGCTGTTGATGAGCGATATCCATATCGGCAGCGCCGCGATGGACCCGGCGCGGCTGACGCGGATCGTCGGGCAGGCCAACGCGCTCAAACCCGATTTGGTGATGTTGGCGGGCGATTTCGTGCTGGGCAACGACCCGGTCGCGGGAGAGCGCTACGCCGCCGACCTGGTGAAGCCGCTGAGCGGGCTGAGCGCGCCACTCGGCGTCATCGCCGTGCCGGGCAATCATGACTATTGGGCCGGAGAGGTCAGCGTCCCGCGGGCGCTGTGGCAAGCCAACGTCACGCTGCTGGTCAACAGTGCAACGGTACGTGGACCGCTCGCGATCGGTGGCGTGGCCGACGTCTATTCGCATCACGCCGACGTGCCGGCGACGATCGAAGCACTCGATCGGCTGACCGGCGCCAAGATCGTCGTAACGCATTCACCCGACGTGACGATGAAGATGCCTGAAGAAATCAATCTCGTGCTCGCCGCGCACACGCATTGCGGCCAGATCGTCATTCCCTGGTACGGCGCCCTGTCGTCACCCGCGCGCCAGCGTTATCGCTGCGGGCTCGTCCGCGACGGCAACCGGCTGACAGTGGTAACCGCCGGGCTGGGGACGAGCATCTTGCCGCTGCGATTCGGCGCCCCGCCCGACATGTGGTTGCTGACGCTGGGGCCGCGCTAGCCGAGCGCAGCCCCGTCAAGTTCAGCCGGTGCGGCCGGCCTCGAGCAGGAACCAGGCGCGGCGTTCGGCCTGGTCGGTCCAATTGTCGATGACGGCGGAGGTGGCATTGTCACGCGCGGCGTCGGCGAGATCCTTGGCATCGCGCAGGCTCTCGACCAGCTTGAGATTATCGTCGCGCAGTTCGTTCAGCATGTCGCCCGGCGCGACGAACGCCTCGTCATTGTCCTTGACGCTCTGGTGGCGCGCGATGTCGCCGATCGAGCGCAACGTGGTGTTGCCGGTCTTGCGGACGCGCTCCGCAATGTCATCGGTCGCGAGGAATATCTCGGCCGCCTGCTCGTCGAGCAGCAGATGATAGTCGCGGAAATGCGGGCCGGAGACGTGCCAGTGGAAATTCTTGGTCTTGAGATACAGCGCGAAGCTGTCGGCGAGGATGCCGTTGAGCGCCTCGGCAACCGACTTGGCGGCGTTGGATTTGAGATCGGTCGGCGTCTTGAGCGATGCGGCAGGGGAAGCCATGAGTCATGCCTTCAATGGAGACGGTTATCGTTGCGCCAACGACTCAATCGGACAAACGCTCCCGACATGCCGCGCGGAAATGACGATTTCAGCGATCGACTTGCTCGATCTATCGTCGCACCCGACGCTCAGATCAGCCGCAGCGCGCCCAGCGCAAGGATCGTGCCGATGCCACACAGCGCGATACCGGTGGCGAAGCGTAGCGCGGTCATCGGGAAGGCACGGCGCGCGCGCTCACCGGACAGCGCCGCGAGGACGATCACGGCGACGCCGCCAAGCGTCGCGCCGACCGCCGCGAGCGCCGGTGCGGTGCCGCGCTCGGCCAGCGCCATGACGATGAACTGGGTGCGCCCCCCAAAGGCGAGGATGAAGACGCCGAAAAAGGTCGTGGCAACGGCGCCGACGCGCCAGCCGTCGAGCCGGTTGGGTGGCTTGATCGGGAAGAAGGCCGAGATGCCGGCATTGAGCAGCGCGACGGCGAGAAACAGCTTACGGGTCTCGGGCGTCAGTCGTTCGCCGATCAGCGCACCGCCGATCGCAGCGAGGGCGAAGCCCGTGGCGAGCGCGCACAGCGCGGCGAGGATGACGGTGCCGCGCTTCTGGAAGCGATCGGCGAGGAGGGCGACGAGCCAGGGCGTGCGATCGGTCGCCTCGACGACCAGGGCCGCGACGAGGGCCGCCATCATGGCATCCATGACCGAGCCTCAGGCCGTCAGGCGGACCGAGCACGCCGCGGCAAAGGTCTCGCAGGCGGCGGCGTCGTGCCGCTCGCAGCCGACCGCATCGCGCAGGATCGCCAGCCACCCATCGATCAGCGGTCCGCGCTCGCCGCGGCCGAGCGCCGCTTCCAGTGCCCGGGCGACGGCGGCGGCAGGATAGAGGCCGTTGGCTTGGGCAATGCGGCGGATCGCGTCGATTTCCATGGCGATGCTGCCGGTGGTGTCGCGGTGGGTGCGGGCACCGATCGCGAAGACCCGCGCCGTCAATTCGGCCTGTACCCGCACCGTCGGTTGCGCTTGCGTCATACCCCAGCTCCCGCCTGTAGCCCGATGCTGGGCGCAACAGGGTAAAGGCCGTGTTAACGCCGCATCTGGGAGTACACCGCGACGCCCGGCGGACCGGCACGTCGTTGCACGACGCTGGCTGACGACAGGCGCTCGACGGCGTTGAAAAAAAAAGCTTCGCGCTCGCCGCGAGACGCCATTGCCAGGGTCGTCCGTGCCGATCTGCCTTGCGGAAGCGCTGCCGCATCCCCATGTCAGCACTATCGAGCTTTCGGCTGAACGCCTTGGCCTCGCCGCTTCCGTGCGTGCCTGACTAGCTATTCCCCCCTTTATCTCGACCCAATAGCCGCGCCATCTGGTGCGGCGCGCAGCATATCGAAGGAACTTCCCATGCCGATCGGCACCGTAAAGTGGTTCAACAATCAGAAGGGCTTCGGATTCATCCAGCCTGACGACAACAGCGCCGATGTCTTCGTCCACATCAGCGCGGTCGAACGCGCCGGGTGGAGCAACCTCGACGAGGGACAGAAGCTGGCCTTCGAGATCGTCGCGGACGCCCGCAGTGGCAAGTCCTCGGCCGAGGAACTGCGCGCCGCATAGCAGTTCCCACCAGGCCTGATGGCGATTTGCCCCGCGCCCGGTTGACGGGTCGCGGGGCCTTTCATATCCGGAAATTCGCATGACTCACGATCGCAACGCCGCCACCGGCGACATCATCTATCCGTCCACTGTCCCGTTCGTGCTGGTGCACCTCGGGTGCGCCGCGGCGTTATGGACTGGTGTCACCTGGCCCGCGCTGGCGCTCTGCGTCGGACTTTACTGGCTGCGCATGTTCGGCGTCACCGCCGGCTATCACCGTTATTTCTCGCACCGCGCCTTTGCCACCAGCCGGTGGTTCCAGTTCGTGCTCGCATTTGTCGCGCAGAGCAGCGCGCAGCGCAGCGTCCTGTGGTGGGCGGCCAAGCATCGCCACCACCACCTCCATTCGGACACCGCCGAGGACGTCCATTCGCCACTGCACCGCGGGTTCATGTACAGCCATGCCGGCTGGATCTTCGCGCGCAGCCATGACGGCTTCGATCCGGCCAGGATCCCCGATTTCGCACGCTTTCCCGAATTGCGGCTGCTGAATCGCTTCGAGCTTGCGCCGGCGTTGATCCTTGCGGGGCTGAGCTTCCTGATCGCGGGATGGCCGGGGCTCGTCGTCGGCTTCCTGTGGAGCACGGTGCTGGTGTATCACGCGACCTTCTGCATCAATTCGCTCGCGCATGTACGCGGCAGCAAGCGCTATGTGACGGGCGACGGTTCGCGCAACAACCTCGCGCTCGCGATCGTCACGATGGGCGAAGGCTGGCACAATAATCATCATGCCTATCCCAGCAGCGCGCGGCAGGGCTTTCGCTGGTGGGAGATCGACGCGACCTATTATGCGCTCAGGCTGCTCGCCGCGCTCGGCATCGTCCGCAAGCTCAAGGCACCGCCGGCCGGCGTGCTGCGCGGCGAACACCAGCTCGGCGTGCGCATCGTAGCGCGGACCGCGCAGCAGCTCGCAGCCTGTTTCGAGCATCTGCCGCATATGCCGACCCGCGCACATCTGATGGAACAGGCCAACGCGATGTTCGCCAAGACCCCATCGATCGACGAGATCGTCGATCGCGCGCATGAGATACTGCTCGCGGCGATGGGGCGGCGATCAGTCGCGGTGGTTGGCTGATCTGCGGCGGGGCTGCACGGGATCCAGGGGGTGCGCTGTTCCGGCCCCGATTCATCGTTGCGGTTCAACGACGGCGGTCGGGCCTGACAGGTCGGCAACCGCATGATAAGCGTTGACGAATGTTCGCGCAGTTCCTGACAGCACCGTACCTTCCGTTCGCGATCGCCCTCGTGGTCATGATCGGCATTGGCCTGATCGAAGCGATCGGATTGGGTCTCGGGCACCTCGATCTGGATGCCGAGGGCGTGGATGCCCATGATGGCGCACTCGACTGGCTCGGTCTGGGCGGCGAACTCCCGATCCTGATCTGGCTGACCTCGCTGCTGGGCTGCTTCACGCTGACCGGCGTCGCGATCCAGCAGGGTGCGACCGCCCTTATCGGCGGGCCGCTTCCCTGGGGATGGGCGTCGGGCGGCGCGCTCGTCGTCGGTGCCCTGCTCAATACGCTCGCCGCCAGAGGCCTTCGCCGGATCATGCCGGGTTTCGAGACGACGGTCATCTCCACCGACGACCTGCTCCGGCTGCGCGGCACCATATTGGAGGGCACCGCGCGGCGCGGCGCGCCGGCGCGCGCCAAGGTCGTCGACCAACATGGCCAGGCGCACTTCATCATGGTCGAGCCGCACGATGAAGTGGATGCGATTGCCGCCGGGGAGACGGCGCTGATCGTCCGGCGCGAGGGCAAGTTGTTCTTCGCGCTGCCCGAAAGAAATACCCTTCTTCGTTCGATCTGATACATAGCCACGTATATCAACCGGGGAGGTCTACGTGCCTGCATCGCTTCTTAACATATTGATCTACGCGGGCATCATTCTGGTCGCGCTGGTCGTGATCGGCATCATCCTGACCCGGCTGTATCGCCGCGCGACCAAGGACGTCGCGCTGATCCGCACCGGCTTCGGTGGCGAGAAGGTCGTGCTGAACGGCGGCATCATGGTGATCCCCGTCCTCCACGAACTGATGCAGGTCCGCCTGACCACGGTGAAGCTGGAAGTGTCGCGGCTCAACAAGGACGCGCTCATCACGCTCGACAAGTTGCGCGTCGATGTCGTCGGCCTGTTCCACATCAAGGTGAAGCCCGACGCCGAATCGATCGCTGCCGCCGCGCAAACGCTGGGCGAATCGGTCAACAGCCCCGATGCGGTGAAGTCGCTGCTCGACGGCAAGCTGGTGTCGGCGCTGCGCTCGGTCGCGGCGACGATGACGATGGAGCATCTCCACGCCAACCGCGCCGACTTCATCCAGAAGGTGCAGGAAGCGTTGATGACCGATCTGGACATGAACGGCTTCCAGCTCGAATCGGTCAGCATCACGCATTTCGACCAGACCGCGTTCGAGCATTTCAACGAGAACAACGCCTTCGATGCCGAGGGGCTGACCGTGCTCACCCGCACGATCGAGGAGCGCAAGAAGATCCGCAACGACATCGTCGCGACCAACCGCGTCGAGATCGAACAGCGCAACCTCGAGGCGAACAACCAGTCGCTGGAGATCGCGCAGTCCGCCGAACAGGCGCGGCTGACCCAGGAACAGACGCTCGCCGCGCGCCGCGCGGAGCAGGCAACCGCGATCGCCACCGCCGAGGCCGAGCAGACCCGCCTCGCCGAGATCGCCCGGATCACCGCAAGCCAGGCGCAGACCGTGGCGCAGACCGAGGCCGACAAGATCATCCAGACCGCGACGATCGCGCGCGACGGTGCGATCCAGACCGCGACGATCGAACGCGACCGCACGATCGAGATCGCGCGGATCACCACCGCGGTGCAGACTGCGCAGAAGTCCGAGGAGGAATCGACCGCGACCGCCGCCGCCAACGAGGCGCGCGCCCTGGCCGTCCGGGCCGAGGAAAGCGTCGCCACCGCCAGGGCGACGGAGATCGCCAACCGCGACAGGAACGTCGCCGTCATCGCCGCGACCCAGCGCGCGCAGGAAGAAGCGGTCGGCATCACCGTCGCGGCGACCGCCGAGAAGGAGGCTGCCGAAGCGCGCGCCAGCGCCTTGCGCACCGAGGCGACCGCCGAGGCCGATGCCGAAAAGGCCCGTGCCGAGGGCCGCGAAGCCGCTTTCAAGGTCGATGCCGCGGGGCAGGCATCGCTCAACGAGGCGACCAATATCCTCAGCGACGCGCAGACCGCGCTGCTGGTGCGCCGGGCGATTCTCGAGGCGCTGCCGGCGATCATCGCGGCGGCCAGCAAGCCGATGGAGAATATCGACCGGATCAGTATCCTCGATGCGCGCGGCCTGCACGGCAACGCGCCGGGCGCGGACGCGACCAATGGCGGTGGACAGACCAATCTCGCCGACGCGGCGGTCGCCGCCGCGATGCGCTACCGCGTCGGCGGCCCGCTGATCGACGGATTGATGGCCGAACTAGGAATGACCGGCGCGTCGCTCAACGGCATGCTGGCCGGCACGGGCGCTGCGGGCGCGATGTTGCCCGAGACGGCGGAAGATGACGATGACATTGCGCCAAGCACGCCCAGCAAGGCCACCAACGGGGGTGGCGATCGCATCAGCGGGCCATCGGCCTGACCTGAGCGCCCGACAATGCGACGAGGGCATCTGGTATCGATGCTTGCTGAAATTACCGGGAACAGCACGTCGCCATGGCCGGATGGGACGGTCTTGCGAGCGGCCGAGGCCGCGAATCGGCGAAATCCATCCCCGCCACGGCCCGTCGGCGTTCGACGTCGAGGCGCTGCTCCAACCCAGTAGAGCAGCGCCTCGGCAAAGCAGCCGCAATATCGGCTAGGGTTGTTTCTCGCCCTTGCCCTTCTTGCCGCCGCGATGCTCGGCCGGGGCCGGCTGACGGGCAGGATCGGTGCGGCGCGCATTTGGCGGAGGCGGATTGCCGGGGGCCGGCGCGACGTCAGGGGCGGCGCGGCGCTGTGGCTGAGGCGGGACAACCTGCACCGGCGCGGTGCGGTGTTCCGTTGCGCGGGGTCGCGGCTGAGGCTGCGGCGGGGATACGCGCTGGGGTTGCGGCGGCGTGGCCGGTAGCGGCCGGCCGACGACACCGGGACGGGGTGGCTGGGACTGTCGTCTGTTCGGTTGCTGATAGGCGGGCGGCGTCTGGGGCCCCCAACGGGTCTGGTAATTGTCGTGATACTGGCGCTCCCACCGTGGGCGCTCGGCATAGAAGTTACGGGTGCGGTAATGGCTGTCCCAGTAGCTTCCGAAGATGAACGACAATATGCCGATGCCCGGATAGAGCGCGATATTCTGCCGTCGGCCCCGATAGTCGGCGACCAGGTCGCGCCCTGGGATCCAGCCACGATCGGAACGGTATCCGGCGTCGCACCAGCTCCGGTCTCTCAGGCAGCCATAGATATCGACCCGAACATTCCGGCCAACGCGCCGCACGGCGGGATAATCATAATCCGGACCGGCGCGCATGGTGGTCGTCCGCACGACATATCCAGCCGTCGCGCGTTGCGCGAGCGCCGGAGCGGCCGGCACCGCCAGAACGGCAAGAGCCGTAACGACAATCAATCTGCGCATGGAATATCTCCTCTTGGTCGGGATTGAGCTTTCTTCGCTGGCGCAGCGCGCAACCAACATTGCCGAGGTCAACCCAGGCGTCGCAGTACGCGCGGCCTTCATCCTGCTGGACCCGTCCGAGCAGAGTATCGGCCCGGGACGCTGTCGCTATGCGTAGTTCCCCGCACTCGCTTTCATGATGGTGCGAACCTCTGGACGCGTCTCCGGAGCGGTGAGGGATTGGCCATGATGTCAGCGAGCATCGAAGATGAGCGGCGGGGCCGGAGTCGTGCCGACAAGGCACCGCGCGGTTGACATTGTAGCGACTCTGCGCCATCGGGCGGTGCTTGAAGAGCGGTGGCGCTTTGCCGCCGCTTTTACTTTTTCAATCGATTCGGGAATTCAGGGTCATGGCAAAGCCGACCACCGTCAAGATCAAGCTCCTCAGCTCGGCCGACACCGGCTTCTTCTACGTGACCAAGAAGAACCCGCGCACCAAGACCGAGAAGCTCAGCTTCAAGAAGTATGATCCCGTCGTGCGCAAGCATGTCGAGTTCAAGGAAACCAAGATCAAGTGATGCGACCGGGCGGCGTGACCGCCCGTCGACGCTCTCCGCATTGACGGGGATCGCGAGCCGCAGGCGCAAGCCTCGCGGCTTTTGTCGTATCTGCGGTGGCTATCCTCGCCAAAGGCAGGGTCGTTCTTCAGAGCAGTGCCATCACCGCATCGACGAAGCGCGCGAGCGAGATCGGCTTGGAGACATAGGCGTCGGCGCCGACCGCGCGAATCCGTTCCTCGTCCTCGCGCCCGGCATAGGCGGTGACCGCCATGATCGGTACGGTGCCCAGTGCAGGATCGGCCTTGAACTGCTCGATCAGCTCGTAGCCGGTAACGTGCGGCAGCTGGATATCGGTGATGATCAGATCGGGCAGGAAGGCGCGCGCGCGCTCGACCGCCTCGCGCCCGTCACGCACACCCTCGGTGACGAACTCGTGCGCGCGCAGCAGATCGCAAAACAGCTTCAGGTTGAGTTCGTTGTCCTCGACAACGAGCACCCTTTTTGCCACGCCCCTCAAATCCCTTCCGCCAGTTCGAGTCAGTGATAGGCAATGCGCGCGTCCGAGACAAATGACGATCCCCAGGCACTGGCGCTACGCGCGCTGGCATGGACGCTGGCCGAGCCGGTGCGCGCCGGGCGGCTGCTCGACGTGACCGGACTGACCCCCGCCGACCTGCGCGCACGCGCCGGCGACCCGGCGGTGCTGTCGGCAGCGCTGGCGTTTCTCGAGGCGCATGAGCCCGACCTGGTCGCCTGTGCCGCCGAGCTCGGCGTCGCGCCGGCGGCGATGGTCGCGGCGCATGCCGGGCTCGACGCGGGGGACGTAGCATGAGGCCGCTGCTGATCTGCGATTGCGACGAGGTGCTGTTGCACATGGTGCGGCATTTCGGCGTGTGGCTGCGCGAATCGCACGATATCGACTTCACCCCCAATGGCGGCGACTTCGCAACGAGCATGAAGCGCCGCGACGGCGGCGCGGCGCCGAGCCGCGAAGAGATGTGGGGGTTTCTCGAGCAGTTCTTCCCCGGCGAGATGGAGCGCCAGACTTTGGTGCCGCATGCCCGCGAGGCGCTGGCCGCGCTGGGCGAGAGTGCCGATGTCGTGATCCTGACCAATCTCGGTGACGCCAACCGCCAGCCGCGCATCGCGCAGCTGCTCGGCCACGGCATGGATTACCGCGTCGAGACCAACCAGGGCGGCAAGGGCGACCCGGTGGCACGGCTGGTCGCCGAGCATGGCGATCCGGTGACGGTGTTCGTCGACGATCTCGCGGTACATCATGATTCGGTGTCGCGGCACGCGCCGGGGGTTCATCGGCTGCACATGATTTCCGAGCCGACGCTCGCGCTGCATGTTCCCAAGGCGCCCGAAGCGCATGTCCGGATCGACGACTGGCATGAAGCGGAGGCGTGGATCGCGGCGCGCTTCGCCGCCGGCCACGCAGCGGCCTGACCGACATCACCGACAGACGAAGAGGCAAAAGATGACCGACCGTATCGATCGCAAGCTGGCCGAGCTCGGCCTCTCGCTCCCCGCGCCGGCCGCCCCGGTCGCCTCCTATGTGCCGGCGGTCGAGGCCGGCGGGTTGCTGCACATTTCGGGGCAGTTGCCGTTCAAGGACGGCGCGGTGATGACCGGGCGGCTCGGCGAGGACCGCGACCTGGCCTATGGCACCGAGGCGGCGCAGCGCTGCGCGCTGATGCTGGTGGCGCAGACCAAGGCGGCGCTGGGCGGGCTCCACCGCGTCGGGCGGATCGTCAAGCTCGGCGTGTTCGTCAATTCGACGGTCGACTTCACCGACCAGCCCAAAGTCGCCAATGGCGCGTCGGACCTGATGGTCGCGCTGTTCGGCGACATCGGCAAGCACGCCCGCAGCGCCGTTGGCGTGGCGGTGCTGCCGCTCGGCGCGGCGGTGGAGATCGACGCGATCGTGCAGATCGCGGCGGGATAGGGCATCACCAGCCGCAAATTCCGTTCACCCTGAGCTTGTCGAAGGGCTGCTGTTTCTTCTCGCGCGAGAAAAAGGACAGTGCTTCGACAAGCTCGGCACGAACGGAGTTTCAGGTATCCGCGTTCGATCGACCTTACTCGTTCCCCAAAACCCCGCCGAGCAACCCGCCGAGCACCGCGCCCGCCGCGCCGCCGCCGACCAATGAGCCAACGCTCGGGCCGCGCCCGCCCTCGTCGGAGGGCATATGCCGCGCGATTTCCTCGGCGAGGTTGAGGATCGGCATCGATTGCAGCCAGATCTTGCCAGGGCCCGTCAGCGTGGCGAGGAACAGCCCTTCGCCGCCGAACAACATGTTGCGGAAACCGCGCACCATCTGGATGTCGGTCGACACGGTCGGTTCCTGCATGCCGATATGGCCGGCATGGACGCGCAACCGCTCGCCGGGGCGCAGCGTCTTTTCGATCACCTCACCCGACAAATCGAGGAACACCGTGCCGGGGCCGGTGACGCGTTGCAGGATGAAACCTTCGCCGGCGAAGAAGCCGGCGCCGAGCCGCTGCTGCAGTGCTATCTCCAGCGTGACCGACTTTTCGGCGACGAGGAAGGTTTCCTTGCGGCAGATCAGCGACTGGCCGCTAGCCAGCGGCACGGCGAGGATCTGCCCGGGGAAGCGCGGGGCGAAGGCGACATTGCCTTCGGTCTGCGCGCTATATTCGGTGACGAACAGGCTGCCGCCGCTCATCGCGCGCTTCAACCCGGCGAACAGCCCGCCGCCGGTATGGGTATCCATGACGATGCCGTCGGTCATCCACGCCATGGCGTGGGTCTGGGCATAGACCGTCTCGCCGCGCGCGAGATCGATCGACACCGTCTGCATTACCGTGCCCGAGATATCGTAGCGCATTGGCCTGTCCCCGCTGGTCGAGCCGCGAGGATAGCGGGGCCGGGCGCAATGATGAAGGGGGTGGCAGATGATGAATTGCCGGAATGCCACTGCCCGGCTTATGACGGCGGCTTCATGTCGCGGCGAACGCCGCCTCAGGCAGAGAGGACGCTTCGCCCATGGCCTTTACCCCCGCGACCACGTCATCGACCGATCAGGTCGCAGGCACCGAGGACCGGGGCGTCCACGCGCCAAGCCTCGAAGTGTTTGTCTTCTCCCTGTTCTTCATCTTCGGCGGGATCACCAGCCTGAACGACGTGATCATTCCCAAGCTCAAGGAACTGTTCACGCTCAATTACACCCAGGCGATGCTGATCCAGTTCTGCTTCTTTTTCGCCTATGCCGTGATCGGCATCCCCGGCGCGATGCTGGTCAAACGCACCGGTTACATGCGCGGTGCGGTGATCGGCTTGCTGACGATGATGGTCGGGTGCCTGCTGTTCATCCCATCGTCGCGAACGGCGACCTATGGATTGTTCCTGTTCGCGCTGTTCGTGCTCGCGACGGGCGTGGTGCTGGTGCAGATCGTGTCCAACCCGCTGATCAGCTTGCTCGGACCGGCGCGAACGGCATCAAGCCGCTTGACCTTCGCACAGGCGTTCAACTCGGTCGGCACGACGATCTTCCCGTTCGTCGGGGCGGTGCTGATCCTGGGCGGCAGTGCGCAGTCCTTCTGGGATGTGTCGCGGGTCGTCGATCCGGCCTGCGCCGGCACGGCGAACGCGCCGGAAATGTCGACCGTCAACCGAATCGCCGAATCGCAGATGATCGCGCATACCTATCTCGGTCTCGCCATCGCGCTGCTAGTGATCGCCGGCGCGGTCTGGCTGTTCCGCAATCGCCTGCAGGGTGAACGCCATGAAGTGTCGAGCCTGTCGGCCAGCGTCGCACTGCTCCGCCGCCCGCGCTTCGCGTTCGGCGCCCTGTGCATCTTCCTCTATGTCGGGGCGGAAGTCGCGATCGGCTCGACCCTGGTCAATTATCTCAAATCCGACCACGCGCTCTGCCTCACCGGCCAGTCGGCCGGCAAGCAGCTGCTCTTCTATTGGGGCGGGGCGATGGTCGGGCGCTTTATCGGCTCGGCAGTGCTGCGCGTGATCAATCCGGGCAAGGTGCTGGCGGGCGTCGCGATCGGGGCGATCGTGCTGGTGCTGATCTCGATCACGACCCATGGCGCGACGGCAGGGAACACCTTGCTGGCGGTCGGGCTGATGAACTCGATCATGTTCCCGACGATCTTTACGCTGGCGTGCGAGAAACTGGGCGACCGGGCGGCGGACGGCTCGGGGATCATCAACGTCGCGATCTGCGGCGGCGCGATCGTCCCCGTGCTGACCGGCATGCTGGCCGATACGGTCTCGCTGCGGTTCGCGCTGCTCCTGCCCGTGGCCTGCTACGTGATCATCGCCAGCTTTGGCGTCTACGCGCGCAAACCCGTGGCGCCGCTCGTCGCATAGCATTTTCGTGGCTGGCGTCGCGGCGGGGCAAAAATTGCCGCTTTTGTTGTGCTTTTTGACATTTTTCTCGTTCTGTTTCATTTGTTTGCCGGGCACCTCCCCTGCTCTGAAAAAGCAGGGGAGCAACGGCGCGCAAGCAGGGTTGAAGCCGCATCCCGCGGGGCCGGTCGATCGGGGCCAACGATGAGAAGGAGCCGCCACGACTCGTGCTTGCGCGCCGTGATGCCGGCACTTTGGACACGGTTTCGCCGCCGTTGAATCACGCCGGCAACGACGCGCCGTCACCGCCCGCATCAGATCCCCAGCCACGCGAGACCGCCGGGCAAATCGTCCGCGGCATAATCGACCTGCAGCACGCGACGATGGCCCGGGCGGGCGGCGCGTGGCGAGGCGTGGAGGATCGGCGTCGCATAGGCCCAGACATCGCCGCGATCGGCGGTGCAGGCGAAGGTGCCGCTCGCGGCGACGCGCGCTGCGATATCGCGTTCGGGGATGCGGCCGAACCGGTGCGAGCCCGGCGCGATGAGCAGCGGAGCGTTGTCTCCGGGCACCGCGTCGAGATGGATGCGCAGCGTCAGCATGCGTTCCAGCAACGCGAAGGGCGGTTCGACATGGGTGACGCCGGCCTTGACCGACCATGGGCTGAAACCCTGCGTGTCGATGCGCTTGCGTACGGCGATGGTGCGGTCCTGATGCCAGCCGAGCGCCCAGTTGGTCGCCGCGCTCTTGTCGAACAGGATGGCGCGGACGGCGCGCACGCCGCCCCCGAGACGATCGGCGGCGAGGCGGCCGATCGGGCCGGTCGCGTCGAGCAGGGCCGCGAACCCCGGAATGCCGTGCAGGCGCAGGCCGGCGTGATCGGCGGGCAGCTTTGCCAGCACCGTTTCGAGGGCGCCGAGAATCGAAGAGGCGGCGCCCGGGAAGAGCGCCCCCCCATGTTCGGTCAGATCGAGATGTATCGATTGAAGGGCGGCAGCCCGATCACGCGACACGACCTGCCCTCCCGAACCCCTCCCGGAGGGAGGGGCTTTTCGCTCAGAGCTTCCCGGTCAATTCCGGCACGATCTTGAACAGGTCGCCGACGAGGCCGATGTCGGCGACCTGGAAGATCGGTGCGTCCTCGTCCTTGTTGATCGCGATGATCGTCTTGGAGTCCTTCATCCCGGCAAGATGCTGGATCGCGCCGGAGATGCCGATCGCGATGTACACTTCCGGCGCGACGATCTTGCCGGTCTGGCCGACCTGATAGTCGTTCGGCACATAGCCCGCATCGACCGCGGCGCGGCTGGCGCCGACACCGGCGCCGAGCCTGTCGGCGAGCGGTTCGATGATGCTGTGGAAATTCTCGCTGTTCTGCAGTGCACGACCGCCCGACACGATGATCTTCGCGCTGGTCAGTTCGGGACGCTCGGACTTGGCGATTTCCGAGCCGGCAAAGGTCGACAGGCCCTTGTCGCCGGTCGACGCAACCTGCTCGATCGTGCCCGACCCGCCGGTGGTGGCGGCCTTTTCGAACGCGGTGCCGCGCACGGTGATGACCAGCTTGGCATCCTTGGACTGGACCGTGGCGATGGCGTTGCCGGCATAGATCGGCCGGGTGAAGGTATCGGCGCTCTCGACCGACAGGATGTCGCTGATCTGCATCACGTCGAGCAACGCGGCGACGCGCGGCGCGATGTTCTTGCCGTTCGAGGTGGCGGGCACGAGGAAGGCGTCGTGATGACCCATCAGTTCGACGACGAGCGGCGCGACATTCTCGGCCAGCGCGTGGGCGAAGGCCGCGTCGTCGGCGACATGAACCTTGCCGACGCCGGCGATCTTCGCCGCTTCGGCCGCGACGCCGGCGACGCCCTGACCGGCGACGAGGAGATGGACCTCGCCGAGCTGCGAGGCGGCGGTGACCACGGCGAGCGTGGCATCCTTGACGGTGCTGCCGTCATGTTCGACCCAGACGAGCGTCTTCATTTCGCGACTCCCATCGCCTTGAGTTTCGCCACCAGTTCATCGACATCGGCAACCTTGACGCCGGCGGTGCGCTTGGCCGGCTCGATCACCTTGAGCGTGGTCAGCCGCGGCGCCACGTCGACGCCGTAATCGGCCGGCGTCTTCTGTGCCATCGGCTTGGACTTGGCCTTCATGATGTTGGGCAGCGAGGCGTAGCGCGGCTCGTTTAGGCGAAGATCGGTGGTGACGATCGCCGGCAGCTTGAGCGTCTCGGTCTCCGACCCGCCATCGACTTCGCGCGTCACGGTCGCGACGCCGTCGGCGATCTCGACCCTGGAGGCGAAGGTGCCCTGGCCCCAGCCGAGCAGGCCGGCGAGCATCTGGCCGGTCTGGTTGTTGTCGTCGTCGATCGCCTGCTTGCCGACGATGATCAAATCGGGGCTTTCCTCCGCAGCGATCTTTGCCAGCAGCTTGGCGACGCCGAGCGGCTCGACCTTGTCCTCAGAAACGACGAGAATCGCGCGGTCGGCACCCATGGCGAGCGCGGTACGCAGCGTTTCCTGGCACTTCTGCTCGCCGATCGACACCGCGACGATCTCCGTCACGGTGCCTTTTTCCTTGAGGCGGATCGCCTCTTCGACGGCGATCTCGTCGAACGGATTCATGCTCATCTTGACGTTGGCCAGATCGACCCCCGTCCCGTCCGCCTTCACGCGGGGCTTTACGTTATAGTCAAGCACACGCTTGACCGGGACCAGCACCTTCATTGCAATCGACTCCTGTGACCGAACTCTTCCCGGGGAGGCAGGTTCAGGCGGCTTTCTTGACCTCGGCGACGATCTTGCGGGCGGCGTCGCCCAGATCGTTGGCGGGGACGATGGCGAGACCCGAGGTGGACAGGATCTTCTTGCCCTCCTCGACATTGGTGCCCTCGAGTCGGACGACCAGCGGCACCGAGAGGTTCACTTCCTTCGCCGCGGCGACGATGCCCTCGGCGATGATGTCGCACTTCATGATGCCGCCGAAGATGTTGACGAGGATGCCCTTCACCGCCGGATCGGCGAGAATGATCTTGAACGCCGCCGTGACCTTTTCCTTGTTGGCGCCACCGCCGACGTCGAGGAAGTTGGCCGGGAACATGCCGTTCAGCTTGATGATGTCCATCGTCGCCATGGCGAGGCCGGCACCGTTGACCATGCAGCCGATGTCGCCGTCGAGCTTGATATAGGCGAGGTCGTATTTCGACGCTTCGAGCTCGGACGGGTCTTCCTCGGTCTCGTCGCGCAGTTCCATCAGGTCCTTGTGGCGGAACAGCGCGTTGGTATCGAAGCCGACCTTGGCGTCGAGCACCATCAGCTTGCCGTCATCCGTCACGGCGAGCGGGTTGATCTCGATCTGCGCGGCATCGGTGCCGAGAAAGGCGTCATACAGCTTCGACGCGACATTGGCGGCCTGCTTGGCGAGATCGCCCTTCAGCCCGAGCGCGTTGGCGACGGCGCGGCCGTGATGCGGCATGAAGCCGGTCGCGGGATCGACGTCGAAGGTCTGGATCTTTTCCGGCGAGTCGTGCGCGACGGTCTCGATGTCCATGCCGCCCTCGGTCGAGACGACGAAGGCGACGCGGCCATGGACGCGGTCGACGAGCAGCGCGAGGTAGAATTCCTTGGCGATGTCGACACCGTCGGTGACGTAGAGGCGGTTGACCTGCTTGCCATGCTCGCCGGTCTGCACCGTGACGAGCGTGTTGCCGAGCATGTCGGCCGCGGCGGCGCGAACCTCATCCTCGCTGCGGGCGAGACGGACGCCGCCCTTGGCGTCGGGGCCGAGTTCCTTGAACTTGCCCTTGCCGCGGCCACCGGCATGAATCTGCGCCTTCACGACGTAGAGCGGACCAGGCAGCTTCTTCGAAGCGGCGACGGCTTCCTCGACGCTCATCGCGGCGAAGCCGGCGGGGACGGGCACGCCATATTTGGCGAGCAATTCCTTGGCCTGATATTCGTGAATGTTCATGGAGCGCCAAAAGCCTTTCGCGGATCGGGACGTCGCGGTCCTAAGCACAGCTTCCCGCGCGAATCCACCCCTGCGCTCATGCGCGAAGGGGATGTCAGGCCCGCGCGATCAGCCGGCGAGGCCGGTCACGCACAGCGCTGCCGAGCTTGCCGTGACGCTGACGATCTTCGGATCGTGGAGCGAACGCAGCCGGTATAGCAGCTGGTCGAGGTCACGCGCGCCGCCCGCCTTGCCCAGCCCCGCCATGCGGCGCAGCTGGAGCAACGACAGCCTGTCGACCATGCGTTTCGCCATGCAGTCGGCGGTGCGGCGCTCGATCCCCGCATTGACCAGGCCGTCGCGGACCTGCATCTCCGGAGTTGAGCAGGCGGACAGCATGATGATGATGATGCCGATCGGGAAAAGCTTGCGCACCGTATATCTCCTGCGTGCATCGCGACCATGCCGCCGCTATATCGGCCACCATGTCCTGGACAACCGGCCTTGCCCTGTTCTTCGTCACCGTGCTCGGGATGGAGGGATTTGCCTATGTCGCGCATCGCTGGATGATGCACGGTTTCGGCTGGTTCCTGCATGAGAGCCACCATCGCCCGCGCACCGGGACCTGGGAACTGAACGACCTTTACGCGGCGATCTTCGCGGTGCCGTCGATCACGCTGATCCTTGGCGGGGTTCAGCTCGGCTGGGGGCCGGGCTGCACCTGGGTCGGCGCCGGCATCGCCGCCTATGGCGCGATCTATTTCGGCTTTCATGACGTCATCGTCCATCGCCGCGTCGCGACGCGCTACCTGCCGCGATCGCCGTACATGAAGCGCATCATCCAGGCACACCGGCTGCACCATGTCGTCGAGACCCGCGAGGGCAATGTCAGCTTCGGCTTCCTGTGGGCGCCCAGGCCCGAGGCGTTGAAGGCCGAACTCAAGCGTCGCGGGCATGCCGGGGTGCGCGCGCCGGTCGGCGCCGACCCGACCGCGCGCTGATCGACTCGACCGCCTTCTGGATCGCCGCGATCGTCGCGGTGGTGATGCTTGGACTCGCCAAGGGCGGGTTTGCCGGCATGGGGGCGCTGTCGCTGCCACTGATCGCGCTGACGATATCGCCGGTCCGTGCGGCGGCGATCCTGTTGCCGGTGCTGATCGTGCAGGATGTTGTCGGGGTATGGGCATTCCGGCGCGACTGGGACGGTCGTGTGCTCGGCTGGATGCTGCCTGGCGCGATGGCGGGCGTGGCGCTGGGCTATGGCTTCGCCGCCTCGGTCTCGTCCGACGCAGTGCTCGGCGCGGTCGGCGCGGTGTCGATCCTGTTCGGGCTATATCGGCTGTGGGTCGAGCGGCGCGGCGGCATACCGAATGCGTCACGCTCGCGCGGCTGGGTCGGCAGCCTGTTCGGCGTGGCCTCGGGCTTTACCAGCCAGATCGCGCATGCCGGGCAACCGCCGTTCCAGCTCTGGGTGTTGCCGCGGCGCCTGCCGCGCGACGTGCTGGTCGGCACGACGGCGATCTTCTTCGCGACGGTCAACTGGATCAAGGTGCCGGTCTATGTCGCGCTTGGCCAGTTCAGCCGCGCCAATCTGATGACGTCGGCGCTGCTGGTACCGGTGGCGATCGCGTCGACGCTGGCGGGGGTATGGCTGGTGCGGCGTGTGCCGGCCGAGCGTTTCTACACCGCGATCTATGTGCTGATGATCGCGGTGGGCGGCAAGCTGGTGTGGGACGCACTGGTCTAGCAGCCTGTCGGGCTGGCATCTGCGGTGAGCAAGCCATGTGGGAAATATCGGGGCGATCGGTCGGTGTCGCGACATCGTCACCGGATCGGGCTTAAGAGCGGGTGATATTGCGCCCCTGGGGGTGGGTGCGGCGGAT
>JBBRSN010000038.1:0-39862 GCA_038245375.1 Sphingomonadales bacterium | reverse complement strand
CTACAACACCGTCGTGCCGAGCTCGGGCAAGGTGCTGACCGGCGGCGTCGACGCCAATGCGCTGCAGCGGCCGAAGCGCTTCTTCGGTGCTGCGCGCAACATCGAGGAAGGCGGTTCGCTGTCGATTATCGCCACCGCGCTGATCGATACCGGCAGCCGCATGGACGAGGTCATCTTCGAGGAATTCAAGGGCACGGGTAACTCGGAAATCGTGCTCGACCGCAAGGTCGCCGACAAGCGCATCTTCCCGGCGCTCGATGTCGGCAAGTCGGGCACGCGCAAGGAAGAGCTGCTGGTCGACAAGGCCAAATTGTCCAAGATGTGGGTCCTGCGCCGTATCCTGATGCAGATGGGCACGATCGACGCGATGGAGTTCCTGCTCGACAAGATGAAGGATTCGAAGACCAACGAAGACTTCTTCGACTCGATGAACCAGTAAGCGATGGTGCTCGAGCTCGCCGAGTTGCCCGTCAGGGGCGGCGAGGGCGAGCGGTTCGAAGCGGCGTTCGCCGAGGCCAAGATATTGATCGCGGCGGCGCCGGGTTTCTGCAGCCTCGCGCTGCGCCGGCCGATCGCGCCGGGTGGGCATTATCTGCTGCTTGTCGAATGGGATAGCATCGCGCATCATCGCGACGGCTTCCGCCAATCGGCCGATTATGCGCGCTGGTCGGCCTTGCTACACGGTTTCTACGATCCGATGCCGGTGATCGCTTATTTCGCGGAGGATATTGCGTGTTCGACCTGAGCGACGTGTTCACCGCCGCCGGGCTCGCCGCGCTTGGCCAGGTGATCCTGATCGACCTGATCTTCTCGGGCGACAACGCCTTGGTGCTCGGCACGCTTTCCGCTGGGCTTCCCGTCGATCAACGCAAGAAAGTCCTCGCGCTCGGCGTGCTGATGGCGATGGTGTGCCTGATCTGCTTTGCCCTGATCGCAACGCAATTGCTCCACGTCGTTGGCCTCTTGCTCGCCGGTGGCCTGCTGTTGCTGTGGGTGGCATGGAAACTCTACCGCGAGATTGCCGGCAAACGTCCACCGGCGGTCACAGACGACCCCTCTACCCCCGAGATCGAGGGCAAGCCGCGCAAGAGCTTTGCCCAGGCGGCTTTCCAGGTCGCGATCACCAATTTGTCGATGAGCCTCGACAATGTCCTCGCCGTTGCCGGTGCGGCGCGCGAACATCCTGCCGTGCTGCTCTTCGGCCTGGCCCTATCGGTGACGCTGATGGCGGTCGCGGCCAACTATATCGCGCGGCTGATCGAGCGCTATCACTGGATCGCCTATATCGGCCTCGTCGTGATCCTCTACGTCGCCGGCACAATGATCTATCATGGCTGGGTCGATCATGAGGTCGGGGTCGGCCACCTGTTGGGCTGACCCCGACAGCAGGGGTTCGGCTACGCCAGATTTGCCGCGAAGAACGCCGCCGTGCGTTGATCGGCGAGCGCCGCGCCCGCTTCGTCGCGGCGTTGGCCGAATTCGGTGGCGAAGCCGTGGTCGAGCCCGGGATAGTCGAGCAAGGCAACCTTCGGGTGGTCGTCCAGGCCCTCATGCATGCGCTGCTGCGCTGTCTTGTCGACGAAATGGTCCTCCTGCGGCACATGCAGCAGCACGGGATGGGCGATCGCATGCTTCTCGCCGAGCAGGCCGTCGATCCCGACACCATAATAGCCGACGCTGGCGTCGACATCGGTTCGCGTGGCGCACATGAAGGCGAGCCTGCCGCCCAGGCAATATCCGACCGCACCGACCTTACCGCCTTCGCCGAGCATGCCGCGCGCCGCGCGGATCGTCGCCTCGATATCGGCGACACCCTTGTCCTGGTCGAACTGCCCCATCAGCCCCAGGGCACGCTGGAACTGGTCGGGAATATCGGGATCAAGCTCGACGCCGGGTTCGATCCGCCAGAACAGGTCGGGCGCGATGGCGAGATAGCCGGCCTCGGCCCACAGGTCGCAGCGCCGTCGCATGCCGGCGTTCACGCCGAATATCTCCTGGATGACGATAATCGCCGCACGGGGTGTATTTTCCGGCTCGGCGAGATAGCCGTCGAAGCTGCCGGCGTGATCGAGCGAATCGATGCGGATGGTCGCGGTCATGACGAACTCCCTGGACGGTAGCGCTGCTCATGATCGAGCAGCCATTGTTTGGTGAGCGGCCCGTCGCCGCCGGAATAGGCGCCGAGCGCGCCATCGGCATTGAGCACGCGGTGGCACGGCACGACGATCGGAAAGGGGTTGCGCGCGCAGGCCTGCCCCATCGCGCGGGCGCTCGAGCCGAGCTGGCGCGACAGCGCGCCATAACTCAGCGTGTCGCCATAGCCGATGGCGATCATGCCCTCGCGCAGCGCCTGCCCGCGCGGCGTCGCGGCGGGCAGTAGCGGCAGGTCAAAACCGCGCCGCTCGCCAGCGAACCATTGGCGCAGTTGCTCGACCGCCTTGCGGAGGGGGCCGGTGGAAGGTGCCAGATTTTCGACGTTTCCAGGCTCGATGCGGATCGCCGTGACGTGGTCGCCATCAGCCGCAATACGAACACCACCGATGGGCGTTGCGATCAGGGCCTCGTCTCGCGCATACATGGTCCCAGTCTAGCAGCGGCGCAGGCCCGCTCAAGCGGAGACACGCGCGATGAAGATCAATGTCGAGGTAGATTGCACCCCGGAAGAGGCGCGCCGTTTCATGGGCTTGCCCGACCTGACCCCGGTCCATGAAAAATACATCGCCTCGATTACCGGCGCGATGGATGGCGTTGCTCCAACGGAACTCGTTGAGAACATGATGAAAAGCTGGGCGCCGATGAGCGAGGCCGGTTTCGGCATGTGGCGCAAGATGTTCGAATCTCCCGGAAAATAGGCTTGGATACGATCTTTGCGGTGTCGAGCGGTACGCCGCCCGCGGCCATCGCGGTCGTGCGCATCAGCGGCGCCGCGGCCTTTGCCGCCGGCACAGCGCTGGCCGGCTCGATGCCGCCAGCCCGTCATGCGGCGCTCCGCACCTTGCGGGATGCGCGCGGTGACCTTCTCGATCGCGCGCTGGTGCTCTTCTTTCCCGGACCCAACAGCGCGACCGGCGAAGATATTGTCGAGCTGCATCTTCACGGCGGACGCGCGGTCATTCGCGCGGTCGAAGCTGCGCTGGGCACAATGGCGGAGCTGCGCGCGGCGGAGCCGGGCGAATTCACCCGTCGCGCGCTGCTCGCGGGCCGGATTGACCTTACCGAGGCGGAAGGGCTGGGTGATCTGCTCTCGGCCGAAACCGAGACGCAACGTCGCGCCGCGCTGACCCTGGTGGAAGGGGGGCTGCGCCGCATGGCTGAGGCGTGGACCGACGCCGTCGTCCGGCTCGCCGCGTCGGTCGAGGCGGCGATTGATTTTTCCGACGAGGACGATGTGCCGCTGGCCCATATCGCGGCCATCGGCATTGGCGCAGGCAAGGTCGCAAGCGAGATGGCGGCGATGCTGGCGCTTCCGCCAGTCGAGCGATTGCGCGATGGCTTGCGTGTCGTGATTGCCGGCCCGCCCAATAGCGGCAAGTCAACATTGCTCAACGCGCTGACCGAGCGCGATGCCGCGATCGTCTCGCCAATCTCCGGCACGACGCGAGATCGCATCGAGGTGCCCGTCGCGCGCGATGGCGTCGCCTATGTCGTGACCGATACCGCGGGTCTCGCCGCCGCAACCGACGACCCGATCGAGCTGATCGGCATCGCGCGCGCAAACGAGGCGATACGCGGCGCGGACATTATTTTGTGGATGGGCGATGATACCCCGCCCGTTGGCGCGATATGGCTCCACGCCCGCGCCGACCTTGTCGGTCGAACCGTCATCCCGGCGGGGCGCGATCTTGCGGTGTCGTCGGCCAGTGCCGCCGGCATCGCCTCCTTATGGGCGATGATCGGTTCGCGTGCGGCGACGTTGCTGCCGCCGGCCGACAGCGTCGCACTGAACCAGCGTCAGCGCGGGTTGATCGAGGCGGCGCGGCAATGGCTCGATCATGCCGGCGAGCAAACCGAAATCCTGCTGGTGGCGGAGCATCTGCGCCTCGCGATGCGGTCGCTGCATCAACTCACCGGCCGCAGCGATGTCGAGGCGATGCTCGACACCCTGTTCGCGCGATTCTGCATCGGCAAATGACCTGTTTCACGTGGAACAGTTTTGACAGGCGCGATTGCCGCGCATAGCGGCTTGGTGATGAACTACGATGTCATCGTGGTCGGCGGTGGACACGCCGGAACCGAAGCGGCCGCCGCGGCGGCGCGGGTCGGTGCGCGTGTTGCCCTGGTCAGTTTCGATCCCGGCAAGATCGGCGCGATGTCATGCAACCCGGCGATCGGTGGGGTCGGCAAGGGGCATCTGGTTCGCGAGGTGGATGCCTTTGGCGGCTTGATCGGCCGCGCGACCGATGCGGCGGGCATCCATTATCGCATGCTCAACCGCAGCAAGGGCACGGCAGTGCAGGGGCCGCGCGTCCAGGCCGACCGCAAACTTTATGCCGCGGCAATCCAGACGATGCTTTCCGCGCAGTCCGGGCTCGATATCGTCGCCGGTGAAGTCGCCGCGCTGACCCATGCCGAACGCCGGGTCGTCGGCGTCGCGCTGGCCGATGGACGCACCATCTCAGCACCGGCCGTCGTTTTGGCGACGGGGACCTTTCTCGGTGGCCGGATGTTTCGCGGCGAGGAGCGCGAGCTCGGCGGTCGCATCGGTGAGCGTGCCGCGACCGCGCTGGCGCGGCAGCTCTACGACGCCGCCTTGCCGATGGCGCGGCTCAAGACCGGGACGCCGCCGCGGCTCGATGGTCGCACGATAGACTGGGCGCGGCTCGACGAGCAACCGAGTGACGGTGACCAATGGACCATGTCACCGGTCGGCGCGGGGCGTGTGCTGCCGCAGCTGTTCTGCGCGATCACCCGCACGACCGAGGCCACGCATGCGATCATCCGCGCGTCGCTCGACCGATCGCCGCTGTTCGGGGGTGATATCCAGGGGCAGGGCCCGCGCTATTGTCCCTCGATCGAGGACAAGATCCATCGCTTCGGCGATCGCGACGGGCACCAGATCTTTCTCGAACCAGAGGGTCTGGATGACCCGCTGATCTATCCCAACGGGATATCCACCTCGTTGCCGACGGATGTGCAGGCGGCGATGATCCGTTCGATTCCCGGTCTCGAACGGACCGAGATCGCCATCCCGGGCTACGCCGTCGAATATGATCATATCGACCCGCGCGCACTCGACCCGACGCTCGAGGTGCGGGCATTGCGCGGGCTGTATTGCTGCGGGCAGATCAACGGCACCACCGGCTATGAGGAGGCCGCAGGGCAGGGGCTGCTCGCCGGCCTCAATGCGGCTGCCGCAGCGCTCGGCACCGCAGCGATCATACTCGATCGGGCGAGCAGCTATCTCGGCGTGATGGTCGACGATCTCGTGCTGCAGGGTATCACCGAGCCCTATCGCATGCTCACCGCCCGGGCGGAGTACCGGTTGAGGCTGCGCGCCGACAATGCCGAGACCCGCTTGAGTCCGCTGGCGGCCGTTGCCGGCTGCCTCGACGGGGAGCGCACGAGCCGCCTGACAGTGCGCACCGCGCAACGTACCGAACTCATGGCGATGCTTGATCGGCCCGTCCCCGGACGGGATCTTGTGGCGCGCGGCGCGCGCGACGTCAGCATGTCGGAGCGCCGCAGTGGCGCCGAATGGTTGCGCATTGCGGGGATCACCGTCGTCCACCTGCTCGGTGAAATTCCCAAAGGGTTTGACCCCGCGCTGGTCGCCGAGGTCGTCGAGGATGCACGCTATGCGCCCTATCTCGAACGCCAGGACGCCGAGGTCGACGGTCTGCGCGTCAATGATGGCATCGTGCTTCCGGCGACGCTCGATTTCGCGTCGATCCCGGGCCTGTCGAGCGAGATGGTCGAGCGACTGTGTGCCGCCGCGCCGGCGACATTGGGCGCCGCCTCGCGGATCCGGGGTTTGACGCCGGCTGCGCTGACGGCGATCCTGTTCCATGCGCAGCGCCGTGCCGCATGACGGAATTGGAAGCGCAGGCCTGGATCGCCGCCCGCTTCGGTGATGCCGGTGTAACGGCGATGACACTGCTGGCGCGGCTCGTGCGCGACGAGGCTGTGCTGCAAAACCTGATTGCGCCCTCGACGATCGACTCCCTGTGGTCACGCCACATCGTCGATTCGGCCCAGCTCCTTGCCCCTGCGGAACCTTATCCCGGGTTGTGGCTGGACATCGGGACGGGCGCGGGCTTTCCTGGCCTTGTGGTGGCCGCGTTGACCGACCGGCCGGTCTTGCTCGTCGAACCGCGCAAGCGACGCGCTGAGTTTCTCGGCGATTGCTGTACGGTGCTGGGTATTGCCGATCGAACGAAGGTCGTTACGGGCAAGATCGAACGGGTCGAGGCGCAGGCAGCGGTCATTTCGGCGCGTGCGGTCGCCGCCTTGCCCGACATATTTGCGTCGGCGGTGCAGTGTTCCACGTGGAACACGCTGTGGCTGCTGCCAAAAGGTCGCGGCGCGCGCGAAGATATAGCCAGCGCGCAACAGGCATGGCATGGTGTGTTTCACGTGGAACGCAGCGTCACCGACCCGGAATCGCTGATCGTCATCGCCAAAGAGGTAACACGTCGATGAATGTCATCGCGGTCGCGAATCAAAAAGGCGGCGTCGGCAAGACGACGACAGCGATCAATCTCGGCACTGCACTCGCCGCCACGGGGCAGCGGACATTGCTGATCGACCTGGATCCACAGGGCAATGCGTCGACCGGCCTTGGTATCACGCGCGCCCAGCGCGTAAAATCGAGCTACGACGTTCTCATCGGCGATGTACCGATCGCCGACGCGGTGCTCCCGACCTGCGTTCCCAAACTGTCGATCGTCCCGGCGACGGTCGACCTGTCCGGTGCCGAGATCGAACTCGTCGCGTTCGAGGAGCGGACGCACCGTCTCCAGAAGGCGCTCGACCAGGTCGAGGATATGTGGGACATCGTGTTGATCGATTGCCCGCCTTCGCTCGGCCTGCTGACACTCAACGCGATGGTCGCGTCCAATTCGCTGCTTGTGCCGCTGCAATGCGAGTTCTTCGCGCTGGAGGGGTTGAGCCAGTTGCTCAGTACGGTCGAACTGATCCGCGAGCGCTTCAATCCGGGTCTCTCGATCCTCGGCGTCGCCCTGACCATGCACGATCGCCGGAACCGCCTCACCGAGCAGGTCTCCGCCGATGTGCGCGCGGTGCTTGGCCGGGTGGTGTTCGAAACGGTAATCCCGCGCAACGTTCGCCTCTCCGAGGCGCCGAGCCACGGTGTACCGGCGTTGATCTACGATTATCGCTGCGCGGGGTCCGAAGCCTATATCGCGCTGGCGCGTGAGCTGATCGGCCGGCTTAGCCGACCAAAAGAACCTGCGAAGGCAGCATGAGCGAACCAGAACCAACGACGCCCGACACGACACCGCTCCACCGGCCGAAACCACGCTCGGGGCTGGGGCGTGGCCTTACCGCGCTGATGGGCGATGTCGCGCGCGAACAGCCGATCAGTGGTGCGGAGATGTCGCCGGGCGTGCGGACACTGCCGGTCGGCTCGCTCACACCGCACCCCGGGCAACCGCGCCGCTACTTCAACGACGCCGCGCTCGATGAGCTGGCCGCTTCCATCGCAGCGCGCGGTATGATCCAGCCGATCGTCGTGCGGCCGCACGGCAAGGGCTACCAGATCGTCGCCGGGGAGCGCCGCTGGCGCGCGGCACAGCGCGCGCGACTGCACGAAGTTCCCGTCATCGTGCGCGATTTCGACGATGCCGCGACACTCGAAGTCGCGTTGGTCGAGAATATCCAGCGTCAGGACCTGAATGCGATCGAAGAGGCCGAAGCCTATCATCGCCTGATCGACGATTTCGGCCACACCCAGGAAGCGCTCGGCAAGCTGGTCCATAAGTCGCGCAGCCACATCGCCAATTTGTTGCGCCTGCTCGAACTGCCCAAATCGGTGCAGGAGAAGGTGAGCGAGGGTGTGCTGACCATGGGCCATGCCCGGGCGCTGATCGGCGCGCCTGAGGTCGAGCAGCTTGCCGACCAGGTCGTGTCGCGCGGCCTGTCGGTGCGCGATACCGAGCGACTGGCGCGCAATGCCAAGCCCGATGCGCGCCATCGCAGTGGGGACGGGGGGCGCGATGCCGACCTGGCCGCGCTCGAGCATCAGCTTGGCGATCTGCTTGGGCTTTCGGTGCGCATCAGCCACGGTCCGAAGGGTGGCGCGCTGACATTGAGCTACTCGACGCTCGACCAGCTCGACATGATCTGCCAGCGCCTCAGCGGCGAGCGGATCTAGCGCGTGATGCGAAAAAGTGGGAACCGGTTTCCCGCTATCAATCAAGCGATAACAAAGGGTTATAGAGCGGAATCCGATTCGAGTTCGTCGAATCCCGCCCTAGCGCGTCAGCGTTGTCGTGCCGCCATCCGCGCGATCGTCAGGATCGCGGCATGGGCCAGCACGTTACCGGCGTTGCCCGAGGCCATGATCGCGCGCTCGGCCTCGCGCGCGCGGCTGATGGCATCGACGATTCGCGCCGCCTGCCAGATGCGCAGCGCCCGTCCCATTGCCGGACGCTCCCGAAAAAACACCTTTTCAATGACGTGAGCAGGGCTGGCGCCGGCGTCGATCTCGCCGCGGAGGTCAGCAAGCGTCATCAGTCGGCGCACCAGCTGTCGCAATACCGGCACCGGCGACATGCCGGCTTCATCGAGCCGCGCCAATTCATCGGCCAGCGCGTCGGGATGGCCATCGATCGCCGCGTCGATCGCGCGACCCATCTCACTGTCACCGAGATCGGCGCCGAGCAGGTCGACCGCCTCGTCGTCGAGCGAGCGCGGGCGCTCCGGTGCGGCGTCGAGATACAAGGCCAGCTTCTCGATCTCGCGCGTCATCACCGCGCGGTCCCCCGCGCTGGCATGGGCAATGCGCGCGGCGCTGTCGCCGGTCGTGCGTAGGCCATGTTCGCGCGCAATCGCCGTAACGAGTCGCTCGGCGTCGCCGCCTTCGGGCAGATAGCAGGCCAGCGACATCGCGTGCGGCGACGCCAGTGCGAGCTTTACGACGCGCGCGCTGCTCTTGAGATTGGGGGCGATTGCCACGACGGGATTGCCGGATCGCTCCGCGGCGAGCAGCAGTTCTACCGCTTCGAAGCTCTCCTCTCCCGCACCGGTAATGCGGATGTGCCGTTTGCCGCCAAACAGCGACAGTGAGGCGGCTTCGTCGGCGAGCCGTGCCGGGTCGCTGCGCAGGGTCGACGGCTCGAGATCGACGCGCTCGGCGTCGGGACCCATCGCGCGCGCCAAGCGGGCGGCATATTCCTGCGCACCCGATTCGTCCGGGCCGTGGAACAGATAAAGCCGGATATCGGGTTTGGCCGCGTCGATCGCCGCACGGATCTGGTTGGCGTTGGCCTTCACCGCGCGGCGGGCGGCGTCCGGTCCGCATAGAGTGCGAGGCGCGAGACGATCTGGTCGGCAACGATGCCGGAAAGGTGTTCGAGCGCGCTGTTTTCCGCCGCGATCGTGGCATATTCGGAGCCGACCACGTCGATCCCCGAATCCGACCCGGCGGTGGCGTCGAGCAACGTCGTGCCCTGTGCCAGGTCGATCAACTGGTAACGGGCGCGCAGCGTACGGCGCTCGCGGGTGACACTGTTGTCGCGGCTGACACCAAGCCCCGAGATCTGGTCGTCGAGCTTGATCACCAGGCGATAGTGCGGGGTGCCGCTCGCCGGCAGGCGATCACGCAACGCATTGGCCATCAGCCAACCGGCCTTGCCCTCGATCGGCTCGACTTCGACCTGTGTCAGCGTCGAGGCGACCGGTCCGGCCGAGCCGCCGGCATACATCGGGCGCAGGCCACAGCCCGACAGCGCGAGTACCAGCAGCAGCGGCGCGACGAGCGAGGCGCGGAGACGCTTCATGCGACGAGATTCACCAGGCGGTCGGGGACGACGATCACCTTGCGTGGCGTCTTGCCCTCGAGAATGCGGACGACCTTGTCGGACGCCAGCGCAGCCGCCGCGATTTCCTCGCGCGGCAGGCCCTTGGCCATCACCAGCGTGTCGCGCAGCTTGCCATTGACCTGGATCGCGATGGTCACTTCGTCCTCGACCAGCAGTGCCGGGTCGACTTGCGGCCACGCGGCATCGGCGATCAGGCCCGCGCCGCCATTGGCCGACCACGCCTCCTCGGCGAGGTGCGGCGCCATCGGCGCGACCAGCAGCATCAGCGTGCGGATCGCGGCGGAGCGCGATGCCGACGGGCCGGCGCGCTCGATCGCGTTGACCAGTTCGAACAGCTTGGCAACCGCCTTGTTGAACGACAGCGCCTCGATGTCGATCGCGATGCCGGCGATCGTCTGGTGCGTCTTGCGGTCGAGCGCGATATCCTCGCCTTCACCCTGCTCGATGCCGTCGAACAGCCGCCACAATCGCTGGATGAAGCGCCACGAACCTTCGATGCCCGCTTCGCTCCACGGCAGATCGCGCTCGGGCGGGCTATCGGAGAGCATGAACCAGCGCGTCGCATCGGCGCCGTACTGGTCGACGATCGGCTCCGGGTCGACGGTGTTCTTCTTCGACTTCGACATCTTCTCGACGCGACCGATCGTCACCGGCTGCTGCGAGCCCTTGACGAAGACCGCGCCGTTGCGCCGTTCGATGTCGTCGAGCCCCACCCACATGATGCGGTCGCCCTGCTCCTCGTGCTGGACGAAGGAGTAGGTTTCGTGCGTCACCATGCCCTGGGTGAACAGCCCGGCGAACGGCTCGGCCACATCGATCATGCCGATATGCCTGAGCGCGCGCGTCCAGAAGCGCGCGTAGAGCAGGTGGAGGATCGCATGCTCCACACCGCCGATATATTGCTGCACCGGCAGCCATTTCTCGGCGATCGCGCGGTCGAACGGCTTGTCACCAGGCTGGCTGGCGAAGCGGATGAAATACCACGACGAATCGACGAAGGTGTCGAGCGTGTCGGTCTCCCGCCGCGCCGCGCCGCCGCAGCTTGGGCAGGCCACATTCTTCCATGTCGGGTGACGGTCGAGCGGGTTGCCGGGGATGTCGAAGCTGACATCCTCGGGCAGCACCACCGGCAGTTGCTCACGCGGTACCGGCACCGCGCCGCACGCCTCGCAATGGATGATCGGGATCGGCGTGCCCCAGTAGCGCTGGCGCGACACGCCCCAGTCGCGCAGCCGGAACACGGTCGATCCGCTACCCCAGCCGTCTTCCTCGGCGCGGCGGATGACGGTGCGCTTGGCATCCTCGATATCCATGCCGTCGAGGAAGTGCGAATTCACCAGCGTGCCCGGGCCGGTATAGGCTTCGTCGCCGGTGAACAGCGGGTCGACATGGTCGCCGTCGGACACCACGCGGCGCACCGGCAGATCGTATTTGCGCGCGAAATCGAGGTCGCGCTGGTCGTGCGCCGGCACGCCGAACACCGCACCGGTACCATAATCCATCAACACGAAATTGGCGATGTAGAGCGGTAATTTTATCGTTGAATCAAAGGGGTGTGTCGCAGTGATGCCAGTGTCGAAGCCAAGCTTCTCCTGCGTCTCGATCTCCGCCGCGGTGGTGCCGCCCTGGCGGCAGCGCGCGATGAACGCGGCGACCTCGGGCTTTTCCGCCGCGAGCGCCTGTGCAATCGGATGGTCCGTGGCAATGGCGACGAAACTCGCGCCGAAAATGGTGTCCGGCCGCGTCGTGAACACGGTGACGCCTTCGCCATTTGGGCCGCCGTCCGACAAGGCGAAGCGGAAGGTCAGGCCCTGGCTCTTGCCGATCCAGTTTTCCTGCATCAGCTTGACCTTGTCAGGCCAGTGCTCAAGTCCGTCGAGCCCGGCGAGCAGCTCCTCGGCGAAATCGGTGATCTTCAGGAACCACTGGCTCAGCTTGCGCCGCTCGACCAGCGCGCCGGAACGCCAGCCGCGTCCGTCGATGACCTGCTCGTTGGCCAGCACGGTCATGTCGACCGGGTCCCAGTTGACCGAGCTCTCCTTGCGATAGACCAGCCCGTGCCTGAACAGGTCGAGGAACAGCGCCTGCTCATGGCCGTAATAGTCCGGCTCGCAGGTCGCCAGCTCGCGCGTCCAGTCGAGCGCGAAGCCGAGCCGCTTGAGCTGCGCCTTCATCGTTGCGATGTTGGCGCGGGTCCAGCCGCCGGGGTGGACGCCCTTTTCCATCGCGGCGTTTTCGGCCGGCATGCCGAACGCATCCCACCCCATCGGGTGGAGCACTTCATGCCCGGTCATCCGGCGATAGCGCGCCAGCACGTCACCCATGGTGTAATTGCGGACATGCCCCATATGGATCCGCCCCGAAGGATACGGAAACATTTCAAGGACATAACAGCGCGGCTTGGGGGAATCGTCGCGCGCAGCGAAGGTGCGGCGTTCATCCCACACCGCCTGCCATGCCGCGTCAGCCTTCAGCGCATTGAAGCGTGACGCCATCAGGTGGGAATCCTTAGATCCTTAGTTGCTGACGGCGGCGCGGCGCAGGTCGCGCGCCTTGGTCAGGATGATGTCTTCCAGCTTCTGCACGGTCGCTGCCTGGACCGGCGCCGCAACCCACTGGCCGCCCTGGTTGACCTCGCGCAGCGCGGCGACGCGCAGCGCATCGGCGCGCAGATCCTGATCGAGAATCGTCACGGTGACCTTCAGGCGCTCGGTCGGCGCCGACGGATTCACATACCAGTCGGTCACGATCACGCCGCCGTTCGAATCGGTCTGCAGCAACGGCATGAAGCCGAGCGTGTCGAGGCTGGCGCGCCACAGATAGGAATTGACGCCGATCGTGGTGACCTTCGACGCGGCGAGATCGGCCCGCGCATTGCCACGGTGGTGGGCGCAGGCGGCGAGGGGAATGAGCGAAACCACGATCGCGGTGCGCAACAGGCGGTTCATCGGCGGCTTCCTGGTGGTTTTCATGAGTGTCGAGCCTCTATAGATCGTCCGGCGCGCGCCGCAAGCGCGGCGGTCATGACCGAAGATGTGTGTCTGGGGCAACACATGCCGGAAAATGAGTCTTCTTGGTGGCAACGGCGCATTGAATCGTGATAATCCCTCTATGACATAGGTGCGGGAAGGCACCAGCAAGGGGTCGAAGAAGTGCGTTCAGGTCGGTTGTTGTCGGGGATTGCGGTGGGGGTGATTGTCGCCACCGGCATCGTCGTGGCACCTGCGATCGGCGCGCCGGACAGGACCGCTGCGCGCACCGTCAAGATCGAATCGGCCGAGCCCTTCTCCGGGTTCGGTACGTTTACCCCGGCTGCCGCCGATCCGCGGCTCGCCGCCGTCTATGCGCGGGGCGGACTCGATACCGGTGGTTTCAACTTTACGCCGTCCGATTCGCGACGCGAAAGCAACCGGGCGGTGACCGTTGCGGTGCGTGCCCGTTCGTCGCGGGCGGCAGTTGCCGCGGACAGGTCCGCCGCGGCGTCGGCGGCACCGGCGACGGTCAGCCTCGCTCCGGTCGCCTACAGCCTTGGCCTCGCGGTCGGGTTCCGGCGCTTTGCGCTGTCGGGCGACGTGACCAAGATCGATCTCGCCGGTGCCCCGGGCAGCCGCGAGGCAATGGATGTCGGCGTCAGCTATGCCGGCAAGCGCTTCAGCGGCCAGATCCGTGCGGGTGCTGATCGTCCGATCGCCGGCGCGCAGCGCCTGATCGAGCAGGGGCCGGTCTATTCGGTCGATCTCGCCGGTTCGTATCGCCTGACCCACAGTCTCGATGTGACGGCGGGCGTGCGCTACAAGAGCGAGCGCGACCGGTTGCAGAAGCTCTCCGACGATCGTCGCGACAGCAAGTCGGTCTATATCGGCACCGCGTTCCGCTTCTGACGTCGCTCCGGCGCTGTCCAGGCGTCGATCCCAGCCCAGCCATGGAAGCCCAGGCCGTGCAGGCGCCTGAAGCGCCGGGCATCCATGCCGCCGAGCGCGATCGCCGGCAGTGCGACATATCGCGCGATCGTCGCCGCGCGCAGCGCCCCGAGCGTCGCCGCCCCCGGGTGCGTGCGTGTCGCGTACACCGGCGAGATGAAGACGAGATCGACGCCTTGGCGCCGGGCGGCGATCCCTTCCCGCACCGAATGCACCGCCGCGCTGCGCAGCCCGGCGCCGGCCGCGTTATGCACCCCATGCTCGCCGGGCAGGCGGGTTGCGCCAGCGCGAATCAGTATGAGTCCGCGCCGCCGGGCGATCGCGCGCACGCGCATGAACAACGCCCGCCGAGTCGCCGCATCGGTGGCATGGTGGCGAAAGACGATCCCCGCACCGCGCGGCAACGCCATGATCGCCGGCCACAAGGCATCGCCGAGGCGCTCGTCGGTCATCAACCAGATCGTCGGGAGCGCGTCGGCGCGGCGCATGGGCTGGCGGCGGGGCACGCTGCTGCCTATAGCGCCGCCGATGCCCGCCGACGACCCCCGCACGCGCCTAGCCGCCGTCCATGACCATATCGCCAGCGCCGAACGCCTCGCGCGTCGGCCCGCTGGCAGCACGACGCTGATCGCCATCTCCAAGATGCAGACCGCCGAGGCGATCCTGCCGCTGATCGCCGCTGGCCAGCGCGTGTTCGGCGAGAACCGCGTCCAGGAGGCACAAGCCAAGTGGCCAGCCTTGCGCGCGGCGCATGGCGATATCGCGCTGCATCTCGTCGGCCAGCTCCAGTCGAACAAGGCCGAGGAAGCGGTGGGGCTGTTCGACGCGATCCACTCGCTCGACCGTCCCGGCCTCGTCACCGCGCTGGCGCGCGCGATGGATCGCGTCGGCCGACGCCCGACCTGCTTCGTCCAGGTCAATCTCGCCGAAGAGCCGCAAAAGGGCGGCTGCACCGTCGATGATCTGCCCGCGTTGCTCGCCGCGGCCCGGGCAGCCGATATCGCGATTGCCGGGCTGATGACCGTGCCGCCGGCCGATCTCGAAGCCGCGCCGTGGTTCGCGCTCCTCGCCAAACTGGCGCGCGACCATGGCCTTGCCGGCCTCAGCATGGGCATGTCGGGTGATTATGAAACCGCGGTCACGCTCGGCGCCACGCATGTGCGCGTCGGTACCGCGCTGTTCGGGGCACGGGCATGAGGTTCGACGGGCTGATTTTCGATTTCGACGGGGTCTTGCTGGAGAGCGAATATGCCGGCAACCGGCAGATCGCCGCCTATCTGACGTCAAGGGGTCACCCGACCACGCCCGAGGAGTCGATGGCGCGCTTCATGGGTCTCGCCGGCGACGATTTCCTCGCCGCGATCGAGCGCTGGATCGGTCGCGCGATTCCCGATGACTTCCACGTCGAGCGCCACGCCGAGGATCGCCGCGCGCTGGCCGAGGGGCTCGATCCGGTCGCTGGCGCGGTGGCCTTCGTGCTGGCGCTGCCGCCATCCCTGCCACGTGCGATCGCCTCGTCGAGCTCGACCGAGTGGATCTCGCGCCACCTCGAGCATCTCGGCATTCGCGATGTGTTTGGCGACATGATCTTCTCCGGCCGCGAACATGTCGAGCGCGGCAAGCCCGCGCCCGACCTCTATCTTCATGCCGCACAGGCGATCGGGGTCGATATCAGGCGTGCCGCGATCATCGAGGATTCGCCGGTCGGTGCGACCGGCGCCGTTGCCTCGGGCGGGCATGTCATCGGGTTCGTCGCCGGTAGCCATTGCGCGCCCGACCATGCCGATCGCCTGCGCGCGGTCGGCGTGCACGACATCGCCACCAGCTTCGACGAGGTCGCCGCGCTGCTGGCGTTCCAGGGTCGTTTTCAGCGAGATTGAAACACCTTTGAGATTCAAATGGACAGAAATCGACGCTGCCGCACCTTATTTGGGCAGCGGCGTGGCTGTGCTCCCCTGCCGCCAAGGCGAGCGGCTCAGCAGGTGATTCAACCGACCCCAGACACCTGCCATCATCCTCCCGGCACCGGTGCCGTCCCGCCCGGCGCCGCGAAAATTTGGCCCGTAACAGGGAGAAACAGGGAGGGTACAGCGAGTGACCACGATCATAACAGGGAGCGACGCTCCCGGTTATCGCGCGCGAAGAGGGAGCGGCCAGCGCGCAGCGGCGCGCGATCAGGGAGAATACAGGGAGTTAACAGGGAGTGGTCGGCCCGCCCGCCGCCATGATCCGGCATGCCGGTCGCGCGAATCGCGCAGACCGCTAGAACTGGTGCCCGGTGCGATCGCGCTTGGTCGCGAGATAGCGCTCGTTATGGGGGTTGGCCGGCAGGATATGCGGCACCCGCTCGACCACGTCGATGCCGGCGGCGCCGAGCTGCGCGACTTTTTGCGGATTGTTGGTCAGCAGGCGCACCTTGTGTTGGCCGAGCAGGCCCAGCATCCGTGCCGCCACCGCGAAATTGCGCGAATCGACCGCGAAGCCGAGTCGCGTGTTGGCGTCGACCGTGTCGAAGCCCTGGTCCTGCAGCGCATAGGCGCGCAACTTGTTGACGAGGCCAATGCCGCGTCCTTCCTGGCGCAGATAGAGCAGGATGCCCCAGCCGCTCGCCGCGATCGCGTGGATCGCGGCGTGGAGTTGCGGGCCGCAATCGCATTTCAGGCTGCCGAGCACGTCGCCGGTCAGGCACTCGCTGTGCAGCCGCACGAGCGGCGGCTGGCCGTTGGGCGCGCCGATCAACAAGGCGACATGCTCGCCCGGCATTTCCGGCGTGCGAAAGGCGACGATCTCGGCATGTTCGGCGCCGTCGACCGGCAGGTGCGCGCGCGTCGCGATGCTCAGCCGTACGGCATCCTCATGCTCGTCGATATCGCCGGGGGTCAGCACCAGCGCCGCGTCGCCGCCGGGCTGCGCAAAGAACGCCGGCAGCACACCGGCGATGCGCGCCAGCCGCAGCGCCGCGGCACCGGCGTCGCGCGCGTCGAGGCAGATGGCGTGGAACGGCCCTTTCAGCGGCGTGCCGAGATCGAATTGCGGATCGGACAGCGCGGTTGCCGTCGCGAAGTCGAGCCAGTCGGTGCGTTCGATCAGCACCGGCGCGTCGGGTGTGGTCGCGTCGCGCTGGTTGGCGAGCTTGAGCGTCGCGGCGCGACCGGCCGAGATCAGCACCGGCGCGTCGCCGACAGGGTCGAATGCGGTCAGCCGCACCGGATCGGCGGTTTCGACCGGCAGCAAGGCCAGCGTGCCGTCGCTGCCGGTGATCGCTACCGGCCAGCCACGCCGCAGCGCGTCGATCGCCAGCGCGGTCTTGCGCGCGTCGCCGGGCATCGTCACAGCGCGAACTCGGTCATGATCGGGACATGGTCCGACGGCTTGAGCCAGTCGCGGCAATCCTCGAACACGCTGTGGCCGAGCGCGGTCGCCGCGACATCGGCGGTCGCCCACATATGATCGAGCCGCCGCCCCCGATCCGAGGCGCGCCGGTCGATCGCCCGGTAGCTCCACCAGGTAAACAGCCGCTGCGGCGCCGGCGCGAAGTGGCGGCCAAGATCGACCCAGCTGTTCGAGGCCTTCAGCGCGTCCAGCGCGGCGACCTCGACCGGGGTGTGACTGACCACGCCGAGCAGCTGTTTGTGGTTCCATACATCTGCCGCGAGCGGCGCGATGTTGAGGTCGCCGACCAGCAGCGTCGGCACGTCGAGCGCTTCGGACCACCGCGTCATGCGCTCGATGAAGTCGAGCTTCTGGCCAAATTTCGGGTTCGCCTCGCGGTCGGCAATGTCCCCCCCGGCGGGAACATAGACATTCTCCAGTCGCATCCCGTTGGGCAGCCGCACGCCGATATGCCGGGCCTCGCGATTGGCCTGCCAGTCGAAGCGATCATCCTCGACGATCGGCACGCGACTGATGATCGCCACGCCATGGTGCATGCGCTGGCCGTGAAGCACGATGTGCGGATAGCCCAGCGCGCGAAAGGGAGCGGCCGGAAAATCGCCGTCGATCACCTTGGTCTCCTGCAGGCACAGGATGTCGGGCTGAACCTCGCGCAGGAAGCGCGCAACGATCTCGATTCGAAAGCGCACCGAGTTGATGTTCCACGAAACGATCTTCAGCGTCTGGGGTCCCGTGGTCGGCATGGCGGCGATGTAGCCATCGATCGCCGCCCGCGCCACCCCGGGCCGACATGGAAAGGCCCTCGCTCCGGGGGCATGGAGCGAGGGCCGACCTGGCGTTCGTCACGCAGGCGGGAAGGAGCTTTGCCGGGCAACAGGGGGAAAATCCCGGCGGGCTCCATCCGCAACACCGCTTTTAAGGCGGTGAACCTGTCGCCTGTATGAACGAACGATCAATTCTTGTGCGAATTCGGCCGCGGATCGTTCCAGCGGAACATTCCGTCGCTCACCGGCGCGTTGAAGCGCTGATTCGACAGCCGCACCGTGGTGCGGTTGTTCTGCGAATCGAGCGTGATCCAGCCCTGCAGCATCAGACCGGACGGGGCCGAGGCATCGCGCACGAAGATCATGTTGATGCGGCCATATTCGGGATGCCGCGGGTCGGCCGCATCGATCGAGACGATGCGCGGGTCGCCACCCGGCACCACCCGCGCGACCTTGCTGATGTCGCGCGACGGATCGAGCAGAATGCCGAGCGGCGAATTGCCGATCGGCCAGCGCTGCACCTGCTTGACCGAGTAATCGATGAAAGTCAGCGCCTTGCCGTCGCCGACGATGAGGATCGGGACACCTTCCTGGTACTGGAAGCGGATCTTGCCCGGTTTCTTCAGCGTCAGCGTACCGGTGAGCACCTTGCCGGCGCGATCGGTCTGGCTGAACGCGGCGGTCATCGTTTCGACCGACTGGAGATGCTGCTGGACCAGCGCGAGGTCGCCCGACACCGGCGTCGGCGCGGCGATCGCGGCCGGCGCGGCGAGCAGCGCCAGCGCGGGAATGTAGCGAGGAAACACGTTATTCTCCCGAAGTCAGATCGACCGCAATGGCGGAGCGGGATTGAACCCGGCCTGAACTGCCTGCGCTATAGCGGGTTTCCGTCGCGATCGCGCAGCACTTCGCGACGGCCCACATGGTCGGGGCGGCCCACGATGCCGTCCTTTTCCATCCGCTCGATCAGTCGTGCCGCGCTGTTGTAGCCGACGCGCAGCTGGCGCTGCAGCCACGAGGTCGACGCCTTCTGGCTCTCGACGACGAGCTGGATCGCGGCACGATATTGCTGGTCCTCGGCCGAGTCCTCGCCGGTCGGGGCGCCGTCGAGCGCGAAACTGTCCTCGGGCTCCTCGGTGACCGACTGGATATAGTCGGGCTGGCCCTGCGCCCGCCAGTGATCGGCCACCGCGCGCACTTCGTCGTCGCTGACGAACGGGCCGTGCACCCGCACCACGCCCTTGCCGCCGGGCATGTAGAGCATGTCGCCCTTGCCGAGCAGCTGCTCGGCGCCCTGCTCGCCCAGGATGGTGCGCGAATCGATCTTGGAGGTGACGTGGAAGCTGATGCGGGTCGGCAGATTGGCCTTGATCACGCCGGTGATGACGTCGACCGACGGGCGCTGCGTCGCCAGGATCAGGTGGATGCCGGCGGCGCGCGCCTTTTGCGCGAGCCGCTGGATGAGGAACTCGACCTCCTTGCCGGCGGTCATCATCAGGTCGGCGAGCTCGTCGACGACGATGACGATCTGCGGCAGCGGCTGATAGTCGAGCTGCTCCTCCTCATAGACCGGCTGCCCGCTGCTCGGGTGGTAGCCGGTCTGCACCTTGCGGCCCATCGGCTGACCCTTGGTGCGGGCCGCGCGGACCTTTTCGTTGAAGCTCGCGAGGCTGCGTACGCCGACCGACGACATCTGCCGGTAGCGGTCCTCCATCTGCTCGACCGCCCATTTGAGCGCGCGCACCGCCTTGGCCGGGTCGGTGACGACCGGGGCGAGCAGGTGCGGAATGTCCTCGTACATGCTCAGCTCGAGCATCTTGGGGTCGATCATGATCATTTTGCACTGATCGGGCTTGAGCCGGTAGAGCAGCGACAGGATCATGCAGTTGAGCCCGACCGACTTGCCCGAGCCGGTCGTGCCGGCGATCAGCAGATGCGGCATCGGCGCGAGATCGGAGATCACGGGATCGCCGGCGATGTTCTTGCCCAGCACCAGCGGCAGCGAGGCGCTCTGGTCCTCGAAGCTCTGCGATCCGATCAGCTCGTGCAGATTGACCATCTCGCGCCGCGCATTGGGCAGCTCGATGCCGATCACCGTGCGCCCGGGGATCGTCGCGACGCGCGCCGACACCGCCGACATGTTGCGCGCGATATCGTCGGACAGCGAGACCACGCGGCTCGCCTTGATGCCGGCGGCGGGCTCGAGTTCGTACATCGTCACCACCGGACCGGGGCGGACGTTGATGATCGATCCCTTGACGTGGAAATCGTCGAGCACCGATTCGAGCAGCCGCGCATTGCGCTCCAGCGCTGCCTTGTCGATGCTCGCGCCGGTCGAGGGCGGGCCGGGCTTGAGCAGGTTGAGCGGCGGCAGCTGGCTGTTGTCGCCAAGGTCGAACGAGGTCTGCTTGGCCTTGGGCTTGGCGACCGAGGGCGACAGGTTGCGCTCGGCGATCACCGGGCCCGGCCGCGCGTCGGGCATCGCGACCGCGCGCGGCACTGGCTGTGCCTTGCGTTGCGGCTCCGGCGGCAGCACTTCCTGCTCGGCTTCGGGCCGGTTGGCGCGTGACGGACGCGGCAGCGCCGGGCGCCAGCGCGGCAGTCCGCCGTCGATCGTCACGCTCCACGCCCAGATCGCCACGCCGGCCATGCCGGTGAGCAGCGCCACGCCGCGCGCGGTCCACAGGATTGCCGGCTGGTTGCCGATCAGGTCGATCGCGGCATGCAGTGCCGCGGCGCCGGTCATGCCGACCAGTCCGCCCCAGCCCGCCGGCAGCGCCAGCACCGTGCCGCTCGAAAACAGCGCAAAGGTCGTCGCCATCAACGCCGCGCCGACGATGGCGAGGAACAGCATCAGCTGCCAGCGGCCGACCAGCACCCCGCGCCAGATGCGCGTCGCGACGATCGCGGCGATCGGCAGCAGCAGCGCGACCGGCAGGCCGAGCACCATGAAGGCGAAATCGGCGAACCACGCGCCCGGCGTGCCGAGCCAGTTGAGTGCCGGCCCGCCAGCCGCGGTATCGAACGAAGGGTCGCCGGAACGGTAGGTCGCGAGCGCGATCGCCATCAGCGCGCACGCGGTGAGCATCGCCACCGCGACGATCAACGCCCCGCTCCGCGCTGCGCCGGCTTTCACCGTCTCGCGCCACAATGCCGGCCGCGCACGGCTCGCCATATCCCGTTCCTCGATGTTCGCTGTCTGTACCGACGGAATCATCGTCCTTCGCGAGTCCGTCGTCAAGGCAGCAGCACGCTCCCGCGGGTATTGCGCCGGCGGTGGGGTCCGATGGTGAAGCTTTCACCGCGCGCGAAAACCTCTTAGGGCAAGGCGATGGATCAGGCGGATGTGCTCATTCTCGGTGGCGGTTTGGTCGGGAGCGCGATGGCCGTGGCGCTCGATGCCCATGGCCTGACCTCGATCGTCATCGATATTGCCGACCCCGAGGTGATTCTCGCCGCCGGTTTCGACGGCCGCGCCTCGGCGATCGCCAGCGCGCCATGGCGCATGCTCGACGCGATCGGCGTGATCGACCGCATTCGCGACCGGGGCTGCCCGATCCAGGGCATCCGCGTCAGCGACGGGCTCGAACCCGGCAAGCTCGATTTCGTGCCCGAGCCCGGCGAAAGCGCGCTCGGCCATATGTTCGAGAATCGCTATCTGCGCGGCGCGCTCCACGCCGCGGCGCAGGACGCGCCCAATGTCGACCTGCGCATGAAGACGCGCGCCGTCGCGGTCGATCGCGGCCCGCACGGCGTCGTTGCGACGCTCGACAGCGGTGCGGTGGTGCGTGCGTCGCTGCTTATCGCGGCGGAAGGGCGCAACTCGCCGACGCGCGACGCGGCGGGCCTGCGCGTTGCGCGCTGGAGCTATGATCACGCCGCGATCGTCACTTCGCTGCACCATGAACATTCCCACGAGAACGTCGCCTTCGAGATCTTCTACCCGCAGGGCCCGTTCGCGATCCTGCCGCTCAACGACGACGCCGATGGCCATCGCTCGGCGATCGTCTGGTCGGTGCGGCGCAACCAGGCCGATGGCATGATGAAGCTCTCGGAACGCGGGCTGCTGGCCGAGGCGGAAAAGCGCATGGGCGGCTTTCTCGGCAGGCTCGGCCCGCTCGGCCCGCGGTCGAGCTATCCGCTCGGCTTTCACCATGCCGCGACGATCACCGGCGAACGGCTCGCGCTGGTCGGCGACGCGGCGCACGGCATCCACCCGATCGCCGGCCAGGGCGTCAATGTCGGCTTTCGCGACGTCGCAACGTTGGTCGAGGTGCTGGTCGAGGGCAAACGGCTCGGGCTCGATCCCGGCGATGCGCAGCTGCTCGCGCGCTATGAACGCTGGCGCAGCCTCGACACCTTCATGGTCGCCGCCGCGACCGACGGCCTGACCCGCCTGTTCGGCATCCCCGGCCGCACCGCCAATGCGGTGCGCCGCTTCGGCCTGTCGGCGGTCGAGAAGCTGCCGCCGCTCAAACAGCGCTTCATGGCCGAAGCACGCGGTGAAAGCGGCGATGTGCCGCGGCTGTTGCAGGGACTGATGGTCTAGCGAACGGTCTCGGCGATCTTCGCTTCGGCGGCTGCCTCGTCGCCGACCTGGCGCACCATGATGAAGGTGCCCGACCACACGCCCGGAATATCCCAGCGCCCGTTGATCTCGGTGCCCTCCCGATTGACCGTGCCGCTGTAGAAGACCGCATAATGCGCCCGCGACGGGGCGTCATAGGTCTTCACGAAGCGAACCGTGCTGCCCTCACGCGATCCCGCGATCAAGGCGTGGAGTATAACTCCCCGATCCTCCCGTTCCTGGCTTGGTTCGCTCGTTTCACCAGCAAGCAGGCCAGCCGAATCGCGCAGCGTGGCGGTGAAGGCATTCGGGCGCATGGCGCGAGGATAGTTATAGATGCCGTCCCAGCCGCCGCTGAGATCGTCGGCGCCGCTAACCGAGCTTCGGTCTCGCCGGGTGGCGCGGCCGGCGTCGCGGCATTGCGCAACGCCTCTGAACCAATTCGCCGTTGCGTGTCGATATTCTCCATCGCCGCGACCTTTTTCGGCTCGAACAGGTTGGCGAAGAACATCCACGCCATCATCGCGGCGCCACCGGCGCGGCCCTTGCGCTTGCTGGTCGCGAACGGGCTCTTCACTGCAAGGTGACCGAATCATCGCCGTCGTGCCGGCCGAAGAACTGCATCAGCTGGATGATCAGCTCGGCGCGTTCCTCGATCTCGTCGGCTTCGAGCAGTGCCTGCTTGGCGGCGACGTCGAACGGGGCGATCTGCGCGATGCCGTTGACCAGGGCCTCGTCATCGAGCCGCGTGACGGCTTCCCAGTCGACCGCATAGCCCTGGGCATCGGCGAAGCGGCGCGATTCCATCTCCAGCGCGGCGCGGCGCGACAGCGACAGCGTCGCGTCGGCATCGACCGCCAGCAGCTCGGCCTCGACCTGGCGGAAAGGCGTGGTGACGTCGAGTTCGCGCGCGACGCGGAACAACGACAGGCCCTGCAGGATGAGGTTGTAGCGGCCGTCGTCGAGCGCCTCGACCTCGGCGATCTTGCCGACGCAGCCGATGTCGAACAGCGCCGGGCGAGCGCTGTCCGGGCCGGGGCGCGGCTGGATCATGCCGATCCGGCGGTCGCGCGCCATCGCATCGCTGACCAGCGCACGATAGCGCGGCTCGAAGATGTGCAACGGCAGGTGCATGCCCGGGAAGAGCAGCGCGCCGGCCAGCGGAAAGACCGACAGGCGCGTGGTCTTCGCGATGGTCATCATCCGAACAGGATCGCCGAGAGCTTGCGGCGCTGTGCCGAAACCCACGGATCCTCCAGCCCGACCACCTCGAACAGCTTGAGCAGTTGGGTGCGCGCGGCACCCTCGTTCCAGTCGCGCTCGGCGGCGATGATCGCGAGCAGCGAATCGGCCGCGGCATCGCGGTCACCGGCGGCCATCTGGCCGCCGGCCAGTTCGAAGCGTTTGGCATGGTCCGCGGGGTTCGCGGCCACCTCGGCGGCGAGACCCGACAGGTCGTCGACCGGCCTGGCGTCACGGGCCAGCGCCAACGCCGCACGCGCCCGCTCGATTGCCGGCGCCTTGGCCGATTCCTCGGGCAGCGCCGCCAGCGCGGCATCGGCCTCGTCGAGCCGGCCGGCGGCGACCAGTGCGCGCACCAGCCCCGATTCGACCGCCGGATGCGTCGGCGCCATCTCGGCTAGCTGCTGGAAGATGCCCAGCGCGCGTTCGGTATCGCCTTCGCCGAGCACCTGTTCGCCCATCGCGATCAGTGGCTCGAGCTCCGCCTCGGCGCTGGCCTCCTCGCTCTCGATCGGCAACTGGCGCAGAATCTGGTCGAGCATCGTCTTGAGCTGCGTCTCGGTCCGCGCGGTCGTCAGGTCGGCGACGAGCTGGCCCTGGAACATCGCATAGACCGTCGGGATCGACTTGATCTGGAACTGCGCGGCGATGAACTGATTCTTGTCGGTATCGACCTTCGCCAGAATCACGCCCTTGGCAGCGTAATCGGCCGCGACCTTTTCGAGCAACGGGGTCAAGGCCTTGCACGGCCCGCACCATTCCGCCCAGAAATCGATCAGCACGAGGCTGGTCATCGACGGCTCGACGACATCGCGGCGAAACGTCTCGACGGCTTCGCGTTCGGCGGTGGTCATTCCCAGGGTGGCCAACTGTCATTCCTTTGCGCGTGTATGTCGCCTTATGTGGTTGCTCGGCGCCGCAAGCCAAGGCTTTTTGGCATTGGCGGCGACGGACGCGATAACGGCTTGCAGGGTCAGGGGGGCGATGCTAGAGGCCGCCGCCTTACCCCGCCCGGTGCGTTTCCGGGCATAGGCGCCAGAGCGGGCGTAGCTCAGGGGTAGAGCACAACCTTGCCAAGGTTGGGGTCGAGGGTTCGAATCCCTTCGCCCGCTCCAGTTTTCTTAGATAAAACAGTATGTTGCAGACGGGTCGCGAAAGCGGCCCTTTCTGTTTTTCGGGCCGGGCGTCCACCGGGCGTCCACCGATTTCGAGGCGTGGACGCCCGCGATGATCGACGCGTCTCTCAACTATTTTCACGTGAGTTCACCGGCCGGCGTTTCAGGGGCGCCGGCGAGAGCGACGACGATTCGGATGCGCAAGTGGTTCTGGCGAACTGGCGACGCTGACCGATCTGACCGGAGCAAAGGCGCCACTGCGCAGGTTCGGAGCGCCACAGTTCAGACAGCGGCACATTTGGACGGCTCAGCATGGAACGATCACCACCCCGCTCTTTGAGGCACATCCTTGGCCCGGCCCAGGGCCTGACGCCATCAACCCGCAAGGGGTCCGCTACGCATGCGTGCGGCCGCTGCGGCTTTGCCTGTGCGGTGATTGCACCCCTGCGCCGGACACTTCGGGCGCCTGTCGAGCGGGGACGGTCCTCGCTCCAGACAGGAGCAGGAAATGTCGCTCACGCTCGCCTAGGCCTACGGTTGGAACCTCGCTCGCACGATGATGGCTTCGATCGTCATCTTCAGGATCAGCGAAACGCTGTTCGGTGCCGCGGAGGCGCGAGAGTTCGACGGTGATCCGGAGACGGTCGTCCGTGAATACGATCCTGATGAGCTTAGGTGAGTGCCGCAGTCTGTCATTCGCTGGGCATGTCTCAGCGATCAATCCAGTCGGGTGGCGTGGCGGAAATGATCGAAACCGCCCGCAGCTTGGCGGACGCGAATCGCACCGGCCCCGCTCGCAGTGAGCCCGAGATCGTCGCCTCCGACATCTGGAATCATCGCTGGCCACACTCGGCGCCCACGCCGATCATTTCTCTTTCTGCGCGTCGCTACGACGCGCCTTAATATCTGTTGCGCCTGCCTTTCGCTCTTAGCTTGCTTGCTCCGGACGCTGCGGCCGCGCGGCGACAGGAGTTACCGGCGCTGTGGAGTCCATCAACCGTCGTTTATTCCGATTTGAGTGTCGCCAGTGGCGCCGGCCAATCCAACATCGGCATTGATCCGGCCCGTGCGACGCTAGGTGCCAAAGGGCCATCGATCTCCTGCCGGCGGTCAGTTGCAGCTGTTCCGCTCGACGCCGGGCGCAATAGCGCCGCGCGACGTTCAGGATCTGATGACTTGGCCGTTCTTCAGCCTCGCAAAGTCGAAACGGACCATACCGATCAACTTTCGGATGGGCGACAACTGGGTGTCGGTCGAGGCAATGCCGGAACATGGCATGGCGACAATCTGGGATGCCGACATCCTCATCTGGGCAGCGAGCCAGGTCGTCGAGGCGATCGATGCCGGACGGCCGACGTCGCGGCTGATCGCAACGACGCCGCATGAGATACTGACATTTGCTGGACGCGGCAGTGGCGGCGACAGCTATGCCAGGTTGCGCGCCTCGCTCGATCGGCTTCAGACGACCAGCGTCATGACCTCGATCCGGCAGCCACTTCATCGCCATCAGCATCGTTTCTCATGGATCAACGAGTGGAAGGAGCGGCTCGACGCTAATGGCCGGCCGCTCGGCATCGAGCTGATCCTGCCCGACTGGTTCTATGCTGGCGTCGTCGATCAGGGGCTCGTGCTGACGATCGACCGCGCATACTTCCAGCTCACCGGCGGCATCGAGCGCTGGCTGTATAGGCTCGTACGCAAGCATGGCGGCCGCCAGTCGGGTGGCTGGAGCTTCGACCTCGCACATCTGCATCTGAAATCGGGCGTTCTTTCTCCGCTCAAGCGGTTCAGCTTCGAGGTTCGCGATATTGTTCGCCGGCAGTCCCTGCCTGGCTACCGCCTGTCGCTGACGATCGAGCTTGGGCGGGAGCGGTTGAGCTTCGTGCCGCTCCCGGAAGACCCATTTGATGTTGCGATGCGGCGGGCCGGGTTGGCCGCTCGGTGTTGATGGGTCGTACCATCGGTAACCGCCATTATCGTACGATCAGGAACCAGATATTCGTACCATCAGGAACCGGAAGCGCCGATTTAGATAGCGCGAACAACGTGATAGCTCGGACTTAACTGAGCTAACATTTAGAATCCTGCGGATTCTTACTAACATGTCGGCGCGCGGTCAGTCAGGTCGCCCAATGCCTCGAATGACCGCTGGTGGTTCGGTTGCGGACTGGCAGGTTTTGAACAGCTGAGCGCATCGCGGTGTCTCCGCGAAGCTGCCCGTCTCCGCCACCCGCATGCAGATCGGCATCGCCTGCCACCTCTCGATGGCGTCGTTACGTGACCTTCTTGCGTCGGCGCATGATCGGCGTCCACTCGTCGCCGTCGACGGTGCCATCCGCCCACATGCACGTCAGCGTTTGGCTCGGCACGTTGTAGGGAAAGAACAGCAGCAAACCACGGTTGCCGTAGCCGAATGCGCGCTGCTCGACCTTCTCGGCGGGCCAGTCCGGTTCGTTGCTGCGGAGTAGGTCCGCTCCGATCTGGGCGACTCGCTTAAAGAAGCCGTCGGCCTTTTCGCCGAGCCCCTGCGCCTCGAGCGCCCTGCCGGCCTCGGGCAGCTGGTCCTCCGTGATGTGCACGAAGACCCTGGCGTCGAGGCCGACCTTTTCAGCCATCTCCGCGACGGCCTTGCGGCCGGCTTCCCAGGCCGCGGTGAACACGAACCCGACCTTCCTGGCGCGAAGGAAGTCTTGCTCGGGTTTAAGCGCCAGGGATCTCTGCTCGTTCTGGTCTTCGCGCTTGAGTTCCGACTTGTCGAACATGGACGCCAAGATGTTGCTCATCTGACCGCCGGAGCCGGTGAAGTCATCCACGACGATGACCGGCTCGTCTCGATTGTCTTCAACGAGTTCCCCGAGGGAGCCATACGACTTGGTCCCTGCGATGTCGGCAGTGTAGTATTGAACGATCTGGGAGCTGTCGTTGCCGCTGCTGAGCGAGATGACGGAAGCGTTCTTGAATTCGGGGTTCGCCGCGAGGAAGGACTTCATGGCCGCGACGTAGTCTGTCCTGACCAGCAGGCGCGCTCCGGCTAGGAGCGCCATCGCGCACTCGACGTGGTCCTCCTCCTCGAACTGGTCCAGCCATCTCGTTGCCCGCGCGGCGACGGCCGCACTGCCTTGGCCTTGGCCCTGGCCGTCGCCGTTCTCCGTCACGGCTTCCTGCAGCGACGCGAATCGGTCACCGAAGGCGTTCGCGGCGTTGGCAACGTCCATCATCATCATTCGGTCGGACTTCGGCCTGATCGGCGCAAGCTCGCCCTTGTAGTATCCGGTAGCACGCAGGCGCATCTTGGTGGGCCGCAGGGTGACGGCCGACCGCTTGGTCTCCTCCAGCATCCAGTCGGGCACCGCCACCGAATATCGCTTAGCGAGGACCGCTTCCGTCGCGAGGAGGGCGAACTCCCCGAGTTCGCGGGTCGCGAAGATGTATCCCTTCGCGGCGGCTGGACAAACGGCCGCGATGCTGCGCATCGAGCCGACAATTTGGAGACACACCTCACGCACGGGTGCATCCAGCTTTTCCGCCACTTTTCGAGGGTGCGCTGCGAGTGCGCGAGATTCGTCCGATCCCGAAACTGCGGAAAAGCGCCGGTTTTCGAGGGTGCGCTGCGCACCCTCGCGGATCGATCCTGACACATCCTGCGATTTGTCAATGCATCCGAGGGTTGCCGTTTCGAGCGTTGTGGCGACACGTTTCGGCTACTTGGCGATCGTGAGTAGCCGTATTGCACCTCCTGATTACCCCGTTTGCCGTTCAGTTGACCGTCAATTTGAAAACCGTCAACGGATCTCCCGATCCGATAGCGCCCCACTCAGTCCGACCATAAAATACGCCGTTGCCGCCTTCAAACAGGCTGACGGGTCGCGCCGGATTGATATTGACCGGACCGAACGAATATAAAGTGGTCAGATTTCCGGCCACACTCAGTCTGAAGACAGAACCACAAGAATCGCACTGGTTCGCTCCACCTGAGATCGTCGTTCCATATAGATAGCCGTCCTGCGCCAGCAGGAGGGAAAACGGCCCGTCTCCGTCTGCCCGGGACTGAAGGCTGAAAGCATGAAGGATGGTTAGATCGCCGGCTGAAGTGATCTTGAAGATCGTGCCGCATCCATAGAATCCACCACACCTCCCCGTTCCGCCCGAGACGGTAGCGCCATAAAAGATGCCGTTCCCGGCGTTGACGAGGGGAACCGTGGTCGGGGCAATGCCGTCACCTCCCGATGCACCGAAGGAGTGCAGGATCGTAAGGGTTCCGGTGGGCGTAATCTTGAATACGCTACCGCAATCATGCGGGGTGCTGGCACATTGGTTTGCACCGCCAAGGCTCGTGGTGCCGTAGAAATTATGATCGTCTCCTTCGGTGACGACGGATTGCGGCTCGATGCCGTCCGAGACGGAGGCGCCGAACGAGTGCAAGATGGTTTCAACCCCGGTTGGGGTTATCTTGAACACGGTCCCGCAATTCGAACCAGCCTGCGGGATCATGTCGCAATGATTGGCCCCGCCGGATGCTGTAGTGCCATAGAAATTTCCGTCGCTGGCTTGAATAAAGCCATTGGGCACGACGCCATCGGTCGGCGAACTGCCAAACGAATAGATCGTGGAAAAGGCCCCACCAAGAGTAATCCTGAACAGAGTACCTCCACCACCGTAAGCGCCCCCGTTCCCGGTAAGGCCATAAAGAGCGCCATCGCGGCCTAGAATGATAGCGCCCGGAGAATAGCCGTCAGTCGACGTCGTTCCGAATGCGTAAAAAACCGACTTAACCCCGCCGGGAGTTACCTTGATGATCGAGCCGCACGCGATGGGAAGTTGCGGTCGGCACGAGTTGGGGCCGCTAGACGGGTCGGTGCCGTAGTAATTGCCGTCAGTCGCCTGGATCAGACCGGCTGCCTTGGCTCCGCCGGGAAGGATCGCGCTATACGACTGAAGGTAGGTTACCGAGACGGATGGGGAGGGACTAGGCGTGGGCACCGGCGTCGGCGTCGGTGAAGGCGCCGGCGTTGAGGTAGAGCCGCCGCCAGATCCGCCACCACCGCCGCAGCTCGTGAGCGCCAAGCAACAGACAAGTGACATCAGTAATTTTTGCATACGGCCTCCCCGCTATGAACTCGTGTTGCCCGATCCGACGAGGCCGATCAAATTAATCTCATTGCAAGGTGCTGAATTCCGTGCCGTTATTCAACCTGCGGAACGATTTCGTCGCTGTCGGTGGCGACCGGTCAACGCTTGCGCCCGATATGCACCGCGGCGAAGCCATTTCCGAACCCGCGATCGGCTTCGCGAACATCGTCATGGTACCTCCGGTCCGCGCGGCGCGGGATCGTGGCGCGCTCGCCAACGTGCGGCCATTTGTTCGGATGACCCCAAAGGGCGTTGTCTGGCCTGATGCGGCGGAAACGACGGCCGATGCTATCATCGGGTGCACCGGCTTTTGCGCCGCACTGGGCTTTCTGAGCGATCTTGGACTCGTCGGCGCTGACGGGCGCGTCGCGGTGAATGCTCTCGGCCAGGCCGAGGCGGAACCGCGGCTCTGGCTACACGGCTATGGCGACTGGACCGGCTTTGCTTCCGCCACGTTGATCGGGAGCGGACGCAGGGCTCGGGACATAGTGCGCGCCATCGCCGCAGGTGATGCGGGGTAGGCGGCAAGCACGGTCTTTAGGTACATATGCGGATATTTGCATAGGCGGACGCGGCATAGTCAGGTGACATGCTTGTCACCGACCTCATGGCTGCGCTGTCGGACCCGATTCGCCTCGCGGCCCTCGCCATTCTCTGGGACGGTGAAGAGCGTTGTGTCTGCGAACTCATGACAGCGCTCGATGTCCCGCAGTCGCGCATGTCGCGGCACATGGGGCGGCTCAAGGCCACCGGGCTCCTCGTCGACCGGCGCGATGCCCAATGGGTGCGCTATCGCCGTAATCCCCACATCGCGCCGGAGATCGCGGCGATCGTGACGGCGACGCTGGATGCCCTGCCGTCCGATGCCGCAAAGGCGCTCTGAAAAATGGCGACTCTACCAACCGCCTCCTCGCCGTGGCGGCAGTCGGTGCCGGCCTGGAACATTGGCCTGATCGTCGCGCTGATCGCCTGGTTCGCGATCTATCGCCAACTCCAGCCCTTTTCCCGCTGGGCCGTCGCCCATCTGCCGATCCAGCCGGGCACGTCACTGGCCGACGCCGTCTCCTTCTTTCTGTTCGACACCCCCAAGGTGCTGATGTTGCTGACCCTCGTGGTCTTCGCGATGGGCGTGGTTCGCACCTGGTTTTCTCCCGAGCGAACCCGCGCCATCCTCGCGGGACGCCGGGAAGGCTTCGGCAATGTGGCGGCGGCCGGGCTGGGCATCTTCACGCCCTTCTGTTCCTGCTCCGCCGTCCCGCTGTTCGTGGGCTTCGTCTCGGCAGGTATCCCGCTGGGGGTGACTTTCTCCTTCCTGATCGCGGCCCCGATGATCAACGAGGTCGCGCTTGGCCTGCTCTTCGCCCTGCTCGGCTGGAAGGTGGCGCTGACCTATCTCGCGTTCGGACTCAGCATCGCGATCGTCGCCGGCTGGGTGATCGGCCGCCTCCACCTCGAAAGCTGGCTCGAAAGCTGGGTACGCGACCTGCGAACCGCGCCCGTCGATCTCGAGGTGCAGCGGTTGAGCCTCGTCGACAGGTTCGAAGCGGGATGGGAGAGGCCGTTCGCGATATCGTCGGCCGCGTCTGGGCCTGGATCATCGCGGGCATCGCGGCAGGCGCTTTCATCCATGGCTATGTGCCGGCCGAGCTTCTGGCCCGGATCATGGGGCAAGGCGCGTGGTGGTCGGTGCCGGCCGCGGTCCTGCTTGGCATTCCGATGTATTCCAACGCCGCCGGGATCATTCCCGTCGTTGAGGCGCTGCTGGGCAAGGGCGCCGCTCTGGGAACGGTGCTGGCCTTCATGATGTCGGTCATCGCGCTGTCGCTCCCCGAAATGATCATCCTGCGCAAGGTGCTCACCATCAGGCTGATTCTGGTCTTCATCGGCGTGGTCGCGACCGGCATCCTGGCGATCGGCTTTCTCTTCAACGCACTCTTCGCCTGAAAGGACAGTCATGAAGAACATCAAGATACTCGGCCCCGGTTGCAAGCGCTGCCAGGCAACCGTGGACATGGTTCGGGGCGAAGCCGGCAAGCTTGGTGTGGACGTGACGATCGAGAAAGTCACCGACTATGCCGCAATGGCGCAATTTGGCGTGATGTCGACGCCCGCCGTCGTGATCGACGGCAAGGTCGTGCATGCTGGCGGACTGCCCAGGCCAGAAGACATCGGGAAGTGGCTGGGGGCGTGAAACCGATCCAGCGCCTGTTTTTTCCTTGCGGGGCGAACTCCGCGCGCAACCTGCTCGCCACCAGGCGCGGCGGGATGATCCGGTGGAATGCATGACATGGCCTCTCCATCTTCGGGAAAGCCCCATGGTCACACCGGTCGGCCCCAGCCATGGCGCATGATCATGCCCATGAACCGATTGTGGTCCAGGATCTTGGCCCGGCGTTCAAATGGGCGATCATATTCAATGTCTTCTATGTCCTGATCGAAGCGGTTGCAGGGTTCAAGATCGGCTCGCTCGCGCTTCTTGCCGATGCCGGACATAATCTGATCGACGTTGCCGGGCTGCTGATCGCCTGGGGCGCTGCGATTGCCGCCCGCAAGCCCCCATCGGAGCGCTTCACCTATGGGTTCGGGCGCGCCACCATCCTTGCCGCGCTCGGCAACGCAATCGCGATTCTGATCGGCGCGGGTGCAGTGGTTCTGGAAGCCGTCCAGCGCTTTTCGAGCCCGGTTGAACTGCAGGCCCTGCCGGTCCTCATCGTTGCCGCCATTGGCATCGCGATCAATACCGGAACGGCGCTGCTCTTCCAAAAGACGCGCAAGAACGATCTCAATGCCGAAGGGGCCTTCCTGCACATGGCGGCCGATGCCGCGGTGTCGGCGGGGGTCGTGCTCGCCGCGGCAGGTCTCCTTGCAACAGGCTGGCTGTGGCTCGATCCTCTGGCCGCGATTCTGGTCAGCCTGCTCATCGCATGGACATCGTTCGGACTGCTTAGATCGTCCCTGGGACTGTCGCTCGATGCCGTACCGGCTTCGGTCGAAAAGCATGCAGTGGACGAATGGCTGCGGTCTCGACCGGGTGTCACGGCTGTCCACGATCTCCACATCTGGTCGCTCAGCACCACCTCGATCGCTCTTACCGCGCATCTCGTCATGCCCGGCGGTCACCCGGGTGACGCAGTCCTTGATCAGTTCGCGGATGCGCTCGGTGCCCAGTTCGGAATTGCGCATGCCACCTTGCAGATCGAGGTCGGGGATGGCGCCGAATGCCATCTTGCATCGCCCGGAGTCATCTGACGTGCCCGGCTCACCAGGAGGATCAAGACGATGACACAGCGGGAAGTCGTACTGGGCGCGCCGGTGCGCACCGCGATCGGCACCTATAGCGGCGCGACAGGGGCGGTGCTGACGACTCGCCTGCTGCATTCGATGCGGCGCGACGGCATCCGGCGTGGTATCGTCACGCTCTGCATCGGAGGCGGCCAAGGCATCGCCCTGGCATTGGAGACGCTGACGTGAGTCCCGCTGCCGTGGAACAAAGCGGTGCAGCGACGGATGACAAGCCCGCCCCGCACACGGACGAAACCACGGTGTCTGCGTCACTCTGTCGCACGCTCGATGCCAACGAAGCTGTGGCCGACATCGCCTATCGGGTCAGCGAAGTGGTCGCGATCTATCCGATCACGCCGGCGTCGCCGATGGGCGAATATGCCGATGCCTGGGCCGCCGATGCGCGGCCCAACCTCTGGGGCACGGTGCCCGACATCGTTGAAATGCAGTCCGAGGGCGGGGCTGCCGGCGCGGTTCACGGAGCCCTTCAGGCGGGTGCCCTGACGACCACCTTCACCGCCTCGCAGGGCCTGTTGTTGATGCTGCCCGATCTGTTCAAGATCGCGGGCGAACTCACCGCTTTCTGCATGCACGTCGCGGCGCGCAGCATCGCCACGCACGCGCTGTCGATCTTCGGCGATCATTCCGACGTGATGGCCGCGCGCGGTACGGGCTTCGCGTTGCTGGCCTCCGGCTCCGCGCAGGAAGCGCAGGATCTCGCCGCGATCGGTCATGCGGTCACGCTCGAGGCGCGCGTGCCCGTCCTGCATTTCTTCGACGGCTTTCGGACATCGCACGAGATCACCAAGGTCTCCCCCCTTAACGACGCCGCGCTCCGCGCTCTGCTGGGCGAAGCGGGCGTCCGGGCACACCGCGCCCGTGCGCTCGACCCGGAGCGTCCGGTGCTGCGTGGCAGTTCCCAAAATCCCGACACCTTCTTCCAGGGTCGCGAGGCCGTGGAGCCGTTCTACGCGCGCTTTCCGCAGCTGCTCGACGTCAGCATGGCGCGCTTCGCCGACATCACGGGGCGGCGCTATCGCCTGTTCGACTATGTCGGCCATCCAGAGGCGGATCGCGTCATCGTTGTGATGGGCTCGGGTGCCGAATGCGCCCACGAAGTCGTCGAGCATCTTGTGGCGCGGGGCGAGCGCGTCGGCGTCATCAAAGTGCGGCTTTTTCGGCCGTTCTCGGTCGACCATCTGCTGCAGGTCCTCCCCGCCGGCGTTCAGGCGGTGGCCGTGCTCGACCGCACCAAGGAACCCGGCGCCGGCGCCGAGCCGCTCTTGCAGGAGCTGGTGACCGGGCTCCTCGCCGCGAGACAGGACGGCAGGCTCGCTCGATTGCCCACGATCATCGGCGGCCGGTTCGGCCTCGCCGGCAAGGAGTTCACCCCCGCGATGGTCAAGGCGGTGTTCGACGAACTGGCCCGCGATCGGCCGCGCGCGCGCTTCACCGTCGGCATCCGCGACGATGTGTCCCAGTCTTCGCTGGCCTGGAACGAGGCGTTCGACCGCGAGCTGGAGTCCGACGACGTCACACGAGCGCTGTTCTTCGGGCTCGGCGCCGACGGCACGGTCTCGGCCAACAAGGCAAGCATCAAGATCATCGGCGAAAACACGCCGCTCTTTGCCCAGGGCCACTTCGAATATGACTCGCGCAAGGCCGGCGCCACGACGATTTCGCACCTGCGCTTCGGACCCCGCCCGATCCGCTCGACCTATGGCATTGCGCAGGCGCAGTTCCTGGCAATCCATGCGCCGGAGTTTCTCGAGCAGCGCGACCTGCTGTCCCGCGCGGCACCGAGGGCCACGATCCTCGTCAACACGGCCGTTCCGCCGGAACGCTTCTGGTCGACGCTGCCATACGAAGCGCAAAAGTGGCTGGCCGACCGGCAGTGCCGGCTGTTCGTAATCGACGGCTATGCGCAATCCGAGCGCGCGGGACTGGGCCGCCGCATCAACACGGTGATGCAGCTTTGTTTCTTCGCGCTGACCAAGGTCCTGCCGATCGACGAAGCGCTGACGGCCCTGCGCGCATCGCTGGAGAAGAGCTGGGGGAGCCGTGGTCCCGAAGTGGTCCGGCGCAACCTGGCCGCACTCGAAGGCACGCTGGCGGCCCTCGCCGAGGTGCCGGTGCCCCCGGCGCCGACGGCGACCCGGCACCGACCACCGGCCGTGCCGGCCGACGCGAATGATTTCGCGCAGCGAGTGACGAAGCTGTTGCTCGAGGGGCGCGGCGACGAACTGCCGGTCAGCGCGTTTCCGCCAGATGGGACATGGCCCACGGGCACCAGTCGCCTCGAAAAGCGCGCTATCGCACTCGACGTTCCGATCTGGCAGCCTGACCTGTGCGTTCAGTGCAACGCCTGCTCGATGATCTGCCCCCATGCGGCGATCCGCACCAAGGTCTATGACCCGGCCCAGCTCGAAGGCGCGCCTGAAGGCTTTCGCTCGCAACCCGAGGGGTTCGAACCGGCCTTCGAGGGCCTGCAGTACAGCGTCCAGGTCGCGCCGGAGGATTGCACGGGTTGCGGGCTGTGCATCGAAGTCTGCCCCGGTCGCGACCGGCAGGATCCGCGCCGGCGCGCGCTCGTGGCTTCCCCGCTGCTGGAGCACCGCGATGTCGAGCGCAGCTTTTACGACTTCTTCGAGACGATCGAATCGGCGCCGCTCGATGCCGTGCCGATCGATCGCCGGACTGCCGCATTCCGCCAGCCGCTGTTCGAATTTTCGGGTGCCTGTGCCGGCTGCGGCGAGACGCCCTATCTGCGCCTGCTGACCCAGCTGTTCGGCGAGCGGCTGATGATTGCCAATGCCACCGGCTGCTCGTCGATCTACGGCGGCAACCTGCCGACCACGCCGTACACGGTCAACGCGCAGGGGCGTGGCCCCGCCTGGTCCAATTCGCTCTTCGAGGACAATGCCGAGTTCGGGCTGGGCATGCGGCTGGCGCTGGATACGCGGCGCGCGCGTGCAAGGGCCCGGCTGCAAGAACGGGCGTCGCAGCTGCCCGCCGCGCTGGTCGAGGCTCTGCTCGCCGCTCCGGCCACCGCTGCCGACGACGCGCAGGCGGCATCGATCCGGGCCGCGGTGACCGAGCTTGATGCCCTGCTGGCGCCTGACCCGTCGCCCGAGGCCGCCACTCTTCGCGAAGACCTTCCAGCCTTGCTGCCACGCAGTCTCTGGATCGTCGGAGGTGATGGCTGGGCCTATGATATCGGCTATGGTGGCCTCGACCATGTTTTGGCCTCTCAGCGCAAGGTCAACATCCTCGTGCTCGATACCGAGGTCTATTCCAACACCGGCGGCCAGCAGTCCAAGGCCACGCCGCTCGGCGCGTCGGCGAAGTTCGCGGTGGCCGGCAAGGCCAGCCGCAAGAAGGATCTGGGCTTGCTCGCGATGAGCTATGGCCATGTCTATGTGGCCGAGGTGGCGATGCAGTCGCACAGCGAGCAGACGGTGAAGGCGTTCCTGGAAGCGGAGCGCCACCCTGGTCCTTCGCTGATCATCGCCAACAGCCCGTGCATCGCGCACGGCTACGATCTGGTCCAGGCCCCCGCGCACCAGCGCCGCGCCATCGGCAGCGGCGCCCTGCTGCTTTATCGCTTCGATCCGACGCGGATCGGGCGGGGTGAAGCGCCTTTGGAGATGGACTGCGGTCCGCCCCACCGGGACCTGGCAGAATATATGGAACAGGAGGCGCGCTTCCGGATGGTCGAGCTGCGCTCGCCCGAGCGCTACCGTGCGTTGGTCGCGGCCGCGCGCGAAGCGGTGCGGCAGCGCCGCTCGCTCTACGAGCAGCTTTCTCATATCCACCTGCCGTTGCCGTCGAGCACGCCGGAAGGGAGCGAACATGGCTGACCTTGGCACCACATGGCTTGGCCTGAAGCTGCGCACGCCGTTCGTCGTCGCAGCCAGCCCGATCTCGCGGGATCCCCACGCTGCGGCCCGGGCAGTCGAAGCCGGCGCGGGGGCGATCGTAATGCATTCGCTTTTCGAGGAACAGCTGGCCGAAGAACAGATGGCGGTGCATCGCCTGATCGACAGCCAGATGGACCTCAATGCCGAAGCGAGCAGCTTCATGCCGGAGATCCCTTTCTTCTCGCTGGATGGCGAGGGCTATCTCGCCGAACTCGCGGCGTTGCGTGCAGCTGTCGATGTGCCGGTGGTCGCCTCGCTCAACGGTACCACACCGGGCGGCTGGACACGCTCTGCAAGGCGCCTTGCCGACGCAGGTGCCGATGCCCTGGAGCTCAACCTCTATGACATTGCGACCCATGCTATGGAATCGGGCGATGCGGTCGAACAGCGCCAGCTGGCGCTGGTCGAGGCGGTCGTTGCAGCCGTTCCGATCCCGGTCGCGGTCAAGCTCAGTCCGTTTTACACGGCCCTGCCTGCCTTCGTGCGACAGCTGGAGGCAGCGGGGGTACGCGGGGTCACGGTGTTCAACCGTCTCTATGAGCCGGAAGTCGATGTCGACACGCTGGAAGTGCGCCGGCAACTGGAACTTTCGACAGCGGCCGAGTTGCCGCAGCGCCTGCATGCGCTGGCGGTGCTGTCCACGACGTGCGGCCTGTCGCTGGCCTGCAGCGGTGGCGTGCACGATGGCGAGAACGCCGCACAGGCGATCGCCTGCGGTGCCCATGTCGTGCAGTTGGCCTCCTTGTTGCTGGCGCATGGTCCCGCCCGGCTCTCGATCGTGCGCGACGAACTGCAACACTGGCTCGGTGCGCGCGGCTATGCGGATGTCGAGGCATTACGCGGCGTGCTGAATCTGGCGCGATCACCGGAACCATCGGCTTGGACGCGACTGAATTATATCCGCACGCTCGACGGCTGGCGCGCGAACCTCAACTGGAGAACCCCATCATGAGCGCCGAGAAGAAGAGCTGGCATGGCATTCCACGCGAAGAGGTCCCCTGGTTCCCCACGGTGGATGCCGAGGCCTGTATTGGCTGTCAGCTCTGCTACATCACCTGCGGCCGCGCCGTTTACGAGATGCAGGACGGAATCGCCGTCGCGGTCGCGGCCATGGAATGCGTCGTCGGTTGTTCGACCTGCGGCAATGTCTGCCCCACGGGTGCGATCGCGTTTCCGGCGCTCGACACGGTCTGGAAGATGGAACGCGAGCGGCAGATCTTCCGTACCGTGAAGAAGGAAGCCCTGAGCAAGCACGACCGCGACGACGCGTTGAAAGCGCGCGCGGCAGCGATCGACGCAGTTCCCACTGCCGTGCCCACGCGCGCCAAGGTCGAGGTAGCCGGCGAATTCGGCGACAAGCAATTCCTGGTACGATTGGAAGCGCTGATCGAAAATGAGCCCTTCGACATCGTAAATCTGCGTCTCGAAGTACCCACGGTGAAGGGCGCGCGCCAGAAGGCGCCATCCTTCATGAGTTTCGAGGTCACGTCCGAGCGCCAGGAGGCCGTGGCGCCGTTTCTCGATCGGGTGACCGCGCTCGTGCGCGAAGCCGGTCTGGTTTTGGTCGCGGCTACGCCGACTGCGATATGACTGGCATGAAGATGCCATGGATGCAGGGCGGCGAGCAGCACTCCGTTCCGTAACTGCCGGGATGCCTGCCGAAGCAGGGCAATGCCTCCACGGCTGCGCCGCCCACGAACAAGCCCGTAGGAACCCGCGACAATTCTGGGCGGCATCCGATCACGTCCCGTGGCAGTCGCAGCCTTGCGACACGATGCTACCCATCGCCCTGCGGGCGCGGTTCCGTTCCGGGAACCAGGAAGACGGGTGTGAATCGGCCTGCAATATTGACCCCGTTCGGGGCTGATAGGCTTCCAAAATTGACCCCCTGAACGGATGCGGTTCACGCCTCGTCGCTTTGCGGCGGAGGCGCGTGGGAGATGCTGGTCGTGGAGACAGTGGCGCGCATCCGGCGCGAGTTTTTCGTCAAGGGCAAGTCGATCAAGGAGATCGTGCGCGACCTCGGCGTGTCGCGGAACACGGTCAGGAAGGTGCTGCGCTCGGGCGAGACGGCGTTCGCGTACGAGCGCAGCGTGCAACCACTGCCGAAGCTGGGGCCATGGACCGCCGATCTGGATCGGCTGCTGGAGACGAACGATCGCAAGACGCGGCGCGAGCGGCTGACGATGATCCGCGTCTTCGAGGAGTTGCAGGGGCTCGGCTATCGCGGCGGTTACGACGCGGTCCGGCGCTATGCGGGGGCGTGGCACCGCGAGCGATCGGTCGCGACGGCGGCAGCCTACGTGCCGCTGAGCTTCGCGCCAGGCGAGGCTTACCAGTTCGTGGATGCGGCGGTGACACAGCAGGCCATCGGAACGCCGGCGCGGTGCTGAGCGTGGCGCAGTAATAGCCGGCCTTTGGTAAGGCTGCTACTTTTGGGAGCGGCCGGGGAAGAATGGCGAGGCGAGTTCAGCCGCCGGTCGGCGCGTCGTGTTCGTGGAGGGTCACAGCCGCCGCGACGCGGCGCG
>JBBRSN010000037.1:0-39950 GCA_038245375.1 Sphingomonadales bacterium | reverse complement strand
TCCAACACCGTCTTCGATGACTACGATCATGTCGTCTCAAAATGTTGTGATGCCTGGAATTTCTTCGCCAACGACCTCGCCCGCGTCGCTTCTGTCACAACGCGAAGCTGGGCACAGGTCAATCTTTAAGGCCGTTGGTATCAGGCCTCGAGCACCGTCCGGAAATGAGCGATGATCTCATCTGCCGCGGCGCGCGTCGGCTCACCCGCCGCATCGATCAAGTCGCGCGTCACCACGCTGTGCGGCGGCTTGCCCTCGCTGATCATGCCGGATGGATTGCCAGCCGAGTCGGGGAGTTCCGTGCCGATGAACGCCGCGCCGAACGTCTCGCCGAGCGTGACGAATTTCTCGTGCCGCGCGATCGTATCGCCCGCGAAGCGATAGCCGCGCAGCGTCAGGCCCTCATTGCAGGTGCGTTGTTTGACGACCGTGAGGTCGGCGGCCGTAATATCGAGCGCGCCGGGTTTGCCGACGGGCATGCTTGGCTGCGACAGCACCGGCGCCAGCACGACCGGGTCGACCGCCATCGACAAGGCGAAGCCGCCCGTCATGCACATGCCGATCACACCGACGCCGGGGCCGCCGCATTCCGTGTGCGCCTGCCCTGCGAGCGGCTTGAGCCAGTCGACCACCGGGCTCGATCGCCCCGTGCGGAACAGCGTGAATTCGCGGCTGACGCACAGCCGCAGGATGTCGAGCGCGCCGGCCTTTTCGCGGTTGCGCGCATCGGGCGTGCCGATCAGGATCGGCGCATAGACGCGCATCCCCGCGGCCGCGACCCAGCGACAGAAGCGCGCCAGTGGCGGCGTGAAGCCGAATATCTCATGGAGCACGATTACCGCTGGGCCGCGGTCGCCGATACACAGCACCGCTTTGGTCTTCCCGCCAAAGGTGAAGTCGCGCTGCGTAAAGTCGGCGATATCGGCGGAAAGCAGGTCGGTCATTCGCGCAGTCTCATCAACCCTTCCTGCGCCACGCTAGCTACCAGCCGGCCGTCCTGCGTGTAGATCTTGCCGCGATTGAACCCGCGCGCATGGCCAGCCCAGGGGCTGTCGCAGGCATAGAGCAGCCACTCGTCGGCGCGAAAATCCTCATGCAGCCACAGCGAATGGTCGAGGCTCGCGGTCTGCAGATTGTGCGTCATCCAGTTGACGCCATGCGCCAGCGTCGCGGTGCCGAGCAGCGACATGTCGGAGGCATAAGCGAGGATCGCGCGGTGCATTGCGGCATCGTCACCGATCGGCGCGACCAGCCGGAACCAGCTGTCCTGCTTGGGTTCGCGCTTGTCGGGCCGGAACCAGCTGCGCGGCTGCACCGGGCGGATCTCGACCGGCCGGCCGCGCAGCATGTGGCGACGGAATTTCTCGGGGATTTCGTCGGCCATGTCGCGGCGAAGCTCGGCTTCGGACTGGAGCGACTCGGGGCCCGGCACATCGGGCATCGGATCCTGGTGGCGCAGCCCGTCCTCGGGCGTCTGGAAGCTTGCCGCCATGTTGAGGATCGGTTCGCCGCGCTGCATCGCGATCACCCGCCGCGTCGCGAAACTGCGGCCCTCGAAATCGCGCACCACGCGGTAGATGATCGGGAAATCCTCGTTTCCCGGCCGCATGAAATAGGCGTGCAGCGAATGCGCCACCTTGGGCGCCTCGGTCGAGCGCTGTGCCGCCTGCAACGCCTGGGCGATGACCTGGCCGCCGAACACGCGCCCGACCCCGCCGGGCTGGCGCTTGCCGCGATACAGGTCGCGGTCGACCTCCTCGATGTCCAGCAGATCGACCAGGCCGCTGACGAGCTGTTCGGGCGGCGTGTCGGCAGGCGTGCTGATATCCATCAATAGCCTGCCGCGCTGGCGATCCGGTCGGCGTGGAAATTGGCGTCACCGAACATCTCGGCGAGCACCCGTGCGCGCTTCATGTAGAAGCCAATGTCATATTCGTCGGTCATGCCGATGCCTCCATGCATCTGCACGCCTTCCTGCACGCTGAGCGTGGTGGCAAGTGCGGTCATCGCCTTGGCGACTGACACCGCCGCATCCGCGCCATCGTCGCCAGCATCGAGCAATTGCTGCGCCTTGAGCACCGCGGCCCGCGCCACCTCCATCTCCGAATAAAGATGCGCCGCACGGTGCTGCAGGGCCTGGAAGCTGCCGATCGCGACGCCAAACTGCTTGCGCTCCTTGAGGTAATTCACCGTGAGGTCCATCGCGCCGCCGCCGACGCCGAGCAACTCGGCCGACGCGCCGGTGCGCCCTGCGCGCAGCAGCCGCGCCAGCGGATCGCGGCCGGCATCGATCTCGCCGATCACGGCGTCGGCATCGACCTCGACGCCGTCGAAGTCGAGCCGCGCCGCGATGCTGGCATCGGCCAGCCGCTCCGCCACTGCGGTCAGGCCCGAAGCACCCTTGTCCACCGCGAACAGCGTGATGCCCTGCTCGTCATCGGGCGATCCGGCAGTGCGTGCTGCGACGATCAGCAGGTCCGCGACATGGCCGTGCGTGACGAACTGCTTCTTGCCGGTCAGCTTGAAGCCGTTGCCCGAGCGCTCCGCCTTCATGCCGACCGCGTCGCGATGCTTGGCTGCCTCGTCGATCGCCAGCGCCGCGACGGTCTCGCCGGCGATGATGCCGGGGAACCATCGCGCGGCGTGCGGTGTGCCCTGCAGCGCCGCGACGGCGGCGACGGCGGTGGAGAGGAACGGGGAGGGGGACAGGTTTCGTCCGATCTCCTCCAGCACGATCCCCGCCTCGACATGGCCGAGACCCAGGCCGCCCTGGTCTTCGCCGATCAGGATGCCGGTCAGCCCCAGTTCGGCGAACTGCTTCCACAAGTCGCGGCTGAAGCCATTGGCGTCCTTGCTGTCACGCAGGCCGCGCATATGGCTGACCGGCGCATGCTCGGCGACGAAGCCCTTCGCGGTATCGCGCAGCATCGCCTGTTCGTCGTTGAGATAGAGTGGCATTCTGGTGTCTTTCTGTTCTTCTCCCTCTCCCCGCTTGCGGGGAGAGGGTAGGGGAGAGGGGCCGTCACGCGGACGTCAGCGTTCTGTCCTGCCCCTCTCCCGCGCTTCGCTTCGCTCGCTTGCCCTCTCCCCGGAGGGGAGTGGGAAATTCATCAAGCCCCCGGCAATTCCAGGATGCGCTTGGCGATGATGTTGAGCTGCACCTCGCTGGTCCCGCCCTCGATCGAATTGGCCTTGGTGCGCAGCCAGGCGCGTGGCGTCGCACCGCCGTTCGAGGCTTCGCTCTCCCATTCGAGCGCGTCCGACCCGCCCGACGCCATCATCAATTCGTAGCGGCTCTTGTTGAGCTCGGTGCCGTAATATTTCATCATCGACGGCTGGGCAGGGTGCGCGCGCCCGGCCTTCAACTCGTCGATGAAACGCTCCGACATCATCGCGAACGCCTTGGACCGCACTTCGAACAGGGCGATCTGGCCGCGCAGCAGCGGGTCGGCGAGCTTGCCGTCATGGTCGAGCCCGATCGTTGCCACTGCACCCTCGATCAGCGGATTGCCGCCGGTCGAGCCCAGCCCCATGCCCGAGATCATCTCGCGCTCATGGCCGAGCAGATATTTGGCGACGTCCCAGCCCTTGTTCTCGTCATGGACGCGCTGGGTCTTGGGCACTTCGACATTGTCGAAAAACGTCTCGCAGAACGGCGAATAGCCCGAGATCAGCAGGATCGGCTTGGTCGACACGCCGGGCGAGGCCATGTCGAACAGCACGAAGCTGATACCGCCCTGCTTGGTCGTCTTGTCGGTTCGGACGAGGCAGAAGATCCAGTCGGCCTTGTCGGCGTAGCTGGTCCATACCTTCTGGCCGTTGATCAGATAATGGTCGCCCTTGTCCTCGGCCGAGGTGGCGAGGCTGGCGAGGTCTGAGCCGGCGTTCGGCTCGGAATAGCCCTGGCACCAGCGGATCTCGCCGCGCGCGATCTTGGGCAGATAGTCGAGCTTCTGTTCCTCGGTGCCATATTTGAGCAGCGCCGGCCCGAGCATCGAGATGCCGAAGCTGTTGAGCGGGTTGCGGCACTTCAGCCGCGCCATCTCCTCGCGTAATATCTTGGTTTCGGCCGCGCTCAGCCCGCCGCCGCCATAGGCATTGGGCCAGTCGGGCACGGTCCAGCCGCGCGCGCCCATCGCGTCCATCCAGCTTTTCTGCGCTGGCGTCAGCATCGACTGGTCGCGCCCACCCCACACCGCGTCCTTTTCGCTGCGCACCGGCTCGCGCATTTCGGGCGGGCAGTTTACCTCCAGCCAAGCGCGCGTCTCGGCGCGGAATTTGTCGAGGTCGGTCATCTATTTGCTCCAGACTAGATCGTGCAGCGCGCGCGCGATCGCGATGGCATCATGGTCGCGCCACATATCGGTGATCACCTGCACGCCGATCGGCAGGCCATCGGCGTCGCGGCCGATCGGTACCGAGGTGGCGGGCAGCATCGGGAAGGTGGCGATGCCGGGAAAGGCGAACTGCGCGCCGAATTTGGTGTCGACACCGTCGATGCTGAGGTGGCGATCGGCCAGCGGCGTATCGTCGTGCGGAAAGGCGGTCATGCCGACCGTCGGCGCGATCACCGCGTCATAATGCGCGAACAATGCCGCCCAGGCGCGGCGGTTGTGCGCCTGTTGATCGCCGAGCGTGAACCACTCGGCCAGCGTCGGCGCGTCGCGCCCCGGCGATGGCGCGCCGCGCGTCATCGCGATGTTGAGCATGTGCATGTAATGGCGATGCTGCTCGTTCAGGTCGGGCAGCAGCTCGCTGGTCCGATCGACCTTTGCACCGGCTGCATCGAGTGCTGCGCCGGCACGGTCCAGCGCGGCGACGATGGAATTCTGAACCTGTGCTCGCGGGTGCGTCGTCAGCAACAGGATGCGCAAGCCATCGGCGCCACGAACCGATGCCACCGGCAACGGAAAATCCGACAGTACGTCGAGCGCCGCCGCCAGGTCCTCGGCATTGCGCGCCAGCGGTCCGCACACCCCAAGCGCGACCCGCGCGCCGTCTGTGCCGGGAAAGCTGTGGCCGTCCGATGACAGCGCATCATATGTCGGCTTGTGCCCCCACACCCCATTGAACGCCGCCGGCACACGGATCGACCCGCCAATATCCGAGCCAATCTCGAGCGCTACCATGCCCGAGGCCAGCGCCACCGCGCCACCACCGGATGATCCACCTGCGCTACGCGTCGGGTCGATCGCATTGTGCGTGCGGCCATGGATCGGATTGTTCGATTGCAGGTCGGCCAGCCCGACCGGCACATTGGTCTTGCCGAGGATCACCGCCCCGGCGCGCTTCAGCCGCTTGACCAGCTCGGCATCCTCGCCGGCGATGAAATCGCGATGCTCGGTAAAACCCCAATGCGTCGGCAGGCCCGCAACATTGTACGATTCCTTGACCGTCATCGGCACGCCGAGCAGCGGCAAATCCTGCGGCCCCGCATCGACCGCGCGCGCCTGTTCGCGCGCCCGGTCGAAATCGCGGACGACAACCGCGTTCAGGGCACCGTCACGCGCCTCGATCCGGGTGATCGCCGCCGCGCATTGCTGCACGGCGGTCGTCTCGCCGCGGCGGATCGCCGCTGCCGTTTCGAGGGCGGACAGTTCGCTCAATTGAAGCGCCCGCCGCTCTCCGCCTTGCTCTTGAGCAGCTCGGCGACGGTGAAGCCGTGCTTCTCCAGGCCCGCGACGATCTTCTTGAGACCTTCGGTGTCGGCCCAGAACATCGGCCCGCCGCGATAGACCGGCCAGCCATAGCCATAGATCCACACGACATCGATGTCCGACGCGCGCTGCGCCATCTTCTCCTCGAGGATCAGCGCGCCCTCATTGACCATCGTGTAGAGCGTCCGCTCGACGATCTCCTCGTCGCTGATCTCGCGCTTCTGCAGGTTCGACTTGGAGCGGAAATCCTCAATGATCTCGGCCACGCGCGGGCTCGGCGTCGGGTTCCGCTTCTCGTCATAATCGTAGAAACCCTTGCCGGTCTTCTGCCCCCAGCGCCCCTCGGCGGCGAGCGCATCGCGGATATTCTCGATCCGGGTCGGGTCGCGGTGCCAGCCGATATCGACGCCGGCGAGATCGCTCATCTGGAACGGCCCCATCGGCATGCCGAAGGCGACATGGACGCGGTCGATCTGCTCGGGCGTCGCGCCTTCCATCAGCAGCTTGTTGGCCTCGACCTGGCGCGGCATCAGCATGCGGTTGCCGATAAAGCCGTGGCACACCCCGGCGACCACCGCGACCTTCTTGATCGTCTTGGCCAGCGCCATCACCGTCGCCAGCACGTCGGGCGCGGTCTTCGCGCCGCGCACCACTTCGAGCAGCTTCATGACGTTTGCCGGCGAGAAGAAGTGCATGCCGAGCACATCCTCGGGTCGCGACGTGCACGCGGCGATCTCGTCGACATTGAGGTAGGAGGTGTTGGAGGCAAGGATCGCGCCCGGCTTGGCGATCTTGTCGAGCTTGCCGAAAATCTCCTTCTTGACCTCCATCGTCTCGTAGACCGCCTCGATGATCAGGTCGCAATCGGCGAGCCGCTCGAAATCGAGTGTCGGCGTGAGCGCGCCCATCGCCGCCTCGACCTGCTCGGGCTTCAGCCGGCCCTTGGCCGCCGATGCCTCGTAATTCTTGCGGATCACGCCGGTGCCGCGATCGAGCGCTTCCTGCGCCATCTCGACGATCGTCACCGGGATGCCGGCCGACAGGAAGTTCATCGAGATGCCGCCGCCCATCGTGCCGGCACCGATCACGCCGACGCGCTTGATCTCGCGCAGCTTGATGTCGCTCGGGATGCCGTCGATCTTGGCGGCCTGGCGTTCGGCGAAGAAAATGTGGCGCTGCGCGGCGGATTGCGTGCCCATCATCAGCTTCATGAATTCCTGCCGCTCGAAGGCGATTCCTTCCTCGAAGCTCGATCCGTCGCTGGCCTTTTCGACGCACGCGATGTTCGCCGCTGGCGCGTCGAAGCCACGGAAGCGCTTGGCATTGTCCTTCTTGAACGCGGCAACCGCGTCGGGGTCGGCCTTGGCGATCTTCTGGCTGGCGCGGGGCAGGGGGCGGGCGTCGGCCATCTCGCGCGCGAAGGCGATGGCATCGTCGACCAGACTGGTCTCGCCGGCGATCCGGTCGATCAGCCCGGCATCCAGCGCCTTCTTGGCGGAGATCGGGTCGCCCTTGGCGGTCATCTCGAGCGCCAGCGCCACGCCGGCGATGCGCGGAATGCGCTGCGTGCCGCCCGCGCCCGGCAGCAGGCCAAGCTTGACTTCGGGGGTGCCGATCTTCGCCGAGGGGACGGCGATGCGATAGTGACAGCCGAGCGTGACCTCGCAGCCGCCGCCGAGCGCGGTGCCGTGGATCGCGGCGATCACCGGCTTGTCCGACGCCTCGATCATGTCGACCACGGTCGGCAGGCCGGGCTCGACGAACGGCTTGCCGAACTCGGTAATGTCGGCCCCGGCGAAGAAGGTGCGCCCGTCGCAACGGATCACCATCGCCTTGATGCTCGCGTCTGCAAGGCCCTGCTTGATGCCGGCTTCCAGCCCCTGCCGCACCGCCGCGCCGAGCGCATTGACCGGCGGGTTGTTGGAAATGATGACGAGCACATCGTCATGGCGTTCGGTGGTGATCGGCGAGGTCATTTTTGCTTGCTCCTTGTTCCCCGGCGAAGGCCGGGGCCCAGTATCGAAAGGGTCATCGTCCAGCGTTCCGGCCCGTTGCGACGGCCTTACCAACTGGCCCCGGCCTGCGCCGGGGAACGGCTTTTATCAGGTCATAGCGGCATAGATCATCGTCTTGAGCTCACGGCGGATCGGGTAGGTGTTGGACGGCGACATCTGCGTCATGAATACCATGTGCAGGCGCTCGACGGGATCGATGAAAAAGGCGGTCGAAAACATCCCGCCCCAATAATATTCGCCGACCGAGCCCGGGATCATCGACCGCGCGACATCGACATTGACCGCAAAGCCGAGGCCGAAGCCGGTTCCCGCATTGGCCGCTTCGCTGAACAGCGACTTCGACATCGCCGCGAGGTCCGATTTTCCCGGCAGATGGTTCTGCGTCATCAGATCGAGCGTCTTGCGCCCGATGATCCGCGCGCCGTCGAGTTCGCCGCCACCCAGGCACATCCGGCAGAAGCGATCATAGTCGAGCGCGCTCGACACCAGCCCGCCGCCGCCCGACACCAGTTTCGGCATCCGGCTCCACGCGCTCTCGCTGCCGCGATCGTACATCACCCGACCCTTGCCGGGCACGAAGGTATAGCAATCGGTCAGCCGATCGATCTTGTCCGTGGGCACCGCGAAAAAGCTGTCGTTCATTCCCAGCGGCTGGAAGATACGCGACGCGAAGAACTCTGGCAGCTTCATCCCCGAGACGCGCTCGACCACGGCGCCGAGTACGTCGGTCGACACCGAGTAATTCCACGCCGTGCCGGGCGAGAATTCCAGTGGCAGCTTGCCCAGCGCGGCGATGAAACCGTCGAGGTCGAGATTGCCGTGCCAGTTCTCGATTTTGCCTTCGCGATAGGCGGCGTCGATGTTCGACCGGTTCTGGAACCCGTAGGTCAGCCCCGAAGTATGGCGCAGCAGGTCGACCATGCGCATCGGCTCGGTCGTCGGCCGGCTCGCGAACGGCACGCCGCCGCCGCCCGCTTCATAGACGCCGATGCCCTTGAACTCCGGCAGCACGTGATGGACTGGCGTATCGACCGCGACCAGCCCCTGCTCGACCAGCATCATGAAGGCGATCGAGGTGATCGGTTTGGTCATCGAAGCGATGCGGAACAGCGAACTTTCGTCGATTGCCCCGCCGCCCTCGCGCGCCGTTCCGAGGTTGGCGAAGTGTATGATTTCGCCGTCACGCGCGATCAGCAACTGGGCATGCGGCAGCTTGCCCGACGCGATATAGCGTTCGTCGACGAACGCATCGATCGCCGCCAGGCGTGCCGGGTCGAAACCATGCTTTGCGGCATCGGCGATTCGCATAAGTCTCCATACCCCGATTTCGAAACGATAGGTCCCTATTGCCTTGAGTGCGGCTTGAATCAACACTAACCTTGCGCAAACCGACCGGGCAGCCGAACCCGGTTTTCAATTCGTAAGGAGAAATGCGCTGTGAGTGACCGGGCTGTGGAGACCGAAACGCTGATCGCGCTCGACCCGGCCTGGCCGAAGATATCGCTCGATCAGGCACGGGCCGCGCTGACCGCGCCCGGCGAGAAATTCGAGATGGAGACGATCGACGTCCACGGCGTGCCGACGCGCGTATGGAAGAACGCGCCGCCGACGCTTGCCTGGCTCGTCGCCGCGACGCGCGCTCATGGTGACCGCATCCTCACCATCTACGAGGATGAGCGCGTCACTTATGAGGCGAACTACCGCGCGGTCGCGCGGCTGGCTATCTGGCTCGGCGAGATCGGCATCGGCAAGGGCGACCGCGTTGCCTTGGCGATGCGCAACCTGCCCGAATGGCCGGTGATCTTCTTTGCCGCCGCCAGCATCGGCGCGATCGTCGTGCCGCTCAACGCGTGGTGGACGCCGGGCGAGCTCGAATATGGCATCGATGATTCGGGCGCGCGCATCCTGTTCCTCGATGACGAACGCTATCAGCGCCTGTCCGCCGACATGCCGGCGCTGCCCGGCGTCGAGCGCTTCGTCGTGTCGCGCGCCTCGACCCCGCTCGACGGTCGCGCGTCACGGCTCGAGGACGTCATCGGCACGCCCGGCGGCTATGCCGACCTTGCCGAGGCGACCCTGCCCGAGGTCGCCATCGCGCCGGACGACGATGCGACGATCTTCTACACCAGCGGCACGACCGGGAACCCCAAGGGCGCGCTCGGTACGCATCGCAACCTCACGACCAATATCATGACCTCGGGTTATGCCGGCGCGCGCGCCGCGCTGCGCCGCGGCGAGGAACCACCTGCGCCGCAGCCGCGCACCTTCCTCGCCTGCATCCCGCTTTTCCACGTCACGGCGTGCAGCGCGACGATGATGGGCGTGCTCGCCAGCGGCTCGACGATGATCTTCATGCGCAAATGGGATGCGGTCCGTGCGATGGAAATCATCGAGACTGAGAAGGTCCATGTCACCGGCGGCGTGCCGACCATCGCCTGGCAACTGCTCGAACATCCCGATCGCGCCAACTATGATCTCTCCTCGTTGGAGGCGATCGCCTATGGCGGCGCGCCGTCCGCGCCGGAGCTGGTGCGGCGAATCTATACCGAATTCGGCGCGCTGCCCGGCAATGGCTGGGGCATGACCGAGACGATGGCGACCGTCACCAGCCACGCCGCCGAGGATTATCTCAACCGACCTTCAAGCGCCGGCCCGCCGGTCGCGGTCGCCGATCTCAAGATCGTCGCAGAGGATGGCGTCACCGAATTGCCGGTCGGCGAGGTCGGTGAGTTGTGGGCGCGCGGGCCGATGATCGTGCGCGGTTACTGGAACAAGCCCGAGGCGACCGCCGCGACCTTCGTCGACGGCTGGGTGCGCACCGGCGATCTCGCGCGGCTCGACGATGAGGGCTTCGCCTATATCGTCGATCGCGCCAAGGACATGGTGATCCGCGGCGGCGAGAACATCTATTCCAGCGAGGTTGAGAACGTCCTCTACGCCCATCCCGCCGTCACCGACTGCGCGCTGATCGGCATCCCGCATCGCACGCTCGGCGAGGAACCGGCGGCGGTCGTCCATCTCGCCCCCGGCATGTCGGCGACCGAAGCCGAGCTCCAGGCCTGGGTGCGCGAGCGCCTCGCCGTGTTCAAGACCCCGGTCGCGATCCGCTTCGTCCACGAAACATTGCCGCGCAACGCCAATGGGAAGATATTGAAGAAGGACCTCAAGGTTCTGTTCGAGGATCGGGTGGCGGCGTAGGGGAGCGGGTGAGGGAGCGGCCGGGATTGGTGGAGGCTGTGATTGTCAGATCCCAGGTCACGGACTAAGCTGCGACAATGGAAGTCGACTTTCTAATCGACGGGATGCTGTCCGGGACAGGTGTGAGAGACGCAGCGCGCGGCGGTTATGTCGAATCGGCTTCGATGGGGTTGTCCGCGTCCTTGGCGAGCGACGTTGAGCAATGGCAGCAGAGGTATGAGGATGCTCACTTTGCCGGCTTCCCCGCTGAGCTTGTAACAGATTTAGACAAGCAGGGGATTGCTCTAACGGCCAGAGCCGACGCCGAACTACCCGACAAGAGCTTTGGCTACTTCTCAAACGGGCTGATGAAGCTGTTGGTGTAGCATCATACATCGGGACGCTTGCCGAGCGGCCGTTATTGCAGACTGCGCACAAACCCACACAGCATGATTCAACATTCGCCGTATCGGCGCAAACCGTGGCGGTACCATGCCTCGACTCGACGCATGGCCGCTCTTTCGCATCGTCCGGCCCGAAACATGCGATCCCTGCATTGCGGGCGGTCTTCCCCTGCGAGGTGCCGTTTCCTCCCCTGCAAACGGCGCAATTCTACCCTGCATTTTCGGAGCAGGGGAGCGGGTTCATAACTGTTTGTAACGTAAAGTAAAAATCGGCGCGAAATATGGTCTTAGCAGGGGAGATTTTTCCCCTGCTTCCGTGCCGCTCGATAGCGACGACGCGGATCGCCACCGCCGGGGAGCCAGGACCAGTGCGATCGCTTTCCTCGTCACTCCGGACCTGTTCCGGGGTCCACCGGCTCACAAGCCCTGCAATCCGAGAGGTTCTCAAAACCCGGCCCGGTGGATCCCGGAATAAATCCGGGATGACGAAAGTCTTCGCAACGCAACGCGCCGCACCTCGCTCGAAAACGCCTACCGAAAATGCTCCGACGGCCCGAGCACCAGCGCGAAGGCGATCAGCACCACCGCACCTGCCAAGATGACCGGCCAGTTGCGCGCGATCACGAAATGCTTCGTCGTTGCGCCCGACGGCACCGTGAAACCGACCGAGATCATCCCGGCATTGCCGCCGAACGACGAGGCCGCCGCCGACATGATGGTGATGAAGATGCCGAGCGGGTTGAGCAGGCCGACCAGAACCGCCGCGCAGCCGATCGTCGCATAATAGCCATGCGCTATGCTGCGCCGCGCTGTCGCCGTTGCGGCGCTGTCGCCGAGCATTTGGGTCAGCGTGCGGATCGCGGCCCGTACCAGCAGCGCATAGACCGTGACGCCGATCGCCAGTTCGCCGGCGCGCCACAGATAGGGCAGGGGCAGCGGGCCGATCCCGCCGCCGGCACCGGGCCCGAGATCGCCGACCCCGGTCGCGCCCGAAAAGCAGAAATACCCTGCCGCGACGAATGCCTTGGTCACCCACACCAGCCACAGGCACAGTCGCGCAAGGTCACCCTTGGCCCGACGCCACAGCAGGAAGGCGACAAGCGCGAGGACGCTGTCCACCGCGACGCCGGCGCACGCCACCAGCACGCGAGGCACCCCTGACAAGCCTTCGCATTCGACATAGAAGGCGCCGATCGTCGTCACCCGGCCGCCCTGAACGGCGCAGGCAGCGGCGTGTCCGCCGATCTCATGCCACATCGTCAACAGCGGCATCAGCAGCATGCCAAGGCCGACGACCGTCGCGATATCGATGCGTTGCGTTTCGTTGGTCATGCGCTGCTCCCGCTTGCGGGCCGAGCCTATCGCGTTCGTTCGTCGCTGCGAAGCCGGCGGGTCGCACGACCATGTTTCCGCTTGCCCGCGACCGGCCTATGTTAGTTTCCACCGACTCGACAGGAGCCGGCGAGGGGCGGAGGCATGAACATGGCCAGCCGGAGATGGATTGCGGCATTATGGCTCGCGCTGGCCGGCTGTGCCAGCCCGGCTGGCGCGCAGATCTATCCGCTCGCCGAACTCGATTCGCTGTCGCGAGCGAGCGTCGATCCTGCCGCTGGGCTCGCGCTGGCGCGCCAACAGGCGGCGCGCGGCGATCTGTTCGGCGCGGTCGCGACGACCGAACGCATCATCGCGCTTCATCCCGAATCCGACGATGCGCTGCTGTTTCATGTCAGCCTGTTGTGCCGGCTCGACGATCCCGTCGGCGCGCGCGCCGAGATTGCCGAATTGCCCGCCGGACGTGCGGGCGGGGACTGGTCGCCGGTCGTTGCGGCATGCGGACCCGGCATCAGGGGGAGGCGCTAACCATGGCACGCACGCTGCAACGCACGCTCGGTGCCGCCTTCGTGGCGGCGATGGCGTCGTTCGCGCTCGGCGGTGTCGCGATCGGCGCCGACGGGGCCATCACGATCGGCATCAACGCCGTGGTCTACAATAATGTCCGGCTGAAGAGCGCGGGCGCCCCCCAGGCGCATGTCGCGATGGTCCGCGAGCGGGTCGGCCTCGGCGACGAGGTGCAAACCGGCGGACGGAGCCAGCTCCAGGTGCTGCTGCTCGACAAGACCGTCTTCACGGTCGGTTCCGGCGCGCGCGTGACAATCGACCGCTTCGTCTATGATCCGGATCGCGGCACCCGCGCGATGAGCGCGTCGGTCGTCAAAGGTGCCTTCCGCTTCATGTCCGGCCGCCCCGATCGTGCCGGCACGACCAGCATCAATACCCCGATCGCGTCGATCGGCGTGCGCGGCACGATCGTCGAGGGCGTGGTCGGCCAGGCCGCGGCGGAAATAGCCGCCGGTGAAGCCGCGGTCGGCCCCAATGTGCGCAGTGACCCCGCGACCGCCTCGCTGATCCTGCTGCGCGGTCCCGGCCTGCGCACGCAGGGCAAGCTCAGCCCCGGCGCGATCGACGTGACCGCCGGCGGCCGCACCGTGGCAGTGACGCAGCCGATGCGCGCGGTGTTCGTGCCCGCCGCCGGTCAGCGCCCGATCGGGCCGTTCCTGCTGTCCGATCATGGCTATGGCCAGTTGCGCGCGTTGCTTTTCCCGTTGCTCGCCCAGCGTCTCGGCATACCGATTCCGGGTGAGCGGCCCTTCACCCCCTATGGCAACGGCAATCGCGATCGGCGTCAGCCGCTCCCGCCGGATCCCTATCTCGGCTATCCGGCCGGCGATCAGCCGGGGCCGGGCGTGCCATCGGTCCCCTATGGCGTGCCCGGCGTGCCAGACCGCGGGCCGGCTTTTCCGGATCTGCCGAGCGGCGCGCAGACCACGCAGGGGCGAAGCCCCGCCACGGCGACCACGCAATCGGTACAACAGTCTTCGCCACAGCCTTCTCCACAACCGTCGCCAACACCGAAATACAGTTCGGCGCCACAGCCTGCGGCGTCGCCGACACCGGTGCCTGGGCAACCCTGACGGTCAGTTCGGCGCGAGTACGGCGTCTCCCGGTGTCCGCGCCGCCGTCGCGCTCTCGATCACCGAACGAACCGCCTTGTCCCAACCCGCCAGCCGCGCATCGCGGGGCGCCGAGTCGTAATCCGGCGTGAAGGTCCTTACCGCGCCGCGCATCGCGCTCGACGCCGCCAGGTCGGCGAACAGTCCGCACCCGACGCCTGCCAGCATTGCCGCTCCCAGCGCGGTCGTCTCCGCCATCGCCGGACGCTCGACCGCGACGTCGAGCATGTCGGCAAGATCCTGCGCCATCCAGTCATTGGCGACCATTCCGCCGTCGATCCGTAGCGTGGTCCAGTCGACGCCATCGGCGGCAAAGGCGGTCTTCAGATCATGCGCCTGATGCGCCATCGCCTCCAGCGCGGCACGCACGATGTGCGCTCGTGAACTGGCAAAGGTCAGCCCCGAAATCGCCGCGCGCGCCTCTGCTTCCCACCACGGCGCGCCGAGCCCCGACAGCGCCGGCACGAGATACACCCCGGCATTGTCCGCCACCGAACGCGCCAGCGCCTCCGTCTCGCCCGCCGTTCCGATCAGCCCGACCGCATCGCGCAGCCACTTGATCAGGCTGCCGGCGACAAACACCGATCCTTCCAGTGCATAGGAACGACGTCCGCCGATCTGCCACACCACGGTCGACAGCAACCGGTTGCGCGATACCGGCGGCGTGCTGCCGGCCTGCGTCAGCACGAACGCGCCGGTGCCGAAGGTCGCCTTGGTCTCGCCGACCGCGAGGCACGACTGGCCGATCGTCGCCGCCTGCTGGTCGCCGGCGATGCCGCAGATCGGGATCGCGTCGCCGAACAAGGTCGTCTCGCCGAAGCGGCCGGCGCAATCGATGATCTCGGGCAGCGCGGCGCGCGGCGCCCCGAACAGCTCGATCAGCCCGTCGTCCCAATGCCCGCTGCCGATCGCCATCAGCGCGGTGCGGCTGGCATTGGTCGCATCGGTGACGTGCAGCCCGCCGGTCAGCTTCCAGATCAGCCAGCTGTCGATCGTGCCGACCGCCAGTCGCTCGCCGGCCTCCGCCAGCTGTGGCCAGTGCGCCATCGCCCAACCGATTTTCGAACCCGAGAAATAGGGGTCGAGCAGCAGCCCGGTCTTGGCCTGTACTCCCGGCTCTTCGCCATCGTCCTTCAGCGCGCGGCACATCGCGGCGGTGCGCCGGTCCTGCCAGACGATCGCCGGGGCGAGCGGTTCGCCGCTGACCTTGTCCCAGAACACCACCGTTTCGCGCTGGTTGGTGATGCCGATCGCGGCGATTCGCCCCGCGCCCCCGGCCGATTCGATCGCGGCGCGCGAACAGGCAAGCGTGCGCTCCCAGATTTCCTTGGCGTCATGCTCGACCCGACCCGCCTCGGGGTAATGCTGGGTCAGCTCCTTGCCGTGCGTTGCCCGGACGGTGCCGTCGGGGGCGAAGACCATCGCCCGGGTGGAGGTGGTGCCTTCGTCGATGACCAGAATGAGTTCGCGCATCAAACGAAGCTAGCGATCATTGCGCGCGAAAGGAATGCCGCTAGGACATGAGGCATGGTGGACGAGAACGACAATAGCGGTTCCTTCGACTTGCCGCTCGACGAGGAGGGCAGGGACGCCGAACGCGTCGCCCAGCGCCGTGATCGCCTGTTCGCCGCGCTCACGCTGATTGCCGGCCTCGGGCTCGCCGTCGCGATGCCCTTTGCGCTGAAGGACGGCGCCGAATTCTTCCTGCCGACGACCGCCGCGCTGGTGATCGCTATCGCATTGGTGCCGATCCTCGAATGGCTTGAGCGGCGCCATATCCCGTCGCCGATCGCGGCCTTTGCCTGCGTGCTGTTCTTCATCGCGGCGGCGGTGCTGGCTGTCGTCGCCATCGTCATCCCGGCAACCGAATTCTTCCGCAAGCTTCCCGAGCGCATCGACCGCATCCAGATGAACCTCGCGCCGTTGATCGAACTCTATGCCTCGCTCGAAAAGAGCGTGAATCGAACGGTGCGCCACCTCGCTGCGACCGGCCCGATCAAGCCATCGCCCACGGCGGCGGTGAGTCCGCCGGGCTCCATTCTCGAATTCGCGGCGACCACCGCGCCGGGCATTTTCATCCAGATCTTCTTCGGCATCCTCGTGGTCTATTTCTTCCTGTCGCACTGGACCAAGCTCAGGCGCGAGACGATCAACAACCGCTCCAGCTTCGGCGGGGCGATGGCCACCGCGCGCGTCATCCAGGACGTCGTCGACGATACCGCCGCCTATCTCGGCACGATCACGCTGATCAACGCATCGCTCGGTGCCGTCATCGCCTTTGCCTTGTGGCTGATCGGCATGCCGTACCCGGTAATGTGGGGCGGCATCGCGGCTTTGCTCAACTACGTGCCCTATTTCGGCCCGATCACCGCAGCCATGTTGCTCGCGGTCGGTGGGTTGATGACCTTCAGCGATATCTGGGTCGCATTGCTCCCGCCCGCGATCATGATCGGCTGCCACCTGCTCGAGGCCAACGCCATCACCCCGTTGATCGTCGGTCACCGCCTGACCATCAACCCGGTGCTGATCCTCATCTCGATCAGCTTCTGGAGCTGGGTGTGGGGCACACCGGGCGCGGTGCTCGCGGTGCCGCTTCTGATCATCCTGCAGACCGTCATCGGTGCCGCCGGCAAGCCCGATATCGCCGGCTTCCTGTTTGAAAAGGGTACGCTCACGCAACAGCGTCGCGCGCGTTTCGGGCGTGGGAGCAATCAGGATGATGCCAGCGGTTGACAGGGTATGGCGGCTCGCCTAGTTGCGCCGCCTCACGCTTTCCAAGCGGGTGTAGCTCAGTTGGTTAGAGCGCCGGCCTGTCACGCCGGAGGTCGCGGGTTCGAGCCCCGTCACTCGCGCCATTCCCCATTCGGAATGATGAAATTCAGCCTTTGCCGCCGGTTTCCATCCACGCCAGGATGCGCCGCATCGGCAGCAGCCATATCCACACGATCCCGGTGACGAGGTAGAAACCGAGCTGGACAAGCGTCGGCCAGCTGCCGACGATGCGCGACAGGCTCGCCACGCCGATCACCCACACCGCGATGATCAGCAGGATCAGCAACATGCCGAAGGGTTTGCGCCAGCTCGGGGTCATGCGGTGATCCATTCCTGTTCGGTGGCGACGGCGTGGAGCGGCACGTCCCATGGTTCGGTCGCCAGCATATCGACGCGCTGCATCGACCAGGCGATACCGATTCGCCACGCACGCGGGAAGGCGGCGAATGCCCGGTCATAATAGCCAGCGCCCTGGCCAAGTCGGTTGAGCGCCGTGTCGAACGCCACCAGCGGCGTCAGCACGATGTCCGGCGCCAGCGCCGGCGCATCGTGGTGCGGCTGGTGCAGCCCGAACGCGCCGGGGATGAGATCGGCTTCGCTGTCCCATGCCAGGAAGCGCATCGGCGCCGCGCGAGTCGTGACGTGGGGCAGGGCGATCACACACCCGGCCTCCACCGCCGCGCGCGCCAGTGGCGCGGGATCAGCCTCGCCCGCCACCGGCACATAGGAGGCAACGGTCAGACCGGGGCCGAGTCGGGCGAGAAATGCCGTGGAGGGCAGAGGCGCACGATCGGTCTGGGCGGCAAAGTCGATCCGCGCCGCTCGCATCCGCGCGCGCAGCGCAACCTTGTCCTCGATCATGGCGATATCCGTGAAGAAGCGGTGGCGGGACCGCCGTGGCCGTTTGCCGGGTTATCCTCTGACGCACGGTACGTCAGGTGGGGACCATATGCTTCGGACCAGGATCCGGGCAGGGACAGCCCCCTTGGATGATGAATAGCCTCAGGGATAATAAAGGCTCGTACCGGGCAGTGCCCGCCACCTACGCATCTAGGGATTAACGCCGCTTTTCTCAAGGGTCGCGACCAGCGCCTCGAGCTTCTCCGCAATCCGGGTCGCGACCGCGCTTTCCGCGGCGCCTGCCGGACGCCGTTCCGACTCGTCGAGCGCATCGGCGAGCATCAGCGCGACGAACAGCATCGCCCGCTCGCCGCCGACATTGCCCGCCGCGCGCTGGGCGGTCAGCCAATGGGAATCGAGCATGGTGCCGAGCCTGCGCAGTTGATCTTCCTCGCCATCGCGGCACGCGACGGTGTGGCGGCGGTCGCCGATGGTCAGTGTGACATCGGCCATCAGCCGTCGGTTCCCTGGTCGATCAGCGCGTCGAGCGCCGTGATTGCCTGCGTCACGCGCCCGCGCAGCGCCTCATGGCGGCGCGACAGGGCCGCGTCGGCCTCCGCTCGCCCGGCAACAGCCGCCTCGATCCGCGTGATCGCACGGTCGATTCGGTCGAGCGCTGAAATATTATTGTCATCTGCCACGGCAAGCGGGATAGCATGGCTTTACCGGCGGGCAAGATCGATTTGGCTCGCCACGGTTGACGTGAGCCGCAGCCCACCGCAAAGACCGCGCGCTTTACAGAATCGCCGACCATCGTCGCGCCGGACCCTATTTGCGCGCGACCCTGTCGGCACCGCTACGGCGAGGGGAGTGACGATGACGGTCAAGGTTGCAATCAACGGTTTCGGACGAATTGGTCGCCTGGTGGCGCGCGCGTTGCTCGAGCGCGGCGATACCGGTCTCGAACTCGTCGCGATCAACGACCTCGCCGATGCCAAGGCCAATGCCTGGCTGTTCTCGCGCGACAGCGTGCACGGCAAATATCCCGGCAAGGTCTCGGCTGAGGGCAATGACCTCGTCGTCGACGGCAAGCACATCCGCGTCACCGCCGAGCGCGACCCGGCGAACCTGCCGCACAAGGAACTGGGCGTCGATATCGTGCTCGAATGCACCGGTTTCTTCACCAATCGCGAGAGCTGCCAGAAGCATCTCGACGCCGGCGCGAAGAAAGTGCTGATCTCTGCCCCGGGCAAGGGCGTCGACCTGACGGTCGTGTTCGGCGTCAACAACGACAAGCTCGAGGCCGGCCACACCATCGTCTCGAACGCCTCGTGCACCACCAACTGCCTCGCGCCCGTCGCCAAGGTGCTCAACGACGCGATCGGCATCGAGCGCGGACTGATGACCACGGTGCATGCCTATACCAACGACCAGAAGATTCTCGACCAGATCCACCCCGATCTGCGCCGCGCGCGCGCCGCCGCCATGTCGATGATTCCGACCACCACCGGGGCAGCCCGCGCCGTCGGCGAGGTGCTGCCCGAACTGAAGGGCAAGCTCGATGGTTCGGCGATTCGCGTGCCCGTGCCCGATGTCAGCCTGATCGACCTGACCTTCACCCCCAAGCGCGACACGACGAAGGAAGAGGTCAACGCGATCCTCAAGGCGGCCTCGGAAAGCGGCCCGCTGGTCGGCATCCTCGACTACACCGACGAGCCGCTCGTCTCGATCGACCTGATGCACACCTCCGCCAGCTCGACCGTCGACAGCCTCGAAACCGCAGTGCTCGACGGCAAGCTCGTCCGCGTCGTCAGCTGGTACGACAATGAATGGGGCTTCTCCAACCGCATGGTCGATACTGCCGGCGCGATGGCGAGGTTCATCTGAGCCGGTGACCCCTGACAAAATTCGGTCGTCGCGGCGCAAGCCGACAGCTATGCTTTGTAGAGCTACCCCGGCATGCGCCGGCGCGGCGGTGCCGGCCTGATGGGCAGGCTGGCAGGGATCGCCCGCCACGCGCGCCCCAAGGCGCCGGTTGAACTGCTCGATGATGCGCAGGTCACGGTCGAAAGCGGGATCGCGGGAGATTTTCGCGGTGCGGTCAAGCCCGGGGGCAGGGGCCGCCGCCAGGTGACGCTGATCGAGCGTGATGCGTGGGACGCGGCAATGGCCGAGCTCGGTCGTGACATTCCGTGGCAGGAACGCCGTGCAAACCTGTTGGTCGATGGGTTGGCCCTGCCGCAGATGGCGGGTGAGCGGATTTGCATCGGCGCCGAGGTGGTCCTCATGGTGACCGGCGAGTGCGATCCGTGCAGCCGAATGGAGACTATCGCTCCCGGGCTCAAGGCGGCACTCACCCGGGATTGGCGCGGCGGCGTCCTTGCCAAGGTATTGCAGGGCGGCAAGATCGCCATCGACGATCAAATCAGGATCGAACATCCATGACCAAGCCCTTCAAGACACTCGACGATATCGGTGACGTTCGCGGCAAGCGCGTGCTCGTGCGCGAGGATCTCAACGTGCCGATGGCCGGTGGCGTGGTGAGCGACGATACCCGCCTTACAGCGACGTTGCCGACCGTTACCGAACTCGCCGACAAGGGCGCGATCGTGCTGATCCTCGCCCATTTCGGCCGTCCGAAAGGCCAGCGCAATTCCGAGATGTCGCTCGCACCCGTTGTCGGACCGTACAGCCAGGTGCTCGGCCGTCCGGTCGCGTTCATTGACGATTGCCAGGGCGACGCTGCCGCCGCGGCGGTCGCCATGCTGCAACCCGGCGAAATCGCTATCCTTGAAAACACCCGATTCCATCCGGGTGAGGAAAAGAACGACCCCGCATTCGTCGCGGCGATCGCCAGGCTCGGCGACCTGTATGTCAACGATGCCTTCTCCGCCGCGCACCGCGCCCATGCGTCGACGGAAGGGTTGGCGCATGTGTTGCCGGCTTATGCCGGTCGCGCGATGGAGGCCGAACTGGTCGCGCTCGACAAGGCGCTGGGCAATCCCGAACATCCCGTCGCGGCAGTGGTGGGTGGTGCCAAGGTGTCGAGCAAGCTCGACGTGCTCCAGCATCTCGTCACCAAGGTCGATCATCTGATCATCGGCGGCGGCATGGCCAATACCTTTCTCGCCGCACGTGGCGTCGATGTCGGCAAGTCGCTGTGCGAGCACGACCTGACCACCACCGCCGAGGCGATCTTCGACGCCGCCGAGCATGCCAACTGTACCATCCACCTGCCCTATGACGTGGTCGTCGCGAAGGAATTCCGCGCCAACCCGCCAACGCGCACCGTCAACGTGCATGAGGTTGCCGCCGACGAGATGATCCTCGACATCGGCCCTGCCGCGACCGAGGCGCTCGCCGACGTGCTCAAGAACTGCCGCACGCTGGTCTGGAATGGCCCACTCGGTGCGTTCGAGACCCCGCCCTTCGACACCGCGACCGTCGCGCTCGCACGCACTGCAGCGGCGCTGACCCGCGACGGCTCGCTCGTTTCGGTCGCGGGTGGTGGCGATACCGTCGCGGCGCTCAACCAGGCCGGGGCAGCCGACGATTTCACCTTCGTCTCGACCGCCGGTGGCGCGTTTCTCGAATGGATGGAAGGCAAGGTATTGCCCGGCGTCGCGGCGCTGTCGCGGTAGCCCGCCATCGCCATGATCGATCGGCGGCGGTACAGTCGCCGAAGATGACCGACCGAAACCCAGGCAAGGACGGCGCGGCCGACGACCAGGAGCCGATTGAATCGACATTGTGCACGCAATGCGCGCTGTGCTGCGATGGCGGGTTGTTTCACGCGGTAAAGGTTGGCCCCGTCGAACGCGAAACGCTGCAGGGTCTCGGCCTCACGATCGAGGACGCGCCGGAGCCCTTTTTTCGGCAACCTTGCGCTAAGCTCATCGATCATGCCTGTTCGATCTACGCCGCACGGCCGAAGACCTGCCGCAATTTCTCCTGTGCGCTCCTGCGGCAGGTGCGCGACGGTGAGGTCGCGTCCGGCGAGGCACAACGCATCGTCGCGATTGCCCGGTCGCTGCGCGACAAGATTGACGGTGAGGTTGCCGAGGATTGGCAGACGATCACCGATCCGGTCGCACGCCGATCCGCCGCCAAACGCCATCTCGATCGCGTCGCGCTCAACGAATATCTCGACCGGCATTTCCGCGTTGCGAAGGTCCCGGCCGACTGATCCCGCAGGCTATTTCGCCGCCAGCCGCTTGTCGAGCGCGGCGGCGATCGTCGGATGATAGGTTGCCCGCGCCGTGGCGTAGATGCGCCGTGCGATCGGCATCCCCCAGTCATCCTGCGTCTTCAAACCAGTGTAGAGCGGAAAGATCAGCAGACCCCGCCCGATCCGATGCAGATAGCGATCGAGCGCCGGCACGACCGGGTCGTAGCGGTTGGCGATCGCCAACACATACCAGGCCGACTGAACATAGGCGTTGGGCGAGGCCGAAAGACCATGGGCACGGTCGAGTTCTGCCAGCCGCGCTGCGCTCTGCTGGCGCGGCAACCCGTTGAGGAAGCGCAGCCATTCCTGCGTGCTCCAGTGCCGCGTATCGATCGACGCTGCTGCTGCGCCGCCATTGAACGCGACGAGATCCTTGTCGATCGCCGCCAGCGTCGTCGACCGCACATGAACTGCATTGTCGGGCAGGCCTGGCGCATAGGCCCATTGGTCGAGCATCAGGTCGTGTTCCAGCGCGGTGTCGCCCTTGATCAGGTTGGCGCGCAGATCTGCGAGGAACCCCGCCGTGGTCTGTGGCTGAAAGGCATGGCGATCGAAATAGGCGCGCAGATAGGCGTCCCAACGCGCCCGCCCGACGCGATATTCAATCGTCCGCAGGAAGGTCGCGCCCTTGTTGTAATCGAGTTCGCCATAGGTGCCGCCGGGGTCGCCATGGAGCCGCGTCGCCGCGGCATTGGCGGTGCCTGCCGCGGTCAGGTCGCGTTGCAGATTGTCCCAGCTCAGATCGGCCAGCGTCGCGGCGCGTTCCTTGCCATAGACCGCCTCGTCGATGCGGTTCTCGAAATAGGTCGTGAAGCCCTCGTTCAACCACACGTCCGACCAGGTCGCATTGGTGACGAGATTGCCCGACCAGCTATGCGCCAGCTCATGCGCGATCACGTCGACATTCGATTTGTCACCGGTCAGGATCGTCGGCGTGGCGAAGGTGAGGGTGGGGTTCTCCATACCGCCATATGGGAAGGGCGGCGGAAGTACGAGGATGTCGTAACGGCCCCAGCGATAGGGCCCGTACAAGGCCGCCGCCGCCTTCACCATCTTCTCGGTATCGCTGAACTCCGCCGCCGCGCGCGGCAATGTTACCGGTTCGGCATAGACGCCGGTCGTCGGCCCGAGCGCGCGAAAGCCGAGATCGCCGACCGCCAGCGCAATCAGATAGGGCGGCACCGGGTGCGGCATGTCGAAGCGGAACCGCTTCATGCCCTTGCCGACAGCAACGCCGTTCGGCGTTAGCCGCGTCGCGCTCATCACTGCGGTCAGCCGCGCCGGTACTGTCAGCCGCGCCGACCAGCTCTGCCGGATCCCCGGGCTGTCCTGTGTCGGAATCCAGCTGCGATTGTTGGTTGGCTCGCCCTGGCTGAACAGGAACGGCTGGCGTTTGCCAGCGGTGAGCGACGGCGGCAGCCATTGCAGCGCGCTGGCGCCGGGCGCCGAGACATAGCGGATCACGATCCGCCGCGACGCGCCCATGTGAATCGTCAGCGGCGCACCCTTGTCTGCCTCTGCCTTGCCGACCGACCAGCGCAGCGCGTGCCCGGCGGCATCGGTAACACGCTCGATCGCCAGACCGTCATCGTCGAGGATGATCTCCGACGTCCCGCGAGCCGCGACGATGTCGAGGCTCGCCATGCCCGCCAGTTGCTGCTTCGCGAAATCCACCGTCAGATCGAGATCGACGCGCGTCACCCGCGCCTTTTCGGGTTCGGCGTAACTCAGGGCATCGTGTGCTTCGGGGCCGATGAGGATCGGCGCGACGCGTTGCGCCGCCGCGGGGGTGGCGATCAGGGCGAGCAGGGGAAGGATGTTGCGCATTTGGACTCGATTATCTCACCCGGTTGAGTTCGCGGCCGGGACCGGCTCGTTGAGCAGCGGCACGATCTCCTGATTGAGCGTATCGAGATCGAACGCTCCCGACCGGGCGTAGCGAATATGCCCCGATCGATCGATGATGTAGTTGGTCGGCAACCCGGTCATGACCGGATAATTGCCCTTGATCCGCTTCGCCGATTGCATGTGCATCACCGCGAAGAGTCTTTTCAGCATGTAGAGCGGCAGCGAATCCTCGGTCGCGATGGCATAGACTTTCAGGCCCTTGCCCTTCTGGATGTCGTAATATTTGTCGAGCAGGGGCAGTTCGGTCTTGCACGGCCCGCACCATGTCGCCCAGAAATTGAGCACAACCACCTGGCCGCGCAACTGATCGAGCGTCACCTTCGATCCGTCGACCAGCGTCAGTTCGAAATTCGGCGCAACCATGCCCACCTTGGGTGGCCCGGCGCCGACCAACAACACCGCGCCGATGCCCAGCGCGAGTGCCCTGATGCCGCGTGGCAGAAATCGCCCCATGTTCCAGCCCCTTGTTTTACCAAGGATTGCCGGTGGCCAGCGTGCCGTCAAGCGACATCGTCGCCATTTCGGGGCAGATTGCGCGGCGCGCTGGCCTACTCGTTCCTCACGCTTGTTGATCCTTTGGTGTCGGTGGCGTTGCCCCCGCTGCTGGTCCCGGCTAACAGCCGCGCCAACCACCACGCTCGTCCAGCACAGGGGATCCCGATGACGCCGACGGTCAAAGCCATTCTCGATAAATATGAATCCGACAGCCCCGGGGTGAAGGCGAACCTCGCGCGCATCCTGATGCAGGGTCGGCTCGGCGGCACCGGCAAGCTCATCATCCTGCCGGTCGACCAGGGTTTCGAGCATGGCCCGGCGCGCAGCTTCGCGATCAATCCGCCGGCCTATGATCCGCATTACCACTACCAGCTGGCGATCGACGCCGGCCTGTCGGCCTATGCCGCGCCGCTCGGCATGATCGAGGCCGGGGCAGAGACCTTTGCCGGCCAGATCCCGATAATCCTCAAGCTCAACAGCTCGAACAGCTGGGCGACCTCGATCGACCAGGCCGTCACTGGCGGCGTCGACGACGCGCTGCGGCTCGGCTGCGCCGCGATCGGCTTCACCATCTATCCCGGCTCGGACAATATCTTCGAGATGCTCGAGGAATTCCGCGAGCTTTCGGCCGAGGCCAAGTCGGTCGGCATCGCCTCGGTGCTGTGGTCCTATCCGCGCGGCGGCGACCTGTCGAAGGACGGCGAGCTGGCGCTCGATGTCGGCGCCTATGCCGCGCACATCGCGGCGCTGATGGGCGCACACATCATCAAGACCAAGCTGCCGACCGCGCATATCGAGCAGAAGGAAGCCGTCGCTGCCTATAAGGACGGCGACTGGTCGACCCAGGCCAAGCGCGTCGCGCATGTCGTCCAGTCGAGCTTTGCCGGCCGCCGCATCAACGTCTTTTCGGGCGGTGCGGCCAAGGGCGCCGATGCGGTCTATCAGGATGCACGCGACATTCGCGACGGTGGCGGCAACGGCTCGATCATCGGCCGCAACACTTTCCAGCGCCCGCGCGACGAGGCGCTGGCGATGCTCGACAAGCTGGTGCGCATCTACAAGGGCGAGGAATAAGCCGCGTGACCGTCGCGCGCCGAGCAGTGCTGGGGGGCGGACTCGCGCTCGCCATGCTCGGCAAGGCGGCGCTGGCGGTGCCATCGACCGGCGTCGAATCGCCGGGCCTGTACGGCATGATCGGCAAGATGAAAGCGAAGCCCGGCGAACGGGCGGCGCTGGCTGCGATTCTTGGCGCGGGGTCGGCCACGATGCCTGGCTGTCTCCACTATATCGTCGCCGAGGACCTTGCCGACGCCGATGCCTTGTGGGTGACGGAGATCTGGGAAAGCAAGGCGTCGCATGACGCCTCGCTGACGCTTCCGGGCGTCAAGGAGGCCATCCGTCGCGGGCGCCCGCTGATTGCCGGCTTCGAACTCGGCGCCGAACTGCGGCCACTGAGCGGGGTAGCACGATGACCAACGTCGCGTGGTCGGTCGTCGACGCCTATATCGAGGCACATTTGTTCGGTGCCGACGATACAGATGACGCGCTGGCAAATGCGCTGGATGCCAACGAAGAGGCGGGACTGCCGCCGATCGACGTCTCGGCCACGCAAGGCAAGATGCTCCATCTCTTTGCGCGCATGGTCGGCGCCAAGCGCATCCTCGAGGTCGGCACGCTCGGCGGTTATTCGACCATCTGGCTCGCCCGCGCGCTGTCTGACGGCGGCAGGCTGGTGACGCTCGAACTCGACCCGCACCATGCCGAGGTTGCGCGCGCCAACATCGCCCGGGCTGGGTTTGCCGACCGCGTTGACATCCGTGTCGGGCCGGCGATCGCGCCGCTCGACGCAATGATCGCCGCTGGCGAGGCGCCGTTCGACCTGATCTTCATCGACGCGGACAAGCCCAGCAACGTGGCCTATCTTCGCGCCGCGCTCGCCCTTTCGCGACCCGGCACGACGATCGTCGTCGATAATGTCGTTCGCGAGGGCGGCATCCTCGATACCTCCGGGACGGACGACCGCATCGAGGGCTCGCGCCGGCTGTTCGAGGCCGTCGCCGCCGAGCCGCGTCTCGCGGCGACAGCGGTCCAGACGGTCGGCGCGAAGAAGTGGGACGGATTCCTTTTGGCGGTGGTGCAGTGATGACCGATATCGATCCCCTTGGCCCGCTCGACCCCGATTTCGCGCTCGCCTTTACCCGCGACCAGCGCCGGCCGCCGTGCCAGCTCTATCTCGTCTCGCCGCTAGAGGTGGGCGGTACGTTTCCCGATCGGCTGGCACGAGCGCTCGACGCCGGTCCGGTCGCCGCTTTCCAGTTTCGCGTGAAAGATATCGATCAGCACGCCGCCGCCGCGCTTGCCGAGCCGCTGCAACGCATCTGCGCCGACCGCGAAGTCGCCTTCCTCGTCAATGACAGCATTTCACTCGCCAAGCGGCTCGGTGCCGACGGCGTGCATCTCGGCCAGGGCGATGGCGATCCGCGTGAGGCGCGTGCCATTCTCGGTCCCGAGGCGCAGATCGGCGTGACCTGCCACGACAGCCGCCATCTCGCGATGGAAGCCGGCGAGGCGGGCGCCGACTATGTCGCGTTCGGCAGCTTCTACCCGACGGTCACCAAGGTCGTCGATCATCATGCCGATCCGGTAATCCTGAGCTGGTGGTCGACCGTGTTCGAGCTGCCCTGTGTCGCGATCGGCGGTATCACGCCCGCCAACGCCGCGCCGCTCATCAAGGCCGGCGCCGACTTCATCGCCGTGTCGCACGCGGTGTGGGGCGGTGACGAGGTGGCGGCGGTCAAAGCGTTCGGCGACGTCCTGGGGTGAGCGTCGCGGCCGCGCCTGCGCTAGAACCGCGTTCGGCCGGCGCGTATCTCGACCTTGGCCGTAAACAGCTGGCGCGCCTTCACGCCCGAATCGCGCATCAGCACCAGCACTTCGTCGTCGGCCAGGATGACCTCGTCGCTGGCCGGGCGGGTGATGATCTCGCCGCCGCGCTTGATCTGGACGATGAAGAAGGCGCCGGCCGCCTGGCGTTCGGCCTGCCCGACCGTCAGGTTGCACATCGCGGACCCGGCATGTGTCGGTACCAGTTCGAGATCGAGGCCCAGTTCGCCGAGGTCGCGTTGCACGCGCATCAATTCCGCCTGCGACGAGAGGTCGGCGCTGGCCGGGAACAGGATCATCCGCGCGATCCGTTCGGCGCCGATATGGGTCGGCATGACGACCTGGTTGGCGCCGGCGCGCAACAGCTTGCGCTCGGTCGTCGGCGCCTCGCCGCGCGCGATGATCTCGAGCGTGGCGCTGAGGTTGCGCGCGCTCAGGGTGATGAACACGTTGGCGGCATCGTCGGGCAGCACCGTTGCCAGTACGCGCGCACGCTCGATCCCGGCGGCGTACAAGACCTCTTCCTCGGTCGCATCGCCGGCGATGCACAGATAGCCGGCGGCTTCGGCCTCGGCGAGACGCTCGGCGCCGCGATCGACGATGACCAGCGGCATGCCGGCCGCGGCGAGGTCGCGCGCGAGCGTGACGCCGATCCGGCCGAAGCCGCAGATCACGACATGGCCCGACAGCTTGTCGATGCGGCTCTGCATGCGGTTTGCTCCCAATAGCTGCCTGAGTTGCATTGCGGTGAAGAACTGGACGAGCACGCCGGTCAGCAGGATCATACCGGTGCAGCCGAACACCATCGTCGCCACGGTCACGCCGTGGAGATAGGGTGTGTCGATCGGCCGCACCTCGCCATAACCGACGGTGTAGACGGTGAGCAGGACCATGTAGCTGGCGTCGGAAAAGCTCCAGCCGGCAACCATGTAGCCAAGCGTCGCGAGCACCACGATGGTGAGCACGAACGCCACGATCGCCGCGAGATTGCGGGCGGGAGAGGCAAGGACGCTTTCGGCGTCGGCAAATATTCTGCGCACGGCTGGGGACTGTGACCGAGCGCTGCTACACTGTCCAGACGCCGATGACACCGGCGTCGACTGGCGGGAGCGGATAACATGCCGAAGGCACGGACATTATTGTGGATCGCCAGTGGAATCCTGCTCGCCACGGCGGGATTCCACTTCATGGGCTGGTTCCTCGCGCGCGGCCAGTTTGCCGGCACGGGTCAGTCGTTGGCGCAGTTGATGTGGTTCAGCCTCGATGTCGACTGGCTGGTGGTCGCGAGCCTGTGGTTCGCCGCCGGCTATGGCGGCGCGGCGCTGCTGCGGCCGCTGGTGATTTTGTCGGCGATCATTCCGCTCGCCGCCGCGACCGCGATGTTCATCGTCATCGGCCCGGCATTTTTCGGCCTGTGGCTGCTCGGTCTGGCGGGCTCGCTTGCCGTCGTCGGCGCGATTCGTCTGGGTGACGAAGCGATGCCCCCGCGCGCGTGATTACCAGCGGCGCACGCGCCCGGTATCGACATGGACGAAGCCGTCGCGCGGGTAATAGCCGACGCCACCGCCACCGAGCGACAGTGCCGCGGCGTGCAGCCGGTCGAGCGGCACGCCGGTGACCATGATGTCGGAGGCCTTGCCCAGCATGTGCTGGCTCTGGCTCGCGACACCGGTGTGGCTACCGCCGGCGGCGCGCAGCGCCGCATTGGTCCTGGGCGAACGATAGCCCGAGATCAGGTCGATCTTGCGGTTGCCGGGCAGGTCGAGCCGCTCGCGCAACTGGACGAGCAGCGCGAGCAGCCGCCGATCCATCGTCGTCGCCTCGCCGGTGCGCCAGTCGCGCAGGCCGTGATTCAACTCGTCGATTCCGGCGGGCACGAAGCGGCCGTCGCGCGCGAACACGGTATCGACGCTTTCCCCATTGTGGACGTTGCGGATCGCGAGCCGCAATTCGCCGGTGGCGGCAAAGGCCGGGAAGGGCAGGGCAAGCGCCGCGCTTCCGGCGATCGCGCCGCCGATAAGCTGGCGGCGCGTCGGTGCGGCGGAAACAACCCGCCGGTGTATCGTTATGTCCATCGTCCACATCTAGGAATTTGACTTGTCGAAAAGAATGCTGCGTGCCGCGACCTGCCTCGTTTTGGCCCCGCTCTGCCTCGGGGCGGCTGCGACACCGGGAACCAAAGCGCCGACGGTCAATCTGCCGGTGCTCCATGTGCAGGTCATTCTCGATCATCTCGGCTTCGCGCCAGGCATCCTCGACGGCAAGCGCGGGCAGTCGTTGACGGCGGCGCTCAAGGGCTTTCAGGAATCGCGCAACCTGCCGGTCACCGGACTGATCGACGATGCCACGCTGGTCGAACTCGACAAATACCAGAATCTGCGTGCAACGCGGACGTTGCGACTCAGCGCGGACGCGCTGACCGGTCCGTTCGTCAATCCGCTGCCGAAATCACCGGTCGAGCAGGCAAAGCTGACGACGCTGGCCTACCGCTCGGCCATGGAAAAGCTTGGCGAGATGTTCCACACCACGCCCGCGGTACTGGTGGCACTAAACAGTCCCGACACGCCGCTCCGCCCCGGCACGCCGGTCGTCTTCCCCAACGCGCTGCCGAGCTCGCGCGATTACGACGCAAAGCTGCCCGAGCTGTGGCGCCAGACGCTCGCCGATCTCAATGTCGATGCGGTCCAGCCGCGGGGTACGCAGGTGGTGGTCGACAAGTCGGACCAGGTCTTGCGCGTGCTCGATGCGCAGGGCCATCTCGTCGCGCAATTCAGCGCCACCATGGGCAGCGAGCATGATCCGCTGCCGCTCGGGCGCTGGAAGATTCAGGGTTTCTCGTACAATCCACCCTTTCACTATAATCCCGCCTTGTTCTGGGACGCGCGCAAGAACGCCAAGGAGGCGCTGCTGCCACCCGGTCCGAACGGCCCGGTGGGGGTCATCTGGCTCGACCTGTCCAAGCCGCATTATGGCATCCACGGCACGCCCGAGCCGAGCACGATCGGCCGTGCCGAGAGCCATGGCTGTATTCGCCTGACCAACTGGGATGCTGCGCGGCTGTCGCTGATGATCAAGCCCGGCACGCCGGCGATTTTCCAGGAGTGATCGCTTGCGCATCCTGATCGGCCTTGGCGGGCTGTTCGTGGCGGTGGTCCTGTTGTGGGTCGCAGCGCTTACGGTGTTGCCCGACGCGCGCGTGCAAACTGCACGCCCGGTTGCCGTGGCGTCGATGCTGGCCGCGACCCGCCCGGTTGCGCCGGACAGCGAACCGCTAATCGGCAGCTCCGAACTGGCGTTGCCGATCGCCGGCGTGGCGCGCGCGGCGCTGGTCGACAGTTGGGGAGACTCGCGCGAGAACGGCCTGCGCGCGCATCACGGCATCGACATCATGGCACCGCAGATGACGCCGGTGCTTGCGGCAGTGGCGGGCACGATCGAGAAGCTGTTCGAGAGCAAGGCGGGCGGCACGACGCTCTATCTGCGCAGCGCGCAGCGCGACTGGACGCTCTATTACGCCCACCTCGCCGGGTACGCGCCGGGGCTGCACGAGGGGCAGTTGGTCCAGGCCGGCGACGTGCTGGGCTATGTCGGCGACACCGGAGATGCCGGGCCGGGCAACTACCATCTCCATTTCGGCCTGACCCGCACCACGCCCGACCAGCGCTGGTACCAGGGCGAGGACGTCGATCCCTACCCGTACCTTGCCCGACGGCAGCCCCTTCGCTAAAGGCGCGCCTTCGCTCTTTCCAGCAGGTAGACCATGAAGATCAACGCGGTCGAGATTCGTCCCGGCAATATCCTTGAATATGAAGGCGGCATCTGGCGTGCGGTCAAGATCCAGCACACCCAGCCCGGCAAGGGCGGTGCCTATATGCAGGTCGAGCTGAAGAATCTGATCGACGGCCGCAAGAACAATGTCCGTTTCCGTTCCGCCGAGTCGGTCGAGAAGGTGCGGCTCGACACCACCGACTTCCAGTTCCTGTTCCGCGAAGGCGACCAGCTGACCTTCATGGACAAGATCAACTACGAGCAGATCGTGCTCGACGCCAGCATCCTCGGCGATGCCGCGGCGTTCCTGCAGGATGGCATGGATGTGGTCATGGAGTTGTGGGAGGAGCGCCCGATCTCGGTGCAGCTGCCCGACACGATCGAGGCGCTGATCGTTGAGGCCGACGCCGTGGTGAAGGGGCAGACGGCTTCGTCGAGCTACAAGCCCGCACTGCTTGAAAATGGCGTGCGCGTGATGGTCCCGCCGCATATCGGTGCCGGCACGCGCATCGTCGTCGACGTCTACGAACAGACCTATGTAAAGCGCGCGGACTAGGTTCCCCTCCCGCTTGCGGGGGGGTAGGGGAGGGCAGTCTCCCATGTCCCCGCCTGGTTTGAAGACCCCTCCCCCGACCCCTCCCGCAAGCGGGAGGGGAGGAGTAAGTAAGAATGCCATCCCATTCCGGCCTGATGACGATCATGGATCGCGCCGCGCGCAAGGCGGGGCCGCGGCTGCGTCGCGACTTCAACGAGGTCCAGCAATTGCAGGTCAGCCGCAAGGGGCCGGCCGATTTCGTCACCATTGCCGACCAGCGCGCCGAGCAGACATTGTTCGAGGAGCTGAGCCGCGGCCGCCCCGACTGGGGCTTCCTGATGGAGGAGCGCGGCGAGGTCGCAGGCGATCCGTCGAAACCGCGCTTCATCGTCGATCCGCTCGACGGCACCACCAACTTTCTCCACGGCATCCCGCATTTCGCGATCTCGATCGCGGTCGAGGAACCGCTCGCCAACGGCAAGCGCGAGGTAACCTCCGCCCTGGTCTATCAGCCGCTGACCGATGAGAGCTTCTGGGCCGAGAAGGGCCGCGGTGCGTGGGTGCAGGAACAGCGGCTGCGCGTCTCGGCGCGCCGTGATCTGTCCGATGCGCTGATCGCGACCGGCATCCCGTTCCTGGGGCATGGCAATTTCGCGCAGTGGAGCCGCATCTTCGGCGCGATCGCGCCCGAGGTTGCCGGCATCCGTCGGCTTGGCTCGGCCGCGCTCGATCTCGCCTGGGTCGCGGCGGGCCGCTTCGACGGCTTCTGGGAAGCCGATCTCAAGCCATGGGACGTCGCGGCAGGGTTGCTGCTGGTCAAGGAAGCCGGCGGTTTCGTCACCGATTTCCGCGGCGGCGACAAGATGATGGAACGCAGCGAGTTCCTCGCCGCCAATGACGGCCTGCAGTCGCGGTTGCACAAATTGCTGGCCGGCGCGCTCCGCTGAGCGCACCGGCCGGCGGGCATCACTTGCCGATATGTTTCTCGAACGCGGCCATCGTCGCGACCCAGAATTGCAGATTGTCCTCGAACAGGCCGTAGCTCATGCCGCCATCGTCGAGATCGACGTCCATCTCGATCCGTGACGAGCCTTTGTCACTGATATAGGCGCGGCCGAAGCGATGGTCGGAATTCCAGCCGTTGATGACGCTGAGCGAGGCTGTCTTGTCGGGGTAGCCGGCAAAATACTGGATCGTGCGGCAATCGGTGTGGTTGGTGCAGTTGTAGAAGAACACCGTGAAGCTCGATCCGCTCGACGAGGACGTGATCATCGGGTCACCGCTCGTATCTTTGGTGAGCTGCGCGGCGTAACCGGCTTTCTGCATCGCGGCGGACACACTCGCCGGGTTCTGCGCGGTGATCTGGGCAGTGGCGGTGGCCGGCACGACGGCCATGGCGATTGCGGCGAGGTAATAACGGATCATGACAGGGTCCCCCAGGTGATAGCGCTCCGAGCTTATTCGCCCTGTGAGCGTTGCCAAGCCAAAAAGCGGCTGATTGCGATTCGCGACCGTTACAACGGCACTGCCCGATCTCCCGGCGCCTTGCATAGAAGGTATCGTCCTTTTCCCGCGGCGGTGATGTTCCCGGCGTTCAAACCACGAGATTGAGCCGACCAGAGCCGGTGCGACCAAGCGCCCCAATTGCGAATCATTCTCACTGGTTCCACGCCTTGCCCGACTCCCTCCTTGCTCCTAAAGCCGCGCCATAACTTCGCAGTTGCGAGATAACCTTGGTCGATCTGTCACAATATCTCCCGATCCTGCTGTTCCTCGGCGTCGCGCTGGCGATATCGGGCGTGTTCGTTTTCGCGCCGATCGTCGCGGCGCGCTTCACCGGCGCGCACAAGCCGTCGACGGAGAAGCTCAGCGAATATGAATGCGGTTTCCCCGCCTTCGAGGACAGCCGCAGCCAGTTCGACGTGCGCTTCTACCTCGTCGCGATCCTGTTCATCGTGTTCGATCTCGAAGCGGCGTTTCTCTACCCATGGGCGGTCACCGTGTTCAAGCTCGGCTGGGTCGCGTGGATCGCGATGATGATCTTCATCGCCGAACTCGCGCTTGGGCTGATCTATGCGTGGAAGAAGGGAGCGCTCGAGTGGGAGTAGAACTCACCCATGACGCGAGCGCGTCGTCGATCATCCCGCCCGACCAGTCCTTCTTCGAGGGGCTTAACGGCGAGCTGGGCGACAAGGGCTTCCTCGTCACCTCGACCGAGGAGCTGTTCCAATGGGCGCGCACCGGCAGCCTGTGGTGGATGACCTTTGGCCTGGCGTGCTGCGCGGTCGAGATGATCCACGTCAACATGCCGCGCTATGATCTCGAGCGCTTCGGTGCCGCGCCGCGCGCCAGCCCGCGCCAGTCCGACGTGATGATCGTTGCCGGCACGCTGTGCAACAAGATGGCCCCGGCGCTGCGCCGCGTCTACGACCAGATGTCGGAGCCGAAATACGTCATCTCGATGGGCAGCTGCGCCAATGGCGGTGGCTATTATCACTATAGCTACAGCGTCGTGCGTGGCTGCGACCGGATCGTGCCGGTCGACATCTATGTGCCGGGCTGCCCGCCAACCGCCGAGGCATTGCTCTACGGCATCATGCAGCTGCAGCGGAAGATCCGTCGCGTCGGGACGATTGAACGGTGAGGGGCGAAGTGAGCGTGTCGCCATTAAATTCCTCCCCGGCACGGGGAGGGGGACCGCGAAGCGGTGGAGGGGGATGTCCCCACACGTATCGCTTGCGGCCAGCCCCCTCCACCATGCTGCGCATGGTCCCCCTCCCCGTGCCGGGGAGGATCTGATGAGGGCGCCTGCACCCGCTTACACCGCCAACGACGGCATCATCGACGCGGCGACCGCCGTGCTCGGCGGCAGTCTGTTGTCGGGCGTCGACGCGGTCGGCGAGGTCGCGCTGCATGTCGACCGCGAGACGCTGGTCGCGACGATGACCGCGCTGCGCGATACGCCCGGCCTCGAATATCAGCAGCTGATGGAAATCGCCGGCGTCGACTATCCCGAGCGGGCCGACCGCTTCGAGGTGGTCTATTGCCTGCTCAGCCTGACGCGCAACCACCGCATCCGCGTCCATGTCGCGACCGACGAGGTCAAGCCGGTGCCGTCGGTGACGGGCATCTGGCCGGTCGCCGGCTGGCTCGAGCGCGAGGTGTACGACATGTACGGCGTGCTGTTCGCCGGCAATGCCGATTTGCGCCGCATCCTGACCGACTATGGTTTCCGCGGCCACCCGCAGCGCAAGGACTTCCCGCTGACCGGCTATGTCGAGCTGCGTTATTCCGAAGAGCAGAAGCGCGTCGTCTACGAGCCCGTCCAGCTGGCGCAGGATTTCCGCACCTTCGACTTCATGAGTCCGTGGGAAGGCGCCGCCTATATCCTGCCGGGCGACGAAAAGGGCATGCTGCCCGAGGCCAAGGGCGCGCCGACGCCGCTCACGGCCGACGAGATCGCGAAGGCCGATGCGGCGAAGTCTGCTGCCGCAGCGCCGGCGGCTACGCCGAAGGTGACCGACAGCACGGCGCAGACCGGGGCCGGCAAGGCCGGGCCGGATGCCGGGCCGAAGCCGGCCGACCCCGATGTGGTGAAGAAGGTTGCCAAGCCGCGTGCGCCGCGCAAGCCAAAGGGTGTGGCATGATGGCGGCGTTCTTGTTCCCCGGCGAAGTCCGGGGCCCAGTTGGGAAAGCAGGCGTAACGATGCGCGTCGCCAACCAAATTATCTCCCCCAACTGGGCCCCGGCCTTCGCCGGGGAGCAGGCAGGTTCGTGCGGAGGCGCAAATGGCTGACACGCTCGACAAGATCGAGGGCCTGACCGACGCCGCCGACCCTACCACGGGCGACGTCGCGATCCAGAACTACACGATCAATTTCGGCCCGCAGCACCCTGCGGCGCACGGCGTGCTGCGGCTCGTCATGGAGCTCGACGGCGAGATCGTCGAGCGGGTCGATCCGCATATCGGCCTGCTGCATCGCGGCACCGAGAAGCTGATCGAATACAAGACCTATCTCCAGGCGCTGCCCTATTTCGACCGGCTCGATTACTGCTCGCCCTTGTGCATGGAGCATTCGTACGTGCTCGCAGTCGAGAAGCTGCTCGACCTCGAAGTGCCGATCCGCGCGCAATATCTCCGCGTCTTCTTCGCCGAGCTGACGCGCATCTCCAACCACATGCTCAACCTCGGCAGCCATGTGATGGACGTTGGCGCGATGACGCCGAACCTGTGGCTGTTCGAGATCCGCGAGGATTGCCTCAACTTCTTCGAGCGCGTTTCGGGCGCGCGCATGCACAGCGCCTATTTCCGGCCCGGCGGCGTGCACCAGGATGCACCGCTCAAGCTGCTGACCGACATCGCCGACTGGCTCGACACGCGCCTGCCGCGGCTGTTCGAGGACGCGATCAGCCTCGTCGCCGACAACCGCATCTTCAAGCAGCGCAATGTCGATATCGCGGTGGTCAGCCGCGACGACGCGGTAAAGTGGGGTTTCTCCGGCCCGATGATCCGCGGCTCGGGCATCGCCTGGGATCTGCGCAAGTCGCAGCCCTACGACGTCTACGCCAGGATGGACTTCGACGTGCCGGTCGGCACGCGCGGCGACTGCTATGACCGCTTCATGGTGCGCGTCGAGGAAGTCCGCCAGTCGGTGCGGATCATGAAGCAGTGCCTCGCCGAAATGCCCGAAGGGCCGATCGCCAGCCTCGACCGCAAGGTCGTGCCGCCGAGCCGGGGCGAGATGAAGCGCTCGATGGAAGCGCTGATCCACCATTTCAAGCTCTACACCGAAGGCTATCACGTGCCGGCCGGCGACGTGTATGTCGCGACCGAGAGCCCCAAGGGGGAGTTCGGCGTCTATCTCGTGTCGGACGGCAGCAACAAGCCGTACCGCTGCAAGATTCGCCCGACCGCGTTCAGCCATCTCCAGGCGATGGATTTCATGTCGCGCGGGCACATGCTGGCCGATACGACCGCTATCCTCGGCGCGCTCGATATCGTGTTCGGGGAGTGCGACCGGTGAGGACGAGCGGGTTCTGCCTGCTGCTTGCTGCAATCGTGGCAGCGTTTGCCCCACAGAGCGCAAGCGCTCAGGCGACGGAAATTGCGACGATGCAAGCGTATATCGCGCAACTTCAGGGCGGAAGTGGCCAACCAGCCATTAGTGGACCTGATCACCTTTCATATCTCGACTCTTCCGGTTTGAGCGAAATTCCGATTGGCCGCCTGCGGTCAATGGTCGGGGGATGTCGCGCGGCGAATTTCAATGGTTCGGGAACGGGGCTTTGGCTGAAAATCGTTCAGCAATTTGAATGCTTGAAACCGGGCTCTCCCGATAAGGTCGTCTCGGTTTCTATGACATTTGGCGACGGCGGCAAGGCGGTCACGTCGATTCTGATTACGCTCGGCGGTGATCTGGGCTGGCCGGGACCCGCACCCAGTGGCCCCGCTTGGGCAACGTTTGACAGCGCTTTGTATGAAAAATACAAGATTGCAGTCGAGCGTTTTGTGAATGCTGTTCACGCAGGTTCGATAGAATCCGCAACGTTTAAGCGGCCACTTCGGATGAAGCTTTACGCGCCGGGCGAGATCGGTTCGGATTTATCAATTGATCGAGTGAGGTCAATTCTGCAGCCGTGTAAAGTCACTTATTCGGTGGCGGCATCCGTACAGGTGAAGGCTGAGGATCCCGCACGCGAGGGACTGAAGACTTACATGAAATGTGACCTTGCCAGTTCTGCACCTGCTGACTTTGCGCTCTATGTCGCTTTTACGAATGGGGAAGTCGATACTTTGCTGGTGTCTGCGGTTTACAACTATCAAATTCCGTCGTCCTCGACGGTCGCGCGGAAATAGCGATGCCTGAAGCACCCGACCCCCGCATCGACATCGCCCACCGCATGATCGCGCTCTACAATGCGCAGGATGCGGACAGTTATGTCGAACTGATGACCGATGCCGCCTGTGAAGCGACCTATCGTGGCGCCGTGTTGCGCGACGGCAAGGAAGGCGTTCGTTCCGGCCTGAAAGCGATGTTCGCACAGTTTCCAGAGAACAAGGCGGACATCATCTCATCCTATGTGCTCGGTGAGACGGTGATGCTGCACGAGAAGGTCTCGCGGGCGCCCGACGGCGACCAGTTCGAGGTCATGTCCATCTATTCCTTCAGCGGCGACAAGGTCGATCGCGTGGAGTTCATTCGCTAATGGCCGACGCACCTCAAATCCCCGACGAGGCCGAGACCCGCGCGCGCTGGGGCGCGTTTGCGTGGACGGCCGAGAATGCCGCCAAGGCGAAGGAAATCCTTGGTCGTTATCCGGCCGGGCGCTCCCAGTCGGCGTCGTTGCCGTTGCTCGATCTCGCCCAGCGCCAGGTCGGTGCCGAAACGCAGACGCAGGGCTGGTTGCCCGTGCCGGTGATCGAGTTCGTCGCGCGCGAGATTGGCGTGCCCTATATGCGCGTCTATGAGGTCGCGACCTTCTACACCATGTTCAACATGGCGCCGGTCGGGCGCTATCATGTCCAGGTCTGCGGCACGACGCCGTGCATGCTTGCTGGCTCCGACGACGTGTTCGCAGCGTGCAAGAATCACGGGCTGATCAAGGGCAAGACCACGCCCGACGGCCTGTTCACGCTGACCGAGGTCGAGTGCCTCGGCGTGTGCGCCAATGCGCCGATGGTGCAGATCAACGACGATAATTTCGAGGACCTCGATTACGACCGCACCACGGCGGTGCTCGAGGCGCTGGCGCAGGGCAAGACGCCGACGCCGGGCTCGACGATCGGCCGCCGCGCGAGCTGCCCCGAGGGTGGGCCGACCACCCTGAAAGAGATGGTATCCGAAAACCACGATTATCGGGGGGACTGGGCATGAAGCAGACCAATCCGCTCATACTGATCCTCGCGGTGATCGGCGGCTTCGTCGTACTCGGGCTGGTGCTGAAGGTCGCCTTCAAGCTGATCGGCCTGCTGCTGCTGCTCGCGGTCGGCGTGGCGATCTATTTCTTCGTGCAGCGCGCGACGGGCAAGGGCCGGTGATGCGCGCCCGTGTTTTCTTATGTGCTCCTGCGAACGCAGGAGCCCAGAGCCACCAGCGGCTCGTCCGTAACACTGGGCTCCTGCGTTCGCAGGAGCACGGCAGCAATGAGGGCCGGCCCAGTGCTTTCTGACAAGGACCGCATCTTCACCAACCTCTACGGTTTTCAGTCCTGGGGGCTGAAGGCCGCGATGGCGCGTGGCGACTGGGACAATACGAAGAAGCTGATGGAAATCGGGCAGGACCCGATCATCGACACGATCAAGGCGTCGGGGCTGCGCGGGCGCGGCGGGGCCGGGTTCCCGACCGGCACCAAATGGTCGTTCATGCCCAAGGAACCCAAGCCCGACCGGCCCAATTTCCTGGTCATCAACGCCGACGAATCCGAGCCGGGCAGTTGCAAGGACCGCGAAATCATCCGCCACGATCCGCACAAGCTGATCGAGGGCGCGCTGATCGCGGGTTACGCGATGCGCGCGCGCGCCGCCTATATCTACATTCGCGGCGAATATATCCGCGAGGCCGAAGTGCTGTTCGCGGCGGTGGCCGAGGCCTATGCCGCCGGGCTGATCGGCAAGAATGCCTGCAAGTCGGGCTATGATTTCGACGTCTTCGTCCATCGCGGCGCCGGCGCCTATATCTGCGGCGAAGAAACCGCGATGCTCGAAAGCCTCGAGGGCAAGAAGGGCCAGCCGCGCCTCAAGCCGCCGTTCCCGGCGGGCGCCGGGCTTTATGGCTGCCCGACCACGGTCAACAATGTCGAATCGATCGCGGTCGCACCGACTATTTTGCGGCGCGGCGCGGCGTGGTTTTCGAGCTTCGGCGCGGAGAACAACCGCGGCACCAAGCTGTTCCAGATCAGCGGCCATGTGAACAAGCCCTGCGTGGTCGAGGAAGCGATGAGCATCCCGTTCCGCCAGCTGATCGAGGAGCATTGCGGCGGCATTCGCGGCGGGTGGGACAATCTGCTCGCGGTGATCCCGGGCGGATCGTCGGTGCCGCTGGTGCCGGCGGCGCAGATCATGGATTGCCCGATGGATTTCGACGGGCTGAAGGCGCTCGGCTCGGGGCTCGGCACCGCGGCGGTGATCGTGATGGACAAGTCGACCGACATCGTCCGCGCCATTTCGCGCCTGAGCTATTTCTACAAGCATGAAAGCTGCGGCCAGTGCACGCCGTGCCGCGAGGGCACCGGCTGGATGTGGCGCGTGATGGAGCGG
>JBBRSN010000036.1:0-40097 GCA_038245375.1 Sphingomonadales bacterium | reverse complement strand
CTTGCGCATATCCGCCGCTCTACCCTGTTGATCGCGCCCATCGCCACCATTCCTCGCCCGACCGGGCTGAACCGGCGGTGAAGGGGCGCGATCGTCGCGCCCCTTCACGCATTCGCTATGCGCCGAAGGTACGCTGCCACCAGCCCCGGCGCGGCGATCCCGCCTCGCCCGGATCGGCGTCGTCCTCGGCATCGCCTTGCGCGACAGCCGGAGCCGCCGCGCTTCGTCTCGGTGCAATGGCCGGCGCTGCCTCGGCCGCGACATCGGCGACGGCTTCGACCGCGGTTGCGGCAGCGGTTTCAGTCGCCTTGCGACGCGGCGCGCGGCGCTTCGGCTTGGCCTCTTCCACCGGCGCTTCAGCAACAGGCGCTTCCTCGGCAACCGGCTCGGCTACCACCGGCGCCACGTCGGCGAGTTCGACCTCGGCCTCCACCGGCGCGGCGTCGGCCACTGCCTTCTTGCGCGAACGCTTCGGCTTGGCGGCTGGCTCGGGCGCTGCCTCGACGACCTCGACCGGCTCGGCGGCAGGTGCCGCGACCTTTGCCACCGCATCGGCAGCGCGGGCGCGCGGACGGCGGCGACCCTTCTTGGGCGCCTCCTCCTCGGCAACCGGCTCCGGCTCTGCAACCGCAGAGGTATCGGCGTCGACCGTAGCGGCTTCGTCGCCCTGCGATTCACCGGCTTCGCCTTCGGCACGCTCGCCCTCCGGACGGCGTCCACCGCGACGGCCGCGACGGCCGCGACGGCGACGACCGTCACCGCGCTCGCCACCCTCGGCCCCGGCTTCCTGCGGCGCTTCGTCGCCGGCGACCTCGACGTCACCGTCGATCTCGACCTCGGACTCGTCACCTTCGGCGGTTTCGGTCGTCTCGCCTTCACCCTCGCCCGGACGGACGTCGCCCTCCTCGCGATTGCGACCGCGACGGCCGCGACGGCGGCGGCGCTTGCGCCCTTCGGCGCGCTCCGCCTCGGTGCCCTCGCCACGCTCTTCGCGCGGCTGGCGCGCGGCGCGCGGCGCGCCCTTGCTCTCGGCTTCCTCTTCCTCTTCCGCTTCCTCGATCTCGTCCTCGATATCCTCGGGCAGATCGTCGTCGAGATCCTCGATCGGTGCGTCGAAGCGCGGCGCATGCGCCGGTGGCGGTCCGGAGACCTCGACCGACATGCGCGCGCCTTCCTGCTCGCCATCGGGCACGATCTCGACGAACACGCCGTAGCGGTCCTCGATCTCGGCCAGTTCGGCGCGCTTGCGGTTGAGCACATAGACCGCCGCTTCGGTGCTGGCACGCAGCAAGACCTGCGAACCGCGCCCCTGTGCCGCCTCGTCCTCGATCATGCGCAGCGCCGACAGCCCGGCCGACGATGCCGTGCGCACCAGACCGGTGCCCTCGCAATGCGGGCACTGGCGGGTCGAGGCCTCGAGCACGCCGGTGCGCAGGCGCTGGCGGCTCATCTCCATCAGGCCAAAGCTCGAAATACGGCCGACCTGGATGCGCGCGCGATCATTCTTCAGCGCTTCCTTCATCGCCTTCTCGACCTTCCGGACATTGGAACCATTGTCCATGTCGATGAAGTCGATGACGACCAGGCCGGCCATGTCGCGCAGGCGCAGCTGGCGCGCGATCTCATGCGTCGCCTCGAGGTTGGTCGCGGTCGCGGTCTGCTCGATATTATGCTCGCGCGTCGAACGTCCCGAGTTGATGTCGATCGACACCAGCGCCTCGGTCGGGTTGATCACCAGGTAGCCGCCCGACTTGAGCTGCACCACCGGGTGGTACATCGCCGACAGCTGGTCCTCGACATGCGCGCGCTGGAACAGCGGCACGGGGTCGGAATAATGCTTCACCCGCCGCGCATGGCTGGGCATCAGCAGCTTCATGAAGTCCTTGGCCTGGCGATAGCCTTCCTCGCCCTCGACGATCACCTCGTCGATCTCACGATTGTAGATATCGCGGATCGCGCGCTTGATCAGGTCGCTGTCGCCATAGACCAACGCCGGCGCGGAGGACGACAATGTCGTCTCGCGAATGCCGTCCCACAACCGTGCGAGATAGTCGAAGTCGCGCTTGATCTCGACCTTGGTGCGCTGCAGGCCGGCGGTGCGCACGATGCAACCCATCGACGGCGGCAGCTTCATGTCCGCCATGATCGTCTTCAAACGCTTGCGATCGCCCGCGTTCGAAATCTTGCGGCTGATCCCGCCGCCATGCGACGTGTTGGGCATCAGCACGCAGTAGCGGCCGGCGAGGCTGAGATAGGTGGTCAGCGCCGCGCCCTTGTTGCCGCGCTCTTCCTTGACGACCTGAACGAGCAGCACCTGGCGGCGGCGGATGACGTCCTGGATCTTGTAGCGGCGGCGCAGGTTCATGCGACGCTCGCGCAGATCCTCGACCGCTTCGTCGGAGCCACCGCGGCGACGGCCACGACCGCGACCGCGGCCCTTGGCTTCGTCCTGCGCGGCGACTTCGGGATCGAGCCCGCCATCGTCCTCGAAACGCTCGATCGTCTCTTCGTCGGGATCGCCGCCCTCGTCGTCATGGCCGTCATCGCCGTGGAAATCGTCGTCGGCGAATTCCTCGCCGTGCAACTCGTCGTCCGCATCCTGCTCGGCGCGCAGCGCGGCCTCCTCGGCGGCGTGCTCGGCCTCCTCGCGCAGCAGCGCCTCGCGATCCTCCTTGGGAATCTGATAGTAATCGGGATGGATTTCGCTGAACGCCAGGAAGCCATGGCGATTGCCGCCATAGTCGATGAACGCCGCCTGCAGCGACGGTTCGACCCTGGTTACCTTGGCGAGATAGATATTGCCCTTGAGCTGCTTGCGCTCGGCGGATTCGAAATCAAACTCCTCGATCCGGTTCCCTTTGACGACGGCCACGCGGGTTTCTTCCCGGTGGCGTGCGTCGATCAGCATACGCATGGTCATGTAATAGTCTCCGGGCGCGCGGTCCGGACGCCGGCGGCGCTAGCCGCGCGCGATGTGGGTGTAGCCCCCAACCGGCGGTTACGCCGGCCCTGGGGTCGAAACCGGCGAACGCGCCGGTCATGGGGTTGCAGTAGGTGAATGCCTCTGCTCGCGCCGCACGTCCGGGCCGGTGGCCCAGGACACCTCGCACGCCCGCGTCCCGATCGGCGATCGCCGAACGGTCTGCGGGTGGGAGGAAATACGGCATGCGAACGTCAACCTGGATAAACCGCGACGGAGAAAGCCGGGGCGGCCGTTTGTGTCGAACAGCGAAAAACAAGGCGCTTGTCCGAACGACTTGGTGACTAGCACCCAATGAGCGGCGCAGCAACCGGCACGTTTTTGCCGCCTTGCCGGCAACATCATGCCTACTTGCCGGTTAACCCCGTCGCTTCACCGTGAGGTCACGGGCGCTCGCCTACCCCGGTGTCAGTCATTCAAAGCCAGCGGGAACCAACCGCCCATGCCTTTTCTCTGGACCCGCGCCCCCTCGGCACGGCATTATACCCCTGTGTCATTCTTTCTCGCTCTGCTGGCCTGCTGGTTTGCCGGCACGCCCGGTTGGGCCGCCACCGTGCAGCATGTCGACATCAGGAGCGACCGCATCGTCATACGCTTCGACCAGAGCGTGGCCGATGCGTCGGCGTTCCTGCTCGCCGGCCCGCAGCGCATCGCACTCGACGTCGATGGCGCCACGCCGGGGCAAAATACCGAAGGGTCGGGCCTGGTCGCGGCGGTGCGCCAGGGCTGGCATGGCGGCGGTGCGCGGATCGTGTTCGATCTCGCCCGCCCCGCCGTCGTCACCGACGGCGTGTTCGGCCGCGATGGCCGCGAACTGACGCTCGAATTGCGCACCGTCGACGATGCCGGCTTCGCCCGCGCCGCCGCCGAAGGGCGCGTCCGCTTCCTGCCGCCGTTCAACTTCGGCGCGGAGGCCCCCGCGCGCCAATATGAGGTCACCCAGGCGATCCCGCCGCCAAGCCGCACGCTGGCGCTGCCGCGAATCTATGGCGACGACGACAGCCGCCCGCTGGTCGTCATCGATGCCGGGCATGGCGGGGTCGATCCCGGCGCGATCTCGCCGGTCGACGGCCGCCGCGAAAAGGACGTCACCTTGCGCATCGCCCGCGCGATTCGCGACGAACTCGTCGCCTCGGGCCGCGTGCGCGTCGCGCTGACCCGCGAGGACGACCGCTACCTCGTGCTCCAGGAACGCTATGGCATCGCGCGCAAGCTGCACGCCGACCTGTTCATCTCGGTGCACTGCGACAGCGTCGGCGCCGGCAGCGCCTCGGGCGCCTCGGTCTACACGCTGTCCGAAGTCGCCTCCGACAAGGAAGCCGCCCGGCTTGCCGCACGCGAGAACAAGGCCGACATCATCTCCGGGGTCAACCTCGCCTCGACCACCGCCGACATCTCGTCGATCCTGATCGACCTGACGCAGCGCGAGACGATGAACAATTCGGCCAGCTTCGCCCGCCTGCTCGGCCGCGAGGCGCAGCCGCTGATCCCGGTGCGGTCCACTTTCCACCACATGGCCTCGCTCGTGGTGCTCAAGGCGCCCGACATGCCCTCGATCCTGTTCGAGACCGGCTATATCTCCAACCCGTCCGACGCCGCGTTCATCGACTCGCCCGATGGCCGCAAGCGCATCGCCGAGAGCATCCTGCGCGCAGTCGAGGTGCATTTCGCGCGGCGGCTGGCGTCGAACGATGGCGGCAGCGCGGCAAACTAGGTTCTGAACCCGCAAACTAAGGATAGCGGCAGGTTGCTGCCGGCGTCGATGTCGCTTTCACTGCCGACGGCGATCAGGTAAATGGGCACGATGACGGTCGTTTATGATCTTTGGTTCGAGCGCGAATATCCGGATCGTGAAGATACGGAGCTGCACATCGGGATCTACGCGACCGAAGCCGACGCGGCGGAAGCAGTCGACCGTTTGCGCGATCAGCCAGGGTTTCGCGACTTTCACGAAGGCTTCAATATCCACCCCGTAACACTTGGCGTGACCGGATGGCGGGAAGGCTTTGTGACCGAGTTCATACCGGCAAAAGAATTCGACGCGACCGATCGGCCGGCATAGACGCCCAGGAATATGGTTGCGCGAACGCCCGTCTGCGCTGTCTCGCTTGCTGAATCTCGCGCGGCGGCTAGCCAAGAACGACTGAGCAGGACCGTCGCCGGTCATCCTGGATATCCAGCGACCATTCCACGCTCTCTAAGTATATTCCATTATTGCGGCGCGCCGCCGATCGGGCCAGCTTTTCGGGGTCTGGCCCGATGCGGCTTGATGAGAGCGCCTCGCGCAGCGCGAAGGTTTCCCATTCCGACGTGTCGCGCCGGTTGGCCGGCACGTTGAACGTCAAGGACAGAAACATGATCGCTTCGTCCCCCCGTATCGCAGCGCTCGCCGGTTCGCGCCGTCGTCCGCGCCTCATGGCCAGCAGCGCCTCCATAATGGCGGCAGCAAGCCTCAGCCTGCTTATGGCCGGCTGCAACAAGTCCCCCGAAACGACCGGCGGCTCGAACGCGGCCGCGAATGTCGCCGAGCCGGAGATGAAGGCCTCGACCGACCCGCTCACGGTGCAGGCTCGGGCGCTCTTCAAGCCGATCCCGGTCAAGGCGCCCGAACTGCCCGGCAATCCGGCGACCGCGGAAAAGCTCGCGCTGGGAAAGATGCTCTATTTCGACCCGCGCCTTTCCGCGACCCATGCGATCAGCTGTGCGTCGTGCCACAATATCGGGCTGGGTGGCGCCGACAATTCGCCGACCTCGGCCGGCTTCCATGGCACCCGTGGCGGGCGCAATTCGCCAACGGTGTTCAATGCGGTCTTCAACTTCGTGCAATTCTGGGACGGGCGGGCCAAGGACCTCGAGGAACAGGCCGGTGGCCCGATGGTCAATCCGGTGGAGATGGCCTCTCCCAAACAACATGTCGCGGAGCAACTGGCGGCGCTGCCCGCCTATCGCGACGATTTCGCGCGGGCGTTTCCGGGCGATGCCAACCCCGTCTCGCTGGCCAACGCGCAAAAGGCCATTGCCGTCTTCGAGGCGACGCTCATCACGCCGAACGCGCCGTTCGACCGATTCCTGCGCGGCGACGCGACGGCGCTCGACGCGACCCAGAAAGCCGGCCTCGGCCTGTTCATGGACAAGGGCTGCACCGCTTGCCATTCCGGCGTCAACGTCGGCGGCACGATGTACGCCAAATTCGGCGTGGTCGCGGCGCCCGATGCCAGATATCGCCCTGCCGGCGACAAGGGACGCGGCGGCATTACGGGCGCGGCGGCCGACGACTATTTCTTCAAGGTCCCCACGCTCCGCAATATCGCGCTCACCGCGCCCTATTTCCACACCGGATCGGAACAGGATCTGGCAAAGGTCGTCGACGTGATGGCGACGGTGCAGCTGGGACAGACGCTGAGCAAGCCCGAAACCGCGCAGATCGTGGCCTTCCTCAATGCGCTGACGGGCGATCAACCCAGGATCGTGCATCCGCAATTGCCCGCGAGCGACGCCAAATCGCCGCTGCCGGACAAATAGCAACGACGGGCAGTGCGAGCATCGACCGCGCCGATCGCATCGCCCCGATGGTATCGCCCGATCATCGGGTCGCGTCCACGGCAATGGCCGCAATTGCACCAATCGACCGACGCCGCCTGTTGCTGGGCGGTCCCGCCGGGCGCGGCAACGGCCGGAGCCGGTGACGTTGCGTCGTCCAGATCGAGGGTCTTTCGCTGGCGACCCACGCGCGCTGCACGGCGCGACCAAGCCGGCCGCCGGATACCCGCGCCACGCTGATTCAACTGCCGCGTCGGCTGTGCCACGCAACCGCCATGCCTGTTCCCATGCTCGCAAGGTTGCGCCGAACGCCGGCGATCGCCCGTCCTCTCGACCGGGGTCGGCTCCCTGTTCCGCTCCCTGATAACCAACGCGCTCGCTGTTCCGCCGAGCCGCTCGCTGTTCCGCGTGACCGCACTCCCTGTTCCGCAATGACGCAGTTTAGGCTTATATCATTGCAACAAACGACAATTATGCCGGAAAACCCGCCCATAATCTTGCAAAACAATGCCCGCTCCCTGTTAAACTCCCTGTTGATCCGCAAGAAACAGGGAGATCGCGGTCGCCGCGCCGCAGCCATCGGGGCCATTGCTGCGCAATCGTCGTCACCGGTTCACCGCAACACCGGCTGGCAACCGCCGCGAAACTTGCTAGAGCGTCAGCCCCGATGAACAGCCCCGAATCCTCCGTGAACTTCCGCATCCGCCGCGAGGTCGGCGGTATTGCCGGTTTCGCGCGCAAGGCGTGGGGCCGCTGGTGGGTCAAGCTGCTCGCCGTGCTCGGCGTGCTCCTCGCGATTGCCTGGGCGATCTTCTGGTACATCTTCGCCAGCGACCTGCCCTCGGTCGACAAGCTGCGCACCTACGAACCGCCGCTGCCGACCAACGTGCGCGGCATCGATGGGCTGCCGATCCACAGCTATGCCCGCGAGCGCCGCGTCGAGCTGTCGTTCGAGGAATATCCGCCGCTGCTGATCCGCGCTTTTCTCGCCGCCGAGGACAAGTCGTTCTTCGAGCATCACGGCGTCGACTATCCCGGCATGGCCGGCGCGGTGCTCGACTATGTCACCAAGATGGGCTCGGGCCGCCGCGCCAAGGGCGGATCGACCATCACGCAGCAGGTCGCCAAGAACCTGCTGATCGGCAACACCTATTCGCCGACGCGCAAGATCAAGGAAGCGCTGCTCGCCTATCGCATCGAGGATACGCTGACCAAGCAGCAGATTCTCGAGCTGTACCTCAACCAGATCGCGCTGGGCCGCAACGCCTTCGGCGTCGCGGCGGCGAGCGACGCCTATTTCGGGAAAGACCTCAACCAGCTCGATCTGGCGCAACTCGCCTATCTCGCCATCCTGCCCAAGGGGCCGTCCAACTATGATCCGGTCCGCCATCCGGACCGCGCGCTGGCGCGGCGCAAATATGTGCTCGACGAGATGCTCCAGAACAGCTTCATCGATCAGGCGCAGCATGACCGCGCGATGGCCGAGCCGCTCGGCACCGTACCGCGCCAGACGCCGCACAACGAGGTTGTCGGCGGCGGTTATTTCGTCGAGGAGGTGCGCCGCCAGCTGATCGACAAGTTCGGCGAGGATGAGCGCGCCGGGCCGTACAGCGTCTATTCCGGCGGGCTGTGGGTGCGCACGTCGCTCGACCCCAAGCTGCAGCAATATGCCCAGACAGCCCTGCGCGACGGGCTGATCCGCTATGACCGTGGGCACGGCTGGAACGGGCCGATGCGTCATGTCGACATCACCGGTGCCAACTGGCAGCCGGCGCTGCTCAACACCAACATCTCGCTCGACTATCAGGACTGGCGCGCCGCGCTGGTCGTCGCGATCGACCGCGCCGACGCGACGCTCGGGTTCGCCAACGGGCAGACCGGCACGCTGCCGCGCTACGCCGCGCAGATGCCGGTGCGCGGCGTCGGCGGCAATGCGTTCGACGCGCTCAAGGTCGGCGACGTGATCGCAGTCGCGCCCGAGGGCGGCAATTTCGCGCTCCGCGCCATCCCCAGGATTTCGGGCGCGTTCGTCGTCGAGGAGCCGCAGACCGGCCGCGTCCTTGCCATGCAGGGCGGGTTCGACGCCTCCATCCAGTCGTTCAACCGCGCGACCCAGGCGGAGCGCCAGCCGGGTTCGACGATCAAGCCGATCGTCTATGCCGCCGCGCTGGCGCAGGGGCTGACGCCGGCGACGATCATCATGGACGCGCCGTTCTGTTTCTATCAGGGCGCCAAGCTCGGCCAGAAATGCTTCCGCAACTTCGGCGGCGGGCAGGGTTCCGGCCCGCACACCATGCGCTGGGGCGTCGAGCAATCGCGCAACCTGATGACGGTGCGCGCCGCGACCACCGTCGGCATGGACCATGTCGTCAGCCTGATGGACCGCATCGGCGTCGGCAAATATCCGCCCTACCCGGCCTTCGCGCTCGGCGCCGGCGAAACCACCGTGTCGCGCATGGTCAACGCCTATACGATCCTCGCCAACCAGGGCCGCGCGCACGCCCCGACGCTGATCGACTTCGTCCAGAACCGTCACGGCAAGGTGATCTGGCCGGAGAACTGGCGCCCGTGCGACCGCTGCAACATGGCGCAATGGGACGGCAAGCCGATGCCGCGCCCGGTGACGCGCGGCAAGCAGGTCGTCGATGCGATGAGCGCCTATCAGATGGTGCACATCGCCGAGGGCGTGATCCAGCGCGGCACCGCCACCGTGCTGCGCGATCTCGACCGGCCGATGTTCGGCAAGACCGGCACCAACTCCGGCCCGACCGATGTGTGGTTCATCGGCGGCACGCCGCAGCTGATCGGCGGGGTCTATATGGGCTATGACACCCCCTCGCCGCTCGGCGGCTATGCACAGGGCGGGACGCTGGCAGCGCCGATCTTCAAGGAATTCGCGATCAAGGCCTATGAGGGGATGGAGAAGATCCCGTTCCGCGCACCCGAAGGCATGCGCATGGTGCGCATCGACCGCGCCTCGGGCAAGCCGGTGTTCGGTGCCTGGCCGACCGACGACCCGCTGTCCCCGGTGATCTGGGAAGCCTTCAAGCCCGAGAGCGAACCGCGCCGCGCGGCCCAGCGCACCGACCTGCCGGCGATCGCCGCGCCTAAGGCGGCGGCGCCGACCGCGAAGAAGGACGGCCCGCGCGACAGCGATTTCCTGCAACGCCAGGGCGGCATCTACTGACCGGCGTCGCCATATACCCTGCTACCCTCGCCGTTGCGGCCTGCCCGGGCCTTGCCTAGAAGCAATCGCAACATCTCGGCGCCCCGCCCTGGCGGGGACGAAGAACAGATAATTGGAGTTTCCCGATGCGCGCCGAAGCGCAGGCACATGTCGACACGATCAACGCCGCGCTGGCCCTGCTGCGCCGCTTCCTCGATTGGGACCGCGCGCTGCGCCGGCTCGACGAACTCAACGCGCGCGTCGAGGATCAGGCGCTGTGGAACGACCCCAAGGCGGCGCAGGACGTCATGCGCGAGCGCCGTCGCCTCGACGAGGCGATCACCGCGACGCGTGCGATCGAGAGTGAGCTGTCCGACACGGTCGAGCTGATCGAGATGGCCGAGGCCGAGGGCGACACCGAGATGGAAACCGAGGCCGTTGCAAGTCTCGGCGAACTCGCCACGCGTGCCGAGGCCGACAAGATCAAGGCGCTGCTCGCCGGCGAGGCCGACGCCAATGACAGCTATATCGAGATCAACGCCGGCGCCGGCGGCACCGAGAGCCAGGACTGGGCCGAGATGCTCCAGCGCATGTACACGCGCTGGGCCGAGCGCCACGGCATGAAGGTCGAGCTGGTCGACTATCACGCCGGCGAGCAGGCCGGCATCAAGTCGGCGACCTTGCTGATCAAGGGCGAAAACGCCTTCGGCTATGCCAAGACCGAGAGCGGCGTCCACCGCCTCGTCCGCATCAGCCCGTATGACAGCGCGGCGCGGCGCCACACCAGCTTCTCCTCGGTATGGGTCTATCCGGTGATCGACGACAATATCGACATCGAGGTCAATGACGCCGATCTGCGCATCGACACCTATCGCGCGTCGGGCGCCGGCGGCCAGCACATCAACACCACCGATTCCGCGGTGCGCATCACGCATCTGCCGACCGGTATCGTCGTGCAGTGCCAGAACCAGCGCAGCCAGCACAAGAACAAGGCCGAGGCCTACAACCAGTTGCGCGCCCGGCTCTACGAGCGCGAACTGGCCGAGCGCGAGGCCGTGGCCAATGCCGAGAACGCGACCAAGAGCGACATCGGCTGGGGTCACCAGATCCGCTCCTATGTGCTCCAGCCCTATCAGCTGGTGAAGGACCTGCGCACCGGCGCGACCTCGACCAGCCCGTCCGACGTGCTCGACGGCGATCTCGACAAGTTCATGGCCGCCGCCTTGTCGCAGCGCGTCACCGGCGAGACGGTCGAGGTGGAGGACGTCGATTGATTGGCTGGGGTGCCCGTGATCCTCGCCAAAGCCCCGTGTTCCTGCTCAGGCAGGAACCCAGGACCACAGGCGTGCTGCTCGTAACCCTGGGCTCCTGCGTGCGCGGGAGCACGGTGGCGATAATGGCGCTGGCGCTCGCCGCGTGCGACGGCTCGACGCCGCTGTTCAGGAACAGCAGCAACGAGCCCGGCCCGTTCCCCGCCGCCGACCGCCCCGTCGCCAGCATCGTCTCGCCGCGCTGGTCGAACGAGGAAGCGCGCGACCGGCTCAATGAAGCCGGCACGGTGATGGACCGCTCGGGCATCAAACCGGGCATGACGGTGGCCGATATCGGCGCCGGCGAGGGCTATTACACCATCCGTCTCGCGGCACGCGTCGGCAAGGACGGCCGCGTGCTGGCCGAGGACATCGTCCCCGAGGTGCGCGATGCGCTGGCGCAGCGCGCCGCGCGCGAGCGGCTCGACAATGTCAGCGTGCGGCTTGGCGAGCCGGACGACCCCAAGTTGCCCGACAACAGTTTCGACCGCGTGCTGATGGTGCACATGTACCATGAGATCCAGCAGCCCTATGCCTTCCTCTGGCATGTGCGCCCGTCGCTGCGGCCCGGCGGCCTGATCGTGGTGGTCGATGCCAATCGCCTGACGCAGAACCATGGCACCCCCCCGGCCTTGCTGAAGTGCGAATTCGCGGCGGTCGGCTATGCCCAGGTGACGATGCAGGACATGCCATCGGCCGGCGGTTACCTCGCCATGTTCCGCGCCGCGGGGCCGCGTCCGGCGCCCGCCGCGATCAAGCCGTGCAAACTGGGATCGCACTGAGATGCGTCAATATCTCGACCTGATGCAGCGCGTGCTCGACACCGGCACGCCGCAGATGGACCGCACCGGCACGGGCACGCTGTCGGTGTTCGGTCACCAGATGCGCTTCGACCTCGCCGATGGCTTCCCGGTGCTGACGACCAAGAAGCTTCATCTGCGGTCGATCATCGTCGAACTGTTGTGGTTCCTGCGCGGCGACACCAATGTGCAGTGGCTGCGCGACCGCAAGGTCAGCATCTGGGACGAATGGGCCGACGAAGCGGGCGATCTCGGCCCGGTCTATGGCAAACAGTGGCGCGACTGGGAGACGGCGGACGGCCGCCATATCGACCAGATCGCCGAACTGATCGAGCAGATCGGGACGAACCCTGCGTCGCGCCGCCAGATCGTCTCGGCATGGAACCCGGGCGATCTCCACGCCATGGCGCTGGCGCCGTGCCACTGCCTGTTCCAGACGCATGTCGCCAATGGCCGGCTGTCGCTGCAGCTCTACCAGCGCTCGGCCGACATCTTTCTCGGCGTGCCGTTCAACATCGCCAGCTATGCGCTGCTCACCCACATCCTCGCGCAGCAATGCGGGCTCGAGCCCGGTGAGTTCATCTGGACCGGCGGCGACTGTCATCTCTATTCGAACCACCTCGACCAGGCACGCGAGCAGTTGACCCGCGCGCCCGGACCGCTCCCGACGCTGGCCATCCTGCGCAAGCCGCCGGCGATCGACGCTTACGAATATGAGGACTTCGCGTTGAGCGACTATGTCGCCCAGCCGCATATCAAGGCGGCGGTGGCGGTATGATCACGCTGGTCTTCGCCCATGCCGAGAACGGCGTGATCGGCCGCGACGGCACGCTGCCCTGGCGCCTGTCCGCCGACCTCCGGCGTTTCAAGGCGCTGACGATGGGCAAACCGATGATCATGGGGCGCAAGACCTTCGAGAGCTTCCCTGCCCCGCTGCCCGGGCGGCGCCACATCGTAATGACGCGCGACGCGGCCTGGTCCGCGCCGGGGGCGGAAACCGCCGCGACCGTCGCAGAGGCGCTTTCGCTGGCCGGGCCCGGCGAGGTGACGGTGATCGGCGGCGCCGAGATCTTCGCGCTGTTCGACGCTATCGCCGACCGCGCCGAGGTAACGACGATCTGGCAGCGCCATGACGGCGACACGTCGTACCGGCTCGATCAGGGCGACTGGCAGGAAGTCGTTCGTGAGGACCACCCGGCGACCGGCGATCTCCCGGCTTACACCTTCTTCACCATGGCCCGGCGCCCCGCCTAGGCGAACGTGACCGGCAGTTTCAGGAACACCTTCCCCGATGGCGACGCCGGCGGCAGCGCGCCGCCGCGGATGTTGACCTGAAGCGCCGGCAGGATGAGCGTCGGCGGTGCCAGCGTCCGGTCGCGCGCCTCGCGCATCGCGACGAAGGCGTCCTCCGTCGTGTCGCCGCCGACATGCACGTTGTCGGCAGCTTCATCGGCCACGGTCGTCTCCCAGCGATAGTCGGTGCGCCCGGCGGGCAGATAGTCGTGACCGACGAACACCCGCGTGGCCGGCGGCAGCGCGAGGATCCTGTGGATCGAGCGGTAGAGCGTCCGCGCATCGCCACCGGGGAAATCGCTGCGGGCGGTGCCATAGTCGGGCATGAACAGCGTATCCCCGACAAAGGCCGCGTCGCCGATGAGATAGCTGTTGCAGGCCGGCGTGTGGCCCGGCGTGTGCAGCACGCGGACCGTCAGTTCGCCGAGCGGCAGGCTGTCGCCTTCGCCGAGCAGGATGTCGAACTGGCTGCCGTCGGCCGGCACGTCGTCGGCATCGAACATCGGCGCGAAGACGTGCTGCACAGCGGTAATGTGCTTGCCGATGACGAGCCTTGCGCCGGTCAGGCGACGGATATGGTCGCCGGCGGAGAGGTGATCGGCATGGGCATGGGTTTCGAGGACATAAGCCAATGTCAGATGCTGATCGGCCACGGCCTTGAGCACGGCGTCGGCGGAAACCGTCGAGAGCTTGCCGCCCTTCGGTTCGAAATCGAGCACCGGATCGATGATTGCCGCCACACCGGTCGCGGGATCGCTGACGAGGTGGGTTGCGGTGAAGGTCGCGGGGTCGAAGAATGTCTGGACGCGGGGGTTCATGGCGAGGGCTCCTATATCCCGATATATAAGTTGTTGCTAAATTAGTTTCAATTCATATATCTGGCGCATGATCGATCCCGCGACCTTCGATGTGGCCCGTTTCAGGGAAAGCACTGCTGCCGCGGCGCGCTTGCTGCGCGCGCTCGCCAGCGAGCGTCGGCTGATGATCCTGTGCCAGTTGACCGGCGGCGAGCACTCGGTGGGCGAGCTGCTGCCGCTGATCGGCGTGTCGCAGTCCGCCCTGTCGCAGCATCTCGCGGTTCTGCGCAGCGACGGCCTCGTCGCCACGCGGCGCGAGGGGCTTTCGATCCGGTATCGCATCGCCGATCCTGCGGCTGCGCAGGTGATGGCGACGCTCGCGGCGATCTATTGTTCCGACGATGTGGCGCCAACCGATGGCCAATCCCCCCTGATCCCGCCAGTCGCGGTCTGAGCGATGGACGTCGCAAGCATCTCCTACCCTGCCGCCATTGCCGGCGGCGCGCTTATCGGCCTGCTGCTGTCGGTGTTCGGCGGTGGCGGATCGGTGCTGGCGACGCCACTGCTGCTCTATATCGTCGGCGTGCGCGATCCGCACATCGCGATCGGCACCTCGGCCGCGGCGGTGGCGGTCAATGCCGCCGTCGGCTTGCTCGTCCAGGCACGTGCCGGGCGCGTGAAATGGCCATGCGCGCTCGTCTTCGGCGGCGCCGGCCTGAGCGGATCGCTGATCGGCGCGCATATTGCCAAGCAGATCGACGGTAGCCAGTTGATCGTCTGGTTCGCGCTGGCGATGGCGCTGGTTGGCGGTTCGATGCTGCTGCCGCGCAAGGCCGATGGCGATTCGACCGTTCGCCTGACCGGCGCGTTGACGCTGAAGCTCGCACCGGCAGGCGCGGTCACCGGGCTGGCGGCCGGCTTTTTCGGAATCGGCGGCGGCTTCCTGATCGTGCCGGGGCTCATGGCCGCGACGGGGATGACACTGGCCAATGCCGCCGCCTCGTCGCTCGTTTCAGTCGCGCTGTTCGGCGCCGCGACGAGCGCGAGCTATGCCTTTTCCGGGCTGGTCAACTGGCCGGTCTTCGCGGCGCTGGTCGGCGGCGGGGCGATCGGATCGGTCATCGCTATTCCGGTCGGCCACTTGCTCGCCGACCGGGCGCGCGTCGCCCGGACCGTCTTTGCCCTGATGGTGCTGGCGACGGCGGGCTATGTCGCGTGGCGGGCGCTTTCGTGAAGGTGGGGTGAGGGTCGCGGGGTTGGCGGGTGTCCGGCGCTGGCGGTGTTTGGTGTTGGAAGCTGTTGCTCGGGAAATGGTCCGGTTGCCAACTGGCAGGTTCTGGGCGGGCTGCCGCGCGAAGCAGGCATTCGTTCAGGAAGTTGCGGGACAAGAAAGACCGACAAGCGGCCGTTCCGCGCCCCGCCGCGATTTCCCAACTCCGGACGCTTGTTCAGGGGGCTCGATCAATGTTCTAGGAGGCCGCGCCCAACCGCTGGAAGCGGCCCATTTCCGAGCTTTCGCCGCTACGGCCATCAACGCCGGGTGTGGGCCGCAACTCGACGCTCTACTGCTGAAGAGAGTTTTGCCCAGATGGCTGTGCGCGCACGGGGATATCCCCAATGGCTTTCAAGCTCTCAGCGTACGCACTTTTCATGCGCTGCGCCCGCCGGCAGCGCCTGGTCGATGAGCTGTCGGAAATTGCGGATCGTCTCGTCCTCGAATGACTGGTCGGACATCGCATAACCGTGGATCGAATTCAGGCCGAGCGTCCGATAGGCGAGCAGGCCGTAGAGCCACACGAAGGCGAAATAGACGCGCTCCGCTTCGCCCGCGTCCAGTGGGCGGCCAGCGACTGTGGCTGCTCGTTCCAGATAACGGCTCACGATGCGGCGGGACATCTTGCTGATCCGGTTCCAGCAATCATCGCCGGCGATGTGACGTCGGATTGCCGAGCGTAGCAAACCGTTGTGGCGCTGGAAGTTGGCCATGGCGCTGCGGGCGAGGATTTCGGGCAGCGTACTGAAAGGTATCGACGGATTGTCGAGGTCCAGCATTGCGCCGCTCTCACGACGCTCCAGCATGTTATCTATCAAGTAATTGAAAAAGTTATCTTTTGTGCCGAATCTGTGGTAAAAACTGCCGGTGGACGTGCCCGATGCGCCGACGATGTCGCGGATCGAGATCTGATCGATGTCCCTCTCGTCAAGGAGGCGCAGGGCTCCCTCGACCATCTGCCGATGGCTGGTGAGGCTGCGGCGCTGCACGGGCGGTCTGGGCGTGAGTGGGACGGCACTGCCTGTGGCGGACATGCCACTATAGTCCATCGTTGGGAGCGATCGTCAAGAGCGCCGCAAGTTTACGCTTGCACTAAAACTAGACCCTGTGTTCTAATTCTAGCAACGAAGATAGATCGTGGAGGAGAGATGCAATGGCGGCCACGGAGCCCGCAATCGGCAGCCCGCCGCGCGAACGCAGGCTGGGGCTCGCGCTCGTCATCCTCGCTCTCATGGTGGAGGGCTTCGATCTCCAGACGGCCAACCTCGCCGGTCCCTCGATCATGGCGGCCTTCGGCATCACGCGCGCCCAGTTGGGTCCGCTATTGAGCGCCAGCCTGTTCGGCATCCTCGTCGGGGCGACGCTGCTCGCACCGCTGGGCGACCGGTACGGGCGCAAGCGCGTCGTGGTAATCGCCAGCGCGACCTATGGCCTGCTCTCGCTGGCGGCCGCCGCCTCAACCTCGGTCGAGCAGCTTGCGGTGCTGCGCTTTCTCATCGGTCTTGGTCTGGGCGTGGTGATGCCTAACGGCCTCGCCATGGCGGGTGCGCTCTACGAAGGCCCCCGCCACGCCAGCGCGACAGCTTTCGCGGGCATCGGCATCACGCTTGGCGGCGTGGTGGCGGGCGTGACGGCAGCCCGTGTGCTGCCGGCCTATCATTGGCAGGGGCTCTTCGTCGTCGGCGGCGTCCTGCCGCTCATCATCGCTGCGATAATCGCGATGGCACTGCGCGAGGTCGTTCCCGCGACGAGCAACAACGCGCCAAAGCTGCACCGGACAATCGCCGTCATCCTCACCCCGTCGCTGCGCGCGACCACGCTGATCGTCTGGCTGATGTTCGTCTTCATCGCGCTCAACATCCATTTGCTCTCCAGCTGGATCCCGCTGCTCATGAAGGGATCAGGGCTATCGAGTTCCGGCGCCGCGCTGGTCACGTCCGGCTACCATGCCGGAGGCGTGGCCGGCGGCGTCGTGGCGAGCTTGTGGCTGCATCGAGGAGGCTGGTATTCAGTCGCCGCGTTTGCGGGCGGCGCGGCGCTGACCATGCTTGCGCTCGCGTTTCTCCCGGTCGGTGGTGCGGCGACGGTGCTCCTCATCGCCTGTGCCGGCTTTTTCGTGACCGGCATCCAGAATGGCGTGAACGGCGCGGCGAGCGCGCTCTATCCGCCGGAAAGCCGAGCGACGGGACTCGGCTGGGCGCTGGGCATCGCGCGTATCGGCGCGATCATGGGGCCGATGATCGGCTCCCTCGCCTCGATGGCGGGTCTGGACCAAGGCGGCCATTTTTTCCTGATCCCGGCGGGCACACTGGCGATCGTGCTGGTTCTCGCCAGCCTCATCGCACGCCGGGCCGGGCATCAATCCCGACCGGCCTGAACAGGCACCAGGGTCTATGTTTCAAATCCAGTCAAAAAAGGGAGAGGGTAAAATGAAAACAACTACATCCACTTTGCTCAAGTCGGCCGGCTGGCTGGCCGTGGCCTGCGCGAGCGCGCCGGCGGCCTTCGCGCAGCAGGCCCCGGCCGTCGACGGTACGGCGCAGGCTGCCCCGGCGGCAGAAGAAGGCAAAGTCGAGGAAGTCGTCGTCACGGCGCAGTTCCGGCGGCAGAACCTGCAGCGCACGCCGATCGCCATCACCGCCGTATCGGGCGAGATGCTGGCGGCCCGCAGCCAGGTGTCGATCGCCGACGTCGCGGCGCAGACTCCGTCGGTAACGCTCAAGCCCAATTCGGCCAACTATGGTTCATCGCTCGCCGCCAACATCCGTGGCGTCGGCCAGTTCGACTTTCACCCGGCGCTCGAGCCGGGCGTGGGCGTCTATGTCGACGACGTCTATTATTCGACGCTCACCGGTTCGGTCCTCGACTTGCTCGATCTCGACCGCGTCGAGGTGCTGCGCGGCCCTCAGGGCACGCTCGCCGGCAAGAATTCGATCGGCGGCGCCATCAAGCTCTATTCCAAGCGCCCGACCGGCAGCAATAGCGGCTATATCTCAGGCACCTATGGCTCGGCCAACCGTTTCGATCTGCGCGGCGCCGCCGATCTTGGCATTACCCAGGACCTCTCGCTCCGCCTGACCGGGGTCACGCGCACGCAGGACGGCTATATCGAGCGCCGCGACTATGGCTGCGACCATCCCGGCCAAGGCATTCCTGCCACGCGCGACGGCGGAGACTGTGTCCTCTCGCGCCAGGGCGAGGTCGGCTACTGGGCGACACGCGGTGCGCTGCGTTACAAACCCTCGAGCAACTTCGAGGTCAACATCATCGGCGATTATACTGCCGAGAAGCACGAGATTGCGGGCGGCGTCCTCACCTATGCCAACTACAAGGGCGCAGGTGACGTGAACCCCTTCGCGACGGCCATACCGTTCGATTCCCGGTTCATCTGCGGCCGCTTCTGCAACTATTCGAGCTACACCTCGCCAGCCGACGGCGCGCTTCAGGCATCGACCATCCCCGGTCGCCTCAGCTACACGGGCTGGGGCGTCTCCGGCCAGTTCGAGTGGAAGCTGGCGGACAATGTCCAGCTGGTCGGCATCACCGCCTATCGCAAATATGACGAGACCTTCTCCAACGAGGACGACCTTTCGCCGATGTCCGTTGTCCTCGGCGGACCCAACAACGTCTATTTCCACGCCTGGAGCAACGAGCTGCGGCTGACCGGCGACACGCTGGGCAGCCGCCTGCATTATACCGTCGGCGGCTACATGATCGACCAGAAGAGCTTCTACGTCTCGCGCCAGGACATCCGCTACGCGGTTCCTGCGCTGGTCTTTGTCTCAGGCGATCCGGTGCCGGCCAAAAGCCGCGCGGTTTTCGTGCATGCCGCCTACGATCTCACCGACAAGCTCACCGTGACCGGCGGCCTTCGCTACACCAAGGAAGAGAAGAACTACACCTTCCGCCGCCGCGACCGCGCAGGCAATTTGTTGGGCGGCCAGTACACCACGCTTGACGGCAAGACCGGCAACTACAGCGGCGACAATGTCGATTATCGCGCCAATGTCTCTTACCAGATCACGCCGCGCATCAACACCTATGTCCAGTGGTCGACTGGCTTCAAGGGCGGCGGCGTGAACCCGCGACCCTATGCGGCCTCGCAGGTCGTGACCTTCAATCCCGAGACGCTCTCGACCTGGGAAGTGGGCGTGAAAAGCGATCTGTTCGATCGTCGCGTGCGCCTGAACGTCGCCGCCTACACCTCGAAGTACAAGGACATCCAGCTCACGCTGAACAGCTGTCCGCAATACAACCCGCCCGGCGTCACCATTCCTTGCGCCATGCCGGCCAATGTCGGCACCGCGCGTATCAAGGGGTTCGAGGCGGAAAGTTCGGTGCGCCTGTTCGACGGCTTCATGTTGGACGCGGCGGCCAGCTACACCGACTTCACCTACAAGAACATCGACCCCCAGGCCGGCGGCGCGGGCAATCCCAACGGCGTGCAATACGGCATGGTGCCGCCCTACACGCCCAAGTGGAAGTGGAGCGTCGGCGTGCAGTACCAGCTCGACATCGGCTCAACCGGCTCGATCACGCCGCGCTTCGACATCTCGCACCAGTCGAGGATCTGGGGCGCCGCGGTCAACTCGGCGCGTACGCAGATCAATGCCTACACGCTTGCCAATGCGCGCCTGACCTGGCGCAACGCGAAGCGCGACATCGAGGCGTCGCTGGAGGTCACCAACCTCTTCGACACATATTATTATCTCACCGCCTCCGAAGTCTCGGTGACGACCGGCGTTGCCAATGCGCAGCCTGGCCGTCCACGCCAGTGGGCGATGACGCTCAAGAAGAGCTTCTGATGCAAGGGGCCGGCGGGGGCGGCAGCGCACTCCGCCGGCTGCCGGCTTCGGCCGGTCAATTCACCAACGGACAAGGACAACAGGCCCCGATGAGCCATGAATTGAAGACAGGCGGCGATCGCGGCTATCTGCGCATCGCCACGGAGGAGGCGTTCGCGACGCAGGAGCAGGTGGACGTCTATCTGCGCATGGTGCGCGATGGCACCGCCGACAAGGGCATGGCCTCGCTCTGGGGCTTTTACGGCCAGTCGCCCTCACCGCGCACGGTTCAGGTGATGGAACGCTTGCTCGACATGGGCGAACGCCGCATCGCCGACATGGATGCGCACGGCATCGACAAGGCAGTTCTCGCGCTCACCTCACCTGGCGTGCAGCCATTTCACGACCTCGACGAGGCGAAGGGCATCGCGCGCCGCGCCAATGATTTCCTGGCCGAGCGCTGCGCCGCGTATCCCGACCGGTTCATCGGCATGACCGCCGTCGCGCCGCAGGACCCGGCCTGGTCCGCGGACGAGATTGGTCGGGCCGCGCGCGAGTTGGGCTTCAAGGGCGTGCAGATCAATAGTCACACCAAGGGCGAATATCTGGACGACGCCAAGTTCGATCCGATTTTCCGCGCTCTCGCCGAGGTCGGCCAACCGCTCTATATCCACCCCTCGACGCCGCCCGATTCCATGATCGATCCGTTGCTCGAGGCCGGCCTTGACGGCGCCGTCTTTGGCTTCGGCGTCGATACCGGCATGCACCTGCTCCGGCTCATCACCACCGGCATCTTCGATCGCTATCCCGATCTCCAGATCATGATCGGTCACATGGGCGAGGCGCTGCCCTATTGGCTCTACCGTCTCGATTACATGCACCAGGCCGGCGTGCGCTCGAAGCGCTACACGCGGCTGAAGCCGCTCAAAAAGACCATCGCCGAGTATATGCGCTCCAACGTGCTCGTGACCAATTCCGGCATGGCGTGGGAACCGGCGGTGCGCTTCGCCCAACAGGTCGTGGGGGAAGACCGCGTCATGTATGCGATGGACTATCCCTACCAGGTCGAGGAGGCCGAGGTCCGCGCCATGGACAATCTCGACATCACGCCGGCGCTCAAGAAGAAGTTCTTCCAGACCAACGCCGAGCGCTGGTTCAACCTCTAGAGCAGGATGTGATCAGTTCGAATCACATCCCGCTCTATAATCTTTTGTTGTCGCGGGATTTGTTGCGAAAAACCGGTTCCCACTTTTTCGCATCCCGCTCTAAAAGAACGGAAGCTGACTGCCATGCCAACCGTGCGCGACGCGGCCTATGCCATTTTCCGCCACTTCGGGGTGGACGCCCTGTTCGGCAATCCCGGCTCGACCGAGCTGCCGATGCTGCAGGCGATGCCGGACGAGATCGCCTATGTTCTCGGTCTCAACGAGGCGGTCGTGGTGGCAATGGCCGACGGCTATGCCCAGGCGACGCGCCGGCCAGCGCTCGTCAATCTTCACTCAGCGGCGGGAACCGGCAATGGCCTGGGAAGTCTCTTCACCGCCTATCGCGGTTGCGCGCCGCTGGTCATCACTGCGGGACAGCAGGCGCGCTCGCTGCTCCCGCAGGATCCGTTCCTGGGCTCCGAGCGCGCGACGGAATTTCCTCGGCCCTATGTGAAGTGGGCGGCCGAGCCGCTGCGCGCGCAGGACGTGCCCGCCGCGCTCATCCGCGCCTTCCAGATCGCGCTGACGCCGCCAATGGGACCGGTGTTTGTATCAATTCCGGTCGACGACTGGGACCGGGAATGCGCGATGCCGAGCTTGCCGCGCCTCTCGCTGCGGACCCTGCCGGACCCGGCAGGTATCGCCGACATAGCGGCGATGCTCGACGGCGCCCGGCGGCCCGCGCTCGTGCTCGGGGCGGGCATTGCGCGCTCGGGCGCCTGGGCGCAGGGCATTGCGCTCGCCGAGAAGATCGGCGCCGACGTCTGGGCCGCGCCGCTCACCGGGCGCGAGGTTTTTCCGGAAACGCATCCCCGCTTCGCCGGCTTCTTGCCCGGCTATGAGGAGCGGCTGGTGCAGATGCTGGCGGACTATGACGTTGTCGCGGTGCTCGGCGCGCCGGCGTTCACCTGGCATGCGGAGAGCCAGTCGCTCGACTGGCCAGCGACGCTCAGGCTCGCGTTGCTGAGCGACGATCCGCACCATCTCGCCACACTGCGCTCGGGCGTCGGCGTACTGGGCGATGTGCGGGCGGGAGTCGCGTCGCTCACCGCGCAGGTCGCGCAGCGAGACGCGCCGATCGCTGCGGCACGGGAGGCGGCGGCGCCCGCGACGCCGGCGCTGACGCCGGCCTACGCGATGGCGCGCATCGCCGCGCTCAGGCCCGCGGGCGCGATCATCGTCGAGGAAGCGCCGACAGCGCGCGACGCGCTGCACGACCATTTGCCCATCACCGAAGAGGGCGGCTTTTACACGACGCCAGCCGGAGGACTGGGCTACAGCCTGCCCGCAGCGGTCGGCGTTGCCCGCGCGCTGCCGAACCGTAAGCTCATCTGCCTGCTCGGCGATGGCTCGGCCATGTACACCAGCCAGGGCCTGTGGAGTGCGGCAGAGCAGGGCGCGAACATCAGCTTCGTCATCCTCAACAATGGCGGCTATGCCGCGCTCAATAACTTCGCGCGCCGTTTCGGACTCGATCAACTTCCTGGGACCGCGTTGGAAGGCCTCGATTTCGTGGCACTTGCCGCCGCACATGGCGTAGCCGCTCAGCGCGTTCTCCAAACGGACGAACTCGACGCTGCCTTGCTCTGGTCGCTGCAAGAGCAAGTGCCGACTTTGGTGGAAATCCGACTGGCCTGAGGCTGCCGGTGTCGGGTTAGCGCTGTCTTGGCGAACCTGAATGCACGACCGTTTTCAGCCGACAAGAACTGCGTTACGCAACGGTCAGAATGTTGAGGGCTGCCGGTCGGCAGCTCTCCGACTTTCGTCGCTGAGGCGAACAGTCTATCGGCTCAGCATTCCCAGGTGTTGTGCAGTGGCTTAGTGCACTGGGGCGCGAAGCATATGCAATTTCGATCTCCGCTAATTGCCGATATATCCCCACCCTTCGCCTAGCCAACGCGAACGCCAGCACCTGATCTTCTGCCACCAATCAGTTCACACATCTTCGCGTTCAGCGCCGACAACCTGCGCCGGCGTCAGGACCACGTCCGACCGATCCAGCAACATCACGGCGGCGGCGGTGTTCGAGATCGGGATATGATAGGTGCGACTGACCTCGCGCGCGCCATCGCCAAGCGCGCCACGCGCGGCGATCCAGTTGAGGATCTCGACGCCCTGGCTGCCGGCAAGCTCGACGATGTCGAGGCTGCTATGCGCGACCAGTGCCGCGGGATCGTCGGCCAGCTTGTCCATGCAGAAGCGGTCATAGGCGACGTTGATATGCCCGGCGCGTTCGCCTTCGAGCTGGTGCGACAGCCCGCCGGTGCCCATCACGACGATGCGGTCGTCGCCTTCCCATGATGCGAGCGCGCGGTTGACCGCGCGACCGAGCGCAAGCACGCGCTTCGGGCTGGGCAACGGATGCTGCACGGTGTTGATGGCGATCGGCACGATGCGCACCGGCCACGGCGCCCCGCCCGGCCAGGCCAGCGCGCACGGAATGGTCACCGCGTGATCGACCAGCATCTTCTGGCAGGTGGTGACGTCGAACTCGGCCTCGACCAGCGTCTCGATGATGTGCCAGCTGAGCGCCGGCGCACCCGCGAACGGCGCCGTCGGCGTCAGCCCCCAGCCCTCGTCGGCGTTGCTGTATTCGGCGGCGGCGCCGACCGCGAAGGTCGGCATCTTGTCGAGGAAGAAGTTGAGGCCGTGGTCATTGTAGAACACCACCGCGGTGGTCGGCCTGACCGCCTCGAGCCAGGCATGAACGGGCTCGAACCCGTCGAAGAACGGCTTCCAATAGGGGTCCTGCTGCAGCCCGCGCGCGATCGCCACGCCGATGCCGGGAACGTGCGAGGAGAAGATGCCGCCGAGAATCGTCGCCATGGTCAGGCCTCCTGCGCATAGGCGAGCAGTTTTTCCTTGAACTGCGCCACCGTGACCCCGGTTTGCGCCGCACCGATATCCTGCACGCCAAGGCCGAGAATGCCGGCCAGCTTGGCGAGATAATAGATGTTGCCGCCCGCCGCGATCAGCGCGGGAACGTCGCGTTGCTGCACCGCCGCCAGCTGCGGCGCGGTCAGGCCGAACTTGCGGCAATAACCGGCCTCGTCCGCCACGAACGCGGCGCGATTGGCGGCGTCGTTGAACGAGAAGCACATTTCGTTGAGCGCGTAACCGCGCATCGCCGCCGCGGCATCGAATACCGGGGTTCCGTCGATCGTGCGCGCGCCTGCCACCATATTTTCCCACAGCCGTTATGGGCTATGGGATATAGCTTTATGCGCGCCAGGCATTGACCATCGTCAAAGCCCGCTGGGCAACGGTGCGGGTTTCCTAGAACCCGCTCGGCGCCGGCGACACCACCACCGTCGTCCCGCCGCGGATCTCCTGCACCTCGAGCGCGCGCTCGGCGGTGCCGTCGCGGCCGAAGCGGAACGCGCCGTCGAGACCGGAAAAGCCGTCGCTGTCGCGCAACCGCGCCTCGGGAAATGGCCGGCCGATCGGCCAATCGCGCGCGATGCGGATCGTCAGCAGCACGGCATCATAGCCCATGCTCGACAGCCGGTACGGCGAGGTGCCGAAGCGCGCGCGGTATTTGACGGCATATTGGCGATAGAGATTGTCGGGCACGCTGGCGAACCACGCACCGTTGAGCGGCGCCCTGGCGGGCAGCGTCGCGTCGAGGTTCCACTGATCGGTGCCGAGAATGTGCGCCCCGCCGCCGCCGGCACGACGGACCACCGCGACGACGCCCGCGGCCGCCGCGCTGTTGTCGGCGACCAGCAACCCCTGATACGGGCCGGCCTCGCCGAGCTTGCCGACCGCGCCGGACAGCGTGCCCTGCGAATAGATTTGCAGCGACACGACCTTGCCGCCATCGGCCTCGACCGCGCGGAGGAACGCCGTCGAGGCGCGCTCGCCGTACAGGCCATTGGGGACAAGGCCGGCAAAGGTCGTCACGCCCTGGCTGGATGCATAATCGACCACCCGGTCTATCGACTGGGTCGGCAGATTACCCATCAGATAGGCGCCATTGCCGGCCACGCCGGCATCGTTGGAGAAGCTGATAACGGGCACGCCTGCGCCGCGCGCAATCGGCATCACCGCGCGCACGTCGGCCGCGAGCAACGGGCCGAGGATCAGCTTGTTGCCATCGGCGATGGCGCGTTGCGCCGCGGCGGCGGCGCCGAGATTGGTGTCATAGGTGGTGACGCGCAGTCGTTCGTTGCGCGTGTCCAGCAGCGCGAGCTGGGTGGCGTTGGCGAGGCTCTGCCCGACCCCGGCATTGGCGCCGGTGAGCGGCACGAGCAGCGCGACGCGCTGGCGCTCGGTATCGGTCGGGATGCCCGGCTCGACCACTTGCGGCTGCACCGGCACGGGGCGCGAGACGGGCGGGCGCTTGACCGGCGCGGGCCGGCCACGCGGCACGACCGTCTGGCAACCGCCCAGAATCAGTGCTGCCGCGACGATGGCGGCGCGGAATAATCTGGTACCCCGTTGCGGGATCGCCGATGCCTCTGCCATGAACACTGCTCCCATGAACGCTCCACTCCCGCCCGGCCTCTATATCGTCGCGACGCCGATCGGCAATCTCGGCGATCTGTCACCGCGCGCCGCCGAGGTACTGGCGAACGCCGCTGTCATCGCGGTCGAGGATTCGCGCGTCACCGCCAAGCTGCTACGCCATATCGGGGTAAAGCGGCCAATGACACCCTATCATGACCATAATGCCGAAGGCGTCCGTCCCGGGCTGATCGCGCGGATGGGGCATGAGGCGGTGGCGCTGGTGTCGGATGCCGGCACGCCGCTGATATCCGACCCGGGCTTCAAGCTGGTGCGCGAGGCACGCGCCGCCGGGCACAATGTCGTGACGATCCCCGGGCCGTGCGCGGCGGTGGCAGCGCTGACGCTCGCCGGCCTGCCGACCGACCGCTTCCTGTTCGTCGGGTTTCTTCCCTCCAAGGCCAAGGCGCGCGACGATGCGATCGCCGAGATCGGCGCGATTCGCGCGACCCTGGTGCTGTACGAATCGGGGCCGCGACTCGCCGCGTCGCTCGGCGCGCTTGCCGCCGGGCTCGGCGACCGCGAGGCGGCGGTGACGCGTGAAATCAGCAAGCGCTTCGAAGAAGCGGTGACGGGCACGCTGTCGTCGCTTGCCATGCGCTATGCCGATGCCCCGCCCAGGGGCGAGATCGTCATCGTCATCGCCCCGCCCGGCGAACCCGACGCGCCGAGCGCGGCGGATGCCGATGCCGCGCTGGCCGAGGCGCTGACCCGGCTGCCCGCCTCAAAGGCCGCGGGCGAAGTGGCGCGCAAGTTCGGGCTCGACCGCAAGGCGCTCTACGCCCGCGCCATGGAAATGAAGGGGTGAAGAAGCGCCGCGCTTCCGACCTCCCCTCCCTGAAAGGGAGGGGTTGGGGGTGGGTTGGTATGGGGCGGGCGCAGCGTTCCCACGAGAGCCACCCACCCCCGCCCCCTCCCTTCCAGGGAGGGGAGTTTTGAGAGACCGCCGCCTTGCCGAAGCCGCGGGCCGGCGCGGCGAGCGGCTCGCCGGATGGTGGCTGCGCCTGAAAGGCTGGCGCATTCTCGATCGCCGCGTGCGGACGCCAGCCGGCGAGGTCGATCTCGTGGCAAAAAAGGGCAATCTCGTCGCGTTCGTCGAGGTCAAGGCGCGCGCAACCGCCGCCGAGCTTGATTTCGCGATCGACGAGCCTCGACTGGCGCGCGTCGCGCGCGCGGCGGAATATCTCATGCCGCGCTATGCCGGGCCGGGCGACGACATCCGCGTCGACGTCATCCTGATCGCACCGGGGACGCGGCCGCGGCATATCGAGAATGCGTGGATCGGGTGACAATCAGGCGGCGCGCCACTACCTCGCGTTCGTGCTGAGCCGAAGCACCGCTTTTCTGAGCCGGATGAAGAAGGACGACCCTTCGACAAGCTCAGGGCGAACGGAGGTTTTTGAATGTCGCTTACCGTCGCCGTCCAGATGGACCCGCTCGACCAGATCAACATTACCGGCGATTCGAGCTTCGCGCTGATGCTGTCGGCGCAGGGGCGCGGGCATGCGCTGTTTCACTATGCCGCCGAGGACCTCAACTGGTCCGACGGCAGGCTGTGGGCGAAGGCGCATCCGGTGACGGTGCAGCGCATCGAGGGCGATCATTTCAAATTCGGTGCGCCGGTGTCGCTCGATCTCGGCAAGCAGGCCGATGTCGTGCTGATGCGGCAGGATCCGCCGTTCGACCTCGGCTATATCACCGCGACGCATCTGCTGGAACGGATCAGCGACCGCACGCTGGTGGTCAATGATCCGGCCAGCGTGCGCAACGCGCCGGAGAAGGTCTTCGTGCTCGACTATGCACGCTTCATGCCGCCGACCCTGGTGACGCGCAGCCTCGACGAGACGCGCGCCTTCCTCGCCGTGCATGGCGAGATCGTCGTCAAGCCGCTGCATGGCAATGGCGGCAAGGCGATCTTCAAGGTCGGCAGCGACGGCGCCAATCTGTCGGCGCTGATCGAGGTGTTCAACCTGACCTGGCGCGAACCGCACATGATCCAGGCGTTCCTCCCCGACGTGGCAAAGGGCGACAAGCGCATCGTGCTGGTCGATGGCGAGATTGCCGGCGCGATCAACCGCCTGCCGGGCGAGGGGGAGATCCGCTCCAACCTCGCGGTTGGCGGCTCGGCCGAGAAGACCGAACTGACCGCCGAAGAACGCGAGATCTGCGCCGCACTCGGCCCGGAACTGAAGCGCCGCGGGCTGTTGTTCGTCGGGATCGACGTGATCGGCGGCAAGTGGCTGACCGAGATCAACGTCACCTCGCCGACCGGCATCGTCGCGATCGAGCGGTTCGACGGCATCGATGTCGCCGGGATGATCTGGGATGCGATCGAGCGCCGGGTGGACGAGCGCGGGCTGGCCGCGCTGGGGTGATTGTGGCTACCTTACGGCGCCACCGGCTAAAGTTATTTCAGTTGGATTGAACCCCTCAAGCACCGTTCGTGCTGAGCTTGTCGAAGCACTGTAGTTCTTACGACGGCCGTTAGAGAAGAGCAGCCCTTCGACAAGCTCAGGGCGAACGGATATTGGAGATTCAACACAACCGAAATCGGCGCTGGCCTAGCTTTTCCTCTCACGCCCGCGGGTGCGCATTGCGGTACACGTCGAGCAGATGCGCGGCATCGACCTGGGTATAGATTTGCGTCGAACTCAGGCTGGCATGGCCGAGCAGTTCCTGCAGCGCGCGCAAATCGGCACCGCGGCCGAGCAGATGCGTCGCGAAGGAATGGCGCAGCGCGTGCGGCGTGGTGCGCTCGCCAAGACCGAGACGCCCGCGCGCGCCCTGCACCGCGCGGCGGATCAGCGTCGGTGACAGCGGGCCGCCCTTGGCGCCGCGGAACAGCGGCTCGTCGCGTTTCACCGGCCATGGGTTGAGTGCGACATAGGCCTCGATCGCCTCGCGCACCTGCGGGAGCAGCGGCACGATGCGCGTCTTGTCGCGCTTGCCGGTCACGCTGATCGTCGCGCCGAGCGGCATGATCTTCGCCGTCAGCCCGACTGCCTCGCCGATGCGCAGGCCGGCGCCGTAGAGCAGCATCAGCACCGCCCAGTCGCGCGCGCCGATCCACGGCTCGCGCGCGTCCTCGGCGACGTCCTCGGCCAGCGCCACCGCCTCGTCGGGCGAGACCGGGCGCGGCACGCCTTTCTTGACGCGCGGCCCCCTGAGCCGCGGGGCACCGCCCTCCCCGGCGAAGAAGCGCAGGAAACCCCGCACCGCCGACAATTCACGCGCCGCCGAGGCGTTGCCGAGTCCTTCGCCGCGGCGCTGCGCGAGATAGGCGCGCAGGTCGGCGGCGGTGACCTGGGCGAGCGCCGCCGCGTCGATCGCGCCACCCCAATGCCCGGAGAGAAAGCGCGTCAACCGCTCCGCCGTCGCCTGATATGCCCGCACGGTATGCGGCGAGCGCCGCCGGTCGCGCGCGAGGTGCCGGGCCCATGCTGCGGAGAGTTGATCCATCGCGTCATATAACCTTCCAAAATGGCGCTAGATACAACCAGATTTTAAGCCGCGTCGGCGCAAGACCGCGGGATGGACTCGACGCGCGCCCCTGAAACCGCGGATATGGCCGGCGAGGCCGCGCGGTTGGCCGTGCTCGCGCAGCTCGATCTCGACAATAGCGCGCCCGAAGCCGAGCTCGACGCGATCGTCGCGCTCGCCGCCCGCGTCACCGACTGCCCGATCGCCGGGCTGTTCATCGTCGGCGAGGAAAGCGCCTGGGCCAAGGCGCGCTTTGGCATCGATGCGCTGGTCAGCCCGCGCCGGCACACTTTCTGCGACGTGGTCATAGCCGATGGCGAAATGCTGCTGGTGCGCGATGCCCGGGCCGACCCGCGCTTTGCCGCCAATGTCAGCGTCGTCGGCGCCGCCGCGACGCGCGGTTACGCCGGCGTGCCGATCACCGTTGCCGGTCAGCGGATCGGCGTGTTGTGCGTGGTCGACCCCGCGCCGCGGTTGCTTGACGCGCCGCAGCAGGCCGCGCTGCACCAGCTCGGGCTGGTGACCAACGCACTGATCGAAAAACGGCTTTCGGTACGCATCGCCGAACAGGCGGCGCGCGAAAGCGCCGCCGCGACGCGGCGCTACCGCCGGCAGGACCGCACCTTCCGCCAGGCCGAGCGCCTCGCCAAGGTCGGATCGTGGCGCTACCGGCTCGACGACGCGCAGCTCGAATGGTCCGACGAGATCTATCGCATCCATGGGCTGGAGCCCGGCGAATTGCCGCCGATGGGTCGCGCGCTCGATTTCTACGCGCCGCACGAGCGCGCCCGGGCCAACGAGGTCATCCTGCGGACGATCGAGCATGGCGACGCGTTCGACGTCGAGGCCGATTTCATCACCGCCAAGGGCAAGCATCGCCGCATTCGCACGGTCGGCGAGCTGGAAATGGAGCACGGCAGGGCGATCGCGATCATCGGTGTGATGCAGGACGTGACCGAGCGTTACCGGCGCGAGCAGAGCCTGCGCGTTTCCGCCAATATCGACGAGGTGACCTCGATCGCCAATCGCGCCAGCTTCAACCGTGCGCTGGAAATGGCGATGATCCGGGCCGGCGAGCGCCGCTCGCCGCTGATGCTCGCGGTCATCGATCTCGACCATTTCAAGGTGATCAACGACACCCATGGCCATCTGGTCGGCGACGATGTGCTACGCGCGGTCGGTGCGCGCCTGCGCCAGCCCTGGTTGTGCGACAGCTTTGCCGCCCGGCTCGGTGGCGACGAATTCGCGCTGATCGTCGAGGACCCCGCGCTGACCGCCACCCCCGAAGCGTTCGCCCGACGCTTGACGCGCGCACTGGCGAGTCCGGCCATCACCATGGCGGGCGAGATTCCCGTATCGGGCACGGTCGGCACCGCGATGCTGAGCGACGATATCGAGGCGATGCGCGATCTGCTCCACGCCGCCGACAGCGCATTGTACGAGGGCAAGCGCCGCCGCCGCGCGATTGCCCCGCACCGGCTTCTTCCCCGCGCCGCCAACGAATAGTTCACGCGAGCACGATCGATCGCCATATGGGCATCTGGGTCTGGACCCATTACCAATGAGGTCGAGATGGAGACGAAAAGGGTCGCTGGGAGGGAGGGCGCGCAGCCTGATACCGGGAGTATCTGGCAAGCGTCCGACCGCGCCAGCGGCCCTTTTCGTCCCACCGCTTCGCGGCAGGCTTGTCCGGGCCCTGTGGCGCGTCGGACCGCTCAACCGGGCTATACAGCCCGCTTTTCGCGATCCTCCTTCCACAGCATCCCGGACAAGCCTGTCTCGATCCTCATTGGTAATGGGTCCAGACCCTAATGTCCCGCGCCCGCGTCCTCGTCATGAACCCGGCCCTTGGCCCGCTCGATTACCGCGTGCCGCATGGCATGCAGGTCGAGCCGGGATCGATCGTCGTCGCCCCGCTCGGGCCGCGCCAGCTGCTCGGCGTGGTGTGGGAGCCCGAGCGCATGCCGTCGGACGCCGAAGTCGGCGACAATCGCCTGCGCAACCTGCTGGGCGTCGCGCCCGTCCCGCCGCTCGCCGCGCCGCTGCGCCGGCTGATCGAGTGGACCGCCGATTATTATCTCGCCCCGCCCGCCGCCGTCGCGCGCATGGCGATGCCGTCGAGCTCGGCGCTGGCGGGCGCGCGCACCGTCACCGAATATCGCCCGACCGGGCTCGTCCCCGAGCGCCTGACACCGCAACGCGCCCAGGCGCTGGAACGGATCGCCGACCGCCAGGGCCTGATCCGCGAGCTGGCGCTCGCCGCCGACGTGTCCGACGCGGTGATCCGCGGCCTGGTCAAGGTCGGCGCGATCGAGGCGGTCGAGGTCGATATCGACAGCCCCTTCCCGCGGCCCGATCCCGATTTCCAGCAACCCGCACTGTCGCCCGACCAGCGCGCCGCCGCCGCCACGCTGGTCGACGACGTCACGGCGCACCGCTTCCAGCCGACGCTGCTCGATGGCGTCACGGGTTCGGGCAAGACCGAGGTCTATTTCGAGGCGGTCGCCGCCGCGATCCGCGACGGGCGGCAGACGCTCGTCATGCTGCCCGAGATCGCGCTGACCGAACCGTTTCTCACCCGTTTCGCGGCGCGTTTCGGTTGCGCGCCGGTAGCGTGGCATTCGGGGCTGCGCCAGTCGCAGCGCCGCCGCGCGTGGCGCGCGATCGCCAGCGGCGACGCGCTGGTCACGGTCGGCGCGCGCTCGTCGCTGTTCCTGCCCTATGCCAATCTCGGCCTGATCGTCATCGACGAGGCGCACGAGACCAGCTTCAAGCAGGAAGAGGGCGTGCATTATCACGCCCGCGACGTCGCGGTGATGCGCGGCAAGTTCGAGATGTGTCCGGTCGTGCTCGCCTCCGCCACGCCGGCGATCGAGACGCGCCAGCAGGTCGAGATCGGGCGCTATGCCGAGCTCAAGCTGCCCGGCCGCTGGGGCGCCGCCGAGCTGCCGTCGATCCAGGCGATCGACCTGCTGCAGGAGCCGCCCGAGCGCGGCCGCTGGATCGCACCGCGCCTGCTCAAGGCGATGGAGGAAACGCTCGAACGCGGCGAGCAGTCGCTGCTGTTCCTCAACCGCCGCGGTTATGCGCCGCTGACCTTGTGCCGCACCTGTGGCCACCGTTTCCAATGCCCCAATTGCACCGCCTGGATGGTCGAGCATCGCCTCGTCCACCGCCTCGCCTGCCATCATTGCGGCCATGTCGAGCCGGTGCCGCGTGCCTGCCCCGAATGCGGCAACGAAGACACGCTGGTCGCGGTCGGCCCGGGCGTCGAGCGCATCGCCGACGAGGTGCGGGCGCTGTTTCCCGAGGCAAAAGTCGCGGTGATCACCTCCGACACGATCTGGTCGCCGGCCAAGGCGGCCGAGTTCGTCGCGCGGATGGAGGCGCACGACATCGACATCATCGTCGGCACGCAATTGGTGACCAAGGGCTATCACTTTCCCAACCTGACGCTGGTCGGGGTGATCGACGCCGATCTCGGGCTCGGCGGCGGCGACCTGCGCGCGTCGGAGCGCACCTTCCAGCAGATCATGCAGGTTTCGGGGCGTGCCGGGCGCGGCGCCAAGCCGGGGCATGTCTATATCCAGACGCACAGCCCCGACGCTCAGGTCATGCGGGCGTTGGTGACCGGCGATGCCGAGGCTTTCTACGCCGCCGAGACCGAGTCGCGCCGCGAGGCCGGCGCGCCGCCCTTCGGCCGCTTCGCCGGGATCGTCGTGTCGAGCGAAGACCAGGGTGCGGCGCACGACATCGCCAGGCTGATCGGCCGCACCGCGCCGGAGATCGACGGCATGCAGGTCTATGGCCCGGCCCCCGCCCCGCTCGCCATGCTGCGCGGGCGCCACCGCTACCGCCTGCTGGTCCATGCCCGCCGCGCATTGGACGTGCAGGACGTGATCCGCGCCTGGCTCGGCGCGCTCGACTGGCCGGCCAAGGTGCGCGTCGTGGTGGATGTCGACCCCTACAGCTTCGTCTGACGTCCCGGCCCGGGCAAGACTCTTGAACGGGTCATCGAATTGCCCGACAGCGGCGCCATGGCGCGTAACATGGCTCAAACGATGATCCGGTGGCTTCTCCTTTTCGCGGCGTTCGCCGGCTTTGCCGGCGCGGCGCGCGCCGACGACATTTCCGCCGCCGGACGCGGCGTGGTGCGCGTCGTCACGGTGGCGATGGTCGACGACAAGGTCGTCGGCTTCGGCCATGGCAGCGGCTTCGCCATTGCGCCCAACCGCATCGTCACCAATGCGCATGTCGTCGAACTGGCCAAGCGCTATCCCGACAATGTCGTGATCGGCATCGTCCCGTCGGAGGGCGCCAAGAGCTATGAGGGCAAGGTCATCGCGCTCGATTCGGTGCGCGATCTCGCGATCATCGAGTTCACCGGCACGCACCTCCCGACACTGGCGCTCTATTCGGGCCCGGTCGAGGAGGGCAATCCGGTCACCGCGCTGGGCTATCCCGGCAATGTCGATGTCGCGACGGCGCAGTCGGCCGCGGATTATATCCACCCGCTCAGCCCGATCCGGTCCGAGGGCGTGTTCTCGGGTCGCCGCGCCCTGTCGGGAACGCAGGTGCTGCTGCACACCGCCGGCATCGCGCGCGGCAATTCGGGCGGGCCGCTGCTCGATCCGTGCGGGCGCGTGATCGGGGTCAATTCGGCGATCACCCAGGCCGAGGAGGGCGACAGCAGCTTCGGCTTCGCGATCGCCGATTCCGAACTCACCGCCTTCCTGGCCCAGGCCAAGCAGAAATATGTCGCGGTCGGCACCGCCTGCACCAGCATGGCCGAGTTGATGAAGCAGGACAGCGATGTCGAGGCGCGCGCCAGGAGCGATGCCGATATCGCACGGCGCGAAGCGATGGCCCGCAACGCGCTGGCGCAGGAAGTCGCGCTGGCCAAGGCGCGCGACGATGCCGAACGTGGCCGCGAGAACGTCATCGCGATCGCCGCGGTGCTGCTGGTCGCGGGCGCGCTGGCGATCGGCGGGGCCGGGTTGCTCGAGGTCAAGAACCGGCGGCGCGAGGCGATCTGGGCGCTGGCCGGCGGCGGATTGCTGCTGGTCGCAGCGGGCGTGGTATTCCTTCTGCGCCCGACCGGCGCGCTGGCGCTGGCCCCGGCACCCGACGCGGCGGCGACCGCACCGGCCTATTCGACCGCCGCGATCGGCAAGCTGGTGTGCAGCTACGTCCCCGAACGCAGTCGCGTCGTGTCGACCGCCGTTGCCGATCTCAACCTCGACTGGGGCGCGTCGGGCTGCGTCAACGGCCGCACGCAATATGCCGAGAATGGCAGCAAATGGGACCGCGTTCTGGTGCCGTCGGAAGAGCAGACCGTCTCGGTGCTGCAGTTCGATCCGGCGACGCGCAGCTATGTCTCGATGCGCTACTTCCTCGCTGCACCGCAGATGGACGCACTGCGCAAGATCCGCACGCAGGTGACGCTCAAGGCCTGCTCGACCGACGAGGCGGCGCGCGTCAACCTGTCGCAGCAGCAGGCGGCGATGCGGACGCAGTTGCCGACCTATCCCAATGAGAAGATCGTCTACGCCTGCCGGCCGGCATCCTGAGGCACCGCGTTCCGGCGCCAGGACGGCGCGATGAACCCGCCGCGGCGATAGGCGATCGCGACCATGGCGATGCCGAAAGCGGTGGCCACGACGATTGCCGGCAATGACGCCTCGGCGCCGAACGGTCCGCCGGTGAGCAGGTCGGGGCCGGTGATGCGCGGCCGCAAAACACCATCGATCGCGTTGCCCGAAATCGGAATGCCGTAAATCCCGCCTTGCGCGAAGTTCCATGCCGCATGGACGCCGATCGCCGCCCATAGCCGCCGCGTGATGAGGTAGATCGCGGCGAGCATGATCCCTGCCTCCAGCGCGATCGCGGCGCCGGCGAGCAGCGTCGCGTTGTCATTGCCGAGGTGCAGCGCGCCGAACAGCGCCGCCGACAGCGCCAGCGCGATCCAGGTGCCGAGCCACTCCTCGACCAGCCGGAAGAACCAGCCGCGAAAGATGATCTCTTCGGTAAAACCCGAGACGATGGCGATGGCGAGCGCCGGCAACAGCACGGCGGGGCTGCGCGTGCCGATCACGCTATACCCCCCGAGCAGCGCGATCACCGCGACGACGACGGAGAACAGCAGCAGCCCGGTAGCGATCCCGGCCGTCAGTTCGAGCGCCGCGCCGCGCAACGCGAATTCGCGGACCGGCCGGCGTTCGATCAGCCGACAGAACAATGCATAGGCGCCAACAAAGATCGCCGCGACGCAACTCGCGACGATCAAGCCACGCAGACTGCCGAGATGCGGGCCGATCAGTTTGCTGACGCCGCGCGACATCAGCACCGCCGCGGCGATGAACACGAACGCGACCAGCAGCCGAAACATCGGATGGCGGGCGATTCGCGTCAACATGCCCGGCCTTGCCGCTTCGATCGTCGCCATGCCGTCTACCCCGCTGTGTCGTAACAGCATAACTCACGCGCCGAGCTTCGCAATGCCCCGACCGACGTCGCTCAGCCGCGATCGATGCGCGCCGCAAAGCAGCCGGGCTTGGCGAAATGGGCATGGAGATAGATCACTCCCGGATCGGCGAACAATCGCGCGATGGTTGCCTCCGCCTCGCGCCCATCGGCGAGGTCGGCGTCGATCATCATGCCCGCCTGGTCGAACGCACGCAGCGACAGCGTGCGGCTGCGGAACTGCTCGGGCAGCGAGTCACGATAGCTGGGTGGGTCGCCGGCGGCCTCGCGGACATAGACCGCATGGCGCGAACGGAACGGCGAATCGACCGGAAGATGCTCGAAATTGGCGAGGATCAAACTCTCGCCCGGCTCGGCATCGACCAGCGATACACGGCACGGAAAGCCGGGCTTGCGCGTCGCGATCACACGCCGCGCATCGCGCGCAGCAAGCGCGGCATCGTCCAGCGCGAACAACGGCGCAAAGGGCGCAGGATCGAGCCCGCGAAGCACGAAGCCGCTCATTCCACGCCCTCGCGCTTGAGCAAGGTCAGTTTGCGATCCACGCCATAGGCATAGCCACCGATGCTGCCGTCGCTGCGCTGCACGCGGTGGCACGGAATGACGATCGGCACGTGATTGGCACCACAGGCCGAGCCGACGGCACGTACCGCGCCAGGACTGCCGGCAATCGCGGCAAGCTCGGCATAGCTGCGCGTCTCGCCGAGCGGAATCTGGCGCAGGGCCTGCCAGATCGCTTCCTGGAACGCGGTGCCCTGCACGTCGAGCGGCAGATCCTGGTCACGCTCGGGCGACTCGACCGATGCCACCACTTTCGCCGCCAGATCGGCCAGCGCCGCGCCACCCGGCAGGATCTCGGCATTGGGGAAGCGCGCGCGCAGCGCCGCCTCGTCCTCGTCGAACGACACGCGGCACAGTCCCTTGTCGGTCGCCGCAACGAGCATCGGCCCCAGGCTGGTGTCGGCGATCGTCCAGCGGATCGTCACCCCCGCCCCGCCCTTGCGCCACGCGCTTGGCGTCATGCCAAGGCGTCTGGCGCCGCCCTCGTAGAAGCGGCTCGGCGCCGAATAGCCAGCCTCATAGATCGCCTGCGTCACACTGGTCTCCTCGATCAATGCCTGTCCGACGCGCCGGGCCTTGAGTCCGCGGGCGTAGGCCGCTGGCGTCACCCCGGTCGCTCGTTTGAACAGGCGGTGGAAATGGTGCGGCGCATAGCCAACTGCCGCTGCGAGATCGTCGAGCGCGATGACATCCTCCGCCGCCTCGATCATCGCCACCGCGCGCGCCACGGCGACGCGGTCGCGGCCGACCTCGTCGGGCTTGCAGCGCAGGCAGGCGCGATACCCCGCCGCCCGTGCCTCGGCGCCGTCGCGGAAGAAGCTGACATGCTCGCGCCGTGGGTGGCGTGCCGGGCAGCTCGGCTTGCAATAGATGCCGGTGGTCTTCACCGCACCGACGAAGCGCCCGTCCTGCGCGCGGTCGCGGGCGGCAAAGGCCGCCCAGGCGAGATCGGGATCGATGGCGATGTCGTGCGTCATGCCCCGGATATAGGCGATGCGTCGGGTCGCCACATCCCGAGGATTGCGCTCAAAACGGCACGACGCCGCGCGCGGTTGTTGCGGCGGGCAAGTCCAGCTCCTAGGCTCGGATTTTCGAAGAGGGGCCACCATGAAAGCACTGCTTTGCGCGACGGCCGCGCTGTTGACGACCGTAGCCATGCCGGCGACTGCGAAGGACGTCGCGATCCATGCCGGGACGTTGATCGACGGGACCGCCGCCGCACCGCGCCATCAGGTGACGATCGTGATCCATGACGATCGCATCGTCGCGGTCACGCCGGGCTATAGCGCTCCCGCCGGTGCCGATGTGATCGATCTGTCGAATGCCACCGTCCTGCCCGGTCTGATCGACAGCCATGTCCACATCACCAGCCAGTTCGACGGCGGCGACCCGATCCGCGAAATGGTCACGCAGACCGATCTCGACGCTGCCTACAAGACGCCGGCCTATGCCCGTGCCACGCTCGAGGCCGGCTTCACCACGGTGCGCGACGTCGGCGGCTCGACCGATCTCGTCGTCGCGATGAAGCGCGCGATCGCGCGCGGCGAGATTGCCGGGCCGCGCATGTGGGTCTCGGGCGCGCCGCTCGGCCCGACCGGCGGCCATGGCGATGCGCATTCCGGGCTCGACCCGGCGCTCTCGCAACCGCAATGGAACGAGGCGCTGGTCGACGGGGTCGACAGCGCGATCCGCATCGTGCGCGACCATCGCCGGCGCGGCGCCGACCTGATCAAGATCATGCCTTCGGGCGGGGTGCTGTCGGTCAACGACGATCCCGCGCTGCAACTGATGAGTGATGCCGAGATCACGGCGGTGGTCGATACCGCCCACGCGCTCGGCATGAAGGTCGCGGCGCATATCCACGGCCGCGAGGCGATCGCGCATGCCGTCGCGCTGGGTGTCGATTCGGTCGAGCATGGCAGCTATGCCGGGCCCGAAAGCTATCCGCTGTTCAAGACCCACGGCACCTATCTCGTCCCCACGCTGCTGATCGGCCAGCGCGTCTATGAGATCGCCAAAACGCATCCCGAGCAGCTGCCGCCCTCCTCCGCCGCCAAGGCGCTTGCCGTCGCACCGCACCTCAAGTCCAATCTCGCCGCGGCCTACAAGGCCGGGGTCAGGATCGCCTTCGGCACCGACCAGGGCCTCGTTCCGCACGGTCGCAACGCCGGCGAGTTCGCGCTGATGGTCGAGGCCGGGATGACGCCGGCCGACGCGATCCTCGCCGCGACGCGCAACGCCGCCGACCTGATCGGCGACAGCGCGGACATCGGGTCGGTCCAGGCCGGGCGCTACGCCGACATCATCGCGGTATCCGGCGACCCGCTGGCCGATGTGACGCGGCTCGAGCATGTCGCCTTCGTGATGAAGGGCGGCGTGGTCTATCGCAGCGACGATCGTGATACCGGCGCCGGCGGCGTGGCGAGCACGAACGGCCACTGACGCCGGCGCCGCGCCAGACGGGGTCGGATCAGAGCTCGATCCGTTGAAGGTGAATCCGTTGCGCCCCGCCGGCGCGCTGGATGGCGGCCTGAACCTCGGGCCGCCCTACCACCTTGTCCATATTCACCTTGAGCGGGTTCAGCGGCAGCGTCACGACCGGCGGGTCGAAGGTGGAAACCTGCATCAGCATGTCGGAGCGGGTGTCGGGATCGGCAAGGCGCCGGACGACCGACGCCGCCGCCGCGTCCAGATCGCCGGTGCATAGCAACATGTCGGTCAGCGCGCCCGGCGCGTCCTTCTCGTGTTCCTGCAAATATTTCAACGCGCTCGCGGCCTCGGCCGGCCGGTTCAATCGCGCCTGCGCACAGCCGCGCGCGAAATAGACCTGCATCATGCCGAACGGACTGGCCGCACGATTATTGCCGTCGAACACGCCGATCGTGGCCAGCGCGTCTGCCGGATGGGCGAAATCGAGCTGGAAATCGGCCAGATTGATCACCTGGCTGACATTCAGAGTGCCGCCTTCCTGAGTCTCGCCCCCCTTGCGGAAAGCCGCGACGGCCGCGTCGTACTGGCCGAGTCGAATATGGCTGCGACCGATACCGTCCCACCACCAGACGAGATATTCGTCAGCATCCTTGAAGGCGCTGCCGCCGCTCTCGTCGTCATGCAGCGCCTTCAGAATATCCAGCGACTCCTGCGGCCGGCCAAGCATGCGAAGATCGATTGCCGCCTGGAGAACGGCGTACAGCCGGTCGGGATGAAGCGCCGCAAAGCCCTGCATTTCGGCCAGGTGGCGCTCGACCGCGCTTCGCACGTCGAAAGCGGCCGGCAGAAGCGGCACAAGGCGTGAATCGAGCGCGATGTCGATCAGGGTGCGTGGATCGCCGATGTCCGCGACAAGGGCTGCGGCGCCGGGGCGGTCGCCGGCGTCGGCCAGGATCGCGGCGAGATCGGCACGAAATCCATCGGTCGTGCCGGGTACCTCGCCGCTGGGTGAATAGGCATTGGCCGAAAGAATCGTCAGCAGCCGGCGACGTGGGGCGGCGAGACCCGCGTCCTTCAGCTGGCGGCTCAGCTGATAAAGCCAGCGGACCGGGAGCGCGTTGAGCGCGGCGCCCCTGCCCTGCGACATCGCCTCGACCGAAACCACCGCCGCTTCGGTACGCTTGTCCTGCAGTTCGATGGCGATACGCACCCGCCACAACGCATCGTCGCTTACCAACGGCCTTAAAGATTGACCTGTGCCCAGCTTCGCGTTGTGACAGAAGCGACGCGGGCGAGGTCGTTGGCGAAGAAATTCCAGGCATCACAACATTTTGAGACGACATGATCGTAGTCATCGAAGACGGTGTTGGAGAGAATGTTACCGCGTAGATATTCCCAAATGTTCTCGACCGGATTGAGCTCGGGAGAATAGGGTGGGAGCTTCAGCAAAGAGATGTTTTCGGGGATTTTGAGGCTTGCGGCGATGTGG
>JBBRSN010000035.1:0-40508 GCA_038245375.1 Sphingomonadales bacterium | reverse complement strand
GACTTAAACTCTGCTGCTCGCTCATCGTGCTCTTCCTTTCGTGTGCTTGGCGGCTCACGAAGGCGAGAGTCACGATGGGCTCCCCGATACGTCAAACGTTGATTGTCACCCCGGCAAAGCCGGGGGATTACCCATGTTATTTAAAGTCATTATGGTTGTTAATATGCCATTTTTTAGCAAAGATATATTGAGCAACATCCAAGATGTCGCGGCGGAAAATACTCAACTTGCCGACGGGGCACACTTGACCTCCCCGCCCATCCGGACGGTCGCTATTGGGCGGGGCTCGATGACGGCGCGTGGCAGATCGCGGAGGGCTGGCGCTGGAGCGGGACTCGGATCAATTTCGGTCTGCTATTTTGAATTGGCACCGCGCAAGGCGAATACAGCTTCGATCGGGCGGGTCTCGGGCAGAATATAGACGATCCCGACCGTTCCCTTGAACATGGGTGCAACGACGCTGTCATAGAAATGCGCGGACACATTGACACAGCCATAGGTGATCCGGTTGTCGAGCGGAGTTGGCGACGCAAGGCGGGTGTGGCGCCGGTCCGCGGGTTTGCCGACGATCACGCGGTGCATCGACAGCGCGGCGTCATAGTCGATCCAGAGGATGTCCTGCTCAAAGTCGTTGCCAAGCGCGGCTTCGAAGCGACCTGCTGGCGTGGTGCGTTCCGCTGGCCTGATCTTCGCCAGCTTGCGATCGCCGATGCCGGGGACGCTGTCGTCCCCTCGAGCCAGGCCCAGCAGTGCCGGAGCGGCACCCCGGATCTCGGCCTGCGCATCGAAGACGAAGACTTTCGCGCCGACCTTGTCGATGATCACGAACGGTAGTCCTTGATTGTCGCCGGAGGCGGCGATCCAGTTTGCCATCCGGCGGGTGTCGCTCGACGCGGCTTCACCGGCGAATTCCGCGCGGTGTTGCGGCTTGGCCATCGCAGTGCCCGGATGATCGGGTGGCAGCGGTTGCGCGGCCACTGGCACGGCGAAGGCCAGCAAGCCGGGCGATAGCCGCGCCAGGGTCTTGATCCGCACGATCCCGATCCAGGTCAATGCCGCGCGGGTTTGCGCGGACGGACGGGGACAACTGGTGGCGTCGGCACGCTGGGAACAGGCACTTTGCTTACCGGCGGATGCTCCTCTTCGACGACTGTCGGTGGCTGGAGCGACGCCAATTGTGTGGGTGGCATTCGAACCCCTGGCGTGACAACCGCGACCCCCGGAATGATCGGGAGCGCCGGCATGACTGGCGGCAGTCCGGTGATCGGCTGCGGCGTATCCGGAAGCGTCGGCGTTGGTGTCGGCGTTGGTGTCGGCGTTGGTGTTGGTGTCGGTGTCGGTGTCGGCGTTGGTGTCGGTGTCGGCGTTGGTGTCGGCGTTGGTGTCGGCGTTGGTGTCGGCGTTGGTGTTGGTGTCGGCGTTGGTGTCGGCGTTGGTGTCGGCGTTGGTGTCGGCGTTGGTGTTGGCGTCGGCGTCGGTGTTGGTGTTGGCGTCGCCGTGATGTTCCCGCGCGTCCTGGCACCGGGGGTGCAGCATGAGTCCGCGAGCGCATATTGATCGGCGTTAGGTCCGGCCAGGCTATAGCCGCTGTAGGTGATCCCAATGCCGGTCCCGACCGCGGAATCGTCGAACACAGCGGTCGCGCCCGGACCGGCAACCAGCGACACGCCCACCGGAAGACCCGAACCCGGCGTCGTGTTGAAGCCGGTCAGGATCGCATTGTTGGTGCCATCGAACACCTTGTCGCCGTTGGGGAAGAGCAGCATCTTCTGGCTCAGCGCCGCGCCCTCGGTCAGCACGAAGTTGGTCGAGAAACTGGTCGGCGCGTCATAGGAGACCGGATTGTAGTAAATCACCACCGGCGCAACCGTAACGGTCGTCGGCGGCGCCAGCGGCGCGAAGATGACCGTTCCGCCGTTCACGCCCGGGCCGCTGCCGTCGGTGCCGGCGATCAGCGTCAGCCCCACTGGGAGACCGAGGCTCTGCGCGGGTATGGTGCTACCCCGCGTCAGCGTAATCGCGGCGTCGATATGGACGTCATGGCCAGCGCACAGCCGGATATTGCCGTCGGTGGTCGTGATCGCGTGAAACACGCGGATGGTCTGACCGGCGTTCAGCGAAACGCTGCCGTTGACCGTGGTCAGCGGTGCGTTGACGATCACGTCGCGACCGCAGCACGCCAGGATGTTGCCGTTGGTGGCGCTGATCGCCGCGTTGATGACGACGTCGCGGAAGGCGTTCATCGTCAACGTCGTCGGCGTGCCCGAAGCGGTCCAGGCGATCGCGTCGTTGACGATGATGTCGCCGTTGCCGGGGGTGGTGTCGCCCGCTGCCGGAATGGTGCTGATCACGATGTTGTTGGTCACGAGCTGTGCCGACAGCGTCGCTCCCGAGATGTTTCCGCCAGCTCCGACGATGAAGTCCGCAGGGTCGATCAGCCAGGTGCCGGTCGCGCCCAGCGGCGCGGCAGTGGTGACCAGTGCGCTTGCCGCGACGTTCACGCTCGCGGCCGAAGTCTCGATGAAGCCGCCGTCACCGCCATTGGGGGCGCTGGCGTCGAGCGTGCCGCTCACATTGACCGTGCCGCTCTTCATGTCGCCGAGCAGCACGATCCTGCCGTCGCGCGTCCCGAGCGTGCGTGCCTCGATGATACCGCTGTTGTTCACCACCGTACCGAGCAGGTCGCTGGCCGCCTGAGCGGTCAGGATCACTTGCCCGCCATCGGCCTGGAGCAAGCCGCCGTTCTGGACGAGCGCCTTGACCGCGCCCTTGTCGACCGTGACGTTGAGCAGCCCGTCGCCCGCGACGTCTAGCGTGATCGCCTCGCCCGATGCGAGCGCGACGGTCCCCAGATTGGCACGGATTACGCCGCGGTTGTCAACGCGCGCGCCGAGCAATGCGACGTAGCCGCGATCGGCGTTGATCGTGCCTTCGTTGAGTACCGCGCCGCCGCTTCCGGAAAAGGCATAATGCCCCGCCATGAAGTCGGCGTCAGACAGGTTGAGCGTCGATGCCACGAGCCCGCCGACATTGACGTTCGCGCCCTTGCCGAAAACCACGCCGTTGGGGTTGATCAGGAACACCTGGCCGTTCGCGCCAAGCGTGCCCAGGATGATCGACGGATCGGCGCCGAGCACGCGGTTGAGCGCCACCGCGCTGCTGTTGGGCTGAACGAAGACGACGCTGCCATTCTCACCGATCGAGAAGCTCTGCCAGTTGAGGATCGCATTCTGGCTGGCCTGCAGGACCGTGACCTTGTTCGATCCGGTGGTGATCGTGGCGCTGCCTGCGGCGACCGAACCACCGGTGGGGAGGACCGGCGCGGGCGCCGGCACCCGAGCCTGCGCTTCCAGCACTGGCTGCATGGCGCCGCGCGACTGCGCTTCGGCGGGGGGCACGAACGCGGCCGGCATGGCGATTCCGATTGCCGCCAAGCCCGCGAACTTTACGAGGGCGCTCGATCCGAAGAGAGCTCGCCTGGAATGGTCGATGCTATTCATGGGGTAATCCTTCACGCGTTCGGGGACGCTGCCCCGGGCACTATCGATGGTCCGTCAGAACTGTTTCACGACCTGAATCCAGAAGCGCCCGGCCTGGTCGGGGGCCGACGTCGCGGGGCCGGTGCCCCATTTTCGCGCGTAGCTGCCCCGGATCAGCAGGCCCTGCGGCCCCGCCCAGTTGATCCCGGCACCGTAGCCGGTGCGGCGCGCATGGTTCGAGCCAGTGAACCAGGGATGCTGCGCGTACCTGACCTCGCCGGTATCGATGAAACCGATCATTTCGAAACGACCGGGAAGCCTGTCCGCGTCTCCTCCGAGCATGACGCGCGCCTCGATCGTCGCGACATAGCCGGTGTCGCCAAAGGCCTCGCCTTCGGGATAGGCGCGGACGGCATAGGCACCGCCCAATTCCATCTTTTCCGAACTGTCGAGATTGTCGAAGGCGATTTGCGCGCGCGCCGCGGCGTAGACCGAAAAGGGACCGGCGACTGATTGCAATCGCGCGAAACTGGCCTGCACCTTGTTGAACGTCCCGGCGCTCCGGGCAGTCGTCGCGTCGATCGTGCGCTCGGGTGCGCTGCGGATGTTCAGGCTGCCGATCGTCCAGCCGAGCGAATAGACGTTCGACCCGCCGCCGCCCAGATTGTCGCGCGAATCGCCGGCCAGACCGAGCGTTCCCGCGGTGATACGCTTGTCGGAATTGGTCGAAACCGCGCCAATCCGGTCGCGCAGCAACTTATGATCGACATCGGCCAGCAGATAGAGGTTCGAGCGTCGCGATCGCAGCAAGGGATAGCTGCCGTAGACGCTGAAGATGTCGGCGATGCCGGTGCCATCGAGCGCCTTGAACTCGCGGCCGAGCGAATAGCCGAGATGGGCATAGGCGATGCCCAGCGTGGCATTGCCAACAGGCGCCTGGTAGGAGGCACGGCCATAGGCCAGCCCGCCGTCCGACGCGAGCAGGCGCAGGCTGAGCTGGTCGCCGATACCGAGCGGATTGTTGACATAGATCGTACCGCCGAAGCGATAGGTGCCAGTGTAGCGGCTTCCGGCATTGTCAGCTTCAAGGTTGCCGCTGACGCGCGGTCCAGGAGCGACATCGACGATGAAATCGGACGTTCCGACCTCGGCGCCCGGGGCCAGCGTGCCCTTCACGCGGACGCCCGGAACGTCGGAAAGCAGGAGGAGGCGCCGCTCGAGCGGCGCATTGGTGACGAGATCTCCCGGATCGAGGCCGCGCAAGATGCCCTCGGGAACGCGGTCGGCGATGCGGGCTTTGTTGTGCACCGCGACCGTCCCGTAGCGGCCCTCGATGACGTCGATCGTGACGGCGCCGTCCTGCACGTCCTGCGCGGGCAAATAGGCCTGCGCCAGGATGAAACCCCGCAGGTGGTAATAGTCGGATATGCGCGCGGCGAATGCGCGCAGTTGCGGCAAGGTCAGGTCGTTGCCCGGAACAAAGCCCGTCGCCAAAAGCAGTTGGGCCTCGGAATAGGCGGTATGCCCCGTCACATGCAGCACGGTGACGCGAACCGACGGGCCGGCCTGTGACGCATCGGGGGGAGTAGTGCGTTGTCCGACATCGAGCTTGGGGGTCGGCTTCTGCTGTTCCGGCGGTTGCGGGAGTTGCTGGAGTTGGGTGCCCGCGCTGGGAACCTGCTGCGCATGCGCCATCGTTGGCGCAAGAAGCACGAATGCCAAATATCGGGGCTTCATCATTATCGCCTCGGGTGCTGACACGTGGTCAAGGCGTGAGCGCCCCACGCAGCAGTGAAGAGCACACGTAGAAGGCCGTTCAGGAAGCGCGCCGGATTGTCGGCGGAGGCACTTGGATGCCTAAGTTGTACCTGGTCGAAGCGTAGGGAACATTGCGACGGGCAAATGGTTCCAAGATTGCCGATGTTTATATAAATTAACGATATTTGCGATATATCGGCAAAGGCGTATCAAGCGTCGTAACAACGATCGCCTGCTGCCGAACTATCGGGAGAAAAAGCGTCGCCACCGCGCCGTTCGTAAGTGAATCTCCTCCGGCAGCACAAATGCAAGCGGCGGAAGCGGAAGCGCGCCAGGAAAATGAGAATATTTCCCCGGCGCCCATGCAGCCGGACATTCTGAATCCAAGTCTCGTTCATGGACTTCGTCAGGTCGAACAATATCGCTCGACCGCACCGGGACCAAGTGATGGGGCACAAGGGGCCAAATCAATGGAATTATCGTGCTTCGTCTATCCCGGGTGGGAACCACGCATCCGCCCGGCCGCGTCAAAGCGAAGCTGGATGGACGAGGCGCCGGAATCCTTCCCTTATCGCTGCCTGCCCCTGGGTATCGCCAACAGCCATGGCTGGGAGATTCTCAGCCCCTGCGGGTTCGAGGCTGTCTGGAACGGCGGCAAGGTCGCCGAGGATGTCGTGCTGAGCGTTGATGAAAACGCCAGGCCGGACATGTCGCCGGTGGCGCTGTTTGGGCAAGGGATATTCACCATCCACATCGAAGGCCTGTTGCGGACATCGCCCGGTTGGAACCTCTACGTGTCCGGGCCGCCAAACAGCTTCAAGGATGGCGCCGCGCCGCTGACCGGTATCATCGAGACCGACTGGTCGCCCTATAGCTTCACGATGAACTGGCGCCTGACGCGACCCCATCACCGGGTGCGGTTCGAGGAGAATGAGCCGATCGCGCAGATCTTCCCGGTGCAGCGGGGCGTGGTCGAGAGCATCGCCCCGTCGTTCATCGCGATCGACGACGCACCCGACCTCAAGGCGATGTTCGAGCAATGGTCGCGCTCGCGCGACGCCTTTCACGAAGAGATGCGTGCGCATCCGCCTGAAAAGCCTTCCGACCGATGGCAAAAATTCTATTATCGCGGCCAGAACCCCGATGGCATCTGCCCGATCACCGACCATGCGGCGAAGCTCCAGGTCCATGCCTTCGCGCATCCCGAACTTGCCGGCGGCGCGCCCGATGCGATGACCCGGCCGATGGCCAATAGTGCACCGCCGGTCGCGGTGGCGAACGCCGCGTCGCACGACCCGGGCGCCAAATATGAGTGGCTTCTCGAGACGCTGGAGCAGCAACGCGCACTCTCGTTCAACGCGAGTGAAATCTTCCTCGTCGAGAATTTGGCGAGTGAGGAGTTTCTCGACGAATATTACGCGCCGGCTCGCCCCGTCGTTATCGCCGGCGAAATCGAGTCGTGGCCGGCGCTGCGCCTGTGGAACGCATCCTATCTGCGCGACAAGGTTGGCGACGCGCCGATCGAGTATCAGGGAGGGCGGACGGCCAGCGTCGATTTCGAGCGCTACAAGGACAACCACAAGCGGCAGATGCCGTTCAACCGGTTCATCGAGATGATCGAAGCCGACCCGGGCAACGACGCCTATCTCACCGCCTATAATTCAGCGAGCAACGCCGCGGCGCTCGCGCCGCTGCAAGCCGATATTGGTCGACTGGATAAGTTTCTCGCGCAAAGCGCGGAGGATCCGGGCGGCATGATGTGGATCGGCCCGCCGGGGACATTCACCTCGCTTCATCACGACCTGACCAACAACCTGCTGGTCCAGATACTCGGACGGAAGCGCGTCATCCTGGCCGCGGCGACCGCGCTGCCCAAACTCTATAACGACACACATGTCTTCAGCAGAATCAGGGACGTTACCGATCCTGATCTCGACCTCCGCGAATTTGCCAAGATTCAGGGCGTCCGCTTTCACGAAGTGACGCTTATTCCGGGCCAGGCTTTGTTCATCCCTGTTGGCTGGTGGCATCAAGTCAAGGCACTGGATTTATCGATTTCCATCACATACACTAATTTCAAATGGAAAAATGATTTCTATAAGAACTATCCGACGCATTCTTAAAATGAAAATAATCGCATTTTACGTTGTAAAAATTATATATATTGGTATAACATTATTAATATTAATAAAAGTGTTCTTAAATGATGTTAAATTATTCGATAAAATATCAGCTAATCCAAGCCGCTCCACTAACGGGGTCTCGGTCGATCGTGATCGCCTCGAGCCCGCCCTGAGCCCGGTCATGTCCGGGACATTCCGTAACGACCCGTCGCGCGGGCAGGCGCAAGGTTCCTCCATCAAGAGGAGTGAGCCATGGCCGACAAGATGCGCGCGACGATCTTTCTCGAACCCGGCCGGATCGTGCTCGGCGAGAAGCCCATCCCCGCGGTCGGGCCGCTCGACGCGCTGATCCGGATCACCACCACGACGATCTGCGGGACCGACATCCATATCCTGAAGGGCGAATATCCCGTCGCAGCGGGGCTGACGATCGGCCACGAGCCGGTCGGCGTGATCGAGAAGCTCGGATCGGCGGTGATCGGCTATCAGGAGGGGCAGCGCGTGATAGCGGGCGCAATCACACCGTCGGGCTGGTCCAATGCCTCGCTCGATGGTTGCCATTCGCAATGCGGTCGCGACACGCCGCATGGTTTCAAGGCGATGGGTGGGCGGCGCTTCGGCAATACGATCGACGGCGCACAGGCCGATTATCTGCTCGTTCCGGACGCAATGGCGAATCTCGCGCCGATCCCCGACGGGCTCAGTGACGAACAGGTGCTGATGTGCCCCGACATCCTGTCGACCGGGTTCGGCGGTGCCGAGGCCGGCAAGATCCGCATCGGCGACACCGTCGCGATCTTCGCGCAGGGGCCGATCGGGTTGTGCGCGACGGCGGGAGCCCGGCTGATGGGCGCGGCGGAGATTATCGCGGTCGAGAGCGTGCCCGAGCGGGCGGCGATCTCGCGCAAGATGGGCGCCGATCATGTCGTCGACTTCACCAGGGAAGATCCGGTCAGCGCGATTCAGCGGATCACCCGCGGGCGCGGCGTCGACGTCGCGATCGAGGCGCTCGGCAAGCAGCAAACCTTCGAATGGGCGCTGCGCTCGATCCGTCCGGGCGGCACGCTATCTTCGCTCGGTGTCTATTCGGAAGACCTGCGTATCCCGCTCGATGCGTTCGCCGCCGGCCTCGGCGATCACCGTATCGTCACGACGCTTTGCCCCGGCGGCAAGGAACGGATGCGCCGGCTGATGGCGACGGTGGCCAGCGGCCGTGTCGACACCGGCGCGCTCGTCACCCACCATTTCGGGCTCGACGACATCGAGACCGCCTATGAGTTGTTCGGCCACCAGCGCGATGGCGTGCTCAAGGTGGCGATCCGGCCATAAGCGCTGCCGCGACGGTGCTCGATGGGCCCGCGACATCGCGCGACAGCGAACCGTCTTCACGCCTGAAGAGGCAGCGATGACCGCATGCGATAACGAAGCGGTGATGCGCCACTTCGGCTATCTCCGAGGCCGGCCGCCGTCAGGCGGCTTGCGCCAGGTCCCGCTCGACCAGCTTTTCCAGAAACGCCCGCGTCTCGGTCGCGATCAGCGCTGGATCGCCATCGAAATCCTCGGCTAGGCCGGTGCACAGCGCGTCGATGCGGCACGGTTGCTCGATCCGTTTCCAGATCGCGGTGCCAATCGCGTCGAGTCCGAAATAGCGTCCGGTCTCGAGTCCGATCAGCACCATCTCGCCGTCAACCTCGGTCGACAGCGCCTTGCCGGTCTGTGAAATCATCATGTCGTCGGTGATGGTCATATTTGCCCCCGCTCAGGATCCGCCCCTGTGCGGCGAATCTCGTCCGCTTCGCGCGCGATGGCAAGGGGCTGTCCCTGCACGATCGTCCCGCGTTCGATCGTGATGACCGTATCGCAATGGGCCATCGTCTCGGCGCGGTGCGAGATCATCACGATCGTCGGGCGCGGGTCGAGCGCGGCCAGCCGATCGAGCAGTTCCGCCTCGCTCGCCGCGTCGATCGCGTTGGTCGCCTCGTCGAGCACCAGCAGGCGCGGGCGGCGCAGCAACGCGCGGGCGATCGCGAGGCGCTGGCGCTCGCCCCCCGAAAGTCGCGCGCCGCGTTCGCCGACGATCGTGTCGAGCCCCTCGGGCAGCGCGCGGACCAGCGCTTCGGCGCCGACGAAATCCAGCGCCCGGCACAGTGTGGCCTCGTCGAGATCGCATGTTCCCCAGGTAAGGTTGCGCCGTACGCTGTCGTGAAACAGGAATCCCTCCTGCGGGACATAGGCGAGCGCGTCGCGCCAGCCGGTCGCATGGCCGTCGCGCAGCGGCGTGTCGCCGACGCGGATCTCGCCCGACTGCGGAACCAGCAGCGTGATCAGCAGATCGACCAGCGTCGTCTTGCCCGCCCCCGATGGGCCGGCGATGCCCGTGAAACTGCCCGGCGCGATGGCGAAGCTGACGTCCTTCACCCCGCCGCCGCCGGCGTGGAGATAGGTCACCGCGCATAGCTCGATCGCGCCGGCGGGCGGTGCCGTCACGATGTCGGCTGCGCTTTCGCCAACTTCGAGTTCGGCTTCGAACGCCTGCACCGCCTCGAACGCCGGCAGCGCGAAGAAGAAGTTCTGCGCGGCGACCTGCAGCGTCTGCGCCGGGGCGCTCATGCGCGCGAAGATCACGACGATGGTGATCAGCACGGCGGGTGGGACCCCGGTGGCAAAGCCGATCGTGATCACGGTCGCGCCCATCAGCGCGGAGCCGATCGCGAAGATCCGCCGGCTGGAGGCCTGGCGTTGCGAGAAGCCCAGGCCGCGCTCGCGCACGTCGCGCTGGATCGTCTCGAACTCGTCGACGAACGCGCCCTGGGCATTCTGCGCTGCAGCCGCTTTCAACCCGCCGAGAAAGCCGCTTGTACTGCCCATCAGCGCGATATTGGCGCCGACCATGCCCGCGCCGAGATCGCGAATGCGGCCCTGTGCCAGCAGCGCGATCAACGCGCCGAACAGCACCAGCAGCGCGGTGGCGAGCGCGAGCAGCGGGGCCAGCGCAAAGGCCAGCACACCTTGCACCAGCAACATCACCACCGCGACGCTGCCCTGGATGAGATATTGTGCCGAGCCCGAGATGCGCGCCACCTCGCTGGTCATCAGGCTGGTGATCCGGGCGTGGCGCAGCGCCACGATGCGGTGCCATGGCGCGGCGGCGAGGCGCCGCATCAGCCGGTTGCGCAGATTTTCGACGAACCCGGTCTGCAACCGCGCCAGCGCCATCTCGCGGGCATAGAGTACCACGGCGCGGACCAGCGACAGCGCGACGAACATGGCGAGCATGACCGTCAACCGCGCGAGCGGCGTATGCGCGCCCGCCGCATCGAGCAGGGCGGTGGTCCGCGACGGCTTGCCCGGTGAGCCGACGACCGCGTCGATGATCGGGATCAGCAGCAACAGCCCGGCACCGTCGAGGATCGCGGCAAGGCCGACAAGTCCGCCGGCGACCCATCCCTTGTGTCCGGCATAGCGCGCGAACGACCCGAAAAAGGCGCGCGTCGCTCGCAACAATGGCTTGATCGCTGAGGGACGCGGGACGGTCGGCATCGCCGTCCTCCTACGGGTCCGCCGCGACAGCGGCAATGGCCGCGGCGCGCGCGCCGTTCCCAAAGCGCGCCGCCGCTATCCATCCTTGATGCGCATCAAGTTTATTGTGTTTAATAAACAATAACCTATGCGAACTTTGCGCCCCCATCCCTTGCGGTTCGCTGCGCGCCACCGCACCTTTGCAGGGCGATGCAACCGCGGCACAGACCGGCGGACCACGCGCGTGGGGACGGCTGCACTGACCTGGCACGTGACGGGGAAATACGCTGATGACGATGGCCATGCGCCGGGGGCGGGTCGCACTCGCCGCTACGATCTTGCTGACGCTGGCCGGGTGCGGCAAGGGCGCCCAGAAGCAGGCGCCGCCGGCGCCGCATGTCACGGTGGCGACGCCGCTGGCGCGCGATGTCGTCGACTGGGACGAATATGTCGGTCGCTTCGAGGCGATCCAGGACGTCGAGCTGCGCCCGCGCGTTTCGGGCACGATCGATCGCGTGCTGTTCACCGACGGCCAGCATGTCAGCCAGGGGCAGGCGCTCTTCATCATCGATCCGCGGCCCTATGCCGCCACGCTCGCCCAGGCCCGCGCGCAGACCGCCAAGGCCAATGCCGCGCTGGTAAACGCCCGGTCTGAACTCGCCCGCGCCGAGAAGCTGCTCGCTGCCCAGGCGATATCGCGCGAGGAATATGAGACCAAGCAAGCGGCAGTGCGCACCGCCGCGGCCGATCTCGCCGCCGCCCAGGCCACCGCGCGTACCGCCGCGCTCAATATCGGCTTCACCACCGTGCGCTCGCCGATCGCCGGTCGGGTGTCGGATCGTCGCGTCAGCAAGGGCAATTACGCGCAGGATGGCACGACCGTGCTGACGCGCGTGGTCTCGATCGACCCGATCTGGTTCTCGTTCGAGGGCGCCGAGAGTTTCTACCTCAAATATCTCCGCCAGGATCGCAGCGGCGAGCGCGGCTCGTCGCGCAACACGCCGAATCCGGTCGAGATCCAGCTGGCCGACGAGTCCGGCTATCGCTGGCACGGCCATATGGATTTCGTCGACAATGCGATCGACACCAATTCGGGCACGATCCGCGCCCATGCCGTGGTGTCGAACCCCGGCGGTTTCCTGACCCCCGGCATGTTCGGTCGCGCGCGGTTGCTCGGCTCGGGCACCTATCATGCGATGCTCATCCCCGACGAGGCGATCCTCACCGACCAGACGCGCAAGATCGTCTATGTCGTCGGCCGCGACGGCAAGGTGTCGCCGCGCCCGGTCCAGACCGGCCCGCAGGTCGAGGGGTTGCGCGTCATCAAGAACGGCCTTGCGCCGACCGAGCGCGTCGTGATCGAGGGGATCACGACACTCCAGCCGGGCATGACGGTCGTCGCCACGCAGGTGCCGCTCAAGCCGCGCGCGCCCAACACCGCGCCGGGGTCCGCGCCGGAAAGTGCGCCGCCGCCATCCGAAGCCACGGCACGCTGAGCCGGCGATGAAATTCCCCCATTTCTTCATCGACCGGCCGATCTTCGCGGCGGTGCTGTCGATCCTCATCGTCGTGTTCGGCGTGGTCGCCTATCCCGGGCTGCCGGTCGCGCAATATCCCGAAATCGCGCCGCCGACCGTCGTGGTCAGCGCGACCTATCCCGGCGCCAATGCCGAAACGCTGGCCGAAACCGTTGCCGCGCCGCTCGAGGAATCGATCAACGGCGTCGAGAACATGATCTACATGTCCTCCTCGGCGACCGGCGACGGCAGCCTCGCCATCACCGTGACGTTCAAGCAGGGCACCAATGTCGATCAGGCGCAGGTGCTGGTGCAGAACCGCGTCTCGACCGCGGAACCGCGCCTGCCCGAGCAGGTCCGCCAGATCGGCGTGACGGTGCTGAAGAATTCGCCCGACATCCTGCTCGTCGCCGCGCTGACCTCGCCCGACGGCTCGCTCGACCAGCAATATGTCTCCAATTACGCCACGACGCAGATCATCGACCGGCTGGCGCGCATCCCCGGGGTCGGTGGCGTGCGCATCTTTGGCGGACGCGACTACAATATGCGCGTGTGGATCGACCCCGATCGCGCCGCGTCGCGCAACCTGACGGTCGATGAGATCACCGGCGCGGTGCGGTCGCAGAACACCCAGGCCGCAGTCGGCGCGGTCGGCCAGCCGCCGTTCAACCAGGGCGGTACCGCCTTCCAGCTCGGCATCCAGGCGACCGGCCGGCTGAGCACCCCTGAACAATTCGGCGACATCATCATCAAGCGCGACGACCAGGGTCGGCTGACGCGGCTGCGCGACGTCGCGCGGATCGAACTCGGCGCGCAGGATTACGGCATCAACGCGCTGCTCAGCGGCAAGCCGATGACCGCGCTGGCGATCACCCAGCTCCCCGGTTCGAACGCCTTGACGACGGCGGAAGCGGTCAAGGCCGAGATTGCGCGTGCCGCGCAGAGCTTTCCGCCGGGCATGATTTATTCGATTCCCTACAATCCGACCGATTATATCCAGGCCTCGATCGAGGCGGTGCAGCATACCTTGTTCGAGGCGCTCATCCTCGTCGCGCTGGTCGTGCTGCTGTTCCTGCAAAGCTGGCGCGCCGCGCTGATCCCGATCATCGCCATCCCGGTGTCGCTGATCGGCAGCCTCGCAGTGCTCGCGGTGTTCGGCTTCAGCCTCAACAACCTGTCGCTGTTCGGCATGGTGCTGGCGATCGGCATCGTCGTCGACGACGCGATCGTCGTGGTCGAGAATATCGAGCGGCTGATGGAGGAAAATGGCCTCTCCCCGCGCGAGGCCGCGCACGAGACGATGGACGAGGTGTCGGGCGCGCTGATCGCGATCGCGCTGGTGTTGTGCGGCGTGTTCATCCCGACCAGCTTCATCCCCGGCATTTCGGGGCAATTCTACCAGCAGTTCGCGCTGACCATCGTTTCGGCAACTGCGATCTCGGCATTCGTCTCGCTGACGCTGTCGCCGGCGCTCGCCGCACTGATCCTCAAGCCCAAGCATCCGGGCGAGCCGCGCGCGGGTTGGCGCGGCGTGCCGACGCGCTTTGCGCGCGCCTTCAATAGCGGCTTTACCCGGCTCGGCGCGCGCTATGGCCGCTTCACCAAGCGCGCGGTGCGCTCGCTGGCCGTGGTCGGCGTCTGCTATCTCGCGCTGATCGCGCTGGCCGGCTGGCGCTTCGGCGCGACGCCGACGGGCTTCATCCCGGCGCAGGACCAGGGCTATCTGATCGTCGTCGCGCAGCTCCCGCCGGGCGCGTCGCTCCAGCGCACCACCGATGTGATCCAGCGCGCCGCCAAGGTCGCGCTGGCCAACCCCGCGGTCGCGAAGACCGTCGCCTTTGCCGGGCTCGACGGCGCGACCTTCTCGACCGCGCCCAATGCCGGCGCGATGTTCGTCGCGCTGAAGCCGCATGGCGACCGCAAGGGCGCCGACGATGTCGCCAACCAGCTGCGCCAGGCGCTCGGCTCGATCAACGACGGGCTGCTGCTCGTCGTCCCGCCGCCACCGGTGCGCGGCATCGGCACGGGCGGCGGCTGGAAGATGCTGATCGAGGATCGCTCGAACCTCGGCTACAAGGCGCTCGAGGGCGCTGCGTTCGGCATGATGATGAAGGCCAACCAGACCCCCGGCATCACCTCGGCCTTCACCACCTTCAACACGCGCACGCCGCGGCTGTTCGCCGATATCGACCGTGAGCGTGCCGAACAGCTCGGCGTGCCGGTCGCCAACGTCTTCTCGACGCTCGGCACCTATCTCGGGTCGAGCTATATCAACGACTTCAACTTCCTCGGCCGCACCTACCGCGTGACCGCGCAGGCCGATGCGCCGTACCGCGACCAGGTCTCCGACATCGGGCACCTCAAGACGCGCTCGGCCTCGGGCCAGATGGTGCCGCTCGACGCGGTGCTGACGATGAAGAACGACAGCGGACCGTATCGCGTCGTGCGCTACAATCTCTACCCCTCGGCCGAGTTGCAGGGCGATACGTTGCGCGGCTATTCGAGCGGGCAGAGCCTCGCGACGATGGCCAGGCTGGCCAGCGAGATCCTGCCCAAGGGGATGAGCTTCGAATGGACCGAGCTCGCCTTCCAGCAGCAACAGGCCGGCAATACCGGGGTGCTGGTGTTCGGGCTTGCGGTGCTGTTCGTGTTCCTGCTGCTGGCGGCGAATTACGAGAGCCTCGTGCTGCCCTTCGCGGTGATCCTGATCGTGCCGATGTGCCTGCTCGCGGCAATCGTCGGGGTCAATCTGATGGGAATGGACAATAATATCCTGACCCAGATCGGTCTCGTCGTGCTGATCGGCCTCGCCGCCAAGAACGCGATCCTGATCGTCGAGTTCGCGCGCCAGAACGAGCTCGACGGCATGGAACTCCACGCCGCGGCCGAGCATGCCGCCGAGCAGCGCCTGCGCCCGATCATCATGACCTCGATCGCCTTCATTCTCGGCACGCTGCCGCTGGTGATCGGGACTGGCCCGGGTGCCGAGATGCGTCGTGCGCTCGGTGTCGCGGTGTTCTTCGGGATGATCGGCGTGACGACCTTCGGGCTGCTGTTCACCCCGACCTTCTACGTCATCAGCCGCAGGGGCGGGGATTGGATCGCGACGAAGCTCAAGCGTCGGCCGCGCGATCCGGCGTCGGCAACGGCGGAGGTGCCGGCATGAAGCGCGCATATGCCTTGGTCCCAGCACTAACCCTGCCGGCGCTGCTGTCGGCCTGCGTCGTCGGGCCGAACTACAGCCGTCCCGCGACCCCGGCGGTGGCAAGCGGCGCGTTCGTCGATCGCGGCGCGACCAACGCCGCTGCCGTGACGCCGCTGCCCGATCACTGGTGGCGGCTCTACGATGACCCCGCGCTCGACCGGCTGGTCAGCGAAGCGCTGGCGCATAACACCGACATCCGCGTCGCCGCGGCCAGCCTGGCACGGGCACGCGCGGTGCTCTCCGAACAACGCGGCGCACGCCTGCCGTCGACGACGCCGAGCGCACAATATACCCGCAGCCGCGTCGACGCGACGCGGAGCGGTACCGGCAGCGCCGTGGTGGGCGATTATTTCCGGCTCGGTTTCGACGTCTCCTATGAAGTCGATCTTTTCGGCGGTGTGACGCGTGCGATCGAGGCGGCGCGCGGCGATGCCGCTGCGGCGCAGGCGCAGCTTGACGCGGCACGCGTGTCGGTCGCCGCCGAGACCGCGCGCGCCTATGTCGGCGCGTGCAGTAACGCCGCGCAAAAGGCGGTCGCGCTCGACACGGTTGCGTTGCAGGGCAAGACGCTCGGCCTCACCAAAACGCTGTTTGACGCGGGCCGCGGCACGCTGCGCGATGTCCAGCGCGCCGACGTGCTGCTCGCCCAGACCCAGGCGCAAATCCCGAGCTTCGAGGCCGAGCGCCGCGCCTCGCTTTACGCGCTCGCCGTGCTGACCGGCCAACCGCCCGAACAGGTCGATCCCGCCGCCGATGCCTGCGTCGCACCGCCCACGCTCAAGGTCGTGCTGCCGGTCGGCGACGGTGCCGCGTTGCTCGCGCGCCGCCCCGATGTCCGCGCGGCGGAGCGCACGCTGGCCGCCACTACCGCGCGCGTCGGGGTTGCCACCGCCGATCTGTTCCCGTCGATCAAGCTGCTCGGCAGCGTCGGTTTCGGCGGGACCAAGGCCGGCGATGTGTTCAAGGCGCCAGGTTTTTCCTATTCGCTCGGCCCGCTGATCTCATGGAACTTCCCCAACCTGACCGCTGCCCGCGCGCGGGTCCGCGAGGCGCGCGCCGACGCCGATGCGCAGCTCGCGCGCTTCGACGGCACGGTCCTCGGCGCGCTGCGCGAGACCGAACAGGCGCTGGCGCGCTATGCTGGCGCGCTCGATCGCGACGCCGCGCTGGCGCGCGCCGAACAGTCGAGCAGCGAGGCGGCGCGGCTGTCGCGGCTGCGCTTCGATTATGGCGCCGACAGCTTCCTGCTGCTGATCTCGGCCGAGCGCGACCGCGCCGATGCGCGCGCCGCGCGCGCCTCGGCCGATGCGGCGGTGGCCGATGCGCAGATCAGCCTGTTCAAGGCACTCGGCGGCGGCTGGGAAGATGCCCCGGCACCGACCCGCGCGGCGGTCGCGCCGTGAGCCTGCGTTCGGCGTTGTTCATGCCGGCGTCGAACGCGCGGGCGATTGAAAAGGCGCGCACGCTCGCGGCTGACGCGATCATCCTCGATCTCGAGGATGCCGTCGCTCCGGATGCCAAGGCGGCGGCGCGCGATCAGGCGGTCAGGGCCGCGCATGACGGCGGTTTCGGCGCGCGCCCGCTGGTGCTGCGGATCAATAGCCTCGACAGCGGCGGCGGGACGGAGGACTGCGGCGCCGCGGCCGGCGCCGGCTTCGACGCCGTGCTGCTGCCCAAGGTCTCCAGCCCGGACGATCTCGCGGCAGCGCGCGCGCTGCTCGGGCCGGTGCCGCTCTGGGCGATGATCGAAAGCTGCACCGCGATGCTCGCGCTGCCGGCGATCGTCGCGGCGGCAAAGGCACACGACCTGCGCTGCCTGATCGTCGGCCCCAATGATCTCGCACGCGAGATGCGCTGCACACCCGGCGCCGACCGCCTGCCGCTGCAGCCGCATCTCCTCGCCGTGGTCACCGCCGCGCGCGCCTATGGCCTGATCGCGCTCGACGGCGTGTGCAACGCGATCGGCGATGACGATCGGCTCGCGGCGGAATGCGCGCAGGGCGCGCGCTTCGGCTTCGACGGCAAGACGCTGATCCACCCGAGCCAGATCGATATCGCCAACACCGCCTTCGCGCCTTCGGCCGCGCGCATCGCCTGGGCTGAACGCGTCATCGCCGCCTTCGCGCTCCCCGAACATGCCGACAAGGGTGCGATCCAGCTCGACGGCGAGATGGTCGAGCGGCTGCATCTGGAACAGGCGCGACGGGTGATGGCAAGCCGTTAGGTCGGGCGCCCTGACCCTGGCTGTCATGCCGGACTTGTTCCGGCATCCACCGTTCCGCAAACCCCCGGCTTCTTCTTACGCCGCACCGTGGACCCCGGAACAAGTCCGGGGTGACGGGATCTTTTGTCAGGCCACGAATCCGACCAGCAACGTCAGGTTCAACATGATCACCACCGCGGCGATCGTCCACGCCGCGATCCGCAGCCACAGCGGACTGACCAGCGCGCCCATCTTCGCCCGGCTCGCGGTGAAGGCGACCAGCGGCACCACCGCAAAGGGCAGCTGCAGGCTGAGGATCACCTGGCTGAACACCAGCAGCCGGGTCGCGCCGGCATCGCCCGATGCCGCGACGACGATCACCGCCGGCACGATCGCCAGCAGCCGCGTCGCCATCCGCCTGAGCCATACCGGCAGGCGCAGGTCGAGAAACCCCTCGGCGACGATCTGCCCGGCCAGCGTGCCCGTCACGGTCGAATTCTGCCCCGAGGCGAGCAGCGCGACCGCGAACACCACGCTCGCCGCACCGGCGCCGAGCACCGGGGTGAGCAGTTTGTAGGCGTCGCCGATTTCGGCGATGTTGCTGTGCCCGGTGCGGTGGAAGGCGGCGGCGGCGAGAATCAGGATCGCGGCGTTGATGAACAACGCCAGCGTCAGCGCGATATTGCTGTCGATCGTGGCATGGCGCAGCGCGTCGCGCCGGCCGGAATCGTCCTCGCCGTTCGCCCGTGTCTGCACGATCGCGCTGTGCAGATAGAGATTGTGCGGCATCACCGTCGCGCCGAGAATGCCGATTGCGATGTACAGCATCGCCGGGTCGGTGACGATCCGTGCCTGCGGGATCAGTCCCTGCGCGATTCCCGCCAAGTCTGGCCGTGCCACCCACAGTTCGTAGGCGAAGCAGCCGGCGATCACGACCAGCAAGGTGACGATGAACGCCTCGAGCTTGCGGAAGCCGAAGCGTTGCAGCCCGAGGATCAGCAATACGTCGAACCCCGTCAGACAGACGCCGGCGATGAGCGACAGCCCGAACAGCAGGTTGAGCGCGATCGCCGTGCCGAGCACCTCGGCAAGATCGCAGGCGATGATCGCGATCTCGCACAACACCCACAGGATGATCGTGACGGGTCGCGGATACCATTCGCGGCACGCCTGGGCGAGGTCGCGCCCGGTGCCGATGCCAAGCCGCGCGGCGAGCGATTGCAGCACCATCGCCATGATGTTCGACAGCAGGATGACCGAGAGCAGCGCATAGCCATAACCCGACCCGCCGGCGAGGTCGGTCGCCCAGTTGCCCGGGTCCATATAGCCGACCGCGACCATATAGCCGGGTCCGGAAAACGCCGCGAGCTTGGCCCAGAAGCGCCCGCGCCCGAGCGGCACCGCGACGCTGCGATAGCTTTCGACCAGCGAGGGGCGGGGCGTCGATACCATTGCCTTCAGCGCGTTCGCAGCACGCGCCCGGCCACCGCGTCGAGCCGCGCCAGCGCCGCCGGGTCGCGCGCTTCCGGCGCGGTGATCAGCGCATGGTCGAGCACGGTGTCGAGCGGCGAGGGCGCGCGCATCGGTGGCAAGGCGGCGACGAACGCCGCCACCGTCCGCCTGGCGATCTCGCCATTGGCATGCATCTGCGCGATCACCTCGCTCACCTCGACATGCGCGCCCTCGTCGCGCCAGCAATCATAGTCGGTCACCATACCGATCAGTGCGTAGGGAAGCTCCGCCTCGCGCGCGAGCTTCGCTTCGGGCATCGCGGTCATCCCGATCACGTCGGCACCCCATGACCGGTAGAGCAGGCTTTCGGCGCGGCTGGAAAATTGCGGCCCCTCCATCGCCAGATAGGTCGCACCCTGCGTCACCGACCCACCGGCCGCGCGCACTGAAGCGGCGGCGATCCCCGACAAACGCGGGCAGACCGGTTCGGCCATCGAGACATGCGCCACCATGCCGCTGCCGAAAAAGCTTGCCGGTCGCGCGACGGTGCGGTCGATGAACTGGTCGACCACGACGAAATGCCCGGGCGGCAACGCCTCGCGCAGCGACCCGATTGATGATATGGCAAGAATGTCGCTGCATCCGGCGCGTTTCAGGACATCGATGTTGGCGCGGAAGTTGATTTCCGAGGGCGATATGCGATGACCGCGCCCGTGCCGCGGCAGGAAGACCAGATCGACATCGCCCAGCGACCCGCACAGCACGGCGTCGGACGGCTCACCCCATGGCGTGGCGATGTGGCGCCATTCGGGCCGTTCGAGCGTATCTATGGCATAGAGGCCCGAACCGCCGATAATCCCGATCGTCCACTTACCGTTCACTGCCCATGCTCCATCACCGCGCCCCATGAATCGCCCGACGACAACAGGATACCCATAGATGCGAATCGCGTTTGCCGCCCTGCTCTTGCTGCTCTTTGCCGTGCCGGCGCAAGCCGCGACGCCGATCGTCGGGCGCTGGGTGACGCAGGACGAGAAGGCGCTGGTCGAGGTCGCGCCGTGCGGTGGCAAGATCTGCGGACACATCGTGCGGATGCTGCCGGCGGCCAGGGGCCTGCCGGGCAACGACGCCTATAATCCCGATCACAAGCTGCGCGCCCGCCCGCTGATCGGCCTGCCGATCTTCATCGGCTTCGTCGATCGTGGCGAAAACTGGCAGGGCACGCTCTACAGTCCGGCCGACGGGCGCGTCGTCAAGGGCACGCTGGCGCGCAACCCCGATGGTACGCTCGCGGTCAAGGGCTGCATCTTCATCCTGTGTCGCAACCAGGTGTGGCAACCCGCGCCGTAACGCATTTCACCGCAGCGTGATTCGCTCTACGGTCGTACCATTACGGCAACATCATCACGACAGGGAACAGATACGATGCGCAAGTTGATGGCGGGATTCGCGGCAGTTGTGGTGACGGTGGCAGCGGGCGCGCACGCCGCGCCGGCCGGCCATCCCCAGGCCGAGGCGCAGGCGCTCGAGCTCGCCAAGCAGGCGATCGCGCTGCGCTCGGTGCGTGGCCCCGACAACCAGACCCCGCAGGTCGCCGCGCTCTACAAGGCGGCGCTCGTCGCGGGCGGCTTTGCCGATGGCGATGTCGAGATCACCCCGGTCGACGACACCGCCTATCTCATCGCACGCTGGCACGGCTCCGACCCCAAGCTCAAGCCGCTGGTCATCTCGGGCCATATGGACGTGGTCGAGGCCAAGCCCGCCGACTGGCAGCGCGACCCCTTCACCCCGGTGGTCGAGAATGGCTATCTCTATGGCCGCGGCGCGACCGACATGAAGCTCGACGGCACGATGGCGATCGCCGCGCTGATCGAGCTGCGTCGTTCGGGCTACAAGCCGCGCCGCGACATCGTCATCGAATTTTCGGGCGACGAGGAAACGGTGATGAAGACCTCCGCCATCATTGCCGACAAGCTCGCCAATGCCGATCTCGTGCTCAACATCGATGGCGGCGGCGGCACCTTTGACGAGAAGACCGGCGCGCCGCTCTATTTCACCTGGCAGGGCGCCGAGAAGACCTATGCCGATTTCCAGCTGAGCGTCACCAACCCCGGCGGCCACAGCTCGGCACCGCGCCCGATCAACGCGATCAACCAGCTCGCCGCCGCGCTGGTCCGGATCGGCGAATATCACTTCACACCCGAGGTCAGCGACCTGACCCGCGCCTATTTCGTCCAGGCATCGAAATATGAGGAGCCGGCGATCGGCGCGGCGATGAAGGCCTTCGCCGCCGACCCGGCCGACAAGGCGGCGATCGCCACGCTCACCGCCAACCCGTCGACCGTCGGCAAGATCGGCACGACCTGCGTCGCGACGATGGTGAATGGCGGCCACGCGCTCAACGCGCTGCCGCAACGCGCCACCGCCAACATCAACTGCCGTATCTTCCCCGGCCACAAGATGACTGCGATCATGGCTGAGCTGCAGCGCGTCGCCGCCGACCCTGCGATCACCATCAGCGACGTGACCGAGGGCTCGCTGCCTTCCGACGCCTCGCCGATGCGCCCGGATTTCGTTGCCGCGCTCGACAGGGCGATGGGCAAGATCCGCCCCGGCGTGCCGATCTTTCCGAGCATGGCCTCGGGCGCCAGCGACAGCATGTATTTCCGCAACAAGGGCATCCCGAGCTACGGTGCCAGCCCGACCTTCAGCAAGGATTCGGACGATTTCAGCCACGGCCTGAACGAGCGCACCGCCGTCTCCAACATCGCGCCGGCCATCACCTATTATCTCTCGCTCTTCACGGACCTGTCGAAATAGGCCGCGGCTGGCGGCGTGGACTATGATTCGACTGAAGCAGCGCTGTTCCGGCCCGAGCGCCGGCCGGCGCTGCCGGTCGATGCGAGCTGGAGCATCGATGCGCGCTGCGCCGAGCTGGCCCGCCTCGCCTATGTCCGCGCCGAAAGCGATCCGGCGGCCGAGGCTGATCTGCGTGCCGCGCTGGCGGCGACCGGTTATGGCGAGGTGCGGCTGTTCTTCGTGCCGCGCGACAGCGGCAAGCCGGAACTCGGCATCTATGCGCTCGGCGTGCGCGATGCCGCCGGCCGGACCTTCGTCGCCTTCCGCGGCACGCAGGCCGACGATCGCGGCGATCTGATCGACGATGCGCAATTCATGCCGCGACCCTGGCCGGGCGCCGGCCGCGTCCATCGTGGCTTCTGGCGCGCCTATGACAGCCTGCGCGCGCCGATCGACGACTGGCTCGCCGAACAGCCGTCGGGTCTGCTGATCGTTACCGGGCACAGCCTTGGCGCGGCGCTGGCGACGCTAATGGCCGGGCTCGATCCCGCTGCCGAGCTCGTCACCTTCGGCGCACCGCGCGTCGGCGGCCGCGCCTTCGCGCGCGCTTTCGCCGGTCGCGCGGTGCGGCGCCATGTCGGCTGCTATGATTTCGTCACCAACCTGCCACCGCCAATCTGGTTCAGGCATGTGGCCGAGATGCATTATGTCGATCGCCACGGTATCGTGCACTGGCCACCGCCCGGCTTGCTTGCGCGGATCATCGATCGGCTGCTCGGCGAACTCGCCTATCTGCGCCGACGCGGGCTGCGACGCGGCCACGTCTGGCTGCGCACCGGGGCGGATCACGCGCCGATCAACTATGTCGCGGCGGTGCTGGGGAAGCGGGTGGGGCCGTAGAGCATAAAGGCGGATTCAGGTCTCGCGCTCGCCGCGCCGAATGTTCGGTTCACCGAACCCACCAGGCACGGACATGCTCGCGCTTCAAAAAGCGCTCAGCCTGCCGCCCGTGGAGCATCGCGAGCGTCGATAATATGCCCGCTTCGAGACAGGAAGCGGCGGCGACCGTTACCGAACGCGGCGGATCGACCACCGGCCAGCCGGTGCGCGGATCGAGGATGTGGCTGTAGCGTTTGCCGTCGCGGACGATCGCGCGGCGGGCATCTCCGCTGGTCGTCAGGCCGCCGCCGGAAATCTCCAGAAAGCCGACGGCGTCGCCGATCGCATCGACCGATTCGAGCGCGACACGCCATGGCTGCCCCATCAGCCGCGGCCCGGTCACCTTCAGGTCGCCGCCAAAATTGACCAGCAGCGCCGGTGGCCGGAGCGCGGCGAGCAGCATGGCGACGCGGTCGACGGCATATTCCTTGGCAATGCCGCCGAAATCTATCTCCATGCCGGGCGGCAGCACGATGCTGCCACCATCTGCGGCGTGGTCCCACACGACCTTGTCCCAACCGACCAGCGGCAGCAGCGCGCGCACCTCGGGGCGGCTCGGCACGCGGTCGCTCCCGTCGAACCGCCACAGTCGCCGCAACACGCCCGAGGTGATGTCGAACCGACCGCCGCTGATCGCATGGCATTCGTGCGCATAGGCGAGCAGCGCGGCCGTTTCCGCATCGATCGCGACCGCCGCGCCGCCCGCCGCGTTGATCCGCGACAACAGGCTGGTCGGGCGGTATCGGCTATACTTCGCCTCGATCCGCTCGGCCTCGCCCGCCGCCAATTCGCCGAGCCGCGCGGCGAGCGCGCGGTCCCGCGTCTCGACGCGGATCTCGCACGGCGATGCCATCGCCGTGAAACGGAAGCGCAGACCTTCGGGAACCTCTTCGATCATACCCGGTGGTGTCACCTAACGGAAGGTGAAACGGAACCCCGCGATCACGCTGGTGGCGGTCACCCCGCCGAAGAAATTCTGGTTGGCCAGCGCGCCGGGCGCGTTGGCCAGCGTCGTCGCGCCGGTCTGCTTGTAGCGTTCGCCGTCAACATAGAACTCGCCGTCATGCATCACCTTCACGCCGATCTTCGCCCCGAAGGTGGTCGCGCTGAACCGGCTGAGCCGACTGTCCGAGCTGGCATAGTTCGGCAGCGTTGTCCCGGCCACGAGGTAATAGTCGAAGAAATTGGCCGCGCTCTGATGGTAGTAGCGCGCCAGCGGCTCGACATAGAGCCCTTTGGTGATGGCGATGCGCTCGCCGATCTCCGCGGTGATCGCGTTGATGCCCCAGTCGTCATGATAATAGCGCGCCGATAGATCGGTGACGGTTGGCCCGAGCGCGATCTTGTTGCCGAGATAGACGCTTTGCCGGAAGCGCGAGTGCGGGCGGCCCTCGTAGAGATAGCTGTCGGGCGCCCCGGTCGTCGCGTCGACCAGCGACAGGATGCGATAGGGATCGTCCTGATAGCCGCGCGACAGGCCGGCGCTGTAGTTGAGTTGCAGCAACCAGTGGCGGTTCATGACCTGCGTCACCCCGGCCACCACGCTGTAGACCATCTTGGTGGCGTTCGGGCCTTTCTGCGTGGCATCCATCACAGCGAACGGCGTCGGCGTGCCGAAAAAGGGGCGCGAACGATCATATTCGATGTTGCCGGCCAGCGAGAGGGTAGTGTTCTTGTTGTTGAGATCGCGCGCGATCGCGCCGTTGGCCGAGATCGAGGTATAATCGCGCTCGAGCGAGACGGCGCCGCCCATCGTGAAACGGGTCTGCGGATCATAGGCGTAGGTATAGCCGCCGCTGAACGCATAGCGGTGATCCTTGAAGCCCTGGTCGACCGGCAGCGTGTTGGCGGGAGTGGTATATTGCCGCGCCAGCAAGCCCGTGCCGGGCACCGTGACGAGCACGCTGTTGCCGGAGGCGCTGGTCGTCGTCGCGGTGGTGCTTGGCGCGTGCGCCGGGGTGGTGAAGGTCTGTGGCTGGTTCCACGGTGCCGCGCCGTTGGGCGTCGCGCCGGTCAACGAATCGACCGTTGCCTTGAAGCTGAACACATCGCCCCAGTCGTTGGTGATATCGAGACTCATCGACGGCTCGATCGCCTGAACGCGGCCACCCTGTTCCTGATAGAACAGTACCGCGCTGTCGAAGCGCGTCGTCCCGAGATTGCTTTGCGTATCGTCGGCAACGCTGGCCACCGCCGTACCATTGGCGCCGGATTGTGCTTGCGGATCGGGACCTGGTGCGGCGTCCGCACCCGTCACGGCGAATAATTGCGCGGTGGCCAGGCCGAGCGTGGCGACGAGGCGCCCGCGCTTCATCGAGGTCAATTGCATCCACAGCCTCCGCCGTCGAACGTGCGGCCGCCGGCGGCGCCCTCGCGGCTGAAATAGATGTGATCGCGGAACGCGGTGATGTGCGGATGGGTGTTGAGCGCCATCGATTCCCGCGCCAGCAGGTCATGATCCCACGGCTTTGCGCCGATCGTCGCGCAGCCGCCGAGCATCGGTGACATCAGCGCGATACCGGCAAGGGCGAGGGCCGGGCGCAGCCGCGGCCGGCGGTCAGTGGCGCTCATTGATCAGCTCCGAGACATGAGTGAAATAGGTCTGTTCATCGGCCGGCAGGAAGCCGCGATGGACGTAGCGAACGCGGCCGTCGCGCCCGATGACGATCGAGGTCGGCATGTCCGCGACATGGAAGGCGCGCGCACTTGCCCCGGCGGGATCATAGGCGATCGGAAAGTTCGGGTGATATTTGTTGAGGAAGCCCTGCGCGCGCGACCTGTCATGGTCGAGGTTGACCGCCACCACGACCAGATCGCGATCGCCAAAGCGCGTCGCGAGATCGCGCATGAACGGGAAGGACAATTGGCACGGCCCGCACCACGAGGCCCAGAAGTCGAGATAGACGACCTTGCCGCGATATTGCGCCAGGTCGATGCCCGGAATGGTGGCTTGGGGCGGGAGCTTGGGTTCGGCGCCGGCGGGCGCTGCAAAGGTGAGGGAGGCGGCGGCTAGAAATAGTGGGCGCACGAGCGCCGACCATCGAAATATCATGGGGCAGTTTCCTTTCGACGCCGCTTAGATGCCGGCGCGAGCGGTCGACCCCAGTAGGAAAATTTATGACAAATTAGTCATGAAGATCATGTAATTATGGCCGCTTCAGCCGTATTTTGCGTAATAATATGCCAGGGCAGCGACTTGTGTCTGGCGGACTGGTATTTCCGACGGCTGCGACGCGGTGCGCTACACCGGCGGATTCAGCGCAAGCACGACGACGGCGAGGAAGAGCGATGCAAGCCCCCCGAGAAATGCCTTGTCGGCGAGCGATTCCGCCCGGCTACCTCCCGCCACCCTGATCGACATGTAGGATAGCAGGCAGCTCGCGCCGAAAAACAGGCAAGCGACCCATGCGACCTCGTCGGCCATCGTGCGACTGGCAACATTGGAGATGTTCAAGCCCGTTATGATCAGCAGCGCGATGCCCAACAGGTTGGACGACGCGTTCAAGATGTGCGGCGGGCGATCCATCGTTGCCGATAGCGCGCTCGAACCTGAACGCGAGAGGAACGAGTATCTGGCTGTTGTGAACCGGATATCTGACCGAGCGCGACGTTGTTGCGTGTGACAAAATTATCCAACAGCGAACGTTTGGTATGGCACGCTCGACGCAGTGAATCTCGATCAAGTCCGCACTATGCCGGGGTCGAGTTATGTCACCCGTCCCTGGCCGCTCAGATCACCTCGATCTTGTAGTGATGCCAGGCGAAGATCGCCGCCGCGCCGCGGTGCGGGCGCCACGCCTCGGCGAGGTCGCGGACGAGCTTTTCCGACGGGCGCGCGTCATGGCCGAGGATGCGGCCGATCTCGATCTGCACCGCCAGGTCGCCGGCCGGCCAGATGTCCGCGCGGCCTTCGGCGAACAGCAGGTAGATCTCCGCCGACCAGCGCCCGATGCCCTTGATGGCGACCAGCGCGGCGATCGCTTCCTCATCGTCGGCTGGCAAATGGTCGAGGTCGAGACGGTCGCTCGTTACCTCCTCGGCAAGGCTGCGGGCATAGCTCGCCTTTTGCCGCGAAAGGCCTGCCTCGCGCAGCTGCTCGTCGCTGGCGCGGGCGATGTTGCCGGGGTCGGTGAGCGGGCCGACAATGCCCTCGAGCTTGCGCCACACGCTCTCGGCAGCCTTGGTGCTGACCTGCTGGCCGACGATCGTGCGCAGCAGCGTGGCATAGCCGCGTTCGCGGATGCGCGGCTCGGGGTAGCCGGCGCGCGCCAGCGCCGTGGCGAAGGCCGGCTCGCGCGTCGCGAGGTCGTCGAGCGCGGTGCGCAATTGTTCGGCGCTCAGGCCCATGTGGAGTTTCCTTGATTCGCGGCCGATCGGACGGCATGGCGGCCGCGACCCTGTAGGAGCAATTTGATGCCGAAGCTTATCGTCGTGACCCGCGAAGGGGAAGAACGCGAGATCATGGGCGAGGCGGGCCTTTCGGTGATGGAAGTGATCCGCGACGCCGGGATCGACGAAGTGCTCGCTTTGTGCGGCGGCTGCTGCTCGTGCGCCACCTGCCATGTCCATGTCGCTCCGGAATTTGCGGCCAAACTGCCGAAAATGAGCGAAGACGAGAACGACCTGCTCGATTCGACCAGCGACCGCGACGAATATTCGCGCCTGTCGTGCCAGATCGCGTTTAGCGACGAACTGGACGGCCTGAAGGTGACGGTCGCGGCCGAGGATTGAGTGTTGCTTCCCTCTCCCCTCTGCGAGGGGCGAGGGAAACAAAGTCACTTCAGCCGCAGCACCGCGGTCGGGGCATCCTTGCTCAGCGGCGTCGCTTTCCAGACCACGACCTTGCGCCCCGGCGTGCCGGCGGTGGCGCCGTCCTCGTTGTTCTGGCTGACGATCTCGGCATCGGTGTCGAGCGTGAACAGGCCGTCGAGCTTGCTGGTCTGCTGGCCCGCGCCGGGCACATTCTTGGTGCTGCTGTCATTGGCGAAGCCCGGCGCCTTAACCCGCACCGTGCCATTGGCGCGCAGCTCGACGACGACGAACGGGAACACCGCCTCGGCATCGAGATTGAAGGGGAAGACGAAGGCGTGATCGAGCGTGCCAGAGACGGCATAGTCGATCAGGAACTTACCGTCGCCGACATAGCTGACCTTGCGGTAGCCCGCCTCCTTCGACAGCGCGGCGGCGATCTCACGGTTGCGCGCGTCGGTCGCCGCCTTCTTGGCTGCGGGATTGTCCTTGTCGCCCTTTTGCAGCGCGGCGGGACGCAGGCTCGGGCTGTCGTCGCCATCGTCGCTGGTCGGGTTGGTCTTGTCGGCCGGGGTGTCGCCCATGCCCTTCATCATGTCGTCGCCCATATCGACCGCATAGACCTCGCCGACATAGCTGAAGGCGAAATGATGGTCGGCGTCGATCTTCAGCGTCGAGACGAACTTGCCGGGGGCGAGCACGCAACTGGCGAGCGCGACCGGCAGCAGCAGCGCCACCATCGCCCTGAACAACCGATCCATCGCGCCACCCCCGGAAAATCAGCCCCTTGTCGACACCGCGTAGAGCGCGATCGCCGCCGCGTTCGACACGTTCAGGCTCTCCACCTTAGGCGAGATCGGCAGGCGCGCAAGCTGGTCGCAATGCTCGGCGGTGTTGTGGCGCAGGCCCTCGCCCTCGGCGCCGAGCACCAGCGCGATGCGCGCCTCGCCGATCGCCTCGGCCAGCGTCTGCTGCGTGTCGCCGGCGAGGCCGATGCGCCAGAAGCCCGCCTCGGCGATTTCCTCGAGCGCACGGGCAAGATTGACCACGCGCACCCACGGTACCAGCTCGAGCGCGCCCGAGGCCGAGCGCGCGATCGTGCCGGATTCAGGCGGGGCATGGCGGTCCTGCGTGACGATGCCGAGCGCATCGAACGCCGCCGCCGAGCGCAGGATCGCACCGACATTGTGCGGGTCGGTGACCTGGTCGAGCACGACCAGCGTGCGCTTGTCGCCGGCACCCTGTTCGAGCAGGTCGCCGAGCCAGACGTCCTCGAGCGGATCGACCTCGGCGACGAGGCCCTGGTGCGGCGCGTCGGACGGCACCAGCCGCGCCAGGTCGGTAACATCGGCGAAGGTGATCGGGATGACCGGCGGAATGTCGAGCCCGGCCAACGCCTCGCGCGTTGCCCACAGCTTGCGCACGACGCGCTCGGGGTTGGCCAGCGCCGCGGTGACGGCGTGGCGCCCCCAGAAGCGCGGGCGGCCGGCTTGCGACTGTGACGGGCGGTGTCCGCGGCGCGCCATCAAAGGGGGGACCTTTCGAAGCTACCAGTTCCTCCCCGGCACGGGGAGGGGGGCCAGCGAAGCTGGTGGAGGGGTTTGGAGCGCGGCGCATGGGCAATGCGCTCCAAGCCCCTCCACCACGCGCTGAAGAAGCGCGCGGTCCCCCTCCCCGTTCCGGGGAGGAGCTTAAGTGAACCGCTATTCATCGTCGTCACTGTACGCATAGGGATCGGTTACCACGGGTTGGGTCGGCAGCGGCGGGCGCGGCAGGGCGCGCTCGGCATTGGCCGCATTGACCAGGAAAGAGGCCAGGATGATCGACGCCTGGCGCATGTCGTCGCCCTTGAGATGGTCGAAGGTGTCGATCGAGGTATGGTGGACCCGGCTGCCATAGTCGAGCGGATCCTGGATGAACTGGAAGCCGGGCACGCCGACCGCCTGCATGAAGACATGGTCGGTGCCGCCGGTCTTGCGGATCACGACGTTGTTTGCGCCCATCGAGGCGAACGGCGCGAGCCATTCGCGGAAGGTCGGCACCACCGCCTGGTTGTTCTCGACATAGATACCGCGCACCTTGCCCGAGCCATTGTCGAGGTTGAAATAGGCCGCGAGATCGCCCCAGCCGGGCCGCGGCGTGATCGGCCAGCGGTTCGACCAGCCCATGTAAAGCGCCAGCCCGGTCTGCCTGGGGTCATTGGGGTTGCCGCGCGTCGCGAGATGGTTCTCGACATAGGCAAGGCTGCCGAGCAAGCCCTGCTCCTCGCCGGCCCACAGCGCGAAGCGGATCGTGCGCTTCGGCCGGATGCCGGTCGCGGCGATGATTCGCGCCGCCTCCATCACCATCGCCGAGCCAGCGCCATTGTCGGCCGCGCCGTCGCCCGCCACCCATGAGTCGAGGTGGGCGCCGGCCATGACATAACCGGCCTTGGGGTCGGTGCCGGGGATTTCGGCGATGATGTCATACGCCCTGGTGTCGCTGTCGTCGTAACGGACGACGGTGTCGATCTCGACCACCGGGGCGGTGCCCGATTTGGCGAGGCGGGCGAGGCGGCGATAATCCTCCGCCGCGATCTCGACCCCCGGCACGCTCGGCGTGTCGCCGACGCCGAACAGATAGCCCTCGCCGTGCACCAGCTTGCCATCCGAGCGCGATTCGGTGGCATAGGCCAGCGCGCCCTCGCTCTTGAGGAACGCGTCGAGCTTCTTCGCGAAATCGAGCCGCTTCATGCGGCGGTCGGCGGCGGCGGGATCGTAGCTCGGCTGCTGATACTGGTCGAGCTTGGCGAGGTCGTCGCCGCTGTAGCGCTTGAATGCCGCGTCGCCGGACTCGGAGCCGGTGTCGGGCAGGGTGACCATGACGATCTTGCCCTTCAACTGGCCGCGCCATTTGTCGAAATCACGCTCGCGCTTGATCGGCGCGACGATCACCGGCGCCGAGATCGTGCCGCCGGTCGACGGCGTCCAGGCGATCGGGATCGCGGTGAGCTGGATCGGGCGCGGCGAGACCATCCGCACGCTCGACCGCTCGATCGACCAGCCGCGGCCGAAGTCGAAGCCCTCGCGGTGCACCGCCTTGAGGCCCCATTCGCCGAACTTGGCCATCGTCCACGCCTCGGCCTGGCGCATTTGCGGCGAATTGGTCAGGCGCGGGCCGATCACGTCGGCGAGATGCTCGGCGATCGGCATCACCTGGCTGCGCGTCGTGCCCTCGTCGATGATGCGGTTGACCTGGCCGCGATCGACCGACTGGCCGAATGCCGGGACGGCGAGTGCGAAAAGGGCGGCAGAAGCGAGCAGCAGGCGGCGCATGGCGGATCCTCCCGGAGATGGCGTGGCGTTGCGCCTGCGCTATTCGTGCGCGACGCGCGGCGCAAGCCGTTGACACGCGGCCCCCCGCTCGGCATGGGACCGCCTCGCTTTTTTGGCGGCTTATCTGGACAGGTGGCCGAGTGGTTAAAGGCAGCAGACTGTAAATCTGCCCGTGCAAGCGTACGCTGGTTCGAATCCAGCCCTGTCCACCACCCCTTGTCCGCCAGCATCCACGAATGACCGTGGAAATCCCGGAAATCCTAGGTTATATGTCCATCCAAGCCCGCTAGTGTTCGCTGCTGTTTGCATGCAGCCGGATGCAGGTGTGGGGCAAATGTGGGGCAGAATTTGGCTTGCCCCACATTTTGTCCCTCTTTCTCCGGGTTGGAAAGTGTGGGGCAAAGTGGGCAGGCTTACGGCGACGGCGGTTAGAGCGAATCTTTTGAAACCCGGCACCTATCAGGATGGGGACGGGTTGTTTCTCAAAGTGCGGGCTGATCGCGCTGGCGGTGCAGGCAGTGCGCAATGGCTTGTGCGAATCCAGCGCGATGGAAAGCGCCAAGACGTGGGGCTGGGTAGCGCCAAGACCATACCGCTGGCGCAAGCCCGCGCTAAGGCGGATGCACTCCGCAACGCGGTCAAGGTTGGAAAGCGCGATGTCTTGGCCGAGAAGAAAGACGAAGCTGCCGCCAAGATCACGTTTCGTGTTGCCGCATGCCAATACCACACCGAAAACGAAGCTGGCTGGAAAAGCACCGTCTATGGCCGCCAGTGGCTCGCCAGTCTCGAAAACTACGCCTTCCCAAAATTGGGCGATATGCCGACCGGCGGCATTACCACGTCCGACATCATCACGGTGCTGACGCCGATCTGGCAGGAAATCCCGGAAACCGCTCGCCAAGTTCGCAACCGGATTTGCGCGGTGCTTGATTATGCCCATGCCAAAGGCTGGCGTTCCCGCGAAGCGCCATCGGGCAATGGCAGCCTGAAAGCGGGGCGCGGTCTGCCTCGGCAGGTGAAGGCACGGGAAAATCGCAAGGCAATGCCTTATGTCGCGTTGCCCAGCTTCATCACGGCCCTACGGCGAAAGCCATCGTTCGGGCGGCTGGCACTGGAACTGCTCATCCTTACCGGCGTGCGCAGCCAAGAAGTCCGGCTGGCGACTTGGGCTGAATTCGATCTTGAGAGCCGCCTGTGGATGATTCCTGCCGATCACATGAAGCGGAGCAAAGCGCACATCGTGCCGCTGTCTGACGCGGCTCTGGCGGTGCTGGCAAGGGCAAACGCTTTCAGGTTGCCGGAAAGTGATGTCGTGTTTCCCGGTGTGGCTGGCAATCCGATGTCTGACATGACGTTGCTCAAGGTGCTGCGCGACATGAACGAGCCGTTCCACGTTCACGGGTTCCGGTCGTCCTTCACCGATTGGGCTGCGAATGAAGGCTTTGCCGATGCTGTGGTGGAAGCGGCGCTGGCGCACAAGACGCCCGATGCAGTGCAGGCCGCATATCGCCGCACAACCTATCTCGGCACATCGGGCCAGCCGGGCGCGCGCGTCAAACTGATGGATGCTTGGGGGCATTTTTGCATGGGCGTTGCAGTCGGCGCGGACAAGGCTACGCCACAAGCGTGAGGGTGCGGATAGCACTCTCGAAAAACGGCTAAAAACCGTCGCTTTCCAACTTGGCCGTCGAAGGGGATGCTAATAGCACCCTCGAAAAGTGGCGGAAAACGTGCATTCACCCGTGCGTGAGGTGTGTCTCCATATTGCTGGCTCGATGCGTAGCATCGCAGCCCTTCTTTCACGTGCGCATCCGTTCCAGAAAAAGTGAGAAAAAGGGAGTGCGCGCTTATACGTCGTGGCCGACGTTGCTTTCTGATGATACTAACGCCTGTGATGCCGCACGCGGCAAGCGGCCATCGGGTCAGCCCATGCCGTCACGCGGCAAAGTCTGCATCGCTGCCAGCACCTGCGCCACAAATGCCGGATCGACCGAGGCTACCAGCTTGCCCGCCGCGCTGCCAGCCAAGCCCCGGATCAATTCCGCCTGCCGATGCGGTGCAACCGTGCCGTAGCTTGTTAGCGTCGTCATCACCCGTTCATGCCCAAGATTTTGCGACCATGCCTTGAACTGCTCTGGCGTGGTGCAAGCCTGCTCGCCAAGTTGCACCAGTGTGTCGCGGAACGAATGTGGGTTGAAATAGGGCAGGCCAGCCGCTTCGAACGCCTTGCGGAAAATGTCGCGGATTGGCCCCGCACCCTGCCAGCATTCGCCCCGGCGCAGCCCCATTGGAGCAAAACCGCCATCGTCGCCTATGCCCATTTGCGTGGGCGGAAACAGCGGGTCATCATCGCCCCATAGCAACGTCGTGCGCAAGTAGTCGCACCAGTCCCGCACGATTGGGAGGGCATCGCCGCCCACCGGGGAAAACCATGTTGCGAATGTCTTGCTGGCCTTCGTCCGAACGTCGCGGGCGTCCTGATCGACACGGCCTTGCACAATATCGACATGCTTCAACCGGAACGACGCCAGCGCACCATCACGCGCACCTGTCAAAAGCGCGAAAGCCACCAGCGCCCGGTTGCGCAGTTCAATGGCCGTGCCGGTGGGCATTGTGGAGATGACACGGTGGACCTGTTCCAGCGTGGGGAACGCCTTGTGCCGCGCCGCCTTGGCAATCCGCACCTCCTTTTCACCCAGGTTGAAATAGTCGGCGTCGGCATAAGATAGGCGCGACTTGTAGCCGGGTTGGCCCGCCAGCCAGATAAAGAAGGCGCGCAGCGCAGACAGCGTGGAATTGACCGTGGCGCGGCTTAGCGGCTTGCCCGTGCGAACAGCCAGTTGCTTGTCCAGCTTGTGCTTGAAGGCCACCGCCTGCGCCCGGTGAAACGTCTTGAAGTCCTTTTGCCCGTTCGTATCCTCAAAGCGCGCCAGCGCCTTGGCCACGGCATCGATTGATGTTTCATCCCGGCGCTGCGCTTCTTTCAGATAGGTGAAGTATTCGCGCTTGATCCGGGTGTTGGCGGCATTGTGTTTTGGCATGGTCTGTCAGTCCTTTTGGTTGTCACAGTTTAGGGAAGGGGCGATGCGCTCACCTATGCGTGGGCCTGCCTCCCTGATTTGGACGTCCAGATTCGGCATGATCGCTCCGATTGCGACCAATCGGGTGCGGCGGTGCATCATCGTGCTGCATGTCTCGCACATGGCGCTAAGGTTGCCCGTGGTGGCATTCTGGCGCGTAGCTTCGACCATGCCCAAGGCTGGCGCGCGCGGCTGGCGGCACTTGAAGCAATAAAGCGTGCCGGGTGGGCAAGGACGTTTCGCCGCTTTGCGTTTGCCATCCAGATAGGCGCGCAATTCTTGCCCCAAGATCAGCGAGGGGCGGGAGTGGTCAACGGTAGGCAAGCCGTCCTTGATCCAGCCGCGCACGGAATTCTTGTGTGCGCCAAGTGTGCGGGCGGCCTCTTCGACGCTGTAGGCCCGATGCAGCTTGATCAGGCGCGGATTGATCCGGCGGGTGGGCATGGCGCTGCGCCCGGCGCTTATTCAGCATCGCCTTGGCCGGGTTGCTGCGCTTCACCAGCAAGCGCCCTTATCGATGCCACCGTGATCAGTGTGCGACGGCCTATTTTAACCCGCCCAAGTAATCCGGCTTCCATGAGGCGATAGGTGGTCGTTCTGCCAATCCCGAGCGCGCGCTGCGCATTGGGAATCGATGCAAGATAACGTTCCATGTTTATGGTCTCCGCCATTCGGCAGCACCATGCTGTCGAGAGGCGGCAAGACATATGAACGCACGCCAGCGGACTGGCAAAATGATTTGACAAAAATCAAAGGGTCTCGGCGTTCCGGCGTTTTCGGAACAATGCCCACCATGAAGCCACGGCCCTTGGCGTTACTTCAATTCCATACTGCCACTCAATTTCACGCACATGCCAATCGATAATTCTTTCGCGTTCACGATATGGCCTAACTTCGTCGCCGTAGCGGCTTTCTTGCCAATCCCGCTCACAGGCCGCGCCGATCTGCATGCGTTGCTTAATTGGCAACGCTGGCGGACGACCGGCCCCGCGTCTTGCGCCGCCGCGCGGCATTATGGTTCCGGTTCGCAACGCGGTTGGTTTTGCTGCATGGCCTCGGCCTTCAATCCAACGGCATTTCGATTTCGCCCATGATGCGCGCGGTTTCGGACAGGATTTTGATGATGCGCTGATAATGGCGGATGTCGTCCCAGCTTAGGGCGCGGCTCTTGCGGTCTTTCAGCCATTTCTGCGCGGGCTGGTATCCGCCGATGTGGTGTTCCCATGCGGCTGGCGGCACGCCTTCGAAATACTGGTCTGCATTGATCCACACGCGGTTTGCCTCAAAGCGGGGCTTTTCCACCACGCTGTTGCCATCACCGTGGAAGGGATAGGGCGTTTCGCCGATGGCGGGGGCTTCCATCAGGTGCAGGCGGCGCAGCGCCTCGCCTTGGTTGCTTAGCGCGGTGAAGCTTTCGGGGCTGGCGGGGAAGGGGATGCGGGGGAAATCGATTTTCAGGAATTGGGCGTAGCGCGCGCGATAAGCAGGGCAATGCAGCACGGCATAGATGTAATCGAACACCTTCACTTCATCGGGGCGGGCGTCGCCCGTGGCGTGGCGGAAGCCGTCTGTGCCATCGGGTGCGGTGGTAGGGCCATTCAGGCCAGCCGCCTTGCGGATTTCCGCGTATAGCTTGGGGTCGAAATTGACGCGGACAGTTTGGTCTAGGGTGCCTTCCTCTGCATGAAGGTAAAGTGGAAAAATAGGCGCAGTGTTACCTACCCTTGTCGCCATAATTCCAAATTCAACAATTGTATCAGTTACTTGAACATCTTGCCAACTCGCTGAGCCATAAACGGTGCGAGATAGGATAAGGCCGATATTATCATCAAAAAACTGCGTCCCGATCTTTCGTCCGGGCGTCCCCATGAACCCACGAGTTGTGCCGGTGTAGTATGTATATCGGACATCAAACGGTCTGTAGAATATTCTCTTGAAATATCGGCTATGATAATTTTTTTGAACATCACGTATTGCACCTTTAATAGTCCAATCTCTGCTATCGGTCTGCAAATTAAAATTTGATTTTATCGAATGCTCATTGCCCTCATAAAACTCCTGTACGGTTTCTTTTATTTGATTTGGTTCAAAATGAATACAAACTTTGTCCCGCTCGGTCTTTACGCCAGAGCCGTTTTCAACCATCAGTTCTTGAATTGAGAAAAATGCGTCATAAGAATGCTGCCCTTCGAAATTCTTTGGAACGAAAAAATAGTAAGGATCGAAAGGCTCCAAGGTTTCAAACACTCGATCAGTCATCGAAATTTGCCACAAAGCCTCGTTTTTTGAATCTCGGCTTCCAAGCAAATCAGCATGAAGAATCTTCCCTAAGCCGGTTTTCGTGTCAGCCTTCTTTGTCATGATGCAAATCGATACCCCTTGCATGATATCGAACACGTTCTTGTCGGGCTGTCCGTCTGGCGACGTCTCTTTTTTCTTCGAGCTACCGTGCAGATCGAGCACCAAAATCCGATCAAAATACTCTAACAAGTTCTGCCGCATTTTTCGATGTGTCACACCGTCAAGGAATGAATTGTTCGTAATCATTCCGACTATACCGTAACCGGTCCGCTGAACTTGCGCCTGTGCAAAGCGAATAAACTTTATATAGTCGTCGTCGAGATTGATCTTTTTTTCGGCTAAACCGCGCTTGTAGTCGTCGATAAGATTTTGAATCCAAGCCCCCTTATTGTGGCTGCTTACCGAATAAGGCGGATTTCCGATCACGCACATGATTGGCGTCTGGCGCTTGATGTCGCTCGCGGCCTTGGCTTCATTGGCGATGGCGCGGGACAGGCCGAACAGGGTCTGCTCCACCCGCTCGCCTTCCTCAAGGCTGTTGGTAAGGTAAACATTCAGGCGCGGCGGGGTGGGCGATGGTTTATAGCCCAGCCCGGTCAGGATCATGTCCAGCTTCATGTGGCACATGGCATAGCTGGCCATCAGCAGCTCGAAGCCGTGAATGCGCGGCAGCAAATCGCGCTCCACATAAGCCGACCATTGCCCCGGCGCGACCCCCTGCACTCTGGTAGCCACCAGTTTTACCACCTCGGCCAAAAACGTACCGGTTCCGGTGGCGGGGTCTAGGATTTGGACGCGGTGAACCTCTTTCTTGATCGTGGCGGGCTTGCCGGTCTTGGGGTCGTTCTGGCCGGTGTCCCAATCGATCGTGATTTTGGACGTGTCGGCCAAGCCATCGGCCAAGCCAAATTCACTTTTCAAAACCTCATCCACCGCGCGCACGATGAAATTCACCACCGGTTCGGGCGTATACCACACGCCGCGCGCCTTGCGCTTGGCGGGGTTATATTCGGCCAGAAAGTCTTCGTAGAAATGCAGGAACGGGTCTTGGCGTGCCGTGATCTTACCGAAATTGCGCAGCACCTTGTCCATATTGGTGGCGCAAAACACGTTGCACAATTCATCGATCACCCGGCGCAGGCGCTCGTCCAGCGTGGGGCCAGCGATATACAGAAACAGTTCGCGCAGGAACGGATTGGACTTGGGCAACAAGTCCAGCGCCTCGGCCCGGCTGAAAGTGTCGGGCGTGGTATCGTGCAGGCGCGCGGCAAACAGGCCATAGGCGATGGTTTCGGCATAGATGTCGGCAAAGTCCGCCACGGTGATATCGTGGATCAGGCTGGCCTTGAATGCCTCATACTGGCCGATCAGGTCGGTTGCCGCGCCGCCTGCCTCGCGCGCCGCCATATCGGCCACCAGCGCGCGGCCCATGATGTCCTTTATAATCGCCGCCTTGCCTGCCATGATTTCAGCCAGCCGCGATGATGATGTGATGGAAAGCGGCGTGGTGGCGGCAAAATCGCACAGCCGGTTTTCCAGAGTGGTGAAGTTTGCCGGATGCGCTGGCAGGGCCGGGGTGGCATCGGCAATGGTGATGAAATCCACCGAATCGCCGTCGCGGATAAATTCGAAGTCCAGCCCATTGGTATAGATCAGATTGGGCAGGCCCTTCTTGTAGCGTTCCTTTTGCGCCTTGCTGTAATCGGCGGCAGCGAATTTGCGCACGTCCTTGCCAATGTCCTTGGCCTCGCACCATCCGATAGCCACATCGCCTCGCTGGAACACGAAATCAGGCGCGCCCACATCGGTGAGGTGCTTTGGCTCATTGATAACGGTTAGCGCGGGATCGATGGACTGGAACAACTTGGCCAGCGCAGGGCGGAAACTGTGTTCGGTCGTCTGGCCACTGGCATGAAGCGCGCGGATTTCACTGACATACCCTTGAATATCCACGCGCGCTTGCCCCTCCGCATTATCTCACGTGCTTTAGCGCCGCCCGCCTGCCCCGCCAAGCAAGGAACGGTCCAACAAGTCCGCTGGCTTTCGCGGCTGGCCGGAATGGGGTAAGACATAACTGGAAATCAGCTTTTGCCGATCACGTTTTCAGTCAAAAATGCGGTAGCCCAAGAAAAGTGTGGGGCATAATGTGGGGCGGGTTTTTCGCCTATCACAAAAAACAACTGTAATCATGCTCTTACGGGCATAGTTCGATACAAGCCCTGCCACCAAAGCCCAGCTGTGAATCGGCGTCCAAATCGGAATCCACTGTAAACTTGTCGATAAGAGACTGAGGAAGCGGGAGAAAGGCGTTATCGGGTGGGGTCCCAAGCGGTGCCGATTGCGCGATTAATCACCTTTACAAATCGTGCTAGCTCAATACCTTGGAAGAATTTGATGGGGTCCTGCGTTGGACGCCGATTCACAGCCTTCCCAGCAAACCAAAATCGACCAAAGCCGCTCACCCGCCACTGCTCCGCCGATGACACTCTACAATGGAGCATGACCTTTGGCAGCTTCATCGACCCCGACCCCAGCGTCATCGACGTGGCCGACCTGGCCGAGCGCATGGGATGCCCGATCCGTGGCGGCTATCGCGCAATGGACCATGCCCGGCACCTGCTCGGCCGCAACCGGCTGTTCGATGCGATCTGGGAACGTTCCTGCGCGGTGCCGCTGCAATATGAAGACCAGTGCTCGACCGAATATTATTTCGACCTGGTCAAGACGCTGCGCGATTTCAACGGCGAGTTCGAGCATGTCGTCGAGGTCGGTGCGTTCATGGGCGGGTCGTCGTCGATCTTCGCCGGGTGCATGGAGCGGCTCGACTTCACGCTCGACCTGGTCGACATCCATCCCGGACGGCTGCGCTTTTCCTATGAGCGCGTGCGCCGCCTGTATCCCGCGGCGGCGGCGCGGATCCGGCTGTTTCATGGCGACCTGGCGCATTATGTCCGCGCGGTGATGATGGTCGAGAAACCGCGCTCGACGATCGTCCATCATGACGGCAGCCATGAGTTCAAGCAGGTCGTCAAGGACTTGGCGTCGCTTTATTATGTGCGCGACCAGCTGTTCGCGGTCATCGCGCAGGACACCCATCTGCGCGGCTCGATCGAGTTCACGCTGTTCGTCGACATGGCGCTCTACGCGGTGTTCGGCACCGAGCTGAAATTCGCCCCGATCGGTGCGGTCTATGCCGCGGGCGACCCGATCTGCGATCCCAATCGCTACGAGGGGCATTATTTCGTTCCCGGGCGCCATGAAGGCGTGGTCATCCCGATGTCGTGCAACGCATTCCACTATCCCCATCCGCGCCAGTCGATCGACGAATTCCTGCCGGCGGCGCTCGACCGGGCGGCCTGAAGCACGGGCAGGGGGCGACGCTGCGCCTCTTGAGCAGCGCGGCATGATGGCGGATATCCGGGCGGCGGGAGACGTCGGTCGTGCAATGCCGGGAAGCTGCTCACGCCCAAAATCTCGCTCGACACGGTGCCGGCGCGGCCGGGCTCGGGCTACCCGCCGCCGTTCGACGCGCCGTGCGCCGGTCGCGTGCGCCAGCGGCTCGGCGAGGCCGGCGGGCTCAGCGATTTCGGGGTCAATCTCATGCGCCTGCCGCCCGGCGCCTGGTCGAGCCAGCGCCACTGGCATTCGCACGAGGACGAGCTCGTCCAGCTGCTCGAAGGCGAACGGGTGCTGATCGAGGACGATGGCGAGACCTTGCTGCGCGCCGGCGATTGCGCGGCCTTCCTCAAGGCGAGCGGCAACGGCCATCATTTGGTCAAACGCTCGGACCGGCCGGCGCGCTATCTCGAAATCGGCTCGCGCCAGCCCGACGATCTCACCCTTTGTTCCGACATCGACCTGCAAAGCGCCAATGCCGATGGTCGTTTCGTGCGCAAGGACGGTACGCCCTGGTCGCGGGCGTAGCCGCGTCTAATACCAACGGCCTTAAAGATCGACCTGTGCCCAGCTTCGGGTTGTTATGGAAGCGACGCGGGCGGTGTCGTTGGCAAAGAAATTCCATGCGTCGCAACATGTCGAGACGATATGATCATAGTCATCGAAGACGGTGT
>JBBRSN010000034.1:0-41267 GCA_038245375.1 Sphingomonadales bacterium | reverse complement strand
GACCCGGCGATCGTCGCCGAGCTCGGCGCCTTTCCGTTGTTCGCGCGAAGCAACTGGGACGGAGTATACAACCATCCCCAGGCGTGGCGGCGCTATCTCGGGATCGTGCAGCATAATTGGTATGTCTACCGCGTGATGAGCCGCTTCGTGAAGGAGCATGGCCCGTTCGACCTGCTGTTCGCACCGACGGTGGTGATCCATCACATCATCGGCTGGCGGCTGTTGATGCTGCGCCATGGCGGCCGCGGCGTGAAGCGCATCGCGCTGCTGTTTCGCAACAATGCCGGCTCCTATGCCGAGGGCAGCACGACGCCGGTGTTCAAGCGATCCACCGCGATCCTGAAATACGCGCTGCGCAGCTATGCCGGTTTGATCGCCCGTGGCCGCGCGCTGTTCGTCACGGACAGCACGCGCCTCGCGACCGAATATCGCCTGCTGTGCGGGATCGCGCCCGATGTGTGGCCGAGCCCGCGCGTCGCCGCCTATGACGATCTCGTTGCAGATGATCGGCCGCTCGATGCCCCGATCACCTTCAGCTGCCTCGGCCCGGCGCGGTTCGAAAAGGGCATCGACGTGATGCAGGACGCGATCAAGGCGTATCGCGCGGCGCATCCCGACGGCAAGGCACGCTTCGTCATCCAGTGGAACGCGCCGATCCATGATGTCGCCGGCGCTTTGTACGAGGTCGATGCAGCATTGCGTGCCGATCCGAACGTCACACTGATCGAGCAATCGATGTCGTCGGAGGCCTATGACGCGGCGGTGGCATCGGCCGATGTGATGCTGCTGCCGTATCGGCGCGCGTCCTATTTCGCGCGCATCTCGGGCGTCGCGGTCGAGGCGGTCACGGCCGGCGTGCCGGTGATCTACACCCTGGACACCTGGTGCGAGGACCTTGTCCGCGGGGTCGGGGCTGGAACCGGGGTCGATGACGGCGATGTTGCGGGGCTGTGCGCGGCGATTGCCGAGATGACCGCCGACTATCCTCGCTATCGCGCCGCTGCGCGTGCTCGCGCCGAACTGGCGCGGGCAAGCCATTCCGGCGCCGCGTTTCTCGACAAGCTCTGGGGCACGGCGTGAGGGCGCGGAACGATGCGCCGTGGCTGTTTTGTCAGTTGGGCGCGCGCGAACATTATATCTTGCCGTGCGGTTTCCATCGTCGCGGCCGTTTGCGGGCGCTGATCACCGAGGCGTGGGCGCGCCCGGGCGGTGTCGCGGCCCGTGCCCCAGGGGCACTCGGGCGCAAATTCGCCGACCGCTTCTCGTCCGACCTTGCCGATGCGCCGGTCGAAGACTTTACCGCCTCGGCGATCGCTTTCGAACTTGCGGGCCGGGTGCTGCGCCGCGCACCGGCGGGCTGGCCGGCGATCATGACGCGCAACGCCTGGTTCGAAAGGCACGTCGTCGCCCGGATGCGCGACAAGCATTTGCTGGCGGACCGGCCCACCGTCTTTGCCTATAGCTATGCCGCACTCGGCATCCTGCGCGCCGCGCGTGACGCGGGCTGCCGCACGGTACTCGGCCAGATCGACCCCGCGATTACCGAAGAGAACATCGTTGCCGATGCGGTGAGGCGTGATGCGCGCCTCCTGCCTGACTGGGAGCGCGCGCCCGCCGCTTACTGGGCGCGCTGGCGCGAGGAATGCGCGATGGCGGACCATATCGTGGTGAACTCGCCCTGGGCGCACGAGGGACTGGTAGCTGCCGGCATCGACGCGGCGAAGCTCGCGGTCGTGCCGCTGGCCTATGATGCGGCGAACGGTGTCGCCCCGCGGCAATATCCCGCGCAGTTCGACGACGCGCGACCGCTACGTGTCCTGTTCCTTGGCTCACTGGTCATCCGCAAGGGCATCGCCGAGCTGCTCGATGCAGCCGCATTGCTCGCTGCAGCGCCGGTCGAGTTCCACCTTGTCGGCGGTGCGGGGATCGTCTTCCCGCCCGAGGTACTGGCCAACCCGAAGATCGTCCGCCATGGCGCGGTCTCGCGCGGTGCGGCGGCGGCCCATTATGCCGCTGCCGATCTGTTCATCCTGCCGAGCCTGTCGGACGGGTTCGGCCTGACTCAGATCGAGGCGTCGTCGCATCGCCTGCCGGTGATCGCATCGCGACATTGTGGCGATGTCGTGCGGGACGGCATCGATGGGTTGCTGTTGGCGGAGGTCACCGGGACGGCAATCGCCGAGGCAATTGGCCGATATATCGAGTCACCCGGGATGCTTGCGGCACATGCCGGCGCGACGAACGGAGCGGAGCGCCGTTTCGCGCCCGACACGGTGGTCGGGCAGTTGATCGAGGCGGTTGCATGAAGCTCACTATATGGTGCGAACTAGGGGGCGGCGGCATTGCCGATTATGCCCACGACCAGGCGACCGCGCTTGCGGCGCGTGGTATCGATGTCGAGTTGCTCTGCCCACCTTCATTTCTCGACGGCCGCACGCCGGAATATGCGGCGAAGCCGGTGCTCTATGACGCGCGACCGCGACGCTTCTCGCGTTGGAAGCTGGTGCGCGCGGTCCAGATCGGGGTCGGATTGCTGGCCAATGCACGGATCGTCGCGCGCCATATCGCCGAGCGGCGCTCGGACGCCGTGCTGACTCATTTCAGCGAATATCTGGCACCTTTCTGGGCATGGCGGATGCGTCGTCTGGGCCGTCAGGGCGTGCACTTCTTCAGTGTGCTGCATGATCCGGTGCGTGATTATGCCGTCGGCCCGGCCTGGTGGCATCGCTGGTCGGTCAGGCTCGCGTTCGACATGCTCGACGCGGTTTTCGTGCATACGCTCGATCCCGTACCGGTACCTGCGGCGGTCGATGTCGTCTGGCTTCCTTATGGCATCCATCACTTCCCCGATCCGACACAGGGCGCCGCCGAGGTGCGCAACGCGCTCGACATCCCGGAAAATGCGGTGATGCTGACCTCGTTCGGTTACGTCCGCGACAACAAGAATATCGATCTGGTCATCCGGGCGATCACCGATTTGCCCCACATCTACCTTATCGTCGCCGGGTCGGAGCAGGCCGGTGGCAATAGACCGTTATCCTATTACCAGGATCTCGCGGAGAAACTCGGTTGCGCCGATCGCTGCCGCTGGATCAATCGCTTCGTCAGCGTTGCGGATACCGCGAATCTGATAGCGGCGAGCGATCTGTCGCTGCTGGTCTATGCGCGCCGCTTCGTCTCATCGAGTGCGGCACTTGGCGTGACGGTCAACTATCGCAAGCCCTGCCTGATCTCGAGCGGCTCGGCGACGACCGAGGCCGTGGTGCGGCAATATCGCCTTGGCATCTGGGTCGAGCCCGACGACGTTGCGGCGATCCGCGCCGGACTGTGCGACTGGCTGGAAAACGGCATCGCGCCAGATTGGGAGGGCTATTTCGAGGACTATGGCTGGGCTCGAAACGCCCGCGTTATCGAGCAGACGATTCTCGACCACGCCGTCCGCTCTGTGCCCGCTCGTTAGGCGACCTAAGAGAGCGACGACCTCGCGAGCGACTCCGCGACCATCCTGTCGACGACTTCCGGCATGACGACCTCGGCGCGCCAGCCGAGCTCTTCGAAAGCCTTGGTAGCGTCGCCGCAATTATAGCTGATATCCAGCGGTCGGAAGATCGCCCTGTCGATGTCGACATGGTCGCGCCAATCGAGATCGAGCGCGGCAAAGGTGCGGGCGACGAAATCCGCAAGGCTGCAGGCAGTTCCGGTTGCGATGACATAATCTTCCGGCGTCTCGGTCTGGAGCATCGCCCACATCGCCACGACATATTCCGGCGCCCAGCCCCAGTCGCGCATGATATCGAGATTGCCGAGCGTCAGCCGGTCGAGCTTGCCCTGTTTGATCGCACAGGCACCATCGACGATCTTGCGGGTGACGAACTGGCGCGGCCGCAGCGGCGATTCATGGTTGAACAGGATGCCGTTGCAGGCGAACACACCATAAGCCTCGCGATAGTTGCGCACGATCCAGTGTGCCGCGCATTTCGCCACGCCGTAGGGGCTGCGCGGCTGGAAAGGGGTCAGTTCCGTCGCCGCCGTGCGGACGGTATCGCCGAAACACTCGCTCGATCCGGCATTGTAGAAGCGGATCGTCGGATCGAGGAAGCGGATCGCTTCGATCATGTTGATCGTTGACACCGTGATGCTCTCGATCGTTTCGACCGGCTGTCCGAACGACAGACCGACCGAGCTCTGGCCCGAGAGATTATACACCTCGTTCGGCCGGATCTCGGCGAGTGTCGTGAGAATGCTGCGGAAATCGGACAGCGTCGCCGAGCAGAGCGTCACCTCTTCGTCGAGGCCGACCGCCGCAAGGCGCGACAGATCAGCCGACGCGACGTTGCGCGACGTCCCGAACACGTCATACCCCTTGTCGACCAGAAGGCGCGCCAGGTAGGCGCCATCCTGACCGGATACGCCACAAATCAATGCACGCTTCTTCAAGCTGCGAATCCCCCAAACATTCCCATCTCAGTATAGGCGTAGTTGCGCGCGCAGTGATGCGCAAAGTGGTAGGTGCATGAAAACGGGACATGTCTCACCCGGGCAATCACCGCCATTGCCGCTGCGCGCAACGACACGTAGGTCGAAACGATGTCGATTCGATCGCTCGCGGGCACGATCCTCGCCTGGAAGTACAATGCCGTCATGGCGCACATGCCCTCCCGGTCGCTGCGCCATGCCTATCTGCGCCTGTGGCTGGGGCGGTTTGGCGAAGGATCCGGCGTGCAGCTGGGCTGCCGCTTCCTGAACGGACGCAAGGTGCTGCTGGGGCGACGCAATGTCATCAACTTCGGCTGCGTTCTCGATGGCCGCGTGCACCCGATCGCGATCGGCGACGATGTCTCGATCGGTCCGGAGGCGTCGATCCTGACGCTCGGGCACGACCCGCAATCGCCTGGTTTCGCGGATCGGGGCGGCCCGGTGACGATCGGGAATCGCGTCTGGATCGGCTACCGTGCGCTGGTCATGCCCGGCGTCACCATTGGTGAGGGGGCGGTCATCGCTGCCGGTGCGGTCGTGACCAAGGATGTGCCGCCCTACACCATTGTCGGCGGCAACCCGGCGCGCGAGATCGGCCAGCGCACCGACCAATTGGACTACCGTCTCGCCTATCGGCCCTGGCTGACGTGACTCCGTCGATGTTGTTGCATCGCAGCGAGAGTTCGCTGATAGAGCCGCTTGACCGGGGAATGGCATGCCCGGGGTCGACTGGGGGGACCTGCAACGTGTACCGGAAGGCCCTGATCGATCATGCCTCTTTCAACCCGCGCGCCGCGGTGCCGGCGCGTTCGGCGTGAGTGACGCGTGGGAGGTGCTCGACCGTACCGAGCTGTTTTCTGCCAAGCCCTATGTATCGATCGCGCGCGAGCGAGTGCGCACCAGGTCGGGCGCGGTGATCGACGATTTCTATCAGGTCGAGCTTGCCACCTTTGCATTGTGCGTGCCGCAGTTGACGAGCGGGGAGATCGTGACCTTGTGGGAATACAAGCACGGCGCGCGTCGCTTCGGATTGGGATTTCCGGCCGGTTTCGTCGAAGCGGATGAGGCTGCCGATGCTGCATGCGCCCGCGAATTGGCCGAGGAAACCGGTTTTCGCCCCGGCAAGCTCGAGGCGTTGGGATGCTATGTCGACAATGGCAATCAACGCGGATCACTGGGCCATTATTTTCTCGCGCGCGACTGCCAGCGTGTCGCCGACCCGATCGTCGATGACCTGGAGGTCGCGGAGATTCGCCTGATGCGCCCCGAAGCGATCGATCGCGCATTGGCCGAGGGACGGTTCAGCGTTATTCACCATGTCGCCGCCTGGGCGCTGGCGCGTCCGCGCCTGACCTGAAGCGAGCCGATGACCGCCATTCGCCCCGACGTCGCGATCTATTTTCGCATGTTCAGCCCCTATATTCTCGCGCGCATCAACGGTGCCGCCGCGCGCATGTCGGTGGTCGGGATCGAGGGGTCGCGACGCAGTACGGTCTATGCCTGGGAGCCACGTGTCGGCGAGGAGCGGTTCGCGCGTCGAACATTGTTCAACGACGCCGCGATCGACGACAAGCCGGCGGGCGAGATGGTCGGCGCGGTGCGCGCCGCGCTTGACGAGGCCGACCCGGCGGTGGTGTTCATCACGGGCTGGTCGCACAGCGAGGCGTTGGCGATGCTGCTATGGGCGCGTGAACGCGACCGACCGGTCGTGATAATGTCCGAATCGACCGCGCATGATGCGACGCGGAGCTTCGTGCGCGAGGCGATCAAGCGCCACATCGTCGGCCTGTGCGATGCCGCGCTGGTCGGCGGCAAGGCGCAACGCCGCTATGTCGAAGCGCTCGGCATGCCGCCCGACCGGGTGTTCCTCGGTTACGATGCGGTCGACAACGATTTCTTCGCGCGCGGCGCCGCGACCGCGCGGGCCGATGCCGCCGGCGTGCGCGCGAGGTTCGGCCTTCCGGAGCGCTATTTTCTCGCCTCGTGCCGCTTCATCGCCAAGAAGAACCTGGCGCGCCTGATCGAGGCCTTTGCCGCCTATCGGGACAAGGTTGGGGAAGATGCGTGGGATCTGGTGCTGATCGGTGACGGTGAATTGCGGGCCGAACTCGAAGCGCAGGCCCGGGTGCTGGGCGTCGACCAGGCCGTGCGCTTCATGGGCTTTCACCAATATGACGATCTCCCGGCCTTTTATGGCCTGGCGGGCGGATTCGTGCATGTCAGTACGGTCGAGCAATGGGGACTGGTGGTCAACGAGGCGATGGCGGCGGGCCTGCCGGTCATCGTGTCGCGGGCTTGCGGTTGCGCTGACGATCTGGTCGATCAGGGCAAAAACGGCTGGGCGGTCGATCCGCTCGATGTCGCCGAGATCGTCCAACGGCTGATCGACCTTGCCGCTCCCACGACCGATCGTGCTGCGATGGGTGCGGCCGGGATACGGATCGTCGCCGATTATGGACCGGATCGCTTCGGCGAGGGCGCGGCGGCAGCGGCCGGTCTTGTACGGATTGGCCGGCCGCGCCGTGCCGGACCGGTGTCGCGCTGGCTGTTGTCGCGGCTTGCTGCGCGCAACACGCGGGACGGCGGATGAATTTAGGGTCGCGGCACCGGCGGAATCGCTCTACATCGGCAGATGGGGCGTAGCGGGGATATTTCTCCCGGTGATCGCAACGGAGACGGGTTGATGGCGACGGTGATGGACGATCAGGCTTGGGTGAAGCCGGCGGACGTGCGCCTCAAGCTGTTTTCGACGATCACGATCTGCGTCGGCGCACTACTCGTCTGGTTGACGATGCCGACATCCGGCACCGAGCTCGAAACCTACCGCTTTTGCGCCTACACGCTGCTGGTCGTTCTGGGTATCGCGCTCGGGATCGAGAGCCTGGCGGGCATCCGTTCGCTGGCGCGCGTCGATATCATCTCGCTCTGGACGCTCTACTTCCTGACCTTTGCCGAGTTTCTCCATCCGCACGTGCGACTGCTTTACGAAGCCGCCACCGGGAATGCCGGCATGGCTTGCGGCATGGTGCTGATCGGCTTCGCGGGCATCGCGGTGGGCCGGCACATTGCCGTGCCCTTCCGCGCCAGGCCGGAACAGGTCCGCTTGCCGGAAATCTCGTCACAGGCCCTGCTGAGGATGTTCTTCGCGCTCTCTTTTCTCGGCTATTTCTATGTTCTCCTGACGACCTCGTTCAATCCCTTCCAAATCATTCACTGGCTGCTGCAGCAGCGTTTCGACCGGCCGTGGCAGCGTGGCCAGCAGGGTGGCTGGCTTTCGTTCCTGACCGAGCTAAACCTGTTGCTCTACATCGTTGCCGCGCTGGGTGGCTTCGTCTTCGCCAACGCCAAGGCTTACCGCCCCAGCGCGCGCGTGGCGGTCGGGGCCCTGTTGCTGTTCATGGCCTTTTTCGACTTCTGTGAAGGCGCGCGTAACGTATTGCTGATCAAGGCCGGATTGTTCCTCGTCACCTTCTTCATGGCAAGCCGCCAGACGCATACGTTCCGGCTGATTTTGACGACCGTCGCCTGCGTGGCGCTGTTGTGGATCATATCGGGATATATGCTCGACTTTCGCAACCAGGGGCTCGGCAGCTATCTCTCCGACGGTGCCGCGCAGCAGCAGAGCGACGGCTTCATGATCGATAACAACATGGTGTCGATCGCGCGGGTGGTCGGCGTGTTTCCCGATCCCTATCCGTTTCCGGGCAGCGACGTCGTGGTCGAGATTTTTACCAAATGGGTTCCGCGCGCCTTGTGGCCCGGCAAGCCCGTTGGCTGGGCAGTCAGTACCGAGGAAGCCCTGGGGACCGGTGGCGGCTACACGCTCGCGGTTACCTATGTCGGTGAAGCGTATCTCATCGCCGGCTATCCCAGCCTGATCATCGTCTCCTTGCTGATCGGTGTGCTGACGTCGTGGTGGAACCGGGTCGGCTTTGCCGCGCGCACCAACCTCGACCTGGTTTATTATGCCAGCGGGTTCTTTGCCGCCGCGCTGGCGATGCGCAGCATCCAGTTCGTCACGATCGCGATCGTTCCGGTGGTAGCGTTCTACCTTCTGGGCCGCCTGTTGTCGCGATCGCGACGACGACGTCCCGCATATGCGATGTAGTATGGGTGGCGCCGCCGGCGTGCCCGATGCGGGATTGATTTGAGGCAATCGCCATATCGTTCGCGGCGCGCTACGGTGAAGTCGGTGATCGGGCCAGCGAGCGGAGAACAGACTATAGTGACGCGCCCAACCCCCCGGCCGATCGCCCGGCTTCTTGCCGACACCGTGCCGGCCGCGCGCGCGTCGCTCACACGCCAGCCACCGCCCTCGCTTCGCTGCAAGGTCAAGCGTGGTATCTGGGGCCTCGTCTGGATTTTCCTGTTTCGCCCATCGCCGCGCATCCTGCCGGGCTGGCGGCGTTTTCTGCTGCGTTGCTTCGGCGCGAAGATCGGGCAGGGCGCACTGCCGTACCCCGGGATGATCGTATGGGCGCCGTGGAACCTCGTGATGGGTGATCGCAGCGTGATCGGCGATGGCGTCGACTGTTATTCCGTCGCGACCATCACGCTGGCAGAGAATGCGACCGTCAGCCAGCGCGCCTATCTTTGCACCGCGAGTCGCAACATTGACGATCCGGGCCATCATCTCATGACCGCACCGATTACCATCGGTCCGGGTGGCTGGGTCGCGGCCGAGGCTTATGTCGGCCCCGGCGTGACCGTCAGTGAAGGCGGCGTCGTGGCGGCGCGTGCCGTGGCCATTCGCGACGTGGCGGCCTGGACAGTCGTTGGCGGCAACCCGGCCAAGCCACTCCGCAAGCGCCAGCGACGGGAAGACTGATGTCGCGCGGTCGCCTGCTGTTCGTCAACCGTTTCTACTACCCCGACCATAGCGCTACCGCCCAGATCCTCACCGATCTGGCCGAGGCGCTGGCGGCGCGCGGCTGGGAGGTCGGCGTCATCACGAGTCGCTTGCGTTACGACGACCCGACGGCGCGGTTGCCCGCGCGCGACGCCCATGGCGGCGTGACGATTGACCGCGTCTGGAGTTCACGTTTCGGGCGCAGCGGTCTGGCCGGACGCACGGTTGATTATCTGTCCTTCTATCTCACCGCTTTTTTCGCGATATTGCGCGCGGCGCGGCGCGGCGACCTGGTCGTCGTAAAGACCGACCCGCCGCTGCTTTCGGTAGTGGCGAGTGTCGCCGTGCGACTGCGTGGCGCAACGCTGATCAACTGGTTGCAGGATCTCTATCCTGAGGTTGCGGCCGAACTTGGTGTCGGCGCGATGCATGGCTGGCTCGGCCGGCAGCTGCGGCGCTGGCGCAATGCTTCACTCCACCATGCGCGGCTCAATATCGCGATCGGCGAGCGCATGGCCGAGCGGATCGCCGCAGAAGGCGTGCCGGCCGATCGGATCGCGGTAATGCCGAACTGGAGCGACGAAAGGGCAATCCGTCCGCTCGCCCGGGAGGCGGTCGCGTTGCGGGAAGAGTGGGGCTTCGGCGAAGCTTTTGTCGTCGGTTATTCGGGCAATCTCGGCCGCGCACATGAGTTCGAGACGCTGCTGGGCGCCGCGACGCTGCTGATGCAGCGCGATGATATCATCTTCCTGATGATCGGCGGCGGCCATGAAAGCGCGCGACTGGCGGCGCGCGTAGCTGACGAAGGGCTGGCGGCCCGCTTCCACTTTCGGCCCTATCAGCCGCGCGAGCGCCTGAGCGAATCGCTCGGCGTCGCCGATGTTCATTGGCTTTCGCTGCGACCCGAAATGGAAGGGTTGATCGTACCGAGCAAATTCTATGGCGTTGCCGCCGCCGGACGTCCGGTAATCGCCGTGACTGATCTCGATGGGGAGATTGCGCGGATCGTCCGGCGCGAAGTTTGCGGAGTTGCGGTCGCACCCGGCGACTGCACCGGACTCGCCGCGGCGATCACGGCGCTGGCATCGGATCCGTCGCGCGTCGCAGCGATGGGCCGCGCGGCACGCGCCGCGCTCGAGCGCGACTTTGGCCGCGTCGATGCATTCGAGCGGTGGAATCGGCTGTTTGCGAACCTGGCGCGTTGATCGGTGCTTGAGTCGTACGATGACAGGCAATAGGCGCGATGGTTCATGGCAAGCCAAGGGACGAGACGAGACAATGCAGGCTGCCGGTGACCAAAATAGGGTAACCGAGTTTTTCGAGGTTCATTCGGAAAACTATGGCGATTTCTTCAAGGAAGATACGCGCACGGGCGCGTCCGAGATGTTTCGCACGCGCCTCGCCATCGTGGCGGAGCTGCTTGCGGGCAAGACCGGCGCGCTGCTCGATTGCGCGACCGGGACGGGCGAGATCACCCAGGCAGTCAACATTTCGGGGCGTTACGATCAGTTATGGGCGAACGATGTCAGCGAGGGCATGCTGCGCGCGGCGCGCCGGTCGATCCAGCCGACCCACCCCGATGAAACCTTACGCTTCATAAATCGCGATATCTTCACGATCGAACAAGAGCCCGGTCTGCCGGCCTTCGATGTAATCCTCTGCCTTGGCCTGATCGCGCATGTCGGTCGCCTTGACGATCTGTTCGCAGGCTTCGCGCGGCTGTTGGTGCAAGATGGGATCGTTGCGATGCAGACCACGGTCGCCGACCAGTTCTGGGTCCGGCTCGCGCGGATTATAAACGACCGGCGCGTGGCGGCGGGTAAGCTCCACCAGATCCACTATTTCGACATTCCATCGATCGAAGCGGCGGCGGCGAAGGCCGGCTTCCGCACCGTTGCGGTGCGGCGTTTCGGTGTCGCGCTGCCGTTCGGCGACAAACTCCTCGGCCGGCTAAATCACTGGGTCGAGCGCCGTTTTGGCCGCGGCGCAGCGCGCAATGGTGGCGACGCCGTGCTGATCTTCGAGCGCAAGCCCGCGTGAAGATCGTCCACGTCGTCGATACGGCGTCGCGTCTTGCCGGCGGCATGTTCGAAAGCGTCAAGGGACTGGCGCGCGCCATGCAGGCCGATGGCGAGCAGGTCAGCGTGATCGCCGGTCTCGATCAATGGTCCGCTACCGATCGGTCGACCTGGGTGCCGGTGCCGCTGACCGAGGTGCCGACGAGCGGGTTTGGCGACAAGATCCTCGCAAGGTCGATGATCGCGGCGCTAGATGCGGTAGCGCCGGACGTGGTTCATCTTCACGGCATCTGGGGCGTCGGTGCGCGTGCGACCGCGCAATGGGCGCGGCGTTCGGGCAAGCCGGTGGTCATCGCGCCGCGCGGCATGCTCGATCCCTGGGCCTGGCAGCGCAGCCGGCTGAAGAAGCGCGTCTCGGCATGGCTGTGGGAAGATCGCCTGTTGCGCGGCGCGCGGCTGTTCCATGCGCTCAACGTGCCCGAAGCCGAAGCGATCGCCGCCTTTGAATTCGGACCGCCGGTGACGGTGATTCCCAATGGCGTTTCGCTCCCGGAGCACATTTCTGATCGCCGCGCGCGCAGCGGAAAGCGTACCCTGTTGTTCGTCGGCCGCTTGCATCCGAAAAAAGGTCTGAAACAACTCGTCACGGCCTGGTCGCTCCTTCCCGACACCGTGCGAGCGACTTGGCGGCTGGCGATCGCGGGCTGGGACGAGGTCGGGCTGCTCGCAGCACTCGAGGCGCAGGTCGAGACGCTCGGCCTGAACGAGGAAATCGCTTTCGTCGGTCAGGTGTTCGGCGCCGAAAAGGACGCCACCTTCCGAGATGCCGCCGCGTTCATCTTGCCGAGTTTCAGCGAAGGACTGCCGATGACCGTGCTCGAAGCCTGGTCCTATGGTCTGCCGGTGTTGATGACCGCGGCATGCAATCTGCCCAAGGGCTTGACGGCCGGAGCCGCATTCGAAATCACCACTGACCCTGCCGGGATGGCGACCGCGATGGGCGCGGTATTGAACGAAGAAGCGCGGCTGGCCGATGCGGGCGCGCGCGGCCGCACACTGGTCGAGGCGGATCATGGCTGGACCGCGATCAGCCGGTCTATGACCACGGCCTATCGCGAACTTCGCTGACGCTATCTCGAGCCGAAACCCGTCAGCATCGTCCTTATCGTCCGCAGCACGATCAACATGTCGAGCCATGGCGAGAAATATTTGATGTAGTAAAAATCGAACTGCAGCTTGTCGAGTACGTCGGCGACGCCGGCGACATGCCCCTGATTGACCTGCGCCCAGCCGGTGATTCCGGGGTGGACGATGTGGCGATAGCGATAGAAGGGAATTTCGCTCTCATACCATTCGGAAAGTGCGCAGGCCTCCGGCCGGGGGCCGATCCAGCTCATTTCGCCGCGCAGGATATTGACGATCTGCGGGAGTTCGTCGATCCGGCTGTGGCGCAGATAGCGACCGAGCCGTGTGATCCGTGTGTCGCCGTCCTGCGTGATCGCGCTGTCGCGCTCAACCTGGACGACAGCCTCGTGGCGCATCGTACGGAACTTGAAGACCGTGATCGGTACACCGCGATAGCCGACGCGCTTCTGCTTGAAGAGCGCGGGGCCGCGCGAGTCCAGTTTGATGGCCAGCGCGACGAGCAGCAGCGCCGGCAACAGCAACAGCCCGACAACCAGCGCGCCGATGAAATCGATCAACTGCTTGATCTTGATGTAGCCGAGACCCGGGACGAGCGAACCGAAACTGTTCTCCGAGAGATGCTCGATGTCGACACGCCCGGTAACCGACTCCTCGATCTGCTTGACGTGGTAAACCGGGACGCCGGCGATCGCGCGCTCGGCGATGAACCGCTCCCAGTCGTCAGACAGGTCGGCGCGCAGATCGACGACAATCCCGTCGCATTCGGGTAGCGGCGCGCCGCTCTCGCGCAACCAGATCCAGTCGATCTTGGGGATGCGGTTGACCTTGCGCGCCTTGCCCACCGGTACCACCGCCAGTCGCCGCGGTCGTGCACGCGCGCCCATCACGTGACAGGCGAAATACCAGGATTCGCACATCACGAAACTCGTCGCAAAAGCGAGCCGGCTATAGTCGATACGGAAGAAGAAGAAGACGGTCAGCGCAATCGCATAGGTCGCGGTGAAGGTCGGCACGACATAAGAGGAACTGCGCGCACCTGGGAAGAACACGAAGCGGCGGAAGAAGTAATGGCCGACCAGGACGGCGGCGAGGGTTGCGTAGAGTACGTTCCGCTGGACGATTTCCGCTGCAGCGAAGTCGGTGCCGCCAAAGACGAGGAAGGGCAGGCCGACCGCCACCACCAGCCCGCCGAGAAGCTGGGCCACGCCATTATTGGCTATGGCCCTGTGATTGACCGACGCCTTTTGAATAGCCGAGATGCGATGGACATTCATCGTCCCGTAAAAGCCCCCTTTGCCGTCGACGAGCGGATCGCACATTGCGCCCGATCCCGGTCGCATTTTTTCTGACCTGCCTTGCTGCGGTGCGGTAACACATCATGTCGGCGAAGCAAAACCCGTGGCGCTTGCGTTGTAAGGAATGACGTTATGGCAGGTTAAAGGCGGTAGGCGCGGAACCAGTCGACGAAGCGCGGCACGCCCTGCTCGATGGTCGTCTTGGGAACGAATCCGATGTCGCGCGCGATGTCGCTGATATCGGCGAACGTATCCTTCACATCGCCGGGCTGGATCGGTTGATCGACGCGAATCGCCGCTCGCCCGCAGGCCAGTTCGATCAGGTCGATCAACCGGTCGAGTCGTTCGGAGCGGTGGTTGCCGATATTGTACAATCGGTGCGGGCTGATGCTGCCGCCCGGCTTGGCGGCGCCGTCGTCTGGCGGCGGCTGGTCTAGGCAACCGATGACGCCGGCGACGATATCCTCGATAAAGGTAAAGTCGCGCCGCATGTCGCCGCCGTTGAACACCTGGATCGGACGCCCGGCGAGAATCGCGTCGGTGAACAGCCACATCGCCATATCGGGGCGGCCCCATGGGCCATAGACGGTAAAAAAGCGCAGGCCGGTTTGCGGGATGCGATAGAGATGCGCATAGGTCTCGCTCATCAGCTCGTCGGCGCGTTTGGTCGCGGCATAGAGCGACAGGGGCCGGTCGGCGCGCGCGGCGACCTCGAACGGCAGGCTCGCGCCGCCGCCATACACCGACGACGACGATGCGTAGACGAGATGTCCTACGCCGCGCGCACGCGCGAGTTCCAGGATGTTGACGTGACCGACCAGGTTGGACTGGACATAAGCGTGCGGATTTTCGAGCGAGTAGCGCACCCCGGCCTGGGCGCCGAGATGGACGATGCGGTCGAAGCGATGCGGAGCCAGCGCAGCAGTCAGCGCGGCATTGTCGGCGAAATCCAGCCGCAACATCGTGAAACGACCATCGGCGTCCCGCGCAACTTCGGCGAGCCGATCCTCCTTCAGCCCGACAGCGTAATAATCGTTGAGATTGTCGACGCCGATCACGCGCTCGCCGCGCGCCAGCAGCGCCCTGGCAACGTGCATGCCGATAAAGCCTGCAGCCCCGGTGACGAGAACAGCTTCGCCCATTTTCATCCTCACGCCCCCGAAGCCCGCGCCTTAGCGCCAAGCGCCGGCCGCTTCTAGACCGCGATGCGCAATGGCGCGACGACGGGTCGCGCACGCGGCTGATCGGGCCATATGCCGCGTGTGTCATAGACCAGCTTGTCGGCGCGTTCGTCGAGCGGCACCGATTTGAACACATCGTGATCGACCAGCACGATCATCGCGCCGCAGCGTTCGATCGCGGTGTCGATGTCGGTGATGCGCGCGCCGGTGCCGTCGAAATCTGTCGGCAGCGTGTCGGCATAGGGCTCGACGACATGAATGCGTTCGCCGAAGCGTCCGGCAAGGGCGGCGGCCACCTTGAGCGCGGGGCTTTCGCGGAAATCGTCGATGTTCGCCTTGAAGGCGAGTCCGAGGCAGGCGACCTGAATGCCCGGATTTGCGGCGATCATCGTTGTGGCGCGCTCGATGACATAATCGACCTTGGCATCGTTCACTTCGCGCGCGGTGCGGATCAGCGGCGTGTTGGGGCGGTCGGCATTGACCAGGAACCACGGGTCGACCGCGATGCAATGCCCGCCGACGCCGGGGCCGGGCGACAGGATGTTGACCCGGGGATGGCGGTTGGCGAGGCGGATCACCTCCCACACATCGACTTCCATCGTGTCGGCGATGCGCGACAATTCGTTGGCGAAGGCGATGTTGACGTCGCGGAACGCATTTTCGGTCAGCTTGGTCATCTCTGCCGCGCGGCTGGTGGTGGTGACGCAGGCGCCGCGCACGAAGCGACGGTAGAAAGCGAGTGCCTTGCGCGCGCAGCGTGGGGTGATGCCGCCGATGACGCGGTCATTGTCGATCAGTTCGACGAGAATCCGACCGGGGAGCACACGCTCGGGGCAATAGGCGATGGCAATGTCGGGGCTGTCGGCGCAGCGGCCCGGCACCCTGAGGTCGGGGCGAAGTTCGGCGAGCAGGTCTCGCACCTTCTCGGTCGTGCCGACGGGCGAGGTCGATTCGAGGATCACCACATCGCCGGCCTTGAGGACGGTCGCGACGGTGGTCGCGGCGCGCAGCACATAACCGATATTGGGGGCGTGATCCTCGCCGAACGGAGTCGGCACGGCGATGACGAACACATCCGATGGCTCGATCTGCATCGAGGCGCGCAGGTTGCCGCGTGCGACCACGCCCGAAACGAGGCCATCGAGATCGACTTCCTCGATATGCACCTTGCCCGAATTGACGGTGTCGACGACCGACTGCGTCACATCGACGCCGAGCACCGCAGCACCGGTGCGCGCGATGATCGCGGCGGTCGGCAAGCCGATATATCCGAGGCCGAGAACGGCGACCTTCAGTTCAGAAACCATCGGCGACGATCCTCGCAATCCGTGCCGACGCATGGCCATCGCCGAACGGGTTGTGGGCGCGGGCCATGGCCGAATAGGCAGCGCTATCGTCGAGGAGCGTGAAGATTTCGGAAACGATACGATCGCTGTCGGTGCCGATCAGCTTTGCGGTACCGGCGGCGACCCCTTCGGGGCGCTCGGTCGTCTCGCGCATCACCAGAACGGGCTTGCCGAGTGCCGGAGCCTCCTCCTGCACGCCGCCTGAGTCGGTCAGCACGATGTCGCACAGACCAAGCGCGCGGACGAAGTGTGGATAATCGAGCGGATCGATTCGCGCGACGTTCGCGCGGTCACCGAGCATGCGGTCCATTACAGACACGACATTGGGGTTGGGATGGACCGGAAACAGGATCGCGACATCATCGCGGTCGGCGATCCGGCCGATCGCGCGCGCGATGTTGGCCATGCCGCCACCGAAATTCTCGCGCCGATGGGTGGTCACGAGAACCACGCGCTTGCCGGCAAAGCGCGCGGCGATCTCGTCGAGGCCGGCTCCGATGGCGGGATCGGCGACGAGGCGCGCGCGTGTCGCGAGCAGCGCGTCGATCACCGTGTTGCCGGTGACATGAATCGTGGCCGGCGCGATGTTCTCGCGGCGCAGCGCCGCAGCCGCCGTTTCGGTCGGGGCGAAATGCTGGTCGGCGATCGGCGCAACGATGCGGCGGTTTACCTCCTCGGGCCAGGGTTGCCAGATGTCGCCCGAGCGCAGCCCCGCCTCGACATGGCTGACCGGAATCTTGCGATAATAGCCGGCCAGCGCACCGACCATCGCCGTCGCGGTATCGCCCTGGACGATCACGCGATCGGGCCGCTCGGCATCCATCACCTCGCCAAGGCCAGTGAGCAGCCGCGCGGTCAGCCGGTCGAGCGACTGGCCCGGCTCCATCAGGTCGAGGTCGATGTCGGGTGTCAGGCCGGCGATCGACAGCACCTGGTCGAGCAGACCGCGATGCTGCGCCGTCACGCAGGTGCGCACGTCGAGTTCCGGCATCTCGCGCAGCGCCGCGACGACGGGAAACAGCTTGATCGCCTCGGGACGGGTGCCGAATATGACGAGAATCTTGCGTTGCGCTGGCATGCACCCCTGCTACGTCGATGAGCCTTAAAACCGCGCTAACCGCAGATCGGGCACCCGGGATCCTTGGGCAGGGCGATGGTACGGAAGCGGAAGGCGAGCGCGTCGGCGAGCAGCAGCTTCCCCGCAGGGTCGTCGCCGAACGGCACGATTGCGCGAATCACTTCGAGCGCGGCGAGGCTGCCCATCACCCCGGTCATCGCGCCGAGCACGCCGGCTTCCGCGCAACTGGCCTCGGCCCGATCGGGGTCGCCCCCGACCAGACAGCGGTAGCAGGGCTTGTCGGCTTCCCAGCCACGATAGACCGCGAGTTGGCCCTCGAACTGCGCGACGGCGGCGGAGACGAGCGGAATGTGCAACGCGTGCGCGGCCTGGGCGACCGCGAGACGGGTAGGGAAGTTGTCGCAGCCGTCGAGCACGACCTGGGCGCCACGCAGGAGGACGGCGGCATTATCGGCAGCGATGCGCGCGTCGACCATGCGCACGTTCACGCCGGGATTGAACCTCGCCACGGCTTCTGCCGCGGCCGCGACCTTGGTGCTGCCGATATCGCGCTCCCCGAACAGAGTCTGTCGCTGGAGATTGGAGAGGTCGACGCGATCGTCGTCGATCAACACCAGCGTGCCGACCCCGGCCGCGGCGAGATATTGGATGGCCGGGGAGCCGATGCCGCCCGCGCCGATGATCGCCACCGTCGCGGCGCGCAGCTTGCGCTGCCCCGCACCGCCGATCTCCTTCAGCACGATGTGACGAGCGTAACGCTCCAGGTCGGCGTCGCTGAGCGTCATTTGCCCCAGTCATAGACAAGCGTCGTGCGGTACCATTGGTCGCCCGCGCCCGCGCCGCGGGTGGGAAGGTTCCCGCGTGCGAAGCCGATCACCAGCCCGGCACTATATTGCTCGACAGTGGGACAACCGATGGCGCGTGGTATTGCCCTGCGGATGGCGCCGTCGCGACCGATCAACGCCGCAATATCGACACGCAAGATATAATGACCGTCGACCGGTTTCGGTCCGGGACAGCGCTTTGCGGCGATCTCGCCGGCGACGAACTGGTCCGTTGCCGGCGTCACCAGCGGCGGCGCGATATAGGGCAGCGGGGCAAGCGTTGCCCAGTCCGTCGGCAGCGGCACAACCATTTCCACGGCGGCCAAAAAGATGAGTTGCAGTAACATCAACGTCCCGTGGATCCGAAACCTCCGGCCCCGCGCACGGTGTCTTCCAGCGAGTCGACCTCGTCGAGTATAGCACGTAGGACCGGGGCCGGAACGAGTTGAGCGATGCGGTCGCCGCGCGCGACGACGAAGGGTTCCGCGCCGAGATTGGCGAGAATTACCTTCACCTCACCGCGATAGTCGCTGTCGATCGTGCCGGGCGTATTGAGGCAGGTCACGCCATGCTTGAGCGCCAGGCCAGAGCGCGGCCGCACCTGCGCCTCATAGCCCGGCGGAATGGCGATCGCGAAGCCGGTGGCGACCGCCGCGCGCGCGCCGGCGGCGAGCACGAGATCCTCGGCCGCGACGACATCCATGCCGGCGGCGCCGATGGTGGCATAGGCCGGGAGTGGCAGCCCGGCGCCATGCGGCAGGCGCTTCAACTGAATGGTGATCGGGCTCATGTCAGTGTCTCCGCGATGCGCTGTGCCAGACGGGCGGCAACCTCATTCTTGGGCAGGCGTTCCCAACTTTCGACACTGTTTGCGGTGACGATGTGGATGCTGTTGTCGGCCCCGCCCATCACGTCGCCCGACACATCGTTGGCGACGATCCAGTCGACGTTCTTTCGCGTGCGCTTGGCGATGGCATGCGCGACGACATTTTCGGTCTCCGCCGCAAAGCCGATCAGCAGCGCCGGGCGGCGCGCGTCGCGCGCCAACGTGGCGAGGATGTCGGGATTTTCGACCAGCGTCAGCACCGGCGCACCAGCGCCTTTCTTGATCTTCTGTCCCGCGGCATCGACGCGCCAGTCGGCGACGGCGGCGACCATCACCGCGGCGTCAGCCGGCAGCGCGGCAAATACCGCATCGTGCATCTGGATCGCCGTCTCGACATCAATGCGCGTCACGCCCGCCGGTCTCGGCAGCGTCACCGGGCCGGCAACCAGCGTTACGCGCGCGCCGAGCGCGGCAAGCGCACCGGCAATGGCAAAACCCTGCCGGCCGGATGAGCGATTGGCGATATAGCGCACCGGGTCGATCGGCTCATGCGTCGGGCCGGCGGTGACGATGACATGCTTGCCGGCGAGCATTAGGCAGCCAGCAGGCCCTGGATCAAGGCGAGGATCGCCTCGGGCGTTGGCAGGCGACCGGGGCCGAATTCGCCGCACGCCATTTCGCCTTCGTCGGGCTCCATCACCGTCACACCGTCGGCGCGGAGCGTCGCGACATTGCGGCGCGTTGCAGGGTGTTGCCACATGCGCACGTTCATCGCGGGCGCGGCCATGACGCGCTTGTCGGTCGCCAGCAGCAATGTGGTGGCAAGGTCATCGGCGATTCCCGCCGCCATCCTGGCCATCAGATCGGCGGTGGCGGGCGCCACGACGACCAGATCGGCTTCGCGGCTGAGCTGGATGTGCCCCATTTCGGCCTCGTCCTTGAGGTCCCACAGCGAGGTGAAAACCTGATTCTCGCTCAACGCGGCCAATGTCATCGGCGTGATGAAATGCGCACCGCTTTCGGTCAGCACGCAGCGCACCGCGATTCCGGCCTTGCGCGCCAGCCGAATCAACTCGCATGCCTTGTAGGCCGCGATGCCGCCGCCGACGATCAGCAGGATGCGCTTCATCGCACCATCCGCGTGACGATGATCCGTCGCCGGTCGGTCGCCGCGGCATACAGGTCGCGCAGCGCGTCAGGCGCGAAGGCGAGGCCGATGAGGAGAGCGGGGGCGATCATCAGCCCCCAATAGAAGGTATCGGTGCGTCCGAACAGCGACAGCAGCACGGCATAGCCGCAGAAGATGGCGGTTGCGCGCAGCGCCAGCGGCTCGCGCCATGCCGACCAGCCGATCAGCGCCAGCCCGACGAGCGGCGCGCCGAGCCACGTCGGCGCGAGGGCGAGTGCGGTCGAGATGCTCATCGTCTTCACGAAGAAGCCGAAGCCGAGCATGCCGGCCCAGCCCGGCGAAGCCGGGTCGGTCGCGGCGACGACCTGCGCCACGGCATGGGCATGGAAGGCGATGACGACCGCGAACACGCCGATCGCCGCGAGCCAGCCGAGGCTTTCGCGCCGATGACCCTCATACCAGGCGAGCACCGCCATGATCGCGACATAGAGCCCGGCGGTCTCGCGGACGAGCATCGCTATCAGGCCGAACGCCACCGCCTCGACCCAGCGATCCTCGCGGCGCAGCGCCAGCGACAGCGCGATCAGCAGGCCGGCCCATATTTCATGAAATGCGACCAGTTCGCTCTGCACGAAGGCGGTCATCCCTGCTGTGAGCAGTACCAGCGCAATCGCGAGCGGCGGCGCACGCGTGAAGGCCGGTCGCAAGCGGATGAACCAGGCGAGCATCACACTCGCGGCGAGCAGGTAGAGCAGGATCGGCGGCGCCCACCCCGGCAGACTCGCCTCAAGCAGCGCCAGCGTCGGCAGGCGGAAAGTGACGAATGGTCGCATCGGATAGTCGCCGGCCCGCAGCGCCTGCGCCGCCACGGCATAATAGTCGCCCCCGCCGCGCACCCCGGCGACGATCGATTCGTAGAGCACCACATCGGCCTGGTCATTGGCACGCGCCGTCGGGTTGTGGCTGACCGGTGGCGGACTCGGCGCGGTGAGCGCGAGCAAGGTCGCCGCCAGCAGCAGCGCGCAACAGGCAAGGACGATTCGTGCCGGCACGCGCTTCATGCCCGAAAAGCGCGATGGCGCGGCGAGCCACAAGGGGGAGGGGGCCCGGCTCGCCATGCGCGGCTAGCGCAGAACCGCCAAGGTCACGGCGACACTCACCGCAGCCGACAGGATCGCGATCGCGACGTAGCGCCAGCCGCCACCGATCCGCACCACCTCGACCTCCTTGAGCGGCGGCGTCGGCGGCGCGCCGCCCGGCGCGGGAAAACGTGCCTCGATATTGCGGATCAGTTCGGGCAGCCGTGTCAGCGTCTTGATGTCGGCGATCAGCCGGTCGGCCAGCGCGGCTTCCGGCCCGAGTTCGGTGCGAATCCATTCGCGCACGAACGGCGCGGCCGATTCCCACAGGTTGATGTCGGGATCGAGGCTCGTCGCCACGCCTTCGACCATCACCATCGTTTTTTGCAGAAGCAACAAATGCGGCTGGGTCTGCATGTCGAAATCACGCGTGATCGAGAACAGCCCGTCGAGCATCATGCCGATCGACATGTCCTTGACCGGCATGCCGCGCATCGGCTCGCCCACCGCGCGTAGCGCCGTCGCGAATTCCGCGACGTTGTGGTGCGACGGGACATAACCCGCCTCGAAATGTATCTCGGCGACCCGTTTGTAATTGCCGGTGATCAAGCCGTAGAGAATCTCTGCCAGCCACACCCGTGCACGTCGGTCGATCCGCCCCATGATGCCGAAATCGATCGCCGCGATGCGGTTGCCGGGAAGCGCGAACAGATTCCCCTGATGCATGTCGGCATGGAAGAACCCGTCCGAGATCGCCTGGCGCAGAAAGGCGTGGACCAGCGTGTCGGAAAGTTGCTTCAAATCATAGCCGGCCGCGATCAGCGCTGGCCGGTCGGACAGCTTGATGCCGTCGACCCACGCGATGGTCAGGACCCTGCCGGTGGTGCGCTGCCAGTCGATCGCCGGCACGACATAGTCGGGCTCGGCCGTCATCGAATCGGCCAGTTCGGACGCCGACGCCGCCTCGCGCCGCAGGTCGAGCTCGCGCGCAGTCCAGCGCTTGAAGGTCTCGATGACGAGTCGCGGGCGCAGCCGGGCCAGTTCGCCGCCCATCGCCTCCACCTGTGCCGCGGCCCATTGATAGGTGTCGATCGCGCGAGCGAATTCTTCCTCGACGCCGGGGCGCAGCACCTTGACCGCGACGGTGCGGCCATCGGTGGTGATGGCACGATGCACCTGCGCGATCGACGCTGCGCCGATCGGTACCGGATCGATCATCGTGAACAGGTCCTCGGTCGGGCGACCAAAGACGCGTATCATCGCGGCTTGAATCTGTTCCCACGGGACGGGCGGCAGGGCGTCCTGCAGCCGCAACAGGTCGTGCGCCGCCTCGTCGCCGACCAGATCGGGGCGCGTAGCCAGTGTCTGACCGAGCTTGATGGCCGCCGGTCCGATCGCCTGAAACGCATCGGCATAGCGCGGTACCGCCGGAACACGTGCGCCGAAGCGGGCAATCCGCGCCAGCCGGCGGATCAGCTTGGGCGTGTTGGGATCGCGCTCGATGCCGCGCAGTGCCCCGTGCCGCGCGAGGATCCGGCCCCATTTGAGGAGCCGACCGAGATGGACGATGGGTGCGGTCACGAGGGCGTCAAATCTTCCAGCCGCTATGGATCGCGACCAGCCCGCCGAGCATCGGCTCGACGCGGGTGCGGATGAAGCCGGCCTCGCCGATCATCCGCTCGAAGGTCGGCATGTCGGGAAAACGACGGATCGATTCGATCAGGTAGCGATAGCTGTCCTCGTCATGCGCGAGCAGCTTGCCGACCTTGGGCACGATCTTGTGCGAATAGGTGTCGTAGATTTCGGCGAACCCGGGCCACAGCGTGGTCGAGAATTCAAGGCAGAAGAAGCGGCCGCCGCGTTTGAGGACGCGGTGCGCCTCGCGCAGCGCCTTGGGGATGTCGGTCACGTTGCGGATGCCGAACGCGATGGTGTAGCCATCGAAGAAGCGGTCCGGAAACTGCAGCGTCTCGGCATTGGCCTCGGACCATACCAGCCCGTCGATGCCGCGCTTGGCGGCGCGCTCGATCCCGACATCGAGCATCGCAGGGTTGATGTCGGCAACCGTGACACTGGCCCCTGATTTCGCAAGCCGGAAGGCGATGTCGCCGGTGCCGCCGGCCATGTCGAGGATCGTTTCGCCCGCGCGCGGCTGGACGCGGCGCACGAACCGGTCCTTCCACAGCCGGTGCATGCCCCCCGACATGGCGTCGTTCATCAGGTCGTAGCTGGCGGCGACGCTGGTGAACACACCGCCGACGCGGCGCGTCTTTTCGTCGGGCGGGATATCTTCATAGCCGAAGGAGACGGTGTCGGTCATGACGGCGCTCTAGCCAACGCTTGTGATGTGAGCAAACGCAACCTAGCTCGGGGGCGATGCCCGAGCTTCCCGAAGTCGAAACCACCGTCCGCGGTCTTGAACCGGTTCTCGCTGGCCAGCGCCTCACGCTGGTCGAGCCGCGCCGCGCCGACCTGCGCCGCCCGTTTCCGGTCGATCTGCGCCAGCGTCTTACCGGCGCGACTGTTACCGGGCTCGGGCGTCGGGCCAAATACGGTTTGATCGATACCGATCGCGGCGACACGATGATCTTCCATCTCGGCATGTCGGGGCGCTGGCGCGTCGACCCCGCCGAACTGCTGCCGCACGACCATCTGCTGATCGAGACCGCGAACGGGCGCCGCCTCGCGCTCAACGATCCGCGTCGATTCGGCTCGGTCGATCTGCTTTCCACCACCGCGTTGCCAGACTGGCCGGCTTTCCGCGCGCTCGGCCCCGAGCCGCTCGGCGGCGACCTGACCGCGGAGCATCTGCTTGCCGCGCTCGCCGGCCGCAAGGCCTCGATCAAGCTGATGCTGCTCGACCAGCGCATCGTCGCCGGACTCGGCAACATCTATGTCAGCGAGGCGCTGTTCCTGTCGCGGATCTCGCCGAAACGCGCGGCGGGGCGCATTTCGTTGCCGCGCCTGGAACGACTCGTCGTGGCGATTCGCGACGTGTTGCTCGCTGCGATCGAGGCAGGTGGCTCGTCCTTGCGCGATTATGCCCGCCCGGATGGCGAACTCGGATATTTCTCCAAGCAATTCGCCGTCTATGGCCGCGAGGGTGAGTCCTGCGCGTGTGGCGGCACCGTCCAGCGCTATGCCGAGGGTGGCAGGTCGACCTTTTGGTGCCCGAAATGCCAGCGTTGAGTTGACCATCGGGGGGCGACTCGCTAAGGGCGACGCCTTCCGGGGCAGCGGATTCGATTCCGCAGCCCTTTTTCATTGACGATATATTCGAGGTTTTTCGATGGCGAACACGCCGCAAGCGAAGAAGCGCATCCGCCGCAACGCGCGCCGGACCGAAATCAACGGCAACCGCGTCGGGCGGATTCGGACCTTCGTGAAGAAGGCCGAGGCTGCCCTCGCCGCCGGCGACAAGAGCGCCGCCTCAGAGGCGATGGCGCAGGTTCAGCCCGAGCTGATGCGTGGCGTTGCCAAGGGCGTGCTGCACAAGAACACCGCTTCGCGGAAGTTCTCTCGCCTGACCAAGCGGCTCACCGCCCTGGCCTGATTCGTCCGTTTCGGACCAGAAACGACCGCCCGCCGGGACAATGTTCCGGCGGGCTTTTGCTGCGTGCGCCATACCCGCTTCGGATGTTCCTAGATCGTTCGCATACCGTGTTTTTGAAAAGCCGGAACGCGACTCAGGAAAAGGCAGGATTCACCGCGATTCGCGCGGCCTGTGATCCGCTTGACCTTCGTGGCATCGCATTTTACCAAGCAAGATCAGAGGTTTGTCATTTTTTCGACGGAAATCCGAGGCGGAATCCGAGTCAACCGGTTTATTTCGGTTTTATGACCAGTTGTGGACTTGCTCGACTCGCTTCGATCTCTCCATAAACACCCTTCGCCGCGCAGACGATTCCGTCTCGCGACTAGCAAATGATCGTCGGCGTAATGGGTGGTGATTCCGCTCGCGGGGGCTTTTTGTCCGTTGGAAAGTAGCGACGGTAGCGCGGGCGGGTGCGGCGCGCGGGAGAAGGATGGGGCGTGACGGGTTTAGTGGCCGAAGTGATAATGTCGGGAGGCGCCGTGGCCAGGGCGTGGACGACCGTGCGCGCGCATCTGCGCGAGTCGGCCGGTGCGCGCCTGTTCGACCAGTGGCTCAAACCAATGGAGCTGATCGCGGGCAGTGACGGCGAATCGGTGCGCCTCGCGCTGCCTTCCGCCTTCATGACCAACTGGGTCCGCAATCATTACGCCGACCGCCTGTTGCAGGAATTCCGCGCGATCCTGCCCGACGTGCGCAATGTTTCGATCGAGACGCGCAGCGCGACGCCAGTGCCCAAGGTGCTGAGTGTCGAACCCGTTTCCGCTACTGTCGCCGCCGCGCCGTTCGCTGGCAAACCCGTCCTGCGCCCGACGCTCGATCCACGATTCACCTTCGATCGTTTCGTCGTGGATCAGTCGAACCGCGTCGCCTTCAACGCCGCCAGGGCGCTGGCCGAGCCCGGCGTGCCGCGCTTCAGCCCGTTGTTTCTCCACAGCGGCACAGGGCAGGGCAAGACCCACCTGATGCACGCGATCGGCGCGGCGTTCCTCGATGCCTGCCCCGACGCCAACGTCATCATGATGTCGGCCGAGCGTTTCATGTTCGAATTCGTCCAGGCGGTGCGCGCCCGCGCGCAACGTCAGGCCGATCAGGATACGCACGCGTTCAAGACGCGATTGCGCGCCGCCGACCTGTTGATGATCGACGATCTGCAGTTCATCGCCGGCAAGGATTCGACGCAGGAGGAGTTCTTCCACACCGTCAGCGAAGTGATGGCCTCGGGCAAGCGGCTGGTGATCAGCGCCGACCGTTGCCCGCAGGGGCTCGACGGGGTCGAGGCGCGAATCTTGTCGCGCCTGTCGGTCGGTCTCGTTGCCGACATCAAGGGACCCGACCTCGCGCTGCGCCGCGCGGTGCTGAACCGCAAGCTTGTCGACCTACCCGATGTCAGCGTTCCCGAGGGGGTGCTCGACATTCTCGCGTCGCGCATCACGGCCAGCATCCGCGATCTCGAAGGCGCGCTGAATCGCGTCATCGCCTATGCGCAACTGACCGGCGAGACGATCACGCTCGACTTTGCCGTCGCAACGCTGGGAGACACGCTGCGCGGCGCCGAGCGCCGCGTGACGATCGACGAGATCCAGAAGGCGGTATCGGCGCATTTCGCTTTGAAGCCGGTCGATCTGGTGTCGGCGCGCCGTGCCGTCGTCGTCGCGCGACCGCGCCAGATCGCCATGTATCTCGCCAAGCGCCTGACGACGCGCTCGCTGCCCGAGATCGGTCGGAAGTTCGGTGGCCGCGACCATTCGACGGTGATCCACGCCGTGCGTCGCATCGAGCAGTTACGTGACACCGATCGCGAACTCGACGGGGCGGTGTTGACGTTGCTGCGCGAACTCGAGGGCTGACCCGCTTGCCCGCTCCGGGCGAAAGATATACTACGCGGCTGATGTATATCTTGGGAGGCGCGTGATGCAGATTGCCAAATGGGGCAACAGCCTTGCCGTGCGGCTGCCCAAGGCGTTGATCGATCGTCTCGGCCTCAAGGAAGGCGACGACGTCGAAGTGCGCGCTGCGGATGACCAGGCGCTCGAAATCGCCCGCACCGTCACCCGAGAACAAGCACTGACGCGATTGCGCTCATTCCGCGGGCTGATGCCGGCGGATTTCCGTTTTGATCGCGACGAGGCTAATGCCCGGTAGTTTCTTCGACAGCAACGTCGTCCTGTACCTTGCCTCGTCCGACACTGCGAAGGCGGATCGCGCTGAGGCAATGTTGCGTGAGGGTGGCACGATCAGCGTTCAGGTCCTCAACGAAGTCGCCAGCGTCGCCAGCCGCAAGCTGGGCTTTAGCTGGCCGCAGATCGTCATGTTCCTCGCCGACCTGCGTTCGCTCGTTGGCATCGTGCCGCTCACGGTGGAAACGCATGAGGGTGGGCTGTGGCTTTCGGAACGGTACCGCCTGTCGTTCTATGATGCCTCGATCGTGTCGGCGGCGCTCATTGCAGGGTGCGAGATCTTGTGGTCGGAAGATATGCAGCACGGTCTCACGATCGATGGCCGCCTGACCTTGCGCAATCCGTTCGTCTGACGCCGGCCGTCGCGAGCGTGTTTTACGCCTGCAGCCCGACCGCTTCCTGCGCCGCCCGTAACGTCGGCGCGCCGAGCTCGACGGCGCGCGCTGCGCCCTTGGCCAGCGTCGCCGCCACTGCCGTGCGATCGGCCAGGAACGCCGACAGCCGTTCGCGGATCGGACCCAGTTTGGCGATCGCGAGATCGGCCAGCGCCGGCTTGAACGTGCCGAAGCCCTTGCCGGCATATTCGCCCAGCACCTCAGCCGGCGTCATGTCGGCCAGCGCGGCGTAGATCGTCACCAGATTCTTCGCCTCGGCCCGCCCGGCGAGCTGCTCCATCGTGTCGGGCAATACCTCGGCGTCGGACTTCGCTTTTTTGATCTTCTGCGCGATCAGGTCGTCGCCATCGATCAGGTTGATGCGCGAGGCGTCCGATGGGTCGGATTTCGACATTTTCGCCGTGCCGTCGCGCAACGACATGATGCGGGGCGCGGCCTGCGAGATGAACGGCGCGGGCAGCGTGAACAGTTCGACCGCGAAGTCGTTGTTGAACTTGGTCGCGATGTCGCGGGCCAGTTCGAGATGTTGCTTCTGGTCCTCGCCAACCGGCACATGCGTCGCCTGGTAGAGCAGCACGTCGGCGGCTTGCAGCACGGGATAGGTGAACAGGTCGACGCTCTGCGACTCGCCCGCCTTGCCGGCCTTGTCCTTCCACTGCGTCATGCGGTTGAGCCAGCCCATCCGCGCCGTGCCGCCAAGGATCCACGACAGCTCGCTGTGCGCCGGCACGCGCGCCTGGTTGAACAGCACCGATCGCTCGGGATCGATCCCGCACGCCAGCAACGCCGCCGCCATCTCGATCGTGTTGCTCGCCAGTTCCTTCGCGACGACCGGCTGTGACAGGGCGTGCAGGTCCGCGAGGAAGAACAGGCACAGGTCGTCGCCCGCCATCGCGTCCTGCATCGCGACCCATTGCTTGATCGCACCGAGATAATTGCCGAGGTGGAGATTGCCGGTGGGCTGGATGCCGGAGACGACGCGCATGTTGTTCTCGTGTCAGGCAGCGCCACGGCGCCGCAGGAATGTCAGATCGTCACGCGTGAACGCGCCGAGGGCGAATGTCGCGATCGCATAGACCACGCCGCCGGTCGCGACCAGCACGAGCATCGCCGCCGTCCGCACCGCCCAGTTGCCATGCGTATAGGGCGATAACAGGTCCTCGAGCAGCCACAGCACCACGCCCATCGCCAGGGCCGCGACGGCGAGCCGCCACGCGCGGCGCCGCAGCCGAGCATCGGGCACGAAATGCCCGCGTTTGCGCAAAGTGCGATAGAGCAGGAAGGTATTGACGCTCGACGCCAGCGCGGTGGCGAGCGGCGGGCCCATATGCCTGAGCGGCAGGATGAGCGCGAGGTTGAGGACGAGGTTCACGACCATCGAGATCATCGCATAGCGCACCGGCGTCTTCGTGTCGCTGCGTGCGTAGAAGCCGGGCGTCAATACCTTTATCAGGATGTAACTTGGCAAGCCGACCGAAAAGGCGGCGAGCGCCTGCGCGGTGTAATGCGTGTCCTGCGCGTCGAATTTGCCATGCTGGAACAGCGCCGCGACGATCGGTGCGCCGCACAGCACGAGGGCGACTGTCGCCGGCAACGTCAGCAACAGCGCCAGTTCCATACCCCGATTCTGCGTTTCCATCGCCTGGGCTTCCTCGCCCGCGCCGAGATGTCGCGAGATCATCGGCAGCAGAACGGTGCCGAGACCGATTCCGATCAGCCCGAGTGGCAGCTGGTTCACCCGATCGGCCATGTAGATATAGGTTACCGACCCCGCCGACAGCAGCGATGCGGCCAATGCCGTCGAGACGACGAGGTTGATCTGCACCGCCCCGGCACCGAAGGCGGCGGGCCAGATCAACGCCAGCAGTTGCTTCACATCGGGGGTGATACGCGGCTTGCGCGGCCGCAGCCGCACGCCATTGGCGCGGCATGACCAGGCAAGCCAGGCCAGTTGCAGTAGCCCGGAAACACTCACCGCGATCGCCTGGTTGCTCGCGGTCTCCATCGGGTCATGACGGTGAAAGAACAGCAACGCCGCGATCAGAGTCAGGTTGAGCAGGATCGGCGCCGCCGCATTGACCCAGAATTTGTGCAGCGAATTGAGGATGCCCCCCAGCAGCGACACAAGGCTGATCAACATCAGATAGGGAATGGTGAAACGCGACAATTGTACCGCAAAGGCGAACTGGTCGTGCGTCACGCCGTGGAACCTGCCCGACAGCGCCAGCGTCACGGGCCAGGCGAACAGCTCGAGGATGATCGTCATGACGATCAGGATCGGCAGCAACACCGACAGCACGTCCTGCGCGAAGGCCACGCCGGTCGGCAGGCCCGCCCCGTCCTGGTCGGCGACCTTGCGGTTGAACATCGGGATGAACGCAGCCGAGAATGCTCCTTCGGCGAACAGCGCGCGGAACATGTTGGGGAGTCGAAAGGCGACGAGGAAGGCATCCGACGCGAAGCTCGCGCCGACAAAGCGCGCGAACAGCGAATCGCGCACCAGGCCTAGCACCCGGCTGGCGAGCGTCAGGCCGCCCACCGAACCGAGTGCACGAGTCAGATTCATGTTTCTTGCCCTGTCCGCAGGCCCGTCAGGCCGAGCCGACGATCCCCGCCGTGCCGGTTTGCTGGGCCTCAGCCTGCTGCATATAGAGCGCCGTGAAATCGATCGGCTCGAGCAGCAGTGGCGGAAATCCGCCATCGCGCACCGCGTCGGCCAGCACGCGGCGGGCGAACGGGAACAGCAGGCGTGGCGCCTCGCCGAGCAGGAAGGGCTGGATATGCTCTTCGGGGATGTTGCGCAGGCCGAACAGACCAGCATAGGAAAGGTCGACCAGGAAGGCGACCTTGCCCTCGCTCTCCGCCTTCACTTCGATGCGCAGAACGATTTCAAACACTTCGTCGGCAACCTGGCCCGACGCGATGTTGAATTGCACGTCGATCGCCGGGCCCTGCGTGTTCTGATACACTGCCGGCGCGTTCGGGTTCTCGAACGACAGGTCCTTGACATATTGCGAGATAAGCCCCGCCGCCGGGCTGGTGTCCTCGCCATTGGCCATCGGCTCGGTACGGGTGATGATGCCGTCGTCCTGCTCGTCCATCGACCGTCAATCCTTCGTTTGTAAGGGGTGTTGAAAAGGTGGAAATCCTGATGGCCGTGCAACCGCCGACCGGATGGGCGCGCCTAGCAGGGGGCGCGGGTCAGGGCAACAATTGTGGTGCCCGGACGTTGCGCCCTTTGAAACCTGCTCATCTTGTGCCTATGTAGTGGGGAGCCGTGTCCCTAGGGAGGCCAAGTGTTTTATATCGTCGTCTTTGCCGCCATTGCTGCCTTTCTGGGCATGCGCCTCTATAGCGTGCTCGGGAAGCGCACGGGTCATGAGCAACCGCTGACGCGCGCGATCGAGGATCGCGCGCCGCCGGTCGCATTGCCGCGCCCGATCGAGGTTGCGCCGGAGCCGCGCGACACCAGCAACCGCAACATCGATACCCGCGCCCAGGCCGGGCTCCGCGCGATCATCGCCGCCGAGCCGAGCTTCGACGTGGCGCAGTTCCTGTTGGGCGCGCACGCCGCCTATCGCATGATCCTCGAAGCCTATTGGAAGGGTGACGAAGCGGCGCTCGCCGATCTTGTCGACGACGAGGTGCTACACGCCTTCGCCGCCGCCATCGCGGAGCGTGGTAGCGCAGGCCATGTGCTGGACAATCGTCTCGTAACGATCGAGCGCGCGGTTATCGTCGATGCGTCGGTCGAATCGCGGGTCGGTCGCATCATGGTGCGCTTCGATTCCGACATCGCCGCGATCACGCGTGATGCCGAGGGCGTCGTGATTGCCGGTTCGCTGAGCGACGCGGTCGAAACGCACGAGACCTGGACCTTCGCGCGGCCGCTCAAGAGCGGCGACCCGAACTGGAAGCTCGTCGACACCGACGAAGGTTGAGGTCGTGATGCGACGCTGGGGAATCGTCGCTTTTGTGCTGTTGCTGAGCGCATGCGGCGCGCGGATCGTTCCGCCGCCCGCGACGCCGTCCTATCGCCCACCGACAGGGCCGGCGCGTCCCCCCGTTTCAGCAATCCCGCTTCCTCCGGCAACGGGAACCACCGCTCCGGGCGCTGCCAATGCCGTGTCTGCCGGAGTGGTTGCCGGACCACCAATCTATTCGCTGCCGATCGACGACGTTGCTGCGGCGCGTTCGCTTGCCGCCTTTCGGCTTTCCTGCCCGGCGCTGCTGCGCCGCACCGACACCTCCGACTTGACCCGGCCGGCCGATTGGCAGCCAGCGTGCGATGCCGCGCGCGTCGCCGATCCAGCATCGGCGCGCGCCTTCTTCACCCAATGGTTCGAAAGCGTCCAGGTCGGCGACGGCCGGGCCTTCGCGACCGGCTATTACGTGCCTGAAATCGCCGGGTCGCGTGATCGTCGCAAGGGGTTCGACACGCCGATCTATGGCCGACCGGACGATCTGGTCGATGTCGATCTCGGCCAGTTCAGCGCTGATCTAAAGGGCAAGAAGATCCGCGGGCGGGTCGAGGGTAACAGCTTCATACCCTATTTCGACCGCGCGGCGATTGAGCAGGGCGTGCTCGGTCGCCACGCGCCGATCGTCGCCTGGGCGGCCGACCCGATCGAGATGTTCTTTCTCGAGGTGCAGGGTTCAGGCATCCTTCGCCTGCCCGATGGTGACACGATGCGCATTGGCTATGCGAGCCAGAATGGGCGCGACTATACCGGTATCGGCGCGCTGATGCGCCAGCGCGGCCTGCTCGCGCCCGGCCAGGCGTCGATGCAGGGCATCACCCAGTGGCTGCGCGATCATCCCGATCAGGGACGTGATATAATGCGGGAGAACAAGAGCTTCGTGTTCTTCCGCGAGCTGAATGGTCCGCCGCTCGGCGCGCTCAACCTGCCGGTCAATGCGCGCGTTACGGTCGCGGCCGATATCAGGTTCGTGCCGCTCGGCGCACCCGTCTTTCTGTCGATGGACCGCGCCGATGCCAGCGGATTGTGGGTCGCACAGGACACCGGCGGTGCGATCAAGGGCGCCAACCGCGTCGACACCTTTTGGGGTGCCGGCGACGAGGCGCGGGCTATCGCCGGCGGCATGAGCGCGCATGGTACGGCGTTCCTGTTGTTGCCGATGGGCACGCTGGCGCGGCTGGCGGCGGAGGGCCGCGGTGTCGGGACGACGCCTCAGCCCTGACGAATCCGCGCTGTGGGCGCGCGTGATGGCCAATGTGCGACCGATCGATTCCGGGCGAAAGCCCGTTGTCGCCGATCCTGCCGTGGCGCCTGCAGCGCCACCGAAGCCGGTCAAGGCAGCAAAGGTGCCGGCTGCCGTGCAGCCTGCGCTTCCGTCCAGACCAGTCGCGAAGTCCGCACCGAAGGTCGGCGTGACGCTCGACGGCGGCTGGGACCGCAAATTGTCGCGCGGCATTGTCGCGCCCGATTGTACGATCGATCTCCATGGGCACAATCTCGACACCGCCTACCGCCTGCTCGACGGTGCGCTCGCCCATGCCATTGCCGCCGGTGAACGTGTCATCCTGCTCGTCACCGGGCGACCGCCACGTACGGGCAGCGAGCGCCCGCATGGGCGCGGCGCGATCCGCGCGGCAGTGGGCGACTGGCTCGCCGGCTCGCGCCATGCCGGTGCGATTGCCGCCGTTCGCGGGGCACATCCGCGCCATGGCGGGGCCGGTGCTCTTTATATCATTTTGCGCCGCGCGCGCGGCGCCTGACGGTCAAAGTCTTAACCTATTGCTGGCAGGCTTCGCGCACGTCCGGAGATATCCGTGCGGCGTGGCAAAGGGGGCCACCTTCAGGTCGATGGATGGCGTAACGCTCAAAAGTCGTGCGATCGGGTTCGCCATGGGGGCGGGGGCATTGGCCTTCATCCTCGCCCTGGTCGCGACGTCGAGCGGCCAGATCGATGTCGCCAACATGGCGCGTGCGCTGATTCCGGCGCTGGTCTGCGCGGTGATGTGCTGGGCGTCGGCCGAACGCGCCATCGCCTCGACCGCCTCCGCCATCGATGCCGCCATTGCCCGTCTCTCGCGCGCGGCGCAGGGCGACCTCGAAAGCGATATCCCTGAAGAAATTGGCGAAAACGTGCCGCAGCTTGCCGCCGCGATGCACAGCCTGTTCAACCAGTTAAGCAGCAATCTCGAAAGCGTCCAGCGCCTCGCCTTGTTCGATCCGGTCACCGCACTGCCCAATCGCACGCATTTCCGCCGCAGCTGCGAGCGGATGCTGAGTGATCTCGGCCCGGGCACCAGTGCCGCCCTGCTGTTCATCGATCTCGATCGCTTCAAGACGGTCAATGACACGATGGGCCATGCCATGGGGGACATGCTGCTCGGCATGGTCGCCAACCGGCTGCGCGCAGTCGCCGATCGCGTGCTTGCCGACCATCCCGGCGTCGTGCCGCTGATTGGTCGCCTTGCTGGCGACGAATTCACCATGTTTTTCGCTGGCATACGCGATTCAACCGAGGCGGCGCGGATCGGGCGCGGTGTGCTGTTCGCGCTCGGCGAGACCTTCGATCTGCTCGGTACCGACATCGCGATCGGCGCGTCGATCGGTATCGCCATGCGCCCGACACACGGCGAGACGCTGACCGATCTGATGCGCGCGGCCGACGCTGCCATGTATCACGCCAAGGCGACCGGCCGCGGCCGTGCCGAGCATTTTACCGAGGCGCTTGCCGCTGAAATCGCCGATCGCGTTCAGCTCGAATGCGACCTGCGCGAGGCGATCGACGGTGACCAGTTCGCGCTGGTCTACCAGCCGCAGATCAGCCTGCCCGACGGCCGTATCGTCGCGGCCGAGGCGCTGCTGCGCTGGCGCCATCCACGCGATGGCTTGCGCCTGCCCGGCACGTTCATCCAGCGCGCCGAGGAAACCGGCCTGATCGTCGAGATCGGCGAATGGGTCATCGCCACCGTGGCCGATACGATTGCGCGCTGGGGCCGCATCGGCATCGAGCAGCGCCTGGCGATCAACGTATCGCCGCGCCAGCTCGATCATGCCAGCTTCTTCCGTCGCCTGCGCGCCGCGATGCACGACGCCAGCGCGCCGGCGCATCTGCTCGAGCTCGAGATCACCGAGACGCTGGCGATGCATTGCAGCAGCGACGTGGTCGAGGCGATAGCCGCGCTGCGCGCCGACGGTGCGACCATTGCGATCGACGACTTCGGCACCGGCTATTCCAACCTGTCGCGGCTGCGCGACCTGCCGGTCGACCGCGTCAAGCTCGACCGCAGCCTGATCGAGCATATCGTCGACAACACCGATGCCCGCACCATCGCCCATGCCGTGATCGGCCTGATCCACGGTCTGGGCTGCGAGGCGGTGGCCGAGGGCATCGAGAGCCCCGATCAGGCCGACGTGCTGCGCGTGATCGGCTGCGACGTGATCCAGGGCTATGCCGTCGCGCCGCCAATGGACGAGGCGGCGTTCATCGCCTGGTCGCGCGGCGAGGGTGAGGTTGTCGAAGGCATGGTGGTGCGCACCGCCCTCGGGTGAACGCACCGCATTGACCTCGTCCACCCGCTGACCGACGTTGCGTTGCATGACGCGCAAACCCAGAAAACAGAACGTCCAGTTTGGCGGCTTCCAGGCGGTCAAAACCGGGACGCCGTCACCTTTCACCGACCTCTACTACTGGGTCATGGAAATGACCTGGCCGGCGGTCGTCGCGCTGAGCTCGGGCGTGTTCGTCGCCATCAACCTGCTGTTCGGTGCGGTCTACGCCATCTTTCCGGGCGCGATCTACAACGCCGCGCCCGGTTCGCTCGCCGATGGCTTCTTCTTCTCGGTCGATACGCTGGCGACCGTCGGTTACGGCGTGATGGCGCCCGCAACGCGACTCGGCCACGCCATTGCGGCCGTCGAAGTTCTCATCGGGCTATTCTTTTCCGCGACGATGACAGGTCTCATCTTCGCACGTTTCTCCCGGCCGCGCGAAAGCCTGTTGTTCAGCCGGGTCGCGGTGATCGGCCGCTTCGAGCGGCAGCGCGCGCTGATGCTGCGCGTCGCAATGATGCGCTCGCGCCCGCTTGCCGATGCAGCGGCGCAACTGTCATGGCTGGAAACCATCGAGACGCAAGACCACCGGACCTTTCGCCGCCTCACGCCGCTCGCGCTGGTCCGCGATCGCAACCCGACGCTCGGCCTGTCGTGGACGCTCGTCCATTTGATCGATGACGACAGCCCGCTGCTCGCGGCGCTGTCCGGGGAGGAGCGCTTCATGATCACGCTGACGGTCAGCGGTCTCGATACGTTGCTGGCAACGCACTCGACCGGCGGCATGCGCTACCGCCGCGAGGATGTGCTGGTCGATCACGAATTCGTCGACGTGGTGACCGAGGAGGCCGGCGTGATGTGCCTCGACCTCGACCGATTTCACGATGCGGTGCCGATCTTAGCAGAATAGAAGCGGCAGCCACCGGCGATGATACAATGGCGCCGCCGCTTCCTCACGAAAGTGGCGGCGCCGGTATTGTGTAACGAGATCGATCAGAAGTGGAAGGCGATCGACCCGCGATAGCTCTGGTTGGAGACGTCGTCGCGCGAGATCGTCGTGTCGGCAGAGACCGACAGATCGACCTTGCCGGTGGTGATCGTCAGCCCGCCCGAGATTTCCGCCCAGTCGCGGTCACGGCCACCCAGCGCGAAGATCGCGTCGGGGCCATTACCGCCGACGAAGTTCGCGCCGACCGACAATGCCTGCTTGGTGAATTCATGGACGAAATAGCCCGACAGCTGCGGCTTGATCGAGGTACCGCCAGACAGCGTGAGGCCGGCCCGGCCCTGCAGGCTGTCGAGCGAGGTGCGGCCATAGCGCAGCGCCGGTCCGCCACCGGTTTCGGTGAAGCTGCTCAGGTCGATATGCGATCCCCGCGCGGAAATGCGCGGGGTGACCGTCAGCTTGCCCGCGTCGAAATTCTTGCCGAGGCCGATTTCCCCGCTGATCGCCGGCACGGTGTTGCTGCCGGTCAGCGTGTACGGCGTGCCCAGCACGCTGACGACGCGTACGGTATTGGCCTTGAGCGAACCGCCGCTCATGATCGCATCGAGCGTGACCCCGCCCGGCGTCTCGACCTTGGCATAGACGCTGCCCTGGATCAGTTCGGCGCGCGCGCTCTGCGGTGCGTTGACCGTCGTTCCGTCGAGCTTCGAATAGGACAGCGAGAAGCCGATCGCAGTATAAGGGCTGACTTCCTTTTCGATCCCGCCGGCGATGTAGAAGCCGTCGAACTGATCGCGGCCACCGGCCGGGATCGCGGTGCTCATCGGCCGGCTGTGGCCATTGATATAGCCGCCGGCGAGATAGCCGCTCATCGTTTCCGGCAGGCTCGCCTGGCTGTGGACCTCGCCACCGGCGTCGGTTCGCACCTCGGCCTGGCCCTGCAGGCCATTGATCGCCAGCGACGCCATCTGGAAGGGCTGGCCGATCATCGCCAGCTTGCCGCCGAGGCTGCCGGGATGGAGGCCGGCGAGCCGGTCACGATAGAAGCGCGACATATTGTCGACGATCGTTGTGTCGAGCGCGTCGCTCAGCGTCTGGTTGCGCGGTGCCCAGCCTTCCAGCTGCGCCTGGATCGTCGCCGCATTCTGCAGGTCGAGGTCGAGATAGATCGCCGGCAGGCCGGGTGCGCCGCCGCCGCGGTCCTGGTCGAGCAGTTGGGCATAGGCCTTCTGCACCGGCGAGGTCGCCGACACGACATCGGCATATTTGCCCGGCGTCACCACCAGCTGCACCGCATTGGTCGAATAGACGAAGGTCGGTGACAGGATCGCGCTGAAGGCGTTGGCGCCGGAGAAGCCGCCGGTCACGCCGCCCTGCGCGGTCAGGATGGTATAGGTGTCGCCGGCCTTGATCGTGTAGCCGCTGATCGCCGAAACATTCACTAGGCCGCCAAGATTGGCGATACCGGTGCCGGCGCCGTTCGCCTGGACGACGATCTTGTCCGACGCCCCGCTGCCGAGGTTGAGCAGCAGCATGTTGCCCGACGACAGGATGACATTGCCCTGGAAGGTCAGCGTGCCGATGCTCGACGCCGTGCCGGGGGCGATGGTGCCCGCGACGCTGGTGAAATAGGCCGCGCGGATCGTGCCCGTTCCGTTCAGCCCACCGGTCATCATGAAGTAATCGCCGCCGGTGATCAGCGAGCCATTGACCTGCATCGTGCCGGTGATCTGGTTGAAACCGAGCAGGCTGGTCAGCGAACCCGTCGAGGTGACGTCGAGCATCGCGCCGGCCCCGGCGATGCCGAAGCGGTCGATCGTCACCGCCGTATCCAGCGTCGTCGTGCCGTTGGCTGACAGCGTGACGTCGAAATAACGCGCCGCGGTGTTGGTCAGGCGGTTGCCGTCAGTGTTGCCGGGAACGAAATTGGTCGCCCCGGGCAGGCCGTTGAGCAAGGTCGCCGCCGGCAAGGCCGCGACGGCCTGACCGTTCGAACTCTGCCCGTCCTGCGCTTCGCGGCTGTACAGTTCGACGCCGACGCCACTCGTCGCGGCTGCGGTTGAATCCGCGCCGCCGCTCGAACCGTCGAGCGTGGCGACCGAAACCATCGCCGCGCCATTATCGCCGCCGGCGACCGCCCCGGTGCCGATCGGGTGACCGGTCGGATCATAGGTTTCGGTGCGCGTCGCGATGTCGAAGCAATCGCTCGAACCGCCCGACTGGAAGCAGGCCTGGCCGAAGCCCGGCTGCGTGGTGTTGCCCGCGCCCGGCGTGGTCGGCACGCCGGTGACGATCTGGCCGTTCGGGCCGATGATCTGGTAATTGGGATCGACATTGGTGACCCAGTGGGTCGGGTCGTTCCAATTGCCGTTGCCGGCGATCGCCGAGACATAGTGATACGGGTTGTTCGCCGCGATCCAGTCCCAATAGAGATAGAGCGGCTGATAGAAGCTTGCGGTGCCGTAGCCATTGGCCGGCTGGCCGTTGAAGAAGCGGGTATAGCCGCCCGACAGCACGCCGATCACCAACTGCTTGGCATAGGCCGCGTCGAGAATCAGCGGGCCGCCCGAGTCGCCACTGGCGGTGATGCCTTCGTTGGGCAGCGCATTGTCGCGCCATGCGTTGAAGTCGTACGGGCTGGCCGCGGCCGTGCCACGCCGGGGATCGTCGAAGTCGATCCAGTAGAGATTCTGCGGCAGGTTATCGACCGCACCGAAGATGAAGCCCTCGAAATCGTTGAGCGAGGCAAGCGCACCCAGCGTGTTCTCGGCGATGCGGCGACGATAATCGATCCCGCCGGTCGAGCCGGTGATGCCGGTGCCGTTATTGCCATAGCCGTCGATCACGACGTGATAGCCGGTGCCGTTCGCGGTGATGGGGGTCGCGGGCAGGGCGGAGAACAGCAACGCCCAGGTCGGCACGTCCTTGGCTGGCGTGTCGAGCGAGGCCAGCGCGACGTCGCTGTAAAGGAAGCTGCTGGCACCGGGCTCCAGCGAGCCCGGATTATAGGTCACCTGGTTGACGTTGTAGAGGTAGCGCCCGGTGTTGGTGAGATATTTCGCACCGCCGGCCTGGCCGTTGAGCCAGAAGCCGAAGGCGCTGTTGCCGGAGATGTTGTTGTTGTTGTTGAAACCGAACGCGATCGGCTGTCCGCCCGAGTTCGAGCCATAGGCATTGGCGGCGCGCTCGTTGACGCAGTGCGCCGCGAAAATGACCGTGCGCGGGTTGATCAGCGTGCCGGTGCACAGCCCGATAAAGCCGTTCTTCTCGTCGACGATCATCTGGCCGACGCCGGTGACCACGTTCGGGTCGCGCGCCGTGGTCGGCGTGCCCGGCGCGGCGATCACGACCTGGGGCGCCAGTACCGAATCGGCCTTGACGATGTTGGCACCGCCGCCTTGCGTCTCAAGATAGGCATTGGTCGGCTCTTCGACAGACGATTGTGCGAAGGCCACGGAGCCGGTCATCAGAGAAAAAACGCCAGCCGATGCCAGCAGCGTTGCCCGAAGATGCGAGGCGCGCACGCCAGAAGTTGTCTCTCTCATGAAATATCCCCCGATATAAAAATGGTCGCAATCGCGACCGCTCTCAAATAGTTTGTCCTAGCGATCCCCAGCCAGATATTTTATCGATAAAATATACAAAAATTGTATTTTAGTATCAATAATAGTTATATTATATAATAATTCTATATATTTTATATTTTCATGTGCTAAATTATTTCAGTATCGATCATACCGACGATCGTATAAATACTTTCTATATTTTCCTTAGGAATCCGCCCTAATCGACCATATTTATATTGTATAACATCAATATGAGCGTGATCTTGATCAGTCAATTTCGCGATGCAGAAAAAAGATTTGGCTGCAATTTTCGTGAAACGGATCAATACTTCGGCGTTGACTGCCGGAGGTCTGAATCTATCGATGATTAGTATTTCCGCCGCTCGAAATCGGGGTTCCATTGATTCGCTGGGCATATAGATTGCCGCGTATCTGGCTTCATCGTTCAACAGGTGCGCGTGGAGTTTGCGTAGCGAGGTTTCGAAACCGCCCTCCAGCAATTCAAGATCATCGGTGTGAGCTGGGCGCAAAACGCCCTGCTCCGCCACCTGTAAATTGAACAGGTCGATACCGTGCGGTTCGGTAGGAGTGGATCGAACAAGCAAACCGGAAGAATCGCCGCGCTGCGGCGCTCTCGACGGATTCTCTAGGGCCATTGGAAATGCCCGGTGGAGCTTTGCCAGCGTTCGCGCTGAAAGTGTGTATTTTACGACCGATTCAGGGTAAATTCGAGTCAAGGTCGAAGGTGCCAAGCCGGCGCGTCGGGCAATCTCACTGACCGCCAAACCGGTTTGGCGTACCAATTCGGCTACATATTCGCGCGCACGTTCTTGTTCTGCATCAATCATAGGCTGCCTTGTTCTGCATCAATCATAGGCTAGCCAATGCTGCCCCCCCCGCCGGCTAACAGATTAATATGGTCCCGATTCGGGACTACCGTGCTGAGGAGTACACCAGAAGGCGATGGCAGGCACGTTGCACTTTCGCGCACCACGCAAAAATTCATACAGGGAGAACAGAAAAAGAATTGCGAAAACGCAAACATGCAAATAAGAACCCCCTAGACGCGACCTTATGACGCCGTGTCCGCGAAAGTTTGCGCGGGCGGGTGCGTTGTGAGGGCGCGTCAGGTCCGGCCCGGATCAACGCGCCGGGACCTGCTGTAGGTTCTCTAAAGGGGGTTTCCAATGACTAGCCGTTTGACGATCACGCGCCGCGCTTTGATGCTGTCGGCTTCATTTCCTCTAGCCGCTCTTTCCGGAATTCAACCTGCGGCAGCCGAGCAGGTCGTGACAGTCGCCGCGCCGACTACCGCAACTGTCGTGAACACCGACATTGCGACCAAGATCGCCACGCCGGACCGCGATCTGAAGATCGTGGTGACGAGCGCCGGTACTGTCGCCAACCCCGGAAGCCCCATCGTCTTGATCCCTGCGGCCGGCCAGGGCGACGGCACGGTTACTTTCAGCAACGCTGGCCTGATCGGCGCGATCGACAACAAGACCGGCCTGATCACGGATGCGGTCGGTGTGGTTCTGAACGGAGCGGGTAAGGGCGTTGCGGACAACAAGCTGATCGGCAGCAACGCCAACCTGATCACTGGTGGCTTCAGCGGAACGAATTTCGGCGGCACTGTTGATTTCGCCAATACCGGCGCGATCTACGGCAATATTTTCCTTAGTGTCTGACTCAGAAGCCCCTGTTTCTCGATTAAAGTCTTGATATTCGTCGAGTTAGGAGTTGGACCGAAGCGAGAAAGAGCCAGGCGGTGGCGCTTTCGACCATGCGCTCGAAGTCCTTGGCGAGGCGGCGGTT
>JBBRSN010000033.1:0-43686 GCA_038245375.1 Sphingomonadales bacterium | reverse complement strand
TCAGAAATACCATCAGATTGCTGGTATGGAGTGGCATTCAACCGATCAGACTGGGATGCTTATACCACAAAAAACCGCAGAAAACAGCCATTTACGGCATATTCTGGGATGCCTTGGGAAGGCATTTTGGTGACCCCTACGAGAATCGAACTCGTGTTTTCGCCGTGAGAGGGCGACGTCCTGGACCGCTAGACGAAGGGGCCATGCGGTGGCGCGAGCGCGGCCTTTAGGTGGCGGGGGTGGAGGCGTCAAGAACGAACGCCACTACCCGCCCGCCCGCTTACGCCGCGACCTTCTTGCGCTCCGCCATCTCGACATTGAGCATTTCGGCCAGCAGGAACGCCAGTTCGAGGCTCTGCCCGGCGTTGAGGCGCGGGTCGCAATGCGTGTGGTAGCGATCGGCCAGCGATTGCTCGGTCACGTCGACCGCGCCGCCGGTGCACTCCGTCACATTCTGCCCGGTCATCTCGGCATGGATGCCGCCGGCGTGCGTCCCTTCGGCACGGTGAACCGCGAAGAAGCCGCGCACCTCGGCGAGAATGCGGTCGAACGGCCGCGTCTTGTAGCCATTGGCCGCCTTGATGACGTTGCCGTGCATCGGGTCGCAGCTCCACACCACATTATGGCCCTCGCGCTGCACCGCGCGGACCAGCTTGGGCAACCCCGCCTCGATCTTGTCATGGCCGTAGCGCGTGATCAGCGTCATGCGCCCGGCCACGCGGCCCGGATTGAGCGTATCGAGCAGGCGCAGCAGGTCGTCGGGCTCGAGGCTCGGTCCGCACTTCACGCCGATCGGGTTGCCGATGCCGCGCAGATATTCGACATGCGCGCTGCCGGCGAAACGCGTGCGGTCGCCGATCCACAGGAAATGCGCGCTGGTGTCGTACCAGTCGCCGGTCAGGCTGTCCTGCCGTGTCAGCGCCTGTTCGTACGGCAGCAGCAGCGCCTCGTGGCTGGTGTAGAATTGCGTCTGGCTCAGCTGCGGCACGGTGTCGGGGCTGATGCCGCACGCCGCCATGAACTCGAGCGCCTCGCCGATGCGGTCGGCGGTCTCGGCATATTTCTTCGCCCAGGGGCTGCGACCCATATAATCGTGCGTCCAGCGATGCACCTGGGTCAGATTGGCATAGCCGCCATTGGCGAACGCGCGCAGCAGGTTGAGCGTCGCCGCCGACTGCGAATAGCCCTGGATCATGCGTTGCGGGTCGGGCGCGCGGCCTTCGGCGGTGAAGGCGATGTCGTTGACATTGTCGCCGCGATAGCTCGGCAGTTCGACGCCGTCCTGCATCTCGGTATCGGTCGAGCGCGGCTTGGCGAACTGGCCGGCCATCCGCCCGACCTTCACCACCGGCAGCTTCGAGGCATAGGTCAGAACCACCGCCATCTGCAGGATGACGCGGAAGGTATCGCGGATATTGTTGGGGTGAAATTCGGCAAAGCTCTCGGCGCAGTCGCCACCCTGCAACAGGAATCCCTCGCCGGCCGCGACCTTGGCCAGGTCGGCGGTCAGGTGGCGCGCCTCGCCCGCGAACACCAGCGGCGGATAATTGCCGAGCGTGTCGGTCGCCGCTTTCAGCGCGGCGAGGTCGGGATAGGTCGGCAGCTGGCGGGCCTCGGCCTTCGTCCAGCTATCGGGGGCCCAGTTGGCGGCCATCATGTCTTCCAGTCGTTAGCGGTAATTGCGCGCGCCCCAATGCGCCGAATCCGCCGGAGTCGCAACGAAGGAAAAATTGGGGGAGGGGTGGTTGCGGTGCGGCGCGTCGTGAGACGCCGGCACCGGATTAATTCACCGCGCGTGGTATGCGCTTGCCCTTCGTCCGGCCGGTGAGATGAAACAGCCGGCAACGATCGCAGCGATACGGCCGCAGCGTCAGGCCGGAACGGTGGGCGGCGAGCAGCGCCTCGTCCTCCGACGCGAAGTGCACTTTCCTGATGCAAACGCTGAGCTTCGTGCGCACCGGTAACTCCCTCCTGTCCGGGTCACGCCGACCACATCGATTTCGGAAACGCAATGCAAAGGGTGTCGTGCGGACAGGCAAGCACGGTCGTGCGCGAACAGCCCCGCTGGCGCAGCAATGACCATGCTACATCTTGTTGGCGCCCGGGCCGGTCGGAGCGGCGTTCGCCGGTGCCGCCTTGAACACCTGGATGACCCCGTCATCGAGGAGCACGAGGATCCAGTGTCGGCCGTCGCCGCAGCGTGCTTCCCAGGCCGGGTGCCCCTGCATCGCGACTTGCGGCACCGATGCGGACACGCTGTCGCACGTGAAGCCTGCATCCTCGATCGCGCGGTAAAAGGTCGCGTCGCGCTGCTGCTGGGTGAGTTTGTTGATCGCGGCCAGATAGTCCATCCTGGGTGCGGTGGCGGTGGGTTTTGGCTGGGGCGGTGAGGGATTGCAGCCGGCCAGCAGGAGCGCGGTGAGGCCGAACGAAAAAGCGAGAGTTTTCAGCATCTTTTTTCCCACAAACCGAGCGCCCGAAGGTCGGAAATCGACGATGGGGCGGCAGCCGGACCATGTCGGATTTTGCGCCGGGGCGCGGCCGGACGCAATGGCGGGATGACCGGATCGGTCACGTTGATCGCCAGCAGCGCTATCGACCGGACGAAGCAACGGGGCTGCCCGGGGTATCCCGGCGACGCACGTTGCAAACGTCCGCCGGGCGAACTTGCCGACCGGCGCCCGGAACATTAGACCGGCGCTACCCTTCATCCAGCCGAAGCCCTCGGTACGTTTGCGGATGCGCTGACGGACCGCGTAGCCGGGATGGCGGGTGGTGCGGCCGTCGATCGCCGACCAGGGGCTGACGTCATTCTGCGCCACATGCGGCGTGACTTGATCGCGCGCAACCTGGCGATGAAATCAGCCACGATCGGGCACTTGCAGGTTAAGCAGCCCGGACTAAGCTTGCACCGCGATACCGAACCAAGTCGATTCGACCCAAAACAGGGAATCCCGATGCGCGCTCTGCTTGTCTCCTGCTCAGCCCTTGCCCTGTTCGCCGCTCCGTTGCCCGCAGCGGCGCAGGCTGTACCGAAAGTCGAGGAGCAGTCGATCGACCAGCTGCGCGCCATGATCGCTGCCGGCCGGGCGACGAGCGAGAGCATCACCCGCGCCTATCTCGCGCGTATCGCGGCGATGGACCGGCAGGGACCGACACTGCGTGCGGTCATCGCGGTCAACCCCGACGCGCTGGTCGAGGCGCGCGCCGCGGACGCGCGGCGTAAGGCGGGCAAGGCGCTCGGCCCGCTCGACGGTGTGCCGGTGCTGATCAAGGATAATATCGAGACCAGGGACCCGATCGCGACCACGGCGGGCAGTCTGGCGCTCAGGGAAAACGTCACGCACCGCGACGCGCCGCTCGTCGCCGAGTTGCGCAAGCGCGGCGCGGTGATCCTCGGCAAGACCAATCTCAGCGAATGGGCCAATATCCGCTCGAACAGTTCGATGAGCGGGTGGAGCGCGGTCGGCGGCCTGGTGCGCAATCCCTATGCGCTCGATCGCTCGGCGTGCGGCTCGTCGAGCGGCACCGGTGCCGGCATCGCGGCGAGCTTTGCGGCGGTCGGGATCGGCACCGAGACCGATGGCTCGGTGGTGTGCCCATCGTCGATGAACGGGCTGGTCGGATTGAAGCCGACGCTCGGCATGATCAGCCGCACGCATGTCGTGCCGATCAGCCATAGCCAGGACACGCCCGGGCCGATGGGCCGTAGCGTGCGCGACGTCGCGATCCTGTTCTCGGGCCTCGTGGCGAGCGACCCGGCGGATCCGGCGACCGCGCAGGCGAGCGCCCATGCCCGCGATTTCGCTTCCGGCCTGTCGCCCGATGCGCTGAAGGGCGTGCGCGTTGCCGTGCTCCACCCCGACATGCCCGAGGCGATGAAGCCGGTCTATGCGGCGGCGCTCGATGTGCTCAAACGCGCCGGTGCGGTGCTGGTCGATGTCGAGGCGCCCAAGCTCGACGGACTGGGCGCGGCGGAGTCGCTTGTCCTGCACACCGAACTCAAGGCCGATCTCGACGCTTATCTCGCGACCACGCCTGCGGCGGTAACCGCGCGGACGCTCGATGCGCTGATCGCGTTCGACGAGGCCAACAAGAGCGTCGAGATGCCGTTCTTCGGCCAGGAGACCTTCATCGCGGCAGCGAAAACCAACGGCCTGGCCGACGCCGAATATCTCGGCGCGCGTGCCAAGTCGCTGCGCCTCGCCGGGCGCGAGGGGATCGACGCGATGCTGAAGAAAGCCGATGCGACGATCCTGGTCGAGCCGACCTCTGGTCAGGCATGGCTCAGCGACACCGTGTCGGGCGATCATTTCGACGGCCCCAGCGCGAGCGAGCTGCCTGCCGTGTCGGGCTATCCGCACCTCACCGTGCCGATGGGGCTGGCCAAGGGGCTACCCGTCGGCCTGTCCTTCATCGCCACCGCATGGGCCGACCAGGCGGTGCTCGACGCCGGCTATGCCTATGAGCAGGCGAGCCACGCGCGTGTCGCGCCGCGCTATCTGCCCTCGGCCGATGTCGGCGCGAGCGTCGAAGCGGCGCGCTGACCGGAAAGACTGTCAACGGCGGTCATGCTCGAGCAGCTCGGCGCGGATGTGCACCGCGCGCAGCGAGACGCGCACCTCGATCATGAACGAGACCAGCGACGAGATCAGCAGCAGCATCGCGAGGATGAAGCTCAGCGCGACGATCGTCCCGATATGCAGTTTCGCCAGTTCGGCGACGAACAGCAGCGCGACCACGAGGCAGGTCATGATCGCGCTGGTCACGGCGAGGAACAGCGCGGCGTTGATGATCGAGATGCGCCGGTCGAGCAGCCGCAGTTCCCACACATGGCGGTCATGTTCCGGCCCGGTCGAGCGCGGGTGGAGCTGTTCGAGCGCGCGGGCGCGATCGACGACGCGCGCCATCCGCCCGGCCAGCACGTTGAGCAGCGCGCCGATCCCGGCGAGCATGAACACCGGGCTCAGCGACAGCTGGATCGTCTGGGCGATGGTCGAGACGGCGGGCGAGAATTGCATGGAGAGCGGTTTGCGGGGCGGCGGCGGCCGCGGTCAAGCAAGAACCGCTTGGTAACGGCTGCGCAGCTATAGCCGCGCGCGATGACCAAGCCGATGCTGCTGTCCGAGTTCACGCGTCTTCCACCGGCAGGCCGCGCGTGCCCGCTCGACGGGCTGTCGGCGGCGATCGATCTCGTCGCGGGCGCGGCGCCGGCGTCGCATCGCTTTCTGCGCTACCAATATTACGCCGCGGCGCTGGCACTGCACGGCGGTGCCGCGCGAACCATGCTCGTCGAGCATGACGGCGATCCGGTGATCGCGCTGCCGCTCGTGCGGATCGGTCCGGCGGCGGCAAGGATCGCGGCCGTGCCGGGTGTCGACGCGCCGTTCCGTGGCTTTCCCGCCGCGGCCGACGCGCCCGATACGGCCTATGACAGGTTGATCGATGCGCTGGGCGGCGAGCTCAACGCGCTGCGGCTCGGGCCGGTCGCCGAAGGCGACATGGTTTTCGCCGCCTTGCGCGCGGCGGCATCGCGGCGCGGCTGGCTGGCGGTCGATCGTCGCGTAACCGCGTCGACACCGTGCGATCCCGATCGGACCCTCGAGGATATCCGTGAGACATGCGACGGCGCCGCGTTGGTCGCCGGGGACTTTGATCGGCTCGCCGCACTCGACACTGGCGGCGCCGTAGCATTCTGGCGCGCCGCGGCGGCGGATTCGGTGCTCGCTGCGATGCTTGCGGCCGAGATCGTCCTGCGCGACAGCGTGGCAGTCGCCTTCGCGCTCCATCTCGATGGCGGCGGCGTCCGTCGTCTCGTCGCCAGCGGTGGCGATATCACGCCGTCGCCAGCGCAAGGCGACGCGCCGATGCGCGACTGGTTGCTGATCCGGCCCGGTCTTCCCGCCTTGCTCGGCCGCGCCCTTGGCCGGCTGTGGGTGCAGCGCTCGTCGCAGCCCGGCGCCGCCGCTTCGCCTTGAACCGCGCCTAGCCCCCGAAGCGCAGCCCGATCCACAGGGTCCGCGGCGTGCCGAGATCGATCGACCCGGCGGCGTTGCGCGTCACCACCGTTGCATCGAACATGTTTTCCGCGCGCGCGACGAGTGCGAGCCGGTGCGTGATCGGCAGCCGCGCCACCGCGTCGACGGTCGTCGCGGCGGGCAGTATGTCGGTCTGCAGATCGTCCTCATATTGCTTGCCGACATGGCGTAGCGTCGCCGACAGCGACGGGCCGGTGCGTGGCGCCCAGACGAGCGTCGCACTGGCGCTGTGGCGCGGGCTCTGCGCGGGCACGAAGCCGTTGAGCTGCGCCGACGCGCCTGAGGCTTCGACATGGCTGTCGCTGAACGCATAGGACGCCGCCAGCGACATCGCCCCGTGCCGCGCTTCCAACGTCGCTTCGATGCCTTTGGCGACGATCGCATCGACATTCTGCCGCTGGCGCAAATTGGTGCCGATCGTGACATTGGCGATCGCGCCGCCGAGCCGGTTGTAGAACGCCGTCAGCCCCAGCGTCACCCCGCCGAACGGCGTGGCATCGATGCCGATCTCGGCGCCGCGCAGTTTTTCCAGCCCGAGCGCGGCATTGGCCTGGGTGGTGATCGGAAACACCACGAACGGCCGGTACAGTTCGTTGAGCGTCGGCAGGCGGAAGCCGGTATAGCCCGCGGCACGCAACGCCAGTGCCGGGGTCGCATGATAGAGGATGCCGGCCCGCGCGGTCGCTTGCGTACCGTTGCGATCGGCGAAGCGGCTGTCGGTGGTCGTCGTCCCGGCGGCGCTGCGCTCCTGCAGGAAACCACCGGTCAGCGTCCAGCGATCGATCCGCGCGCCGCCGGTCAGCACCAGCGTGCCGATCGTCCAGTCGTCCTCGACGAACGCCCCCATCGTAGTGCTGTCGCCCCCGGCGGTGCGCCGCGTGGTCACCACCCCGGCGGTGTAGGCGTCCTCATACAACTGGCCGTGCGCCAGCCGCGTGTCGATGCCGATGCGCAGGACATGATCCGGCCCGACCGGCGGGCGCAGCTCGATCTTGCCGCCGATCCCCGTCGCCGGCGTGTTGCGCTGGTCGAGCGCCAGCTTGAAGCTGGTCGCGCTGATTACCTTGTTGGTGAAGTTGCGCGCCTGGACATAGCCCAGCGCATCGATCTGCCAGTCGCCGCGATGCACCAGCCGGATGCTGGCATCCTCGCCCCGCGACGAACTGTCGGCACCGACGAAGCGCAGCGTGCGGTGATCGTCGAACAATGTACCGTTGAACTGCAATTCGGTCCGCGCATCGATCGGCGCGACCGCGCGCAGCCCGCCCGACCAGTCGCGATAGCGCGCCCGCGCCGTCGCCGCGCCGCGCTGCGCCACCGGCGTGGTGAAGAAGCCGTCGCCGCGCTCGAACCGGCCCGACAGCGTGGCGAAGCCCGATCCCAGCGTCGGCGACACCGCGCCGCTCAATGCCACCGCATTGTCGCTGCCGTAAAACGCGCTGGCGCTGACCGGCGACAGATCGGCGCGTGCCGCGCTGACCAGTTCGATCGTCCCCGCCACCGCACCCGCGCCGAACGGCCCGCTGCCGCCGCCGCGCGTGATGCGCACCGCGGCCAGCCGGTCGGGCGACAGCGCGGTGAACGGGATATAGCCGAAGAACGGATCGGCGATCGGCACGCCGTCGAGCAGCACCAGCGCGCGGCTCGACGCATTGCCGCCGAGCGCACGCAGCGTCACGCCCTGCGCCGAGGGATTGGCCGAGCGGCTGTCCGAGCGACGGAACTGCTGGAAGCCGGCGACATCGGCCAGCACGTCCTCGACCCGGCCCGACGCATCGCCGTTCAGCCGGTCATGGCCGATCGTCACCGCGCCATAGGCCGGCGTTCCCGGCGGCAGCGCGAGTCCGCGACCCAGCACGACCACGTCGCCGCTATGGTCGACCGGGCTCTTGTCCTGCGCCTGTGCCGCAAGGGGAGCGAGCGCCAGCAGCAGCGGCAAGGTGCGCGACCAGCGCTGCGCGATGTGAGTCGGGGTCATGTCGCAGCGCCCTCTGCCACAAGCCGGTGCCGCGCCCTATAGCCGTTCACGCTCGCAGATAGCGGAAGTACCACACCTCATGCCCATGGCGCCGCGCCTTGCGCTCGTAGCGCGTCTCGGGCCAGTCGTCGGGGCGGACGAGGAAGTCGCGTGCGTGCGTTGCGGTCCAGCTCAGGTCGCTGCGCGCATTCATCACCATCATCGCCCAGCGGCAATAGGTCGGATCGTCGGTGCCGAGGCGGAACTCGCCGCCAGGCTTGAGCTTGGCGGCGATCAGGTCGAGCGGGCCGTGGTTGACCATGCGGCGCTTGGCATGGCGCGCCTTGGGCCACGGGTCGGGATGGAGCAGATAGACGCGATCGAGCGACGCGTCGGGCAAGCGCTCCAGCACGCTCAGCGCATCGCCCATGTGCAGCCGGACATTGTCGAGCCGCTGGTCGCGGATATGGTTGAGCGCGCCGACCACACCGTTGAGGAACGGCTCGCAGCCGATGAACCCGGTACCCGGTCGCGCGGCTGCCTGCCCGGCGAGGTGCTCGCCCGCGCCGAAACCGATCTCGACCTCGAGCGGCCGCTCGTCGCCGAACAACGTACAGGAATCGAGCGGGCCTTGCTCAGGCACGCTGACCGCACCCAGCATCTCCTCGACCAGCGCGGCCTGGCCGGCACGCAGCTTGTGCCCCTGGCGGCGGCCATAGAGACGGCGAATCGTGGCGGGATCGTTCATCGCGGCCTATCTAACGTCCGATGAATATTGGAGAAAGCGCGACAAATCGAAGCTGCGGGCCAGGGATAAGATTGCGATCATGTTCAAAATGGACCATATCGCAATCTCGGTTTTATCGATTCGCCAACCAGTCGCTGCGAACGACGCCGCGTTCGGGAGAGCGTTACCACTATCAAGAGGTCGCCCACCGATGCTTGTTGTCCTGCTTCTCGTCGTGCTCGGTCTGGTCGGGGTCACCGTCGTGCTGCTGCAGCGCAAGCAGAACGGGCGCAGCTCGAGTGGCAACAGCTATTTCACCCACACGCTCGGCGTCGACGATCCGGCACCGCCGGCGGCGAAGGACGATACCCCCGCCGCCTGAGCGCCTCATGCCGCGACGGCGGCCTTGAGCTGGTCGACCAGATCGGTCTTTTCCCAGGTAAAGAACGCGCCATCGGGCTGGCGGCCGAAATGGCCATAGGCCGCGGTACGCTGGTAGATCGGCGCGTTGAGCTTGAGGTGCTCGCGAATGCCTTTCGGCGTCAGGCGGACGAGCTTGGGCAGCACCTCCTCGAGCTTGGCTTCCGGAACGGTGCCGGTGCCGTGCGTGTCGACATAGACCGACAGCGGCTCGGCGATGCCGATCGCATAGCTCAGCTGGATCGTGCAGCGCCGCGCAAGTCCGGCGGCGACGACGTTCTTGGCGAGGTAGCGCGCGACATAGGCGGCCGAACGGTCGACCTTGGTCGGGTCCTTGCCGCTGAACGCGCCACCACCGTGCGGTGCCGCGCCGCCGTAGGTGTCGACGATGATCTTGCGGCCGGTCAGGCCGGCGTCGCCGTCCGGGCCGCCGATCTCGAAGGCACCGGTCGGGTTGATGTACGACTTGGTCGCGTCGGTGATGAAACCCTCGGGCAGCGTTTCCTTGAGCACCGTGGTCACATAATCGTGCAGCTTGGCATAGAGCGCCGGATCGGCATTCTCGCCCTGCAGGCAATAGCCCGGGGCGTGCTGGGTCGAGACGACCAGCGCGGTCGCACGGACCGGCTTTTCATTCTGATATTCCAGCGTGACCTGGCTCTTGGCGTCGGGCTCGAGGAACGGCGCGGCGCCGGAATGGCGGTCGGCCGCCATCCGCTCGAGGATGCGGTGCGCGTAATAGAGCGTCGCGGGCAGCAGGTCGGGGGTCTCGTCGGTGGCATAGCCGAACATGATGCCCTGGTCGCCGGCGCCCTCGTCCTTGTTGCCGCTCTCGTCGACGCCCATCGCGATGTGCGCGGATTGCGGGTGGAGGTTGTTGGAGAAGCTGAACGTCTCCCAGTGAAAGCCCGACTGCTCATAGCCGATTCGCTTGATCGTATCGCGGACATTGGCCTCGATCTCGGCCTCGACGCCCGGTGCCCAGTTGCCGGCCTCGTCCATGATGCCCTTGCCGCGAATCTCGCCGGCGATGACGACCATGTTGGTGGTGGTCAGCGTCTCGCACGCGATGCGTGCCTCCGAGTCCTTCGACAGGAACAGATCGACGATGCCGTCGGATATCTGGTCGGCGACCTTGTCGGGATGGCCTTCCGAGACCGATTCGGAGGTGAAGAGGAACGAGGCGCGCATCACTTTACCCTTGCCTGAAGCCGCCCCGGCGTTGCGCCGGGGCTGATATAAAGCTTTTGTTATATGAGGTCGCCCTAGCGGCCCGCCCGGCGGATGGCAACGGCGAAGAGCAACAACATGGCGGCGACGATCAGCGCGGCCCAGTTGCCGAGGCGCGCGAACGGTGTCGGCGGCCAGGCGGCGGGAATCGGTTGCTCGATCGCGCCGGCCACGCCCAGCGGGATGCTGTCGAGCACCCGGCCGTCGGGTGCGATGATCGCCGAGATGCCGGTCGGCGTCGCGCGCACGATCGGCAACCCTTCTTCGATCGCGCGCATCCGCGCCTGGGCGAGATGTTCGGGCGGCCCCCAGCTGCCATACCAGCTGTCGTTCGACGGGTTGAAGATCAGCGCAGGGCGGTGCGCCGGATCGACGATCTGGCCCGAAAAGATGATCTCGTAGCAGATCTGCATGCCGACCGCGCCGAAGCCGGGCAGCGCCATGTCGCGCGGCCCGGGTCCGGGGGAGAAGTCGAGATCGCCCGGCACCAGCCGCTGCAGCCCGATCAACGACAGCAACGGCCGCATCGGCAGATATTCGCCATAGGGCACGAGATGCGCCTTGTCGTAACGTCCGAGAATCGCCCCGCGTGCGTCGAGCGCGAAGATCGAATTGGTCGCGGTCCTGACATTGCCTGCGGCATCGAATTTGAGCGCATTGCCCCCGGTCAGCACGATGTCGTTCGGGCCGAGATGCGCGGCGATGCGCTGGCGGATCGCCGCCGGCGCGCCACGCCAGTAATATTGCGGGGGATAGCCATCCTCGATCATGAAGCGCAGCGCGCCCTCGGGCCACACGATCAGCCGGGGGTTGGTGCCGGGCGTGCCGAGCAGCCGCTCGATCGCGGCGAGATTGTTCTCGGCATAATCGTCGGTCGGCCGCACCTCTTCGCCGAGATTGGGCTGGATGATGCGGACATGCGGCGCGGAAGGCGATCGGGCGGGCAAGGTCGCGAAACCGGTCGGGCGGAACGGGGTGCCGATGACGATCAAGGTCGCGGTCGCTGCGACGACGACCAGTGACAGCCGCCATCGTCGCCACGTCGCCGGTAGCAGCAACCCTGCCAGCGCGACGGTAACGCCCGACAGGGCGTAGGTGCCGATCGTCGCGGCCGCGGCGGCGACGAAGGTCGGCACCCAGATCACGCCAAGCGGGTTCCACGGATAGCCGGTGAAGATCGTGCTGCGCAGCCATTCGGTGGCGATCCACGCCGCGCCGAAGACCAGCACGAAACCGTGGTGCGGCGCGGTCTCGCTATCGCCGGTCGCGCGCGGGCTGGCCAGGCGCCATGCCAGCGCGCCGGCGAGCATCGGATAGATGGCGAGATAGGCCGCCGCGATCGCCACCGCGCCATATCCCAGCCAGTGCGGCATCGCATCCTGGAAGGTGAAGGCCTGCTGCATCCAGAAATTGCCGACGAAGAAATGCGCGAAGCCGAACAGCCAGCCGCGCAACAGCGTGCGGCGCAGCGTCGCCGCATCATGGATCAGCCATATCCAGCCCGCGAAACACAGCAGCGCAACCGGCCACCACGCCAGCGGCGCGAAACCCGTCGTGGCGAGCGCGCCGAGAACAAACGCGATGAGGTTGGGGTAGCGGCGCCCGATCACGGCCACGGTCGCGACGTTCAACTGGTTCAAATCCACCATCCCGAAGCGGTCGCCGGAACTGTTCCCACTGGCGTCAGTTCCAGATCTATCACACTGCAATACAACATTGTTATGAGAATTCACCGCCAAGTTCGTCATCCCGGACTTGTTCCGGGATCCACCGGGCCAACTTCCCAAACCCATCGAGATTCAGGTTGTCAGGGGCGGTGGATCCCGGAACAAGTCCGGGATGACGGTAGGAGGATGAAGCGAAAAAATCTCGACAAACTTGCCTCGATGAATCTGTGCCCGCGTCCATCGGCCCCGCGCCCCTGCGTCAACGCACATGAGCCGGGGTGACGGACGAGCCACGGCGCGGTATCGCACCGTCATGACACTTCGCCCGTTCCATCTCGCCTTTCCGGTCCACGATCTTGCCGCCGCGCGGGCCTTTTACGGCGGCGTGCTCGGCTGCCGCGAGGGGCGCAGCGCCGATCATTGGATCGATTTCGATCTGTTCGGCCACCAGATCGTCGCCCATCTCGATCCCGCGGCGAAGCCGGTGGCGGTGTCGAACCCGGTCGACGGGCATGACGTGCCGGTGCCGCATTTCGGCGTCGTGCTGACGATGGCCGAGTGGCGCGCGCTGGCCGATCGCGTCGCCGCGGCGGGCATCGCGTTCGGCATCGCGCCGCATGTCCGCTTCGTCGGCCAGCCGGGCGAGCAGGCGACGATGTTCTTCCAGGATCCGTCGGGCAACGCGCTCGAGTTCAAGGCCTTCGCCGACGACGCGATGCTCTTCGCGACCTGACGGCGCGCCAGGTCTGGCGCAGGATGCCACAATCCCGGCCGATCAATCCAGCGTCGCTCCGCATTGACCAGACTGAATCTCGATCACACCCGAACGCAGCAGCACCTCGGCGGCACGGGTGAATTCCGTCAGCAGCGCCTCGAGAATGGGCTCGAGGCCGAGGTCGCTGATGACGCCGATCGGGGTTGTCACCCCGCCGCGCTCGTCCTCGATCAGCATCCCGGCGGTGACCATCCGCGCGACATGGCGCCGTACGGTTTCGCGCGGCAGGCCGGTTGTCGAGGCGATCGCGTTGCGCGAGATCGGCACCACCCATTCGCGCGGTAATATGTCGGTTGCGCCATGGCCCGCCGGGATGCTGCGCTCGCGCATAAGCTTCTGCACGTTCGCGACCGCGATTGTCGTGTAGATCAGCATCTCGGTGGGGCCGAGCGACATCGGTGCCGCCAGCGTCCGGTGCATCGTCAGGAACAGGTTGGCGAGGCATGACATGGCGATGCGCCAATGCGCCGCCATCTCCGCCGGATTGGTGACGACATGCTCGTTCATCGCGCCGCCGGTGCCGCCGGCACGCTTCCGCGCCAGACACTCTGGTGCCCGAAATGGGCAGCGCGGGGTTCGCGGCAAAGCATTGCTGAAGGCGGACCGGTTTTACCGATGATCGGGGATGCGCACGCCGAGCGTGGTCGAGCGCATGCGCCGCGGTTCACGCGCCGGCGGGGAGGCGGCGTCATCGACGGCAAAGCCGGCGGGTTGCGGTGGTTCGGGGGAACTGCCGCAACCCGCCGGGCATCGTTCAACGCGCCACCGCGGCCTTGGCGCTGACCCGCCAGATCGTGTTGCCGACATCGTCCGATACCAGCAGCGCGCCGGTGCGGTCGGTCAGCACGTCGACCGGCCGGCCCTGCGCCTGGCCCCTGGCGTCGAGAAAACCGGTCAGCACGTCGACCGGCTTTGCGCCCGGTGCCGGGAAACCATTGTCGGCGAACGCCACATAGACCACCTTGTAGCCCGACACCGGCACGCGGTTCCATGAGCCGTGCTGCGCGATGAACGCGCCATTGGCGAAATTCGCGCCGAGCTTCGCGTCACCCGCAAAAGCGATGCCGAGCGAGGCGGTGTGCGGCCCCAGCGCATAATCGGGCCGCTTGGAATATTCCTGCAGCGCGGGGTTGGCCGGGGTCACGCGCCGGTCGGGATAACCGCCCCAATAATACCACGGCCAGCCGAAATGATCGCCCATCTCGATCTGGCTCATATAATCGGGTGCGACGTCGGATCCCATCATGTCGCGCTCGTTGACCGCGGCCCACAGCAGGTGCGAATGCGGCTCGAACGCCATCCCGTTGGGGTTGCGCAGGCCGGCGGCATAGATGCGGAAGGTCTTGCTGTCGGGATACACCTGGAGGATCGCGGCGCGGTTCTTTTCCGCCGCCAGGCCGTCCTCGGCGATATTGGTCGACGAACCGACCGTGACGTACAGGCTCTTGCCGTCGGGATCGGCGACCACGTTGCGTGCCCAATGGTTGCCGCCGCCGGGCAGCTTGATCACCAGTTCGGGCTTGGCGGTGATCTTCGTCTGGCCCGGCGTGAACGGAACGCGGACCAGCGCATCGGTGTTGCCGATGTAGAGATAGCCGTTCAGCAGCACCATGCCGCAGGGCGAGTTGAGGCCGGAGATCAACACCGTGCGGCTCTCCGCCACGCCGTCGCCATTGGCGTCGCGCAACAGCGTAATGCGGTTGGCCGAAGGGACGCCGGCGCCGGCCTTGCCGAGGATGTAGCCCATCACCATCCCGGTCACCCCGCCGCCTTCGCGCGGCGGCGAATTGGCTTCGGCGACCAGCACGTCGCCATTGGGCAGCCGGTAGAGCCAGCGCGGATGGTCGAGCCCGCGCGCAAACGCCTGCACCGCCAACCCCGCCGCCGGCACCGGCGCGGCCCCCGCCGGCCAGCCCACCGCATCGGCAATCTTGATCGTCGGGAACGTCTGGTCGCGCGGCGCGGTGATCTTCGGGCGCTTGCCCGTCACCGCATCGACGGGGAGTTTCGCGACATCGGGTCGGCTGAGCCAGAACCACAGGCCGGCGAGAATGACGGCAATCATGCCGAGGGCGAGAAGAATCTTGTTGCGCATGGGGGTGAAATAGGGGGGCAGGGCGGACAAGGGAAGGTGATTTTATTACATCGGGGCGGTCGGGTGAAGAACGGCTCTCCGGCGAATGCCGGAGCCCAGGGGCAAACAATGCGGCGCGTTGGGCTTCCGGACTCCGGCGTCCGCCGGAGAACGGACCATGATCTCGGCGCAGCGGGCCGTTCGACGGTACCGCTTTACTCCCAACACCGTGCGATCAAGGCCGAAGAAATTGAAATCATCATCCGCCCGATTGCCCTGGCCGTGCTGCGCAGCGTGATTCACTTTTGCTGCTTCAGCGCCCACCGTCGCCAACCTTGCCCGGCGCGAGTCGGGCCGCTGTTTCTCATCGTCGACACAATGCGAACGCGATCAGCTCGCTGTTCCGCCAGGCTCGCTCGCTGCTTTCGATAACAGGGAGAGGCGCAAGTCGTTGCATTGTCGCATGAAGTTTACGGATGCAGCGTCGCTGCGGACGCAAAAGCACGTTTGCCCGCAAAAACAGCGAGGATCAGGGAGTAACAGGGAGCGCGCGAAGCGTTAACAGGGAGCGACCCGCGGGACGAACAGGGAGTTGCCCTAACCGCCCGTCAGTTCTCGCCGCCCGCCATCGTCCCCGGGGGATGCAGCCGCAGCTTGTTGACGCGCCGCGCATCGGCATCGACGATCTCGAGCCGCCAGCCGCTCGGATGGTCGAGGCACGCGCCGATCTCGGGCACATGGCCGGCCAGCACGCCGGCCAGCCCGGCCAGCGTATCGACATCGCCATCGACCTCGGCAAGGCGCGGGTCGATCGTCTCGCCGACATCCTCCAGCTCGGCGCGGCCATCGGCGTCCCACGCGCCGCCGTCGAGCGGCACGAGCAGCGCCTCGGGCGCGTCGTCATGCTCGTCCTCGATGTCGCCGACGATTTCCTCGATCAGGTCCTCGATCGTGACGAGCCCTTCGGTGCCGAAATATTCGTCGAGCACGATCGCGAGGTGGACGCGCTTCTGGCGCATGTCGGCGAGCAGGTCGAGCGTGCCGCGCGACATCGGCACGAACAGCGGCTCGCGGATGAAGCCCGAAATGTCGGCGGGGTGCGGAGCGCCGGTCGCGAGGATCGCGAACACATCCTTGATGTGCACCATGCCAATGATCGTATCGAGCTTCTCGCGATAGACCGGCAGCCGGCTGTGCCCGGCCTCGGCGAACTTGGTGACGAGATCCGCGAACGATATGCCTTCCTCGACCGCGATGATGTCGGCGCGCGGCACGCCGACATCGCCGGCGTCGCGCTCGCCGAAATGCAGCAGGTTGCGCACCATCTGCCGCTCGAGCGGCGACAGGTCGCCTTTGGCATCGGGCGCGGGGTCGTCCTCATGCGCATCGATCGCGTCTTCGAGCTGGGTGCGCAGCGAATCGTCGTGATTGCCGAAGATCAGGCCCTTCAGGCCGCGCCAGATACTGTTCTCGCCCTGGTCGCCCGGCGCGGTGCTACTTCGGTCCTCGGCCATCGGGGCGTGTCAGTCCTCGCGAATCAGATAGGGGTCGGCAAGCCCCAGCGAGGCCAGCGCATCGGTTTCGATCGCTTCCATCGCTTCGGCCTCGCCTTCTCCCAGGTGATCATAACCTAGCAGATGCAGCGTGCCGTGCACGATCAAATGCGTGGCATGGTCGGCAAGGCTGATGCCGCGCTCCCCGGCCTCGCGCGCGCACACGCCGTGCGCCAGCACGATATCGCCGAGCAGTACCTCGCCATCGTCCGAATTGGTCGTCACGGTGTCGAGCAGATCGGGCTGGATCATCGGGAAGGACAGCACGTTGGTCGGCTTGTCCTTGTCGCGATATTGCGCGTTGAGCGTGCGCACCTCGGCGTCGTCGGTCAGCCGGATCGAGATCTCGATCGTCGCCGCGCTGGTCAGCATCTCGCCTTGCGCGCTGAGCGACAGCGCCGCCCGCGCGGCGCGTGCGGCGAGCGCGTCCCAGTCCTGCTCGGGCCAGGGTTCGACATAGGACAGGGCGATTTCAAGCATCAGGCAAGGTCCGTCCTGGCGAAGTCATCGCCCTTGTAGAGCAAACGCGCATCATTTGCCTTGGCGCAGGCATAGGCGAAACAATCGCCCATGTTGAGGCCGGCGGGGTGTCGGCCTTTGCCGTAGGTCTGGTAAGCATCGAGCGCGAGTGTCAGTTCGCGGTCGCTGACCGGCACCAGCCGTAAGTTCAATTCCGCAGCAAAATCGGTCGTTTCGCGCCGGGCCGCTTCAACTGACAGGTTATGGGAACGCCGCAAGCTCGACACGGTCTCCCAGCAGGACATGGGCGACCAGAGCGGATCGCCATCGGCGCGCGCCGCAGCCATAAACCGCTCTTGCTCCGCTTCTCCGGCAATGACCGCGACCAGCGCCGACGCATCGATGAAAAGCGTCAAGGCTCGCCCCATAACTCATCGAAAAATGCCTTGTCGGCCTTCAGTCCGGTGGGCGGCGGCAAAGGATGCTTGCGGCGATATTCTTCGACCCACGCGACAAAATCCTGCTTGGGCTCCGGAGCCTTCAGTTGAGCCTTGCGCTGTCTTAGCAGATCACGGACCAGTTCGGTCTTCGTGGTGCCGAGCTTCGCCGCCAGCTCAGTCGCCAACGCCGCCGTCTCGCTGTCCTTGATGAAAAGGGATGCCATCGCGTCCTCCCGGGATATCCCTTATATATGGAAGGATATCCCACCCATCAAGCTTCCTCCCCCTCATAGGCCTCGACGATCCGCCCGACGATCGGGTGGCGCACCACGTCCTTGGCGGTGAAGCGCGCCATCGCGATTCCTTTGACCCCCGCGAGCCGCATCGTTGCGTCGGCGAGGCCCGAAGAGCCGACGCCGCCGGGAAGGTCGGTCTGGTTGGGGTCGCCGCAGATCACCATCCGGCTGTTCTCGCCAAAGCGCGTCAGGAACATCTTCATCTGTGCCGGGGTGGTGTTCTGCGCCTCGTCGAGGATGATGAAGGCGTCGGCCAGCGTGCGACCGCGCATGAAGGCGATCGGCGCGATCTCGATCTCGCCCGAGGCGATGCGCCGCTCGACCTGCTCGGCCGGCAGGCAATCGTACAGCGCGTCGTAGAGCGGGCGGAGATAGGGATCGACCTTCTCCTTCATGTCGCCGGGCAGGAAACCGAGCTTCTCGCCCGCCTCGACCGCCGGGCGCGACAGGATCAGCCGCTGCACGCTGCCGGTAATCAGCTGCGCCACCGCCTGCGCCACCGCGATATAGGTCTTGCCGGTGCCTGCCGGCCCGAGCGCGAAGATCATGTCGTTGGCGAGCAGTTGCTGCATGTAATGCGCCTGCGCCGGCGTGCGCGGCACGATCGTTTTCTTGCGCGTGCGGATCATGATGCCAGGCGCGGACGAGCCGTCGGCGCGGATGATGCCGGTCAGCATCGGCTCCGCCGCCATCGAGATCGAGGCATCGACCAGCCCGGTATCGACGTCCTCGCCGCGCTGGATGCGCTTGTAGAGATCGTTGAGCACGTCGCGCGCCATCGCCACCTGCTCGGCCGATCCCTCCAGCCCCACCTTGTTGCCGCGTGCCGTGATGTACACCCCGAGCCGGTTCTCCAGCGCGACGAGGTTCTGGTCATATTGGCCGAACAGCTGTGCGAGGAGTTGCGGCTTGTCGAACAGAAGCTCGACGCGGCTGCGATCACCGATCTGGGCGGGGACGGGTTTACGGCTCATGCGGCTCCTTTGACTGACGCGAGGGCAGGGCGATGTATCGGGACGAGGGGGAACGATGCGGCAGGCGGATCGCTCCGCGATGTGCAACGGCTGGGCGGGCACGCATCATTCGCATGGGAATGTGACAGGAAGCATGCGACCGCGACAGGAAAAAATCATGCTTCCCACCGCATCGCTGCGCTTCGGCACGTCAGCGTGCCGCAAACGCCACAGTCATGGCTATGCAGCGAGCCGCAAGCGCTCGACCGCACTGACCGAATTGGGTCCTGCGGCGGTAATCTCGACGCGCAACAAGTCGCCGATCGTCGCATCGGTCAGCAGATGGACCGAGTTCAGCCAGGGCGACTTGCCGAGCATCTGCCCCGGCAGCTTGCCATGGCGCTCGATCAGCACATCGCAGGTCCGCCCGACGGTCGCGGCGTTGAACGCCGCCTGGTCGCGGTTGAGCGACGCCTGCAGCCGTTGCAGCCGTTCGTCCATCACCGCAGCCGCGATCTGCCCGTCCATCTCGGCCGCCGGCGTGCCGGGCCGGGGGCTGTACTTGAAGCTGAACGCCTGTGAATAGCCCACTGCGTCGACCAGCCGCAGCGTGTCCTCGAACTCGGCATCGCTCTCGCCGGGAAAGCCGACGATGAAATCGCCCGACAGCGCGATGTCGGGCCGCACCGCGCGCACCTGGTCGAGCACGCGGAGGTAGGAATCAGTGCTGTGGCTGCGGTTCATCGCCTTGAGCACGCGGTCGCTGCCCGATTGTACCGGCAGGTGCAGGAACGGCATCAGGCTTTCGACGTCGCGATGCGCGTCGATCAGCCCTTGCGTCATGTCGTTGGGGTGGCTGGTGGTATAGCGGATGCGCTTGAGCCCATCGACCCGGTCGAGCGCGCGGATCAGATGGTCGAGCCCACGCCCGTCGGCATCGACCCAGGCGTTGACGTTCTGGCCGAGCAAGGTGATCTCGCGCGCGCCGGCATCGACCAGCGCCTTCGCCTCGTCGACGATCGCGGCGAACGGCCGGCTGACCTCGGCGCCGCGCGTATAGGGTACGACACAGTAGGTGCAGAACTTGTCACACCCTTCCTGCACGGTCAGGAACGCGGTCGGCCCGACCTTGCGCCGCGCCGGCAGCGCGCCGAACTTGCTGGCGAGCGGCATGTCGGTATCGAGCGCCGCCGTACCCGACGCCGCTTGCGCCACCAGAGCGGGCAGGTTGTGATAAGCCTGCGGGCCGACCACGACGTCGACCTTGGCGCGCCGCACGATCTCCGCGCCTTCGGCCTGCGCGACACAGCCGGCGATCGCGATCATCGGGTCGCTGCCATGCTTTCTGAGGCGCCCGATGTCGGAATAGACCTTCTCGGTGGCGCGCTCGCGAATATGGCAGGTGTTGAGAATGACGAGGTCGGCATCGTTGGCATCGTCGGTCGCGGTCATGCCCTGCGTGCCCATCAACTCGGCCATGCGCTCGCCGTCATAGACGTTCATCTGGCAGCCGAACGACTTGACGTGGAAGGTCTTGGGGGAACGGGTCATCGCGGCGCTATAACGGAAGGGGCGCGCTTAATTAAGCCCCTCCGGCGACCCGGCCGGACGCTCGTACCGCACCGGCGCGACGTCGAACGCGAACGGTCTCAGCGGCTCGCCCAGCACCGCGATCAGCGCTGCCTCGATTCGCCGCCGGCTCTCCGCCGCGATCGCCTTGCGCCCGGGAAAGTCGCGCGGATGGAACGGCTCGAGAAAATGCACCCTGAGCGGAAAGCTGCCGCGCCGCGACAGGATGCGCTTGGCATTGTCGATCCCGCTCTCGACCCCGACCCAGCCGATCTCCTCGCCGATCCTGCCATATTCGAGCAGCACCGGCTGGACGAGCACACCGGGCGGCGGCGGCTCGAGCACGCGCAGCATCGGCGTCTTGAACGGCAGCAGCGACCGGCCGTCGGTGGTCGTGCCTTCGGGAAAGACGGTAACCGACCAGTTTTCCGTCAGCGCATCGCGCAGCGCATTGATCTGCTCGGCCACGCCCATGCGGTTCTCGCGCTTGACGAACACCGTGCGGTTGAGCGTCGATAGCCAGCCGACCACCGGTGCGCCGCGCAACTCTTCCTTGGCGACAAAGGCGGTGCCGCTCTGCCCGGCAATGGCGAGGATATCGATCCAGCTGAGATGGTTGGAGATGTAGAACACGTCGCGGCGCAGCGGCACGCCGATCCGCGTCACCCGCGCGCCCGCCAATCGCGCCGCGCAACCGAGATAGATTCGCGGCCAGGGCGAGCCGATGTGGAGCAACCGCCACAGATAGTGCAGCGGGACCATCAGCAGCAGCGACAGCGCCAGCCCGCTGGCGCGCAGGCCGATGCGGATCCACCCAAGCGCATCGACCGGCGCGGGGATGCCGGCGGCCGCTTCGGCGCGGACCTGGAGATCGATCGTCGCCAGCCTCCTAGCCCTTGCGTTCGAGCGAGACGCCGTACAACTCCATGCGGTGGTCGACGAGGCGGAAACCGAGCTTTTCGGCGATCGCCTTTTGCAACTGTTCCAGCTCGGGGTCGACGAACTCGATCACCTTGCCCGTCTCGACGTCGATCAGATGGTCATGATGCGATTCAGGCGCCGGCTCATAGCGCGAACGCCCGTCGCCGAAATCATGCCGGTCGAGAATCCCCGCCTCCTCGAACAGCCGCACGGTGCGATAGACCGTCGCGATCGATATCCCCGGATCGATCGCCGAGGCGCGTTCATAGACCTTTTCGACGTCGGGATGGTCGTCGGCCTCGGACAGGACGCGCGCGATGACGCGGCGCTGCTCGGTGATGCGCAGCCCCTTTTCATTGCACAATGCTTCGAGGTCGATCTTGCGTGCCATCGGCTGGATGTAGGCGCTCGTGGCTTGTTGATAAAGGACAGAGTCACACGCAATAAGCGAAAACGCCGCCGGTGACACGGAGTCACCGGCGGCGCGTCAAAAGCTGGGGGCTGAGCGCTTCAGCGCTTGCGGCGCTTGGTGCCTAGGCCGATTTTCTTGGCCAGCGTGCGACGCTGCTCGGCATAGTTGGGCGCAACCATCGGATACTCGGCCGGCAGGTTCCACTTGGCGCGATACTGGTCGGGCGTCATCTGATAGTGCGTCATCAGGTGGCGCTTGAGCATCTTGAGCTTCTTGCCGTCTTCCAGGCAGACGATGAAGTCGGGCTTGATCGAAGAACGGATCGAAACGGCAGGCTCCTGCTTCACTTCGACCACCGGGGCCGGGCCACCGAGGCCGGCGAGCGCGCTGTGCACATTGTTGATCAGCAGCGGCAGGTCGGAGACCGCGACGCTATTGTTGCTGACATGCGCTGCGACAATATCGGCGGTCAGCGTGATCAGGGTTTCCTGCATTTCGTCACTATTATCCATTTTTGTCCTTTCGTCCCCCGGCCGGGTGGCTCAAATTCAAGCCATTATGGTTCTATCGCGCTTTTCGCATGGCCGGGCAACCATTTTTATCGCCTACTATTGTTTCTACGTAATATCACGACGATAGGTCAGGGCATTGAATGTTTGCCCTGAGGCTCCGCGATAGTAATTGCGCCGCTCGCCGACCTTGGCGAAACCTGTTGTCTGGTACAATTTCACCGCATCATTGCCCTCACGCACTTCGAGGTGGACGCGCACTGCACCAATCGCCTGCGCGTGCGCCATCATCGCACGCAAAAGCGCCGCCCCGACACCGCGCCGCCGCCGCGCCGGCCGAACCGCGAGCAACAACAATTCCGCTTCATCGGCAACGCCGCGTGACAGGGCGAAACCGGCAGCCTCCCGATCGACCATTGCAATGGTGAGCCACACCCCCGGCATGGCGAGGATCCCGAGGCACTGGCCGCGCGTCCACGCCTCGCCAAAGCGCGGGTCGAAGGCTTCCGCCATGATCGCCTCGAGCAATAGCAGGTCGCCGACTCCGCCGGCGCGCAGTTCGACCAAGTTGAATACGGTGCTCATCGCGCGGCGAGCGGCTTGGCGTCGGGCGCGCGGCCATAATGTGGCGTCGGCGCCAGTGCGGTGAAGGCTGTGGGCAGCAACAGCGCGTCGGTGGCGCGCGGCAGCGCTTCGTACGCCATGATGTCGGGAGCGATGGCGGTCAGGAAGCGCACGCCATTGCCGATGGCCAAGCGGCCGGCGAGTACGGCCAGCGCTGCCTCGGGCCGAAGTGAAGCGAGGCCGGCGATCGGCGCAAGCGGACGGGCGGCGAAGGACTGCATGAAGACTTCGCCATGCCCACCTTCGAGCACCACCGCAAGCGCCTCCCGATCGCGATGCGCCGCGAAGCCGGCCGCCGCGACCAGCGCGAGCGATGAATAGCCCGAAATGCCGGCACGCCACCCCAACGCCAGCCCGCGCGCCGCGGCGACGCCGACGCGGATCCCGGTGAAGCTGCCCGGCCCGACATCGACCAGGATATGACCGGCGCGCCCGCCCCCGGGCAGTTCGGCGATCATCGGCAGCAAGCGTTCGGCATGGCCGCGCCCGACGACCTCGTGCCGCGCGGCGACGATCCGCCCGTCCTCGATCAAGGCGACGGAGCAAGCCGCCGTCGCGGTCTCGATGACGAGCGTCAGCATGAAAAAGGGCGGTGGAACACGGCGACGTTGCATACTGCAGCGCACCCGCGCTGCAAGCACTTCACGCGATTGTGTTGAATTTCTCGAACCCGGGCCGCGGCAGGCGGTCGAAGATGGTCGCCGGATCGCCATGGCCCAACGTCGCGATGAAGTTCGACGTCACGGCCGGCGTATCGGCGAAGAACGCCGCATCGACTGCCTTGTTGTCGAACCCCGACATCGGCCCTGTATCGAGACCCAACGCGCGCGCCGCGATAATGAAATAGGCGCCCTGCAGCGTCGCGTTGCGGAACGCCGAGACCTCGCGCATCGCCGGGTCGGCGAACCACGGCCGCGCATCGACATGCGGGAAGAGCTCCGGCAGGTGCTCGTGGAATTCGCGGTCCATGCCGATGATCACCGTGACGGGTGCCCTGAGGATCTTCGGCGCGTTCTGCGCGCTGCTGCACGCCGCGAGCTTCGCCTTGGCCGCCTCGCTGACGCACCATATCAGGCGCGCCGGCAACTGGTTGGCCGAGGTTGGCCCCCATTTCATCAGGTCCCAGATGGCGTGCAGCTCGCTCTCGCCGACCGGCTGATCGGTATAGCCATTGTAGCTCCGCGCGGTGCGAAAGATCGTGTCGAGTGCGGCGTCATCGAGCGGCTTGCCCATGGCGATTACCTTGGCTGTGGAAGCTGTGGTCGGGACAAATGAGGCAGTGGCGGTCAGATCGCGCGCACCTCGGTCACTTCGGGGACGTAATGCTTGAGCAACTGCTCGATACCGTTCTTCAGCGTCGCGCTCGACGACGGGCAACCCGAACAGGCGCCCTGCAACTGGAGGAACACCTTGCCCTTGTCGAACCCGCGATAGACGATGTCGCCGCCATCATTGGCGACCGCGGGCCGCACCCGCGTCTCGATCAGTTCGCGGATCTGCGCGACGATGTCGGCATCGGCCGGATCGTCGGCAAAGCTCTCCTCGTCACCGCCGACCGCGAAGCCGGCGCTGGCCGGCTTGAACAGCGGCATCTCGGCCGAGAAATGATCGAGCAATGTGGTCAGCACATCGGGTTTCAGTCCGGCCCAAGGAACGCCCGGTGCCGCGGTCACCGAAACGAAGTCGCTGCCGAAGAAGACGCCGGTGACGTCGCCCAGCCCAAACAGCGCCTCGGCCAGCGGCGACGCCTCGGCCTCCTCCGGCGTGGCGAAGTCGCGCGTGCCCGATGGCATCACCGCACGGCCAGGCAGGAATTTCAGCGTGGCCGGGTTGGGCGTGGTTTCGGTTTCGATCAGCATGTCGCTCATGTGGGCCGGGGGAGGGCGCGGATCAAGTCGAGATAGCGAAACGACCGGTTTCCGATTTCTCCAGGTCCTCGGCCCGTAAAGGGAGAAGGGCCGGGGCCTTCAGCACGGGGCCACGTCCATCAGCTGCCGAAATGCCAGCGAACGTTGACGCCGACGTTGCGTGGTTGCGAAACGCCCCATTGGTTGGCCGGCGTGAGGTCTCCGCCATTTTCAGCGCCGAGATAATAGGTCGCGTCGAACAGGTTCTGGACGTACCCATTAACTTCCCAATCGGCGTTCGATTTGTAGCCTAGCCGAAGGTTCGCCGTCGCATACGCTTCGCGCCGGGTCACGCCGCGCCAATCGACATCCTCGCGGCGTCTGCCCTGATAAGTCCACTCGCCGGAGAGATATGCCTCGCCGCGCGGAAGGGGGTAGTGGGCGGTTGCGATACCACTTGTCTGCCAGTCGGGGTTGGGAAGACCGCCGCAATCGGCAAGCGTGCAACCGCGATCGCCGGTCTTGCGGGTGTGCGTGTAGGCAAAGTTGCCGTAGACGTCGAAATAACGGCTTGGGCGGATCGTCAGCGCCACCTCCACGCCATAGCCGTGCACGCGCCCGACGTTGATCACCTGTTGGGTGCGCGTTTTCGTGTCGTAATAGTTGGTTTGCAGGTTGCTGTAGACATAGTGAAACGCTGCGATGTCTAACCGTAGCCGGTGGTCCAACAGATTGGCCTTGGCGCCGACCTCCTTGCTCCAGACGGTCTCGGGCTCGAAGGAATCCGGGCGCGTCCCGGCGGGAACGAGCGCATTGTCGGCGACCGATGTCGGCGCGTCGATCGTGAACGTGCCGAATCCGCCGGCTTTGTAGCCGCGCGTAACGCTGGCGTAGACGCTTATCGCATCGGTTGCCTGGAAGCGTGCGTATATGCGCGGCGTGAGGCCGTGCCAGGTCTTGGCGCTTTCGATGACGCCATCGGTGAAATAGGCAAATGTCCAGATGTTGCCGAGCGTGCTCGTGGTTGGCAGGATGTTCAGATCGAACTTCTTGCGGTCGGATGTGAACCTCAGGCCCGCGCCAAGCTGGAGTTGCGGCAGCGGCATATAGTTGACGTCGCCATAGACTGACCAGCCGGTTGCCGTGCTCCGCGCCTCGTTCGCCTCGGCGAGTACGCCATCGGCCGCCGGCACATAGGGAGTGCCGTAAAGGTCCTGCGTCAGCGCGTTGCAGTTGGCGTAGCCGAAGCCGGCGCGGCAGACGGCATCCTCGCTGGCATCGAACGCGTAGCGTGCGGTGACGCGCTCGCGGTAGCCCGACAGGCCAAGCGACCATGTCAATTTGCCTCCGCCGGGTGAAACCAGCCGCAGTTCCTGACTCAGATAAGTGCCGCGTTGCGACTGCGCATAATTGCTCAGAAAAAGTGGCGTGCCGTCCGAATCCTCCGAATAGAAGAAATCGTGCCCCCGAAAGGCTGTGATCGAGGTGAGCGACGCGAAGCCAACATCGAGGTCCACCTGCGCGTTGACGCTCCCGATCGAGCCGTCGTCGCGGGGATTGAGAAGGTCGCTGTCGACCGAGCGCGGGCCGCCGCCGATCACGACCTGCGTGCCGAGCGCCTGATCGAGATAGTCGAGGACCTCGCGGTCCGCGTTGGAGCCGCGATACGGCGTGCCGTCGAGCCGCCGGCGTTCATATTCGCCAGTTACGACGATACGGAGCGCTCCGTCGACATAGAGGAGGGACGCGCGCGCGGCTGCCTTCTTCTGACCCATGATCCGGTCGTTGACGCCGGGCGTGAAGGCATTGTCGATCCAGCCATCGGCGCGCACGGCGTAGCCCGCGAGACGCAGTGCCCAATGCGGCCCGAGTGGGAGGTTGAGCGCGACCTCGCCTTCGATCCGGTTGGTCTCGCCGTAACCGAGTTCGACATGACCGCCGAGCCGATCGAGCACGGGCTTGTTGGTGATCACGCTTATCGCGCCGGAGATCGCGTTGCGTCCGAACAGGAAACCCTGTGGGCCGCGCAAGGCTTCGGCGCGCTCGATATCGAACAGCGAGGTGACGACGCTTCCGCTGCGTCCCTGGTAGACGCCATCCTTGAACACGCCGATCGACGGGTCGCCGCCGATGCCATAGTCGTTCGAGACGATGCCGCGGATTGCGAGTCCGTCGATATAGCTATCGTCGGAATTGCCCGAGAAGCCCGGCGTGTAGGTCACGACATCCTTGATGTCGTCGAGCTTGGCATGCGAGATGAAGGCCTCATCGAATGCCGAAATGGCGAGCGGCGTCCGGGTCAGCATTTCAGGTCGGCGCTGGGCGGTGACGACGATCTCCGATGGGTCCGCGACCCCGCCGGAGGCGGGCTCTACTCGCGTCTGCGCGATCGCGGGCGTGCACCAGCCCAGGATTGCGACGAGCGAAAATGCTGTTCCGAAATGTGGGTCCGGACGACAAAGCGGTGCGCTTCGCGCGGCAAATTTCCGGTTCGCGAATGCATCGCGGCGGCGGCGAACAACGGTTTCGCCCATCACCAGCTTCCGGACACAGAAAGTAGCAGCCCGGTGCTGCCGTCGGCGCGCGGTGCAAATCGGCTGCCCAGCGAACTGCCGACGATCGAGGCCATAAGCGTGACCGGCCCCTTTGTGTATCTCGCGCCGAATTCCCAATCGAACTTGCGGCGGAAGAACCCGTCTTCGTAACCGCCCCGTGCGACGAGCGAGAGGCCGGCGGGCGCGATCGGCAAATCGCCCTGCATGCCGATGTAGATGTTTTCGAAAGGAAGGCCGTTTTGCTTTGGCGCGAAGGAGGTCTCCAGCGTGACCTGTCCGCGGCCGATGTCTTTCCCGACAAAGGTCTGGATCTCGACATAGCGCGAATCGGGGAGGTCCGGATAGAGATAGACGTTGCCCGCGATCGTGTAATGCAAGCCGGCTACCTGGCCTTTTCGGCCGGCGCGAAGGTCGACCTCGAGGCCCGCGTCCTTCTGACGGCCGAGCGTGGTCGCCCATCCGCCGGCGAACCATCCATCACGTTCAAGGTCTATGCCGCCCTGCAATGCGGGTTTGCGATCGGATAGACTGACGCCGCGGAAGCGATAGTCCGAAATCAGTGTCGCAGTCGTGGTGACATGGATCTTTTCGGATTGCTGCGCTGAAGCCGCATTCGGCATCGATGTTGACAGCATGGTCAGTACTGCGAGGACTAATCCAGAGTTTTGGCGCGATTGCATGGGCGGGGTTTCGTAGCCCATATAACAATATAGTCTTAAGCTACGTAGCACTACCTAAGGTGCCGGAATTGGGGCGTTTATTAAGTTCTTCTTAATTCTTGAACGACCAATCCATCCCGATGTACGGCCCCGTTGTTTTAGCGCCCCGCAAGCAGCGCCAATCATCTTTTGTGATTCGGGTCGCACTTCCGGCATTGGCGATCCTGGTCGCTCTGGCGGCGCTTTTGATAACAGTCGTCACCTTGTCGGCCAATCAGGCGAACCAACTGGCAGGGAAACGTCAACGGGCGCTGGCGGACACGGTGATCAAGGGCAGTATCGCCCAGGTCCCGCACGATCAGGAGGGCGCGACCATCTGGGAAGAGGCTGTTCGTGAGGTCCGCAAGCCACGGCTCAACCTCAAGTGGCTCGATGGCAATCTCGGAATCTGGTTCCACTCCTATTACGGACATGACGAGGTCTTCGTCGTCGATCCGCGTGGCCATGCGATCTATGCCATGTACGAAGGCAAGCGCGCCGAGGCGTCACTCTACAATCGCGAGGCCCGGATTGCGGCGGCTCCCCTGATCGCCGAGCTTCGCCGCAAGCTCGCCCAGCCGTCGCCCAGCGATACCAGCGCATCGGCTCGTACCCCCGGGTCTGTCGACCTGGCCTTGATCGATGGCCATCCCTCGATCGTCAGTGCAAAGCCGATCGTCTCGGATACCGGTTCGCCGGAACAGGCACCGGGTGAGGAGTTCATCCACATCAGCGTCCGCCACCTCGACGGCAGATTTGCCGACATGCTGGCGCGACAATATCAACTCGATGGTGCGCGTTTCTCCAGGTCCGGGGCAACCGTCCCTCCCGAACGCGCGCTCCCACTGCGATCGAGCGGGCGGACAACAATCGGCTATCTCATCTGGAAGCCCTTCGGACCCGGCGCGCTGATGGTCCAGCGGATACTTCCCGCAGCGGCGGCGGCCATGCTGCTCATTCTCGCAACGGTGACATGGCTCCTTCATCGGATCCATCGAAGCGCTCTTCAGTTGCAAGCCAGCCAGGCACAGGCAATCTATCTAGCCTTTCACGACCCGCTAACCGGACTCGCCAATCGGGGGCTGTTCGACGAACGGCTGGCGCGGACCCTGGCGGAGAGCCGGGGGACCGGCAAATCGGTCGCGCTGCACTATTTCGACCTTGATCGGTTCAAGAACGTCAACGACACGCTGGGGCATCCGGCAGGCGACGAATTGATCTGCGCGATGAGCCGCCGGCTGGTCGAAGCGACGCGCGAAACCGATATCGTCGCGCGCATCGGCGGCGACGAGTTTGCGATCATCCAGACCGGGGTAAATTCGCCCGGCGAAGCCGAAGTCCTCTGCATGCGTATCGTCGAAGCGGTCAACGAGGCGTTCGAGTTGTCGGGCACCAGGGTCAATATCAGTGTCAGCATCGGCGTGGCACTCGCTCCGGCTGACGCGTGCGAGGCGACGGACCTGGCGCGCAAGGCCGATATAGCGCTGTATGAGGCGAAGGCGGCGGGACGCGGGCGCTATGTGTTCTTCGCCGAAGCAATGGACGCAACTGTCCAGCAAAGACGGGGGATCGAACTTGGCCTGAGGCGAGCGCTCACCACCTGCAATGAGTTCGAGGTCGTCTATCAGCCGCTCTTTTCCGCCCAGTCGCGCAAGATAACGGGCGCCGAAGCGCTTGTCCGCTGGCACCACCCCGATCACGGCGTCCTCTCTCCGGCCATGTTCATCCCAGTTGCCGAAGCGACCGGGCTGATCGAGCCACTCGGTGAATGGGTGCTCGAGCAAGCATGTGCAGCAGCCCGCGATTGGCCGATCCAGTCGGTGTCGGTGAATGTCTCGGCGATCCAGCTACGCAACGAAGGCTTCGCCGAGCGGGTACTCGCCATCCTCGCGCGAACCGGCCTCGATCCCGAGCGCCTCGAACTCGAAATCACCGAGACGAGCTTCATCGAGAGCGCGGCGAATTGCCAGCCCAACCTCGCGGCATTGCGGGCCAGGGGCGTCCAGATCGCGCTCGACGACTTCGGAACCGGCTATTCGTCGTTCAGCCATTTGCGGGAGTTCGATGTTGACCGGATCAAGATCGACCAGAGCTTCGTCAATGGCATCGACATGCGCGAAGGCGGAAGTCCCATCATTCAGGCGATCGTCGACCTTGCCAAGGCCAGCGGCATGAAGGTGACGGCCGAAGGGGTCGAAACCATCGAGCAGAGCGTGTTTCTGACCAGAGCCGGATGTAACTCACTACAGGGCTTCCTGCTGTCGTGCCCGGTGTCGCGAAACGAACTCAACACAGTGTTCGCCGGAGGCCTCAAGAACGTAACCAGATCGCGCGCGAAGATCGATTCAGGCGCCGCCGTCCTGCTGCTGCCGCATGCGCGCGTCCCCTGAGAATGATGCCGGCTCCCATTTCTTAACCAAAAATCAGCCCCACCCCCGTTACGTACTTTCCCGGAAGGGCGCGTAATGACGGCAGGGCAATCACACAGGCGCTGGGGGCCGCTCGCGGTCGCATTGCTTATCTGTGCCTCGCCCGCCGCTGCCCAATCCAGTTTCGCCGATCATACGAGACTCGACTGGTCGGGCGTGCTCACCGGTGCGTTCCTTGGCTTCCTGTTGCTGCCGGTCGCCTACAACATCGCCTTCTTCTTCATTCTGCGCGAACGCTTCCTCATCTGGCAGGGCGTGCGCGTGCTGATCCTGATCGCGCTGACGATCACACTGTCGTCATTGCCGCTCGGGCCGTGGTTTCCGCGCCATGGTTTCGCGCGGCAGGTGCTGGGCGACCTGCTGTTCGATTCGGCCATCGCCATCATCGGCCTGTTCCTGCGCAGCCTGCTCGAACCCGGCATGATCTCGCCGCGCATCTTTCGCCTGCTCGGCCACCAGGTCTGGATCGTCGCCCTGACCAGCCCGGCGATGCTGCTTCATCCGTGTCCACCGCTCTACATGGCGCTACGCAATGTCGTGCTGGTCGGTGTGCTGTTGCTGCTGTGTTTCGCCCTGGGCCAAGCGATCGCGCGCGGCAGCCGCATGGCGCATTTCCAGGCCGCCGCCTGGTCGTGCCTGATCGCCGTCGGTGCAACCAGCCTGTTCCACGATATCGTGCTGGGGCGAACCTTTGGGCTGTTCCTCTATGCGCTGTTCGCCGCGCTCGCGCTCGAGATGTTGCTTACCTCGGTCGGCATCGGTGATCGCCTCATGCGGCTCAAGCACCAGCATGACGAAGCCCGGGCCAGTGCCGCCGCGCTGGCGATCATGGCGCATACAGATCCGCTCACCGGGCTCGACAATCGCCGCGGCCTCGCGGCGCGTTTTGCAGCGCGGCGGCCGCGCGCGGTGGCGATGATCGACATCGACCTGTTCAAGCGGGTCAACGATGCCTTCGGCCATGATGTCGGCGATCGCGTGATCGTCGCCGTTGCCGGCGCGTTGCGTTCCGACCGCAACTATGTCGCGCGGGTCGGCGGCGAGGAGTTCGCGCTGCTGCTCTACGCCGACCAGCCGCTTGAAGAGGCGGAGATGCTGCGTCGCCAGATCTCGCTGGCGGTGGCGCGCGAGGTACCGGGGCTCGACCGCCCGATCACCGCGAGCGCCGGCATCGCCCTGCTCGACGCGCGCAGCGGTTTTGCCGAGGTGATGAAAGCGGCCGATCTGCGCCTGTATGACGCCAAGGCCGCGGGGCGCAACCGCACGGTCGGTCCGCGCGATGCTGCATGGTCAGATGCCGCGGCGGCCTGATTGCCTGTCGCGGGCAGCCAATATGTTCCCGCGCGGGCGCAAACGCGTGGTTGTGGTGCGCAGCACCCGCCCGGCTCCCCCGCTTTCGCGGTGTAACGGTTTGGACCATACCCTGGAGGTATCGGGGATTTCCTCGACGCCCGGCATGACGCGCACGCCGCGCTGGGCTATGCGCGCAACACGCATATCACGCTCAACGACGTGCGCGGCATGAAGATCCAGCCGCAGGATAGCGTTGTGGGTTTTCAGGAAATGCTCGCCGCCCCGGAGTATCGCTCGCGCCGCGTCGCCTTCGTCGCCGCGCCGACCCCGGCGCGCAGTCAGCTCATGCGCGCGATCGCCAGCCGACAGGCGCGTTGCTTCAGCCATGTCGCCTTCGCCGAGGCGTGGCTGTTCGCCGAAGAACTGGACAGCGCCCCGCACCGCGCCATTGGATAATCGGGTGCGCCATTTCGCGCGCTGATGGGGAGGAAGGGCCGTGAGGCTGTTCTGCGAGCGGTCCCCGTTTACCGGCCGGACATGCGAAGCGCGGGTGTCAGAAATCCAACTGTTTCACCGCGGCGTTCCACGCAAGGACGTTGTCGCGCGCTTCCCTCACGAAGGCGGTGCGACGGATCAGCTTGAGAAAGGCATCGGCGATCCACTTGCCCGGGTTGCGCAGCGGGCGCGCGAACTGGATCAGCAGCACCACGCGGGTGTTCTCCGTGTCGTTCCACACCTCGTGCTGATAGGTATCGTCGAAGATCAGCGTTTCGCCCTCGGCCCAGCGCAGGATGCGATCGTCGACGCGCATGCGTACATCGCCGTCCTTCGGCACGATCAGTCCGAGATGACAAGTGACCAGCGCCTTGGTCACGCCGCGATGATCGGGGATGTGCGTGCCCGGCGCAAGAATCGAGAAGAACGCCGTGTTCAACCCGGGAATCTGCTCGATCACCTTCGTCGTCGCCGGGCAGCGCGCAAGGTTGTCGTCGACCGGGTAGCCATAACCCCACAGGAAGAACGACCGCCACATGTTGAGCTTGGCGATCGCGCGGTGGTCGGGTGAGATCGTCGCCAGGCTCGGCGCGGCCTCGGGTTGGAGCGCGACCGACACCGCCTCGTCGCGAATCGCTTCCCAATGGTCGCGCAGCAACTGCGTCCAGGCAAAGTCGCGCGTATCGAGCACTGGATCGTTGGAGACCAATGTCGAAGACGATATCAGCGCATCGAAGAAGCCACGCAGATGCTTGCCGACACGCAGGATCAGCGGCCGTCCGCGCTCCACCTTGAGTTCGGCATCGGGGTGCGGTGCGCCTGAGACCACCGTCACGTCGGGGATGCGCTGCTGCGCGCCGGTCCGGATGCCCGAATCCTGCCGCATTCCCGCCTTGGCAACCCTGGTTTTCACCCTTGTGCTCACACTTTCCTCCATACGCCGTTGGACCCGGTCTTTCCTTTCCGCATCGCCCGACTCCGGCCATCGGCGCTCGATCTGGTCCGATATGGCTCTCATCGCGGTAGCCCGACAGTTGGTCGAAATCATGGCGGGATGAAGGGATATTCGGCCCGATCCCAGTCGTCTTGCCGCCGATCTAGGCCGGTTGCGCGGCGTTGGCGTCAACCGTGGTTCAGCCTCGCGAAAGCAATTCGCGTGTCTCACGGGCGTTGCCAGTTTCCGGCCACGCCCCTAGGTTCCCGTCATGAACTTCGTCTCCCGCGCGCTCCGCGTCCTCCTCGTCGCTCCCCTGCTCATCGCCGTCGCGCCCCAGGCCATGGGCCAGGAGACCGCCGCAGCCGCGCATGGCGCCGCCGAGCGCTACATCGTCGACCGGAGCGCGTGGCTCTATCGGGGCAGCGACATCACGCCCGATCGGGGTTGGCGCTTCGGCACGCTCAGCAACGGCGTGCGTTATGCCGTGCGCCGCAACGGCGTGCCCCCTGGGCAGGTCTCGATCCGCGTGCGCATCGACGCCGGCTCGCTGATGGAGACCGACGGCGAGCGAGGTTATGCCCATCTCATCGAGCATCTCTCGTTCCGCGGGTCGGAATATGTCCCGGACGGCGAAGCCAAGCGCATCTGGCAGCGGTTCGGCGCGACCTTCGGCTCGGACAACAACGCAGAGACGACCTTTACCGGGACGACCTACAAGCTCGACCTGCCCAGTGCGACCGAGGACGGGCTCGACGAGAGCATGAAGATTCTCGCCGGCATGGTCGAGAAGCCCAACATCACCGCCGCCGCGCTCAATGCCGAGCGTCCGGCGGTGCTCGCCGAGCGGCGCGAGAGTCTCGGGCCGCAGACCCATTTCGGCGACACGATGTTCTCCACCCTGTTCGCCGGACAGCCACTGTCGCAGCGTCAGCCGATCGGCACGCTCGACACACTCAACGCTGCCACCGCCGATGCCGTGCGCGCCTTTCACGACCGCTGGTACCGGCCCGAACGCGCCGTTGTCGTCGTGTCGGGCGACATGGATCCCGCGTTGTTCGAAAAACTCGTCGCGCAGCATTTCGGCGGATGGCAGGGTGTCGGCCCCAAACCGGCCGAACCCGATTTCGGCAGGCCCGCCCCGGTCGAGCAATCGACCGCCGCCGTCGTCGAACCGGGGCTGCCGGTGCTCGTGCGTACCGCGACGCTGCGCCCATGGAAATACAATGACGACACCGTGATCTTCAATCAGGATCGCCTCGTCGACCAGGTCGCGCTCGACGTCATCAACCGCCGGCTGGAGCGGCGCGCGCGCGCCGGTGCAAGCTATCTCGTCGCGCAGGTGTCGCTCGACGATGTCGCACGGTCGGTGAACGGCACCTTCCTGTCGGTCCAGCCGGTCGGCGACGATTGGGAGGCCGCGCTCAAGGATGCGCGCGCCGTCATCACCGATGCACTGTCCGCGCCGCCGTCCAAGGCCGAGATCGACCAGGAACTCGCCGAGCGTGGCGAGTCGTTCCGCACCATGATGCAAACCGCAGAGGTCGATGCCGGGTCGAAGCTCGCCGACGACATGGTCCAGGCGGTCGATATCCGCGAGACGACGACCTCTGCCGCGACGATCAACGGCGTTTTTCTCGATGCCAAGCGCAAGGGCATGTTCTCGCCGGCGCGCGTGTTCGCCGCGACTCAGCGTGTGTTCAAGGGCGTGACGACGCGCGCTGTCCTAAACGTCCACACCGGCGCGGATGGCCTCGCGAGCAAGCTCGCCGCAGCGATCAACAGCAACGTCAAGGGCACCAGCGCACGCACCGCCCAGGCCGCGATCGGCTTCTCAAACCTGCCCCGGCTCGGCAAGCCCGGCGTCGTCACCAGTCGCGAGAAGATCGACCTGTTCGAGCTCAAGCTGGAGCGGGTCAACTTTGCCAATGGCGTGCGGCTGCTGCTCAACGCGTCGAGTTCGGAGGCCAGCCGGGTCTATGTTCGCGTCCGTTTCGGCGGGGGCTATGGCGCGCTGCCCGCTGATCGTCGCTCGCCGATCTGGCCGGCGTCGCTGGCGTTGATGCAGAGCGGCATCGGTACGCTCAAGCAGGGCGATATCGACCAGATGACCGCCGGGCGGCGCATGGGCTTCGATTTCGCGATCGACGATGACGCCTTCACGCTCGGCGCGATGACCTCGCCTTCCGATCTCGAGGACCAGCTTCGCTTGCTGGCGGCGAAACTCGCGGTGCCGGGCTGGGACCCCAACCCGCTGCTGCGCGCGCGGACCTATCTGGTCTCGACCTATGATTCGCTGGATTCGTCGCCCGATCAGGTGCTCGGCCGCGATCTCGAATCGCTGTTGCATGATGGCGATCCGCGCTGGGGCACCCCTCCGCTGGCGGACGTCTCGGCAACCACGCCCGAAGCATTCAAGGCGCTATGGGCGCCGCTGCTCGCCAGCGGGCCGATCGAGGTCGAGGTGTTCGGCGATATCAACGCCGAAAAGACGATCGAGGCGGTAGCAAAGAGCTTTGGCGCGTTGCCGCCGCGCGCGGTCAGCACGGTGCCGTCGCCGCCGGTGCGCTTCCCGGCCCATGTCGCGACGCCCGTGGTGCGCACGCATGAAGGCGCCAGGGATCGCGCCGTCGCGGTCATCGCCTGGCCGACCGGTGGGGGCCTCGGTCACATCGACGATTCGCGACGGCTCGAGATCCTAGCCAATATCTTCTCCGACCGGCTGTTCGACCGGCTGCGCTCGGAGGCGGGCGCGAGCTACAGCCCGAACGTTTCGAATGACTGGCCGATCGGTTCGCCGAGCGGCGGGCGGATGGTCGCGATTGGTCAGGTCGCGCCGGACAACCTGCCGCTGTTCTTCAAGCTCGCGCGCGAGATTGCCGCCGATCTCGTCGCCCACCCGGTCAGTGACGACGAGCTCAAGCGCACGATCGGCCCGATGACGCAGTTGATCCTGCGTCAGTCGACCGGCAACCAGTTCTGGATGAACCAGCTCTCCGGCGCGACCTTCGATCCGGCGCGTATCCAGGCGGTCCGCACGGTCTACCAGGACGTCGCCAGCGTGACCGCTGCCGACCTGCAGGCGACGGCCGCCAAATATCTCAAGCCCGAGAACGACTGGACGATGGAGGTCGTCCCCAAGGCGAAGTAGCTCCTGATTTCTTCCCCGAGCCAGCCTGGTGGGGAAGGGGTTACCCCTTGTACAATCCGTCCAGTCGAGGGCCGTAAACCTCCTTGAGGACGTGGCGTCGGATCTTCAGGCTCGGCGTCAGCTGCTCGTTCTCGATCGTGAACGGACCATCGGCGAGAATGAAGCGACGCACCCGCTCGGTCACCGAGAGGTCCTTGTTGACCCGTTCGACTGCATGGCCGAGTTCGGTGCGGTACTCGCTGTTCTCGGCCAGCCGCGCGAAGTCGCATGCGTCGCCGTTCTTCGCGCACCACTCCTGGGTCCATTCCGGATCGGGCACCAGCACGGCGACCATGTAGGGCTTGCGGTCGCCGAAGATCATCGCCTGGACGATCTCGGGCTGCAGCGTCAGCATACCCTCGACCTTTTGCGGCGCGACATTGTCGCCCTTGTCGTTGACGATGATGTCCTTCTTGCGGTCGGTGATCTTGATCCGGCCCTTGTCGTCGATCAGCCCGATGTCGCCGGTGTGCAGCCAGCCGTCCTTGAGCACCCGGTCGGTCTCGGCCTGGTTGTTCCAATAGCCGTGCATCACCAGTTCGCCGCGCACCAGGATCTCGCCGTCTGCGGCGATCCGCACCTCGGTGTTGACGAGCGGTGGGCCGACCGTGTCCATCCGCAGCCCGACCGAGGGGCGGTTGCATGAGATGACCGGCGCCGCCTCGGTCTGGCCATAGCCCTGCAGGAAGGTGAGGCCGAGCGACTGGAAGAAGATCCCGACCTCGGGGGTCAGCGGCGCGCCGCCCGACACCATCGCCTTGATCCGCCCGCCAAAGCGCTGCTGGATCTTGGGCTTTAGTGTCGCGTTGACCAGCAGGCGCATCGGCTGGTCGCGCAGCGACAGCTTGCCGTCATAGGCCTTGGCGCCGATGCGTTGCGCCTGGTCGAGCAGGTAGCTGGAAAGCTTGCCCTGCTTTTCGATCGCCTTGGTGATACGCGTGCGCAGCACCTCGAACAGCCGCGGCACGACGACCATGATCGTCGGGCGCGTTTCCTCGATGTTCGCGGCGAGCTTGTCCAACCCTTCGGCATAATAGATCTGCCCGCCGAGCCCGATCGGGAAGTGCTGGCCGCCGCTATGTTCATAGGCGTGGCTCAGCGGCAGGAACGACAGGAAAACCTCGTCTTCCCAGCCGAAATCCTCCGAGATGACGGTGCAGCAGCCATTGACGTTGTGCAGGATCGCACCGTGATGTTGCATCACGCCGCGCGGTGCGCCGCCGGTGCCCGAGGTATAGATGATGCACGCGGTGTCCTCGCGCGTCGCGGTGATCGTGAGGTCGGCGGGTTCGCTGGCATGGTCGGCGATCAGCTTGCCCCAGCCATGGACGTCGAGGCTGCCACTCTGGCCGATGCGCAAATCCTCCATGCCAATGACGATCTTGGCGTCGGAGGCGCGGATCGCCGCGGGGAGCAATGTCCTGGCGAGCTTGGCGGTCGAGACGATCACCGCCTTGGCGCCGCTATTCTCGATGATATGGGCGTGGTCGCGCTCGGTGTTGGTGATGTAGGTCGGCACGGTGATGCAGCCCGCGGCCATGATCGCGAGGTCGCTGATGCACCATTCGGGGCGGTTTTCGCTGACCAGCATGACGCGGTCGCCCGGCACCAGGCCGATCGCCTTGAGACCCACGGCGAGGCTGGCCACCTGACGCGCCGCCTCGGCCCAACTGGTCGGGATCCAGCTGCTGCCGGCCTTGTGCCACAGGAACGGCGCATCGCCTTTCTCGCGCGCGCGCGAGAGAAACATGGTGACGAGATTGGGGAAGTGTTCGAGCGTTCGCAAAGTCATCTCTCCCGGGGAGGGGCGCGCCGTGTTCGGCTGCGCATGTCGCTGGTCATTCAGGCGGGCGGTTGATCTGCCCACCGGTGCGGACGATCGTCGTGACGCTGCCGTCCTCGCCCATCGCGACGCCTTCGCTGCGCGGGTCGGCGGCACCGACCCAGCGGCCGCCGACACGTTCGATCGCATTGGCCTTGAGGCCGAGCGGAGCAATCTGCACCGATTCGCCGAGCTGCCGGAGTGCGGGGACCATCGCTTCGAGCTGGGTGCCCTTTTCGGCAACCGCGGTGTGGCCGGGCGCGTAGAGCAGCCCGAGCGCGATCGCGTCCTGTGCCGACATGTTCCAGTCGAGCACCGCGACCAGCGCCTTGGAGACCTGTGCGATGATCGTCGAGCCGCCCGCCGCGCCGAGTGCGATGCGGACCTTTCCGTTCGCGTCATAGACGATCGTCGGCGACATCGAGCTGCGCGGCCGCTTGCCGCCCTGCACCCGGTTGGCGACGAGATTGCCGTCGCGCACGGGCACGAAGTCGAAATCGGTCAGCTCGTTGTTGAGCATGACCCCGTCGACCGACAGGCCGGAGCCGAAATAGCTCTCGATCGTCGTCGTTACCTCGGCGACATTGCCGCGGCGGTCGGCGACGACGAGATCGCTCGTGCCGGGGATGTCGGCATTGGGTGCCTTGACGCGCGCCGGCGCGCCGGGCGGGGTACCGGCGCTGACGGTTGCCATGGTCGTATCGGGTGAGATCAGCGCCGAGCGTGCGGCGATGTAGGATGGGTCGGTCAGTCCCTTGACCGGAACGGTGACATGATCGGCGTCTCCGACATACATGTCGCGATCGGCATAGGCGAGGCGCTCTGACTCGGCGAAAAGATGCCAGGCGATCGGGCTGTCCCTACCCAGCGCGGCCATGTCGAAGCGTTCGAGCTGCTTGAGGATCTGCAGCACCGCTACGCCTCCCGACGAGGGCGGCCCCATGCCGCAGATGCGGTAGGTGCGATAGCTGCCGCAGACCGGCGCGCGCTCCCTGGCGCGGTAGCTGGCAAGATCGGTCAGCGTCATCTTCGACGGGTTGTGCGACGCGCCGTTGACCGCCGCGACGAGCCGCCGGGCGGTCGGGCCGGTGTAGAAGGCACCCGGGCCGCTGCGCGCGATGCGGGCGAACAGCGTCGCTTGTTCGGGGTTTTTGAGAATCGTGCCGACGGGCAGCGGCGTGCCGTCCGCCGCCAGGAAATGGCTCTTTGCCCAGGGATCGATATGGCGCCCGAAATTGGCCAGCCCATTGTGCAACCGCGGCGTGATCGCAAAGCCGTCGCGGGCGAGGCGGATGGCCGGCGCGAACAGCCGCGCCCAGGGCAGGCGGCCATAGCGCTGATGCGCCAGCGCCATCATGCGGAGGTTGCCGGGAACGCCGACGCTGCGCCCGCCGGGAATGGCGGTGAAGATCGTCAAGGGCTTGCCGTCGGGGCCGTAGAACCAGTGCGCGTCGGCCGCCCTTGGCGCGGCTTCGCGGCCGTCGAAGGTCGCCGTCGTGCCGCGCTTGCCATCATGATGGACCATGAAACTGCCGCCACCGATGCCCGAATTCTGCGGCTCGACGACGTTGAGCGCGAGCATCGTGGCGATCGCTGCGTCGGTAGCGCTGCCCCCGGCCTTGAGGATCTCGACGCCGGCGGCGCTGGCGCGCGGATCGGCGGAACTGACCATCCCCTGCGCCTGGGCGGCGAGCGGGAACAGCAGAAGCAGGGCGAATGCAAAAAAGCGGCTGATCATCGGCTCAAAGCGTAGCGCGGGAGGCCGCTACGTCAACCGGTGCCGACGGCATCGGCGACGTTCTTGAAACCATCGCGTTCGAGCAATGCCGACAAATCCCGCGCGATGCGCCGTGCCAGGCCGGGGCCGTGGAACACCAGCGCGGTGTAGAGCTGGATCAGGCTCGCGCCGGCGCAGATGCGGGCATAGGCCTCGGCGCCCGAATCGATTCCGCCGGCCGCGACCAGCGCGATCCCGCTGCCGGTCGCGGCGTGAAAATCCGCCAGCCGCTGGCGTGCCAGCCGGGCAAGTGGTGCGCCCGACAGCCCGCCGGTTTCGCCGGCGAGCGGCGAGCGGAGCATGGGGCGCGAGACGGTGGTGTTGCCGATGATCAGCGCATCGACGCCATGCTCGATCGCGGTGCGTGCGATCGAATCGATTTCCATGGGCGCGAGATCGGGCGCGACCTTGAGGAACAGCGGGGGGCGCTGGATCGGCAAGCGCCGCGCCGCGTCGGCGGCGGCGAGCAGTTCGGCGAGCGCGGCACCATGCTGCAGGTCGCGCAGTCCGGGCGTGTTGGGCGAGCTGATGTTGATCGTGACATAGTCCGCAATCCGCGCCGCCTGTTCGACCCCGCTGACATAGTCTGCGATGCGATCGCTGGCGTGCTTGTTGGCGCCGACATTGATGCCGAGCCGCCCGCGCCGCTTTGCCGCGAGCGCGCGCGGCAGCGCGGCGGCGAGGCCGCCATTGTTGAAGCCCATCCGGTTAATCACCGCAGAGTCTTCAACCAGCCTGAACAGTCGCGGTTGCGGGTTGCCGGGCTGCGGCAGCGGGGTGAGCGTGCCGATCTCGACGCTGCCGAAGCCAAGCCCGAAAAAGCCGTCGATCGCGCGGCCATCCTTGTCGACCCCGGCGGCAAGGCCAACCGGGTTGGCGAAGGCCAGGCCGGCAATGGTCGTCGCCAGCCGCGGATCGTCGACCGGTCCGGCCGCGCCGCGCCCGCCCCACGCGGCCAGTGCGGCGATGGTCAGGCCGTGCGCACGCTCCGCATCGAGCGCGAACAAACCGGGGCGGATCAGTGGAAACAGCATTGCGGCCCCCTGCCAGCAGCGACGCCAGCGGTCAAAAGCGATCGGTACGATATTGGCGTTTTCATCCAATACAGCCCCTTGGGTCGGCGCTACACCGAACTTGCGACCCGAAGAGTTTCCCTGACGGGGGGCTCTTTCACTTTGGCCCGGATGGGTAACCATCCGGGCCGCTTTTCTTTGTCGTTCAGACAGGTTAGTCTGCGTCCCATAGAAAAAGACGGGGCGCACATTGTGGTCGATATTAAGCTGGACTATGCGGTCCCGGCCGCCGACCTGACGGAATACGTCACGCTTTTCTATTACTTCCGCGCGGATGTTCCCTTATTCGAGGATGTCGAGCGGGCCGATTACGCGCAGCTGCGTTTTCGCCTGTCGCCCGGTCCGGCGCAATATGCCTTTGCCGACGGGGTGGTGCAGCCATCGACCGAGATCCATGTGCTCGGCCCGACCTGCGGCCCGGTGAGGGCGCGGGCGACCGGGCCGTTGCGGCTGTTCGGTATGGGCCTGACCGCCGCGGGATGGTCCGCGATGCTCGGGATCGACGCGTCGAGCATGCTCAATCGTACCGTCGATGCGATCGGGTTGTTCGGACCCGGCCGGCTGCGTGCCGCCCATGCCGAATTCGAACAGGCGACGACGGTCGAGGAATGCGTGGCGATCGCCGAGCCGCTGGTGCGCTACCTGCTCCAGCAACGGTGCACCGGCGCGCTGCGCTTCGTGCGCCAGGTCGATGGCTGGCTGGCCGATTCGCCCTCGCCGGCGATGGACGATCTGATCGCGATCACCGGGCTGTCGCGGCGCCAGGTCGAGCGCAAGTGCAAGGCGATGTATGGCGCGCCGCCCAAGTTGCTGGCGCGCAAATATCGCGCGCTCAAGGCGGCGGTGGCGCTCGCCTCCGAGGTCGAGACGCTCGACGACGTGATCGAGCGCGGCTTTTACGACCAGTCGCACATGATCCGCGAGGTCAAGCAGTTCACCGGCATGACGCCGCGCCAGTTCCATGCCGAGCCGACGCTGTTGTCGCAACTGGTCACCGCGCAGCGCACCGCGCTGGGTGACCGGGTCAGTCCGCTGGTGAGCAGGACCTGACCGTTTCTCGATACCTCCCCGGCACGGGGAGGGGGACCAGCGAAGCTGGTGGAGGGGGCGGGCCGCAGGCGAATCGCTTACGGCTATCCCCCACCACCACGCGCTGAAGAGGCGCGCGGTCCCCCTCCCCGTGCCGGGGAGGTATTGAGAAAAAGCAGGGTTGACCCATCCGCTCCGATCCCCCATTTGGTAATCGGATCATATTTGTCCGATTGAGGTTCGATGCGTCTTTCCAGTCTTGCCGACTATGCCGTGGTGATGATGTCCGCCGCCGCCCGCAAATGCGGTGCGACGCGGCTCAACGCCACGTTGCTGGCGGACGAGACGGGATTGCCGCTGCCGACGGTGCAGAAGCTGGTCAGCCGGCTGTCGACCGCCGGCCTGATCGAGAGTTCGCGCGGCACCGGCGGCGGATTTCGCCTGTCACGGCCGCCGGCGACGATCAGCCTGGCCGATATCATCGAGGCGATCGAAGGGCCGATCGCGCTGACCGCGTGCGTCGATGCCGGCAGCCATGATTGCGTCGTCGAGGGCAATTGCCGGGTGAAACCGCACTGGAACGCCGTCAATGGCGCGGTACGCGGGGCGTTGGCAGGCGTCAGTCTCGCGACCCTTTCTACGCTCCCCGGTGAAGGCCGGGGCCCCGTTGCGGAGCGTCCGTTGCCTGACCGCAACGCTTCGTTGCCCAAGCCTTCCCAACTGGGCCCCGGCCTTCGCCGGGGAACAGGAGTTCTAGCATGATGGACAGTGAACAGGGCGATATCGCCACGCGTAACGCCGAGGCGCATGCCGCCGCCAACAAGAGCTATGAATGGGGCTTCCATTCCGACATCGAGCAGGAGTTCGCGCCCAAGGGCCTGAGCGAGGACACCGTGCGCTTCATCTCGGCCAAGAAGAACGAGCCTGAGTGGATGCTCGACTGGCGGCTCAAGGCGTACCGGCTGTGGCTGACGATGACGCCGCCCGACTGGGCCAAGCTCAACGTGCCGCCGATCGATTACCAGGATGCCTATTATTATGCCGAGCCCAAGGCCAAGCCCAAGCTCGGCAGCCTCGACGAGGTCGATCCCGAGATCCTGCGCGTCTATGAAAAGCTCGGCATCCCGATCGCCGAGCAGGAGATGCTCGCCGGAGTCGAGGGCGCGCGCCGCGTCGCGGTCGATGCGGTGTTCGACAGCGTCTCGGTGGCGACGACCTTCCGCAAGGAGCTCGAGGCGGCGGGGGTGATCTTCCGCTCGATCAGCGAGGCGATCCGCGAATATCCCGACATGGTCAGGAAATGGCTCGGCAAGATCGTGCCGCAGCACGACAATTACTTCGCCGCGCTCAACTGCGCGGTCTTTTCCGACGGCACCTTCGTCTATATCCCCGAAGGCGTGCGCTGCCCGATGGAGCTGAGCACCTATTTCCGCATCAATGCCGAAAATACCGGCCAGTTCGAACGCACGCTGATCGTCGCCGACAAGGGCTCCTACGTCTCCTATCTCGAAGGCTGCACCGCGCCGATGCGCGACGAGAACCAGCTCCACGCCGCCGTGGTCGAGCTGGTCGCGCTGGACGATGCCGAGATCAAATATTCGACCGTGCAGAACTGGTACCCGGGCGACGCCGAGGGGAAGGGCGGGATCTACAATTTCGTCACCAAACGCGCGCTGTGCCAGGGCAAGAATTCCAAGGTCAGCTGGACCCAGGTCGAGACCGGCAGCGCGATCACCTGGAAATATCCCAGCTGCGTGCTGGCGGGCGAGAACAGCGTCGGCGAATTCTATTCGGTCGCGGTGACCAACAACCGCCAGCAGGCCGATACCGGCACCAAGATGATCCATCTTGGCAAGGGCACGCGCTCGACCATTGTTTCGAAGGGGATTTCGGCGGGGCGCAGCCAGGGCACCTATCGTG
>JBBRSN010000032.1:0-43937 GCA_038245375.1 Sphingomonadales bacterium | reverse complement strand
CGCGATCCAGTCGGCGACGCGCTCGACCGTCGATACCAATGCCAGCATCAAGGCGACCGTCGCCGAGGTGCAGGAGAGCGCCAACCGCATCCGCTTCGCGATGGAGGCCCAGGCGCAGACCGTCACCGCGATCACCGCCGCAGTCGACGAGACCGCGCTCGCCGCCGACTCGATGTCCAACACCATCTCCGCGATCCGCGAGGATACCGAGGGCGTCGCCAGCGAGATCGACGCACTGACGCGCGACTTTGCCGAGGTCGACGACCGGCTGGTCGGCCTGAAAGGGGCGGCGGACAGTTTCTCTGCCAGCGTGGCGGCCTAGCCCGCCCCCCGGCGACGGGCTATGGCCCGTCGCATGACCCACATTCTTCTCACCGGCTCGTCACGCGGCATCGGCGCGGCGATTGCCGAGGCGCTCGACACATCGGACGTGGCGCTCGTCGGGCACGGCACGCGCTCGGGCATCCCTGCCGATTTCGACGATCCCGCCGCGCCCCGTGCGCTGTGGGACGCAGCACTCGATCGACTCGGCGGGACGATCGACGTCCTCATCAACAATGCCGGCATCTTCGAGGCCAATCCGCTCGATATGACCGACGAGGCGTGGGTCGCGGGGTGGGACCGTACGATGCGGGTCAATCTGACCGCAGCGGCCGAACTGTGCCGGCTCGCCGTGCTGCATTGGCAGCAACGCGGCGTCGGCGGGCGGATCGTCAATGTCGCGAGTCGCGCCGCCTATCGCGGCGACAGCCCGGCACACTGGCATTATGCCGCATCGAAAGCGGGCATGGTGGCGATGACCAAGACGATCGCGCGTGGCTATGCCGCGCAGGGCATCCTCGCCTTTGCGATCTGCCCGGGCTTCACCATGACCGGGATGGCCGAAGATTATCTCGCCAGTCGCGGTGGCGACAAACTGCTCGCCGATATCCCGCTTGGTCGCGTCGCCGAGCCACGCGAAGTGGCCGAGGTCGCACGTTTCCTCGCGCTCGATGCGCCGCCGTCGATGACGGGTTCGGTGATCGACGTGAACGGGGCAAGCTATGTCCGATAGCTGGAAGCTGACCCTGCCCTGCACGCGCGCCGAGGCCGAGGCGATCGAGGTCGATATGGGCGCACTGGCGCTGCTCGAGCCGCCGCCGGTGCTGATGACCAGCGAGGTGGTCGATAACGATCCGCTGCAGTGGCGGCTCGACGCCTATTTCGACAGCAAGCCCGATCGCGCGACCGTCGCGGCGATCCGTGCACTGGTGCCCAGCGCGGCGCGCAGCAAGGCCAGGGCCGAACGCGTCGCCGAAGCGGATTGGGTCACGCTGAGCCAGGCGGGCCTCGCGCCGCTGACCGCCGGGCGCTTTCATGTCACGACCGAAGCCGGCGACGCGCCGGCCGGCAAGCGCGGGCTCGTCATTCCGGCCGGGCGCGCGTTCGGGACAGGGCATCACGAGACCACCACCGGCTGCCTGATCGCGCTCGACACGATGAAGCGGCGCGGCGCGCGGGTCGACAATTTGATCGACCTTGGCACGGGAACCGGCCTGCTGGCCTTTGCCGCGCTGCATCTGTGGCCGCGAAGCTATGCCACGGCGACCGACATCGACCCGGTGTCGATCGATGTGACGGCCGAAAACGCGCTCGCCAATGGAGTGGCGCTCGGCCAGCAGCCGGGCCGGCTCGCGCTGGCGGTCGCGGACGGGACCGATGCCGAAACGGTGCAGCGGCGCGGGCCCTATGACCTGATCGTCGCCAATATCCTGGCCGGGCCGCTGGTCGCGCTGGCGCCCGATATCGCCGCGATCGCCGCACCGGGCGCGCGACTGGTGCTGGCGGGATTGCTCGGGACACAGGCCGAAATGGTGATGCGCGCCTATCGCCGGCAGGGTTTCCGCGTCGCGACCCGACGCGATCGCGGCGACTGGACGATCCTGACGCTGCGCTATCGCCTGCGCTTCGGTACCGAGCGCACCACGCGGCACGGCAAAGGCGATAGCGAGGCACCGGGCTTCGGCAGCTGGTGAGACGCGGCGTTATTTGCGAATTTCAATCTCGCCGAAGGTCATGAACACCTCGGTCTTGCCGGCCGGTCCACGATAGGCCCCGCTCGACCTGGCGAGATACGACGCGAGCGCGGTGAACTGCCAACATCGATCTTCGTCGGCCTCGACCTTTCGCGTGGTCAGTTCCCCCAGTTTATGGGCAACGCCGAAGTCGCGGACCAACCGCGCATCGGCGGCGAGATTGGCGGGAACGGAAGGATGATCCCACGCCCACAGCCATGTGCCGTCTCCCGTGGCTCGCGTGCCAATGACCTGGACGGGCGCGGTAATTGTCCATCTCGCCGCATTGCGGAACACGATTTTCCCGATGGAGAGATCGAGGCTCCATGACGCCGTGTCCATTTGCCAGAGGCCGACGTGACCTGCTGTTTGGACCGCGAGACCAGCGACGGCGCGGGCAAAGACCGCCTCCGGATCGGTCGGCTCATCCGTCGCCGCAAACAGGCGGGTGGCGCCGACAAGCGGTGCCGATAGCAGCGCGCCCGACCATAAAGTCGCGCTTGCCAGCGCGTCGCGCCGCGAAAGCGGCATCAGGCGACCACCGCCGCACCGCGCGCCCGGGCATATTCCTGCGTGCCGCGCGTCATGACGATGTCGTCCGGCTCGATCGCGGCGATCGCGATGTCGGACAGCGAGCCGATCTCGTCATAAAGCGGGGCGAAATCGGTCTCGACGGTGACGCGCAGCAGTTCGTCGAAACTCGGAATGACGAAATAATTCTGCTGTAGATCATCGATCCGATATTCGGTGCGCATCACGCGCCGGAGATCGAAGGCGATGCGGTTGGGGCTCGGATCGTCGAGCGCGAAGCGGCTTTCGGCGGCGGACGAGACGATCCCCGAGCCATAGATGCGCAGCCCCTCGGGCTCGGCGATCAGGCCGAACTCGACGGTGTACCAGTATAGCCGGCCGAGATATTTGAGCGCATCGAGACCCAGCGCCCGCTGGCCACCCTGGCCGTACGCGACGAGATAATCGGCGAACACCGGATCAGCGAGCATCGGCACATGCCCGAACACGTCGTGAAAGACGTCGGGCTCCTGTAGATAGTCGAGCTGATCGGGCCGGCGGATGAAGTTGCCCGCGACGAAGCGGCGATTGGCCATGTGCTCGAAAAACACGTCGTCCGGCACCAGGCCCGGCACGGCGACGACCTGCCAGCCGGTCAGCTTCATCAGCCGCTCGGACAGCTCCTCGAAATCGGGAATGCCCGGTTTGGACAGTTTGAGTACATCAAGGCCGCGTAGATAGGATTCGGACGCACGACCGGGGAGCAGCTTTGCCTGGCGTTCGAACAACGTGTCCCAGGTGGCATGTTCCTCGGCCGAAAAATGCGCCCAGTCCTGTGGCACCGTCCAGTCGGCGGAGGCGCCCGGGGATGGAGAATCGAGAACGTGCGTTTCATTGGCCATGAAAAGAGCTTAGCATGACTGTCACAATGCCGAAAACCGCCGACCTGCCGCCGCCATCAAAACTGCTCTGGGCTGCCGAATTGCCACGTGCGGCATGGACGGTCGCGCGCTATGGCATGTCGCGAACGCGTACCGACGATGCGCCGCGCGGCGACGGGCGGCCGGTGATGGTGCTGCCCGGACTGTTCAACAGCGACCGGTCGAATTTCGCGCTGCGACAATATCTGCGCTCGCTCGGTTATTCGGCGCACGGTTGGGAGCTCGGGCGCAATTTCGGCACGCGCACGGTCGGCGAGGAGGGCGAGCTGTTGTTCGCGCGGATCGAGGCGATGCATGCCGAGCACGCTGCGCCGGTGACGCTGGTTGGCGTCAGCCTGGGCGGGATGCTTGCGCGGCTCGCGGCGCAGCGCCTGCCCGACCTGGTCCGCGAGGTGATTACGGTCAGCTCACCGTTCGCGGGCGATCCGCGATCGACCAATGTCTGGCGTGCCTATGAGTGGTTGACCGGCGAAAAGGTCACCAGCGACAGCATCAGGGAGCGCACCGCCGAGATCGCCGCACCCTTGCCGGTGCCGTCGACCGCGATCTGGAGCGCAACCGACGGGCTGGTCAACGGACAGATATGTTTCGCCGCCAACGACCCGCGATGCCGCAATATCGAGGTGCGCAGCAGCCATATGGGGGTGCAACTGAACCCCGACGTGCTGCGCGTCGTCGCCGGGGTACTGGCGAACAGCTGAACAGCGGCTATCGCCGGCTATAGTCGCCCCGACAGTCTTCGGGGTGCTGTCGGCAGCGCTTCTCGGCCTTGCGCCGTTCCTTCGCGTCGCGCTCATCCTGTTTGCGCGCCGCGCGACCGCGATTGCGGTCGGCCTCTGCCTGGCTGGTCGTGGTCCAGTCGACGGCCTTCGCGGTCGCCTTGACCGGTAAAGTCACGACATCGAACGCCGCCCGCGCGACGCAGCCGCCAGCCATGAGCGGAAGCAGAGCGACGATCAACACGGTACGGCGCACATCGTCATCCTTCGATCAGGGCTCTTGCTTGAGGCCCTTGCGCCCGGCGGCATCGCGGGCCTGGGCACCAAGATACGGAAAATCAGTGAAGAAACCGTCGATGCCGAGCGCGAGATAGCGGTCGATCTCGTCGACGAGCAGGCCATGGCCGCGTGGGTCGATGCCCTGGCGCAGGCTGGACGGGAGGAAGAAGTTTTCCGCGCGAAAGGTCCAGGGGTGGACACGCAGCCCGGCGGCATGGGCATCGACGACCAGAGACGAAGGCGCGTCGTCGCCCTTGCGGATCATCTCCTTGTTCGGGCCGATGCCCCAGGCATAGGTTGCGACCGCCTTCAGCCCGGCCGGCGTGGCCATCGCGGCATAGCTCGGTGCGGCATTGTCGGCGGGACCGCCGCTCGCATCCATCAACTGGATCAGCCGCAGGCCCGTCAGCGTGTGGAGCTGCCGGAGATTGTCGACCTCGAACGACTGGACGATCACCGGGTCGGCGGGCTTGCTCCAGCCGGCCTGCTTCAGCGCAGCGACGAGGCGGACTTCCATCGGATGGCCGATCGACGCGAAATAGCTTGGATGCTTGGTCTCGGGGTAGATGCCGATCGTCCGGCCGAGCTCGGTCGAGCGACGCTTGGCCAGCGCGATGATCTCGGCCAGCGTCGGCACCTCGAACTGGCCGTCGAAGCGCACATTGTCCGGTCGCAGTTTCGGCAAACGCTCTTTCGCGCGCAGCGTCTTGAGTTCGGCGAGCGTGAAATCCTCGGTGAACCAACCGACATGCTTTTCGCCGTCGATCGTCTTCGTCGCCCTGCGCGCGGCGAATTCGGGGTGCGTCGCAACGTCGGTGGTGTCGGTGATGTCGTTCTCGTGCCGCGCGACGAAGACGTCGTCGCTGGTCAGCACGAGATCGGGCTCGATGAAATCCGCCCCCTGGTCGATCGCGAGTCCGTAAGACGCCAGCGTATGCTCGGGGCGAAGGCCGCTGGCACCGCGGTGACCGATGACGACAGGGGGCGAGAGCGACGCGATGCGAGTCATCGGGCGAGTCTGCCCCACCAGCGCCGTCGGCGCCAGCGCCACCAGCACAACGATCGATCGCGGAAACCAATGCATCCTGCTTCGTTACCGCGTAACGCCGCTGACAGCGAGCCGGGATCGACAGGATGCGAAATGATCGCTGCACAAAATACGGCGTTGGTGTTGCTCGCGGCGGGTTCGTCGGAACGCTTCGGAATGGTCGACAAGCTGCTCGAACCTTTTCTCGGCCGCCCGCTGGTGCTGCACGTCACCACCGCGCTGGCAAAAATGCCGTTCGCCGAACGGATCGTGGTCAACGGCGGAACCGAGCTCGATTTCGCGGTGCTCGGCTACCATGTCGTGCACAATGAGCGGCCCGACCTCGGCATGATGCATTCCGCCAGGCTCGGCATCGATCTCCTGCGCGACAGCGCCATCGAGGCGGCCCTGTTCGCGATGGCCGACATGCCGCGCGTCACGGCCAGCCATATCTATAACATGCTCGACGTCGCCGACGGACCGGATGCGGTGGTGGCGTCGAGCAACGGCATCAACCCCTGCCCGCCGGTACTGTTCGGTGCCGACCAGTTCGAGGCGCTACGCGCGCTCGACGGCGCGGACGGCGCGCGGGAACTGGTCCGCAGCGGCAAGCATGTCGTGGCATCGCCAGCAGAGCTGATCGACATCGACACGCCGGAAGATCTGGCGCGACTGCGCGGACTGTTCCCGACCCGCAGCCAGCTTGGCTGACGGCTATTCGTGACGCAGCGCGTCGATCGGGTTGAGCGACGCCGCCCGGCGCGCCGGGAAATAGCCGAACACCACGCCGATCACCGCCGAGATCCCGAACGCCAGCAGGTTGATCTGCGGCACGAAGATCCAGCTGACCTTCATCAACGGGGCGATCAACACGATCGCGATCTGCGCGACGACGAGGCCGATCAGGCCACCGAGGCAAGAGAGCGCGATCGCCTCGACGAGGAATTGCAGCAGGACCTCGCGCGCGACGGCGCCGATCGCGAGCCGGATACCGATCTCGCGCGTCCGCTCGGTGACCGAGACGAGCATGATGTTCATGATCCCGATCCCGCCGACGATCAGGCTGATCGCCGCGACCGCCGTGACGATGCTGGTCAGCAGCGTCGTCACCCCGGTGAAGGTGTCGCTGATCTGCTTGGTATCGAGAACGAAGAAATCGTCCGGCTTGCCGCCGCTGATGTTGCGCCGCTCGCGCATCAGATCCTCGATCGAGGACTGGACGGAACCGGTCGAATAGGCCGGGTCGACGCCGACGAGGATCAGCCGCAAATCGGTCGAGCCGGTGAAGCGGCGCTGCACCGTCTTGAGCGGCATCAACACGACGTCGTCCTGGTCGCCGCCAAAACCGGCTTGGCCGCGCGAAGACAGCAGGCCGATCACATCGCATGAAATGCCCCCGATCCGCATCCGCGCGCCGAGCGGCGAGCGGCCGCGAAACAGGTTGGTGTTGACGGTGTTGCCGATGATGCACACCGCCTTGCCGGCGGCTTCCTCGGTCGGCGAGAAGGTGCGTCCCTCGATCAGCGGCCAGGGCTGGACGTCGAAATAGCCGTTGGTGGTGCCGTTGATCGTCGTCGACCAGTTGGCGCCTTCGTAGATCGCGGTGGCGCTGGACCCGGCCTGCGCCGCGACCGCGGCGACGCCGGCGACCTGGTCGCGGATCGCGGTGAGATCCTCGGGCTTGAAGTCGGGCGGGCGCGGGCCGCCGCCGCCGCGGCCGAAGCCTTGCCCCGGGCGGACCTGGAGGATGTTGGTGCCGAGGCTGGCGATCGACTTCTGCACCGAAGCGGTCGTCGCCTGGCCGAGCGTGACCATCGTCACCACCGCCGCGACGCCGATGATGATGCCGAGCGTGGTCAGGAACGAACGCAGCTTGTGCCGCAGGATCGAGCGGATCGCGAGGAGGAGGGTGGTGCCGAGCATCAGGCGACAACCTGTCCTGGCGCGTGCCGCTTTTCGATGCGTTCGACCATCCCGTCCTTGAAGTGGACGATGGTGCGGGCGAACGCTGCCATGTCGGGCTCGTGCGTGACCATCACCACGGTGATGCCGCTATTGCTGTTGAGCTCGGCGAGGATCTTCATGATTTCCAACGAGCGCTCGGAATCGAGATTGCCGGTCGGCTCGTCGGCGAGCAGCACATCGGGCCGCGTGACGATCGCGCGCGCGATGGCGACACGTTGTTGCTGTCCGCCGGACAGCTCGGCGGGCGTATGGTCCCACCAGTCCTTCAGGCCGACCGTGTCGAGCGCGGCCATCGCCGTTTCGCGCCGCGCCCGTTTGGCATCGCCGCGATAGAGCAGCGGCAGCTCGACATTTTCCAGCGCGGAGGTGCGCGCGAGCAGGTTGAACCCCTGGAAGACGAAGCCGAGATATTTGCGGCGCAGCAGCGCACGCTGGTCGCGATCGAGCCGCTCGACATGAACGCCGCGGAACTGGAAGGTGCCCGAACTCGGCACGTCGAGGCAGCCGAGGATGTTCATCGCGGTCGATTTGCCCGACCCCGATGCACCCATCACCGCGACGAAATCGCGCGGCTCGATGTCGAGATCCACGCCTTTCAGCGCCTGGAACGCCGTCGCGCCCTGGCCATAGGTCTTGGTCACGCCGCGCAGGCTGATCAGCGCGCCGGCCGGCGGCAACGCCGGCTGCGGGCTACTGGCCACTGCGTTGACCGCCGCTTGCTCCGCCCGAGGTGCCGGTGCGCCGCTTCGCGGTGACCGACGCTGTCGCGCCACTGGCCAGTTGGCCGGTGATGACCTCCATGCCGGGCTTGAGATCGCCGCCGGTAACCTCGGTCAACGAGCCATTGGTCTCGCCGGTGGTGACGCTGACCGCCGTCGGCGTGCCGTCCGTGCCCTTGACATAGACCGTCTGCTTGCCGCCGCGGCCGACGGTCGCGCTCTTGTCGGCGCCGCCACCGCTGCGCGGCCGGCGCGGGACGAGCGCGCCGGCAATGCCGCCGCCGCCCGAAGCGGAACTGCCATCGGCGGTACTCGGCTTGAAGCGCAAGGCGGCATTGGGCACGAGCAGCACGTCGTTCTTCTGCGTGGTAACGATGTCAGCGGTCGCGGTCATGCCCGGCCGAAGCTGGAGATCGGCGTTGGCGACGGCGAGCGTCGCGGCATAGGACACGACCTGGGTCGTGGTGCTCGTCGCGGTCGATGATTGAGCGGAGAGGTTGGAGCCGACGTCGACGCGCGTGATCGTCGCCGGAAAGGTCTTGCCCGGGAAGGCATCGACGGTGAAATTCGCCTGCTGGCCCTGCTTGACCTGGCCGACATCGGCTTCGTCGATCGCGACCTCGAGCTTCATCGTCGCGAGATCCTCGGCGATGACGAACAACGTCGGGGTATTGAACGAGGCGGCGACGGTCTGACCCGGCTCGATCTGGCGCGCGAGCACCACGCCATTGACCGGTGAGCGGATGATCGCCTTGGTCAACTGCGTCGCGTTGGACGACAGCGACGCGCGCGCCGAGGCGACGTTGGCCTGCGCCGCGCGCAGGTTGGCGACGGCGCGATCGCGGTCGGCGACGGCCTGATCGAGTTCGGTCTTGGCCGGAACGCGGCCGCCCGATAGCTTGCTGACCTCCTGAAAGCGCGCCAGCGTCGCCGAGGACTGGGCCAGTGTGGCCTGCGCCTGGGCAACCGCGGCGATGTTGGCGTCGAGCGCCGCCTTGCTCTGGTTGACGGTATCCTGGAAGCGTGACGGGTCGATCAGCGCGAGCGGCTGCCCCTTGGTGACGCGATCATTGACGTCGACCACGACCCGGGTGACGAGGCCCGACAGTTCGGAGCCGACATCGACCTGGTTGGTCGGCGCGAGCTTGCCGGTCGCCGACACGCTGACCGTGAGGTTGCCGCGCTGCGCGGTTTGCGTCGCATATTCGGTCGCGGCCGCGCCGCCGAAGCAGCTCTTGAGCAACAGCGCCAGCAGGATGAAGCCGATCGCGACACCGCCCCATTTGGCGTACCGCTGCCATGCCGGCACCGGCTTGGCGCCAAGGAATTCATCGAGATTGGTATCGGCCATCGTCATTCCTGCGAATAATGCGCGGGGGTGGTGGGCGCTTCGGGAAGCGCGCTGCTGTCCCAGCCGCCGCCGAGCGCGAGAAACAGCTGGACCAGTGCATTGGCCTTGTCGGCGCGCGCCTGGCTCAAGCCGTTACGGGCCGACAGCAGCGACGTCTCGCTGGTGTTCAGCGTCGTGAAATCGGTGAGGCCCGAGCGGTACTGGGTGCGCGACAGGATCGCGCTGTTGTTCGCCGCATCGAAGGCGATGGCGAACTGCGCCTCGCGCTGGCGCGCGCTGTCGAGCGCGACGACCGCGTTCTCGACGTCTTCGAGGCCGGTCAGCACGGTCGACTTGTAGGCGGCAAAGGCGCCCTCGGCCGCGGCCTCGTTCGACCGCACCTGGGCATGGAGCCGACCGCCATTGAAGATCGTCTGGCTCAGCCCGGCGAAGAACTGACCGGTAATGACATTGAGCAGGCTGCCGAAGCCGCCGGCATTGCTCGCCAGGTTTCCGCTGATCGACAGCGCCGGATAGAGCTGCGCCTCGGCGACGCCGATCTGCGCGGTGGCGGCGGCGAGACGGCGCTCGGCGGCGCGGACATCGGGACGCTGGCGCAGCGTGTCGGCGGGGATGCCGACGGCGATCGCGGCGGGGCCGGTCGGGATCGGCTCGACCGCGGCGAGATCGACCTTGAGCGCGCCGGGCGCCTGCCCCGTCAGCACGCCGAGGCGCGACACGGCGGCGTTGTAATTCTGCTCGAGCGTCGGGATGGTCGCGGCGGTCTGCGCGCGCTGCGACCGCGCCTGTTCGCTGTCGAGTGACGATACAAGGCCGGCCTGCACGCGGTACCCGGCGATCTGGAGATTGTCGTCCTGGATGCCGAGCGAACCGCGCGCATTGGCGAGTTGCGCCTGGTAGAGCCGCGCGAGCATGTAGTTGCGCGCCGCCTCCGCCTCGGTCGAGATCAGGACCGACGCATAATCATAACCCGAAGCCTGATATTGCGCGCGGCTCGCCTCGACCGAGCGCCGCACGCCGCCGAACAGATCGGCCTGATAGGCGACATCGAGCCCGAGCGAGAGATTGTCGCTCGCCCCGCGCGAACTGATCACCGTGCCGTTGACGACGGTACTGGTCGAGGCACCGCGCAAGGTCGCATTATGCGAATAACCGCCAGAACCGCTGACGCTGGGGAGCAACTGCGCGCGCGACTGAACCAGCGCCTCGCGCGCCTGCCGCAGTCGCGCGACCGCCTGGGCGATGTCGAGATTGTTGGTTCGTGCCTGCTCGACGATCCGCGCAAGCAGCGGATCGTCGAAACTTCCCCACCAGCGGGTGAGACCGGTGACGTCGGTCGTCGGGGCTGCGACCGAGAAAGCATCCGGCACGCCGAGCTTCGATGGCGCCGCCGGGCGATAGTCGGGACCGACCGTGCACCCGACGAGCGGCAGCGTGGCGACGAGCAAAAGGGCGATACGCTGGCGAAACATTCTGTCCCAATGATCACGGGACCTTTTCGGGTCCACCGAAATATTGTCGCATATTGTAGCCTGCCCGTAGCGGGCGGCAATCGGCTCTGCGAAATCGGCCGGGCGGACGAAAAACAACCGCAATGAACCAATCTTGCTCAAGGACTTGGCGAGATTCAGGCTTGGCGAGCCAGAGCGGTGCGGCTAGGATGCTGTCATTGGCTGGGGGGCTCAGGTGATCATCGGTTCGTATCTTACAGCGGCGTCGATCGCGGGCGGGAGCGCGTTCGCGTCGGTGCCTCAGTCAGACACAAGCAATGGCTGATTTTCGGCTTTGGCTGGCAAGCGCCGTCGCGATTTCGGCGCCTCTGACGGCACAGGACCATGTCACGGCGACGCTACCTGCGACGCAAATTGGGTCACCGGCAGTGATCATTTCGCCACCGGCCGCGCGCCCCTCGCAAGTTGAGGCAGTACTGCCAGCGGATACCCCGCTGGTCGTCATGCTGGAGCTCGACCTGACGACGACGACCAGCAATGTCGGCGACATCTTCCCCGTGTCGGTCGTGCACGATGTCGTGGTCGGGAACACCATCGTGATCCCGCAAGGCACGATCGGCGCCGGCGAGGTCACGTTCGTGACGAAGCGCGGCGGGTTCGGAAAGGGTGGCATCATCGGCATCACGTTGCGCGACCTGCAACTGGGCGGTCGCAAGGTAGCGCTCGACGGCCATTACCGCGAAGAAGGCAAGAGCAGGGGCGACGCCACCGCGGCGACTTTCTTTGCGGTCGGCATTTTGTCGGGTTTCATCAAGGGCAACGATACCGGCATTCCCAAGGGTCGCGAACTGCGGGCGCGGACCGCGGAAGACTTCACTTACACCAGCGGCGTCGCGCCATCGGCGACACCGGCAGCCGCCACCGTCACGACGTCTCTGACAGCGGACAAGCAGCCAGCTTCCGGCCCCGCCACATCCGCCATCGTCGCCACGCCTTCTATCGCAAAATCGGTTCCTGCGGGGACCAGCACAGGGGAAAAGAAATGAAATTGCTACCTTCGCTCATCCTGGCACCGGCCATTGCCATGTCAGGACTGCTGTCGGCGCCGATTGCCGCGCAGGACACAACCCCTGCACCTGCCGCCACGCCTGCGGTCGTGCAATCGGCTCCAGCGGCCTCTGCCGCGTCCGAGGCACCCGCCTGTGAACTGCACATCTTCCCGACGCTCGAAGGCCAGGCCGTTACCACCGGCTGGTTGTCCGGCTTCGGCATCGTCGGCGCGGTGGCCGATGCCGCAGCCAACAAGGATCGCAACATCAGCGAGGCCGCATATCTGAAGGAAGCGCTTGGCCCACGCCTGCAGGTCGCCGCGCTCAAATCGGTCGATCTCATCGCCGCGCTGAAGCTACCGCCGTCGCAGGTGATTTTCGAAACGCCGATCGCCGATCGCAACATCACCACCAAGGCGCAAACGCGCCTGAGCAGCTCGACCGCAAGCTGCTACGCGGAACTGATCGTCACACAGAATTTCTACACCAAGCGTGCGATCTATGGTCGATCTCTGAACAATCGTTTTGTTTTCAAAGACTTTCGTATGGACAAAACCAAGACGAACCTGTTCAAGGGCCGTGGCGGCAACGGCCTGAGCCACTTCCCGCCCAAGACCACCGACGAGACCGATGCGGCTGAGCTTGATCTGCGGACTGCTTTTGCCAAAAATTTCAATGAGTTCGCCTCAACGATCAAGCCGGCGGCCTGACGCGCCACGGGCGCCGGAACCGCCCGGCGCCCGTCCGTCGCGCAACTGCGCCATCCGGAAACGAAACGGCAGCTTGCTGGAGAACCCACCCGTGCGAAATTTCATGGCCTGGTGCCTCAGCTGTCTTGCTATTGCCAGCCCGGCCTTTGCGGAGACCAAAGCACCGGTTGCGGTGACGAACCGCGTCATTCCGGGTGGCCGCGCCGTCCTCATCGAGCTCCCCCAGGCCGAGATCGGCACCGAGATCGAATTGGGCCGGGTCGTTTCGGATGCCAATCAATATGGTGGTGGCTTGTTGGGCGCCCTCATCATCTCCTCGATGGACGACAAGCGTGACGTGCTTGCCGGAATGGAGAATCAGAAAGCGACGGCTCACGTCGCGCCCCTGCGACAGGCGATGAGGGATTTCGATTTTGACGGCCTGGCGGTGGTCTCGACCAAGGCGGCTCTTTCGCACATCGACTGGTTCGGAGCCCAGGAGCCCAAATCCGTCAAGTCGTCTTCCGACGTTGACCGACGGGCGCTGATCGGCGCAGCCGGCACACAACAACTCGCCACCATCACCTATCGCTACGGCCTGTCGCCAGATTTCACGCAGATTCGCATCGTTGCGGAAGTCACGCTGTGGCAGCCTGCGAGCGCGCACGCGAGCGGTACGCAGGGTGCGCTCACGGCGATTTACAGCCAGCGAATCACCGCCATCACCGAACTGCGCCGACGATCCTATGATCCCGTCGCCAATGTCGCACAGTGGCGTGCCGACGGCGGCAAGCTGGCGCGCGCCTCGATCAGGGCCGGGCTCGCGCGGATGGAGCAATTGATCCCCTTCGCGCTCGGGCAGACCCAGGCGCAGATCGACGCGCTGCGCGCTCCGAAAGCAGCCAAGGTGTTTGCCGCGGGCTTCTACGGCCCGCCAGTCACGGCATTTCCGGTCCCAAGCGGCGAAACGCTGATCTGGTCGCTAGGGCTGATCGATGTGGCACCCTCACCGGTCGATACCGATATCGCAGCGCATTGATCCCGGCACGGGATTGGCTTTCGCGGTGGCGCCGACGATAGCGACGGCCCCCGCGTCGGCACCTATTCCATTTCGAGGATCACCGCATCGACCGCGAGACTGTCGCCGGGCCTGGCATTGACCGCCTTTACCACACCCGGCTTCTCGGCGCGGAGGATGTTTTCCATCTTCATCGCCTCGACCACGGCGAGCGGCTGGCCGGCCTCGACCTTGTCGCCGGCACCGACGTCGAGCCGCATCAGCAGGCCCGGCATCGGGCACAGCAGGAAACGCGACAGGTCGGGCGGGATCTTCTCGATCAAATGCTTGGCATAGGGCGCGACGTGCGCGGGCAGGACGCGGGCGACGTGACTCGCGCCGCGCGTGGTCAGCTTGAAGCCCGCACGCGTCTTCGCGATGCGCACGTTGAGATCGCCGTCCTCGCCTTCGACCGTGACGATGCGATCGCCCGGCGTATATTCCATCGCCAGCGGCAGCTCGGTGCCATCGACGATGATGCCGCTCGTCGAAATGATCACGTCATGCTCGGCATCGCCGATCTTGACGCCCCACGCCGAGGGTGGGCGCAGGCGCTTGCCGAGCTGGCCATCGGTGCGGCGCGCGCGATCGGCCTGCGCCGTGGCGGCGAAGGCGGCGACGGCGGCCAATGTGCGCAGCAGCTCGGCTGATGCCGGCGCGCCGTGGAAGCCGTCGGGATATTCCTCGGCGATGAAACCGGTGGTGATCGCACCGGCGCGAAAGCGCGGATGCTGCATCAGTGCCGAGACGAAGTCGATATTGTTGCCCGGCCCGTCGATCTCGAACGCGTCGAGCGCGGCGATCTGCTTGTCGATCGCCTCCTCGCGGGTCGGCGCCCAGCTGATCAGCTTGGCGATCATCGGGTCGTAGAACATGCTGACCTCGCCACCCTCGGCGACGCCGTCATCGACGCGGATGCGCGGTTCATTGTTGTGTTCCTGCGAACGCAGGAACCCAGGGCCGCCAGCGCTGCGCTCGTGGCTCTGGGCTCCTGCTTTCGCAGGAGCACGGGCTGGCGTTGCCTCCGGAGGATTGTAGCGCACGAGCCGGCCGATCGACGGCAGGAAACCGCGATAGGGATCCTCGGCATAGATGCGGTTCTCGATCGCCCAGCCGTCGAGCTTCACCTCGTCCTGCGTCAGCGGCAGCTTCTCGCCCGCCGCGACGCGGATCATCAGCTCGACCAGGTCGAGCCCGGTGATTTCCTCGGTCACGGGATGCTCGACCTGCAGCCGGGTGTTCATCTCGAGGAAGTAGAAACCCTTGCCCGTGGTGTCGGCGCCCGAGACGATCAGCTCGACTGTGCCGGCAGAATAATAGCCGACCGCGCGCGCCAGGGCGACGGCCTGCTCGCCCATCGCCTTGCGCATCTCGGGCGTGACGAAGGGCGACGGCGCCTCCTCAACGACCTTCTGGTGGCGGCGCTGGATCGAGCATTCGCGCTCGCCGAGATACAGGATATTGCCGTGCTGGTCGCCCATCACCTGGATTTCGATGTGGCGCGGGCTCTCGATGAACTTCTCGATGAACACGCGGTCGTCGCCGAAACTGGCCAGCCCCTCGCGCTTGGTCGCCTCGAAGCCCTCGCGCACGTCCTGCTCGTGATAGGCCAGCCGCATGCCCTTGCCGCCGCCGCCGGCCGAGGCCTTCATCATCACCGGATAACCGATCTCGCCGGCAATCTTCACCGCCTCCTCGGTATCGGCGATCTCGCCGAGGAAACCCGGCACGACGTTGACGCCGGCAGCCTTGGCAAGCTTCTTGGATTCGATCTTGTCGCCCATCGCGGCAATCGCGTTCGGCGGCGGGCCGACAAAGGCGATGCCGGCCTCGGCGCAGGCACGCGCAAAGCTCTCGCGCTCGGACAGGAAGCCGTAACCGGGATGGATGCAGTCGGCGCCGGTTTCCCTGGCGGCGAGCAGGATCAGCTCGGCCTTGAGATAACTCTCCGCCGCCGGTGCCGGCCCGAGCCGCACCGCCTCATCGGCCATCAGCACATGCGGGCTGCGCGCATCGGCGTCGGAATAGACCGCGACGGTGGCGATCCCCATCTTCTTGGCGGTGCGCATCACGCGGCACGCAATCTCGCCGCGATTGGCGACCAGGATTTTCTTGAACACTAGCGGCTCCAACGTCGAAAAAGGAAAATCGTACCGGCCAACCAGATCAGCGGCCCACTAATCCACAGCATGCTTCCTGCACGAGATTTATAATCACGGCAGGCAGTTACATCGAAACAGTCGCCCATTTGCGTGACCACCAAGGCGATAAAGAACAGCAGCAGGCAAAGCGCACACCAGCCAGCAAAGCCAAACAGCAAACGCCAATTCACTCGGCAGCAACCTGCATCGCCTTGAGCCCGAAGCGCGCAAACAGCGCCTCATCGGCCATCAGCACATGCGGGCTGCGCGCATCGGCATCGGAATAGACCGCACCGGCGCCGATCCCCATCTTCTTGGCGGTGTGCATCGCGCGGCAGGCGATCTCGCCACGATCGGCGACCAGGATTTTCTTGAACATTCTAATTCCTCCAAAAACCGGGAGACGCTGGATTCTGCGCATCAAACATCTTGAACACGATGTAACGATCTGGGCCGGGTCGGTTTTCGTAGCGATCTATCGCCGTCTCACGGACCTTCTTGCTCTTGTCGTGTCGCAAATCGCCAAAGAGTTCATCGGATTGCTCGTCTGGAACGCCACCATACAGAACGCAGGCGACACGCCATCTGACGTTCCAGCTTACGTTCCGCGCAAGTTCACCCCAAAGCGAATGGACTTCGGGATATTCGCTTCCAACCTTTGGAATCCAATTCGTCGCGTTTTGCCAAACCGCCGCTCCTCCATTTGTCATGGCTGTTCGAGCCACATCGATGAAAGCGCTTGGGCTGCCTGAGCCTTCGTTGAGATCATGCACCGCGTCTATAACAGGAAATAAAATCGCCTGCTGTTCAGGATCGCGGACGAATTTCGCCGCGTGTTGTTTTTCCCGCTCGCGTCCGATCGTCCACACGATCCTACTCCGCAGCGACCGACATCGTCTTGATCCCCATCTTCTTGGCGGTGCGCATCACGCGGCAGGCGATCTCGCCACGATTGGCGACCAGGATTTTCTTGAACATCAGTTTTCCTCGATGGCCTCAAGCAGCGCGGCGGTTCGTTGGTCTGTGAGGCTGGCTTTGCACATGATTTCAAGCATCGACGCCATTGAACCGCCATGGGCTTGCAAGCGCTCTAACTGGCATTGCGCATCCCGGTATGCGAGCCATGTGCGCTGCGATGTGAGCAGGGCGTCGGCGAAGCCGGGACGACCCGTACTATCTTGCTCCGCCGGATCCGCGTCGCGCTTACGCATCTCGGCCAGCGTCATCTTCCATTGCGCGTTCAACGCACGATCCGCTTTTTCGAACTGGCGTGACGCACATTCCGTCAATTCGAGCTGGGTAACCGCAGTGTCGCAGGTCGGGCCCGCACCCAGTAATAAGGCGACAGCGAGAATGCTCATAGCGCAGCCGCCACAATCCGCGTCGGCTCTTCGGCCTGCGCCGCCTCGACACCCAGCCGCACGAACAGCGCCGCATCGGCATAGACCGCAACGGTGGCGATCCCCATCTTGGTGGCGGTGCGCATCACGCGGCACGCAATCTCGCCGCGATTGGCGACCAGGATTTTCTTGAACACTTTATCGGGCTCCAGATCGTTTTCTGCGCCAGTAAATCACGGTGAAAATAGCGTAGGCGACCCACGCAGAAATGCTGAAGATATGGGCGTCCGAGTCGGCAATACGATTGCATGCGGCGGGGCTGTCTGGCCCCATGCCGCAACTCATCAAAATACAAAGCCAAGCGTAGGTCGCCACAATCGCAAACAACAGCGACAACGAACAAAAAAGGACTGCCCGCTTCATTCTGCCGCTACCGGCATCGGCGTTTCAATCTCCATCGCCCTAATACCCAGCCGCGCGAACAGCGCCGCATCGGCATCATCCCCAGCATTACCGGTGGTCAGCAGCTTGTCGCCCGTGAAGATCGAATTGGCCCCAGCCATGAAGCATAGCGCCTGCGTCGCGTCGCTCATGCTCTCGCGCCCGGCCGACAGGCGCACCATGCTCAGCGGCATGGTGATGCGCGCCACGGCGACGGTGCGGACGAATTCGATATCGTCGATCTTCGCCAGCGGCGTGTCGGCGAGCATGTCGCCGAGCACGGTGCCCTTGACCGGCACGAGCGCATTGACCGGCACGCTCTCGGGATGAACCGGCAGGCTGGCCAGCGCATGGATGAAACCCACGCGGTCGGCGCGCGTCTCGCCCATGCCGACGATCCCGCCGCAGCACACATTGATCCCCGCCGCGCGGACATTGTCGAGCGTGTCGAGCCGGTCCGCGAAGGTCCGCGTCGAGATGACGTTGGCGTAATTCTCGGGGCTCGTGTCGATATTGTGGTTGTAATAATCGAGCCCCGCCTCGCCCAGCGCCTCGGCCTGCGAGGGCGTCAGCATGCCGAGCGTCATGCAGGTTTCCATGCCCATCTGGCGCACGCCGCGGATCATCTCGGCCAGCGCGGGGATGTCCTTGTCCTTGGGCTCGCGCCACGCCGCGCCCATGCAGAAGCGCGTCGAGCCATTGTCGCGCGCCTGCGCCGCCGCCTGCAGCACCGCGCGCACGTCCATCAGCTTCGACGCCTCGAGCCCGGTCTCGGCCGAGGCCGACTGGTTGCAGTAACCGCAATCCTCGGGGCAGCCGCCGGTCTTGATCGACAGCAGTGTCGAGCGCTGCACCGCGACGGGATCGTGATGCGCGCGGTGGACGGTCGCGGCGCGGAAGACGAGTTCGGTGAAGGGCAGGTCGAACAGGTCGGCGATTTCGGCGCGGGTCCAGTCACTGCGCACCCCGTGCTCCTGCGCACGCAGGAGCCCAGAGTCGCAGGCGCCACCTTCGTGGCCCTGGGCTCCTGCGTTCGCAGGAGCACGGTGAATAGTGTCGAGCGTCATTCCGCAGCCTCGGTCTCTGGTGCCATATTATGCCCGAGCAGGCGCAAGACCTCCTCGGCGGCGTTGATCAAATTGGTGCCGGGGCCGAAGATCGCCTGTACCCCGGCCTCGCGCAGGAAGTCGTAATCCTGCGCCGGGATCACCCCGCCGGCGATGACCTTGATATCGGCCCGTCCGGCATCGCGCAGATGGCCGATCAGTTCGGGGATCAGCGTCTTGTGCCCCGCCGCGAGCGACGAGGCGCCGACGATGTCGACATCCTTCGCCACCGCCAGCGCGGCGGCCTCGTCGGGGGTCTGGAACAGCGGCCCCGGCACGATCTCGAAACCGAGATCGCCAAACATCGACGAGACGAGGTTGGCGCCGCGATCATGCCCGTCCTGGCCCATCTTGGCGACGAGCATGCGGGGCTTGCGGCCAAGCCGGCGCTCGGTCGCGGCGACGCCGTCCTCGAGCCGCAGCCAGCGCGCATCGTCGAGATAGGCACCGCCATAGATGCCCGAGACCGGCGTCGGGTTGGTGCCATAGCGGCCGAACACGTCCTCCATCGCCGAGCTGATCTCGCCCAGCGTCGCGCGCGCCCGCGCCGCCTCGACCGCCAGCGCGAGCAGATTCTCCGTCCCGCGGGCGCCCTCGCGCAGCGCATCCAGCGCCGCCCGGCACGCCGCCTCGTCGCGCGCCGCCTTGGTGCGCTTGATCCGCGCGATCTGTGCCTCGCGCACCGCGACATTGTCGACGTCGAGAATGTCGATCGCAGCTTCTTCGGCGAGGCGGTATTTGTTGACCCCGACGATCACGTCCTCGCCGCGATCGACCCGCGCCGCGCGCCCGGCGGCGGCTTCCTCGATCATCGCCTTGGGCCAGCCCGCCGCGACCGCCTTGGCCATGCCGCCCTCGGCATCGACGCGCTCGATGATCTCCCACGCGCCGTCGACGAGCTGCTGCGTCAGGCTCTCGATATAATAGGAGCCGCCGAGCGGATCGACGACCCTGGTCATCCCGGTCTCTTCCTGGATGACGATCTGCGTGTTGCGCGCGATCCGCGCCGAGAAATCAGTCGGCAGCGCGATCGCCTCGTCGAGCGCGTTGGTGTGCAGGCTCTGCGTGCCGCCGAGCATCGCCGCCATCGCCTCGATCGTCGTGCGCATGACGTTGTTGTACGGGTCCTGCTCGGTCAGCGAGACGCCGCTGGTCTGGCAATGCGTGCGCAGCATCTTGGAGCGCTCGTCCCTGGCACCGAGATCGGTCATCACGCGGTGCCATAGCACCCGCGCGGCGCGCAGCTTGGCGATCTCCATGAAGAAATTCATGCCGATCGCGAAAAAGAAGCTCAGCCGCCCGGCGAACTTGTCGATGTCGAGCCCGCTCGCCACGCCGTATTTCACATATTCGCGCCCATCGGCGATGGTGAAGGCGAGCTCCTGCAGCTGCGTCGCCCCGGCTTCCTGCATGTGATAGCCGCTGATCGAGATGCTGTTGAACTTGGGCATCTCGCGGCTGGTGAAGCCGAAGATATCCGAGATGATCCGCATGCTCGGCTCGGGCGGGTAGATATAGGTGTTGCGGACCATGAACTCCTTGAGGATGTCGTTCTGGATGGTCCCGTCGAGTTCGGCGCGGGGCACGCCCTGCTCTTCGCCGGCAACGATGAAGAAGGCGAGGATCGGGATCACCGCGCCGTTCATCGTCATCGACACGCTCATCTTGTCGAGCGGGATGCCGTCGAACAGGATCTTCATGTCCTCGACGCTGTCGATCGCCACGCCGGCCTTGCCAACATCGCCGGTGACGCGCGGATGATCGCTGTCATAGCCACGATGCGTCGCGAGATCGAACGCGACCGACAGCCCCTTCTGCCCGGCGGCGAGGTTGCGGCGGTAAAAGGCGTTGGATTCCTCAGCGGTCGAAAAGCCGGCATATTGCCGCACCGTCCAGGGCCGCCCGGCATACATCGACGCCCGTACGCCGCGCGTGAACGGCGCGAAGCCCGGCAGGCCGGGGTCGCTTGTCACATCCTCAGCCGTATAGAGCGGCTTGACGTCGATCCCTTCCGGCGTGTGCCAGGTCAGGTCGGCGCCCTTCACCTCTTTCGCGGCGGCGGCCTGCCAGTCGGCGAGGGTTGGTTTGTCGGTCATTATGCTACTCGTTCCCCGGCGGAGGCCGGGGCCCAGTTGGCAAGACAGAAATTATCGAGCGGAGCATCCACCAACTGGTTGCTCCGATACTGGGCCCCGGCCTTCGCCGGGGAGCAGCATAATACCAACACCATCAAAAGCCCCGGAACGCCGGCTTGCGCTTCTGCAGGAAAGCGATGCCGCCCTCCATCGAATCCGCCGAACCCCGCGCAGCGCGCTGGTTTTCGGCCTCGTTCAGCATCGCGGCTTCATAGCCATGCTCGAACGCGTGATTGAGCCCGCGCTTCATCAGGCCGAGCGCGACGGTCGGACCTGCTGCCAACCGTTCGGCCAGCGCGAACGCTTCCTCGTCGAGCATCTCGTCGGCGACGACGCGGTGGACCATGCCCCAGTCATGCGCCTTGGGCGCGAGGACCCGCTCGCCGAGCATCATCATCTCGGTGGCGCGCGCCTTGCCGATCAGCCGCGGCAGCGACCAGCTCGCGCCGCCGTCGGGCACCAGCCCGATATTGACGAACGCCTGGAGGAAATAGGCCGTGTCGCTGGCGATGCAGAAATCCGCCGCCAGCGCGAGACTGCAGCCGATTCCCGCCGCCGGCCCGCGCACCGCGCTGACCACTGGCACCGCCAGATCGGCCAGCGCTGCCATGGTCGGATTGTAGCTCTCTGTCAGCGCGCGATAAGTGCTGTTGCCCGGATCCTCGCTGCCGAGCGCCCCGCCGCCGACATCAGCGCCCGAGCAGAAGGCACGGCCCGCGCCGGTCACCAGCACCGCCCGCGCGCCGTCGAGCGCGCCGAGCGCCGTGCGCAGCTCCTCGAACATCTGCGGCGGCGCGGCATTGAGCCGCTCGGGCCGGTTGAGCGTCAGCACCAGCACGTCGCCGCGCCGCTCGCTCAGGATCATCTCATAGGCCATCAATGCGCGTCCTTCGGTGTTTCCATGATTTCGGTCAGCACCCCGCCCATGTCGCGCGGGTGGACGAAGAAGATCGGCGTGCCGTGCGCGCCGATCCGCGGCTCGCCGAGCACCCGCGCGCCCTTCGCCTCGAACCACGCCTTGGCGGCGTGGATGTCGGGCACCTCGTAGCAGAGGTGATGCTGCCCGCCGGCCGGGTTCCTGGCGAGGAAGCCGTGGATCGGCGAGGCATCGCCAAGCGGCTCGATCAGTTCGATCTGGGCGTTGGGCGTGTCGACGAAGCACACCTTCACGCCCTGCGCCGGCAGGTCGAACGGGTCGTGGATCGTCGTCGCGCCCATCACCTCGCGGTAATGGACGATCGCATCGGCGATCGACGGTGTCGCGACACCGACATGATTGAGCCGCCCGAGCTTCATTGGCCCGCCGACGGGGCCGGAGCGGGCGAACGGACCGGGATCGCCCCCAGCGTATAACCGCATGCGGTCAGCACCTCCGTCAGGCCGGCCGCGCTGGCCGGGCCGTCGAACACCGCGTCGACCGGCTCGCCGACAAGATTGGTGGTATGGACCTTGATCTCCTTCGCATGGGCAAAGGCGGTGGTGATCGTCGTCACCGCGGCATCCTCGCGCTCCAGCGCGATGCCGCTGATGAATTCCCAATTGGCGATCAGCGGCGTGCCGCCATCGATCATCAAGCTGACCGGGCGGACCGGGCCAGCGCCGAGATCGCCGGGGCCGCGGAACTGGATCGACACGACCTTGTCGGCACGCGCGTCGCAACGCACCGCGAGGCGGCCGCCCGGCGTGTGCGAGTAGACATAGGCCGAGACCGAGAGATTACCCGACGCGGCGTCGCCGCGCGTGATCGGCGCCCAGGGCGCGGGTGCGGCAACCGGAGCGGGCGCGGCGGCTTGCAGCAGGATGGCGAGAATAGAGATCATTGGCGGGTACCCCTGTCAGAGAATCAAAGTGGGATGTTGTCGTGCTTCTTCCACGGATTCTCCAGCGTCTTGTTGCGCAGCTTGCGCAACCCCAGCGCGATACGCCGCCGGGTCGAGTGCGGCTGGATCACCTCGTCGATGAATCCCTTCGACGCGGCGACGAAGGGGTTGGCGAAGCGCGCCTCATATTCGGCGGTGCGTTCGGCAATTTCTTCCGGCGTCCGCCCACGAAAGATGATCTCGACCGCGCCCTTGGCACCCATCACCGCGATCTCGGCGGTCGGCCAGGCATAGTTCAGGTCGCCGCGCAGATGCTTTGAGGCCATCACGTCATAGGCGCCGCCATAGGCCTTGCGCGTGATGACCGTGATCTTGGGCACCGTCGCCTCGCCATAGGCGAACAGCAGCTTGGCACCGTGCTTGATGATGCCGTTCAGTTCCTGGCTGGTACCAGGCAGGAAGCCGGGCACATCGACCAAGGTAACGATCGGAATCTCGAACGCGTCGCAGAAGCGCACGAAGCGCGCCGCCTTTTTGGACGAATTGATGTCGAGACACCCAGCGAGCACCATCGGCTGATTGGCGACGAAGCCGACCGTGCGCCCCTCGATGCGGCCGAAGCCGATGATGATGTTGCCGGCATGGGTCGGCTGGACCTCGAAGAAATCGCCCTCGTCGACGACCTTCCGGATCAGCTCGTGCATATCATAGGGCTGGTTGGCCGAGGCGGGGATCAGCGTGTCGAGGCTGTCCTCGATCCGGTCCCACGGGTCCGAGCTCGGCCGCTCCGGCACGCCGTCGCGGTTCGACGCCGGAAGGAAGTCCACGAAGTCGCGGGCCGCGAGCAGCGCCTCGATGTCGTTCTCGAAGGCCACATCGGCGACCCCCGACTTCGTGGTATGCGTCACCGCTCCGCCGAGTTCCTCCTGCGTGACGATCTCGTTGGTAACGGTCTTCACTACATCGGGGCCGGTGACGAACATGTAGGAGCTATCCTTCACCATGAAGATGAAGTCGGTCATTGCGGGGCTGTAGACCGCGCCGCCGGCGCAGGGCCCCATGATCAGGCTGATCTGCGGCACCACGCCCGAGGCCAGCACGTTGCGCTGGAATACCTCGGCATAGCCGCCGAGCGAGGCAACGCCCTCCTGGATGCGCGCGCCGCCCGAATCGTTGATGCCGATCACGGGCGCGCCGACCTTCAAGGCCATGTCCATGATCTTGCAGATCTTCTGCGCGTGACGCTCGCTGAGCGAGCCGCCGAAAACGGTGAAGTCCTGGCTGAACACGAAGACCAGCCGGCCGTTGATCGTGCCCGATCCGGTGACCACGCCGTCGCCGGGGATGATCTGCTCGGCCATGCCGAAATCGACGCAATTATGCTCGACATACATGTCGAGCTCCTCGAACGAACCCTCGTCGAGCAGGATCTCGAGCCGCTCGCGCGCGGTCAGCTTGCCCTTGGCATGCTGGGCGGCGATGCGCTTCTCGCCGCCGCCAAGGCGCGCGCCGGCGCGCTTCCGCTCGAGTTCCGCGATCGTCGACGACATGCACTTCTCCGCTTCGGTCGGCCTCCTTTCCGCCTTCGCCGCCGAAAAGCAAATGTGAACTTGCGAAGTTGCGAAGAGCGATTTTGCAAACTACTCTTCTTAGCCCCTCCCCTTCAGGGGAGGGGTTGGGGTGGGGGCGTGCCGCAGGCGCTGCCATCATGGCGTTCGCGGATAGCCCCCACCCCCAGCCCCTCCCCTGAAGGGGAGGGGAGAAAGAGGACTCAATGACCCGTACCCGCCTCTATGCTGGCGAACAGCTCCGCGCGCGGCGCCTCGCCGCGGCGATGAACCAGGCGGCGATGGCGGCGCGGCTGGGGATTTCGGTCAGTTATCTGTCGCAGCTCGAAAGCGGCGAGCGCCCGCTGACCGCGGTCGTGACGGCGGCGCTGCGGCGCCACTATCCGGCGGCGCTGGCGACGATCGAGGGCGCGGCGCCCGCCGCGCGGCTCGGCGCGCTCGAACGCGCGCTGGCCGATCCCGCGCTCCCGCCCTCCCCGCCCGCCGAGGCGATCGCGCGGCTCGCCGAGGAACAGCCCGAGATGGCCGATCGCATCATCGCGCTGCACGCCACGATGCGCGACGCCGAGGCGCGGCTGCAGATGGTCGAGGAAGTGATGGCCTCAGGCGCCGGCGCGCGGATGCCGTGGGAGGCAGTGCGCGACTGGTTTCACGACGCCGGCAATTATGTCGACCCGCTCGACCGCGCAGCGGAGGCGCTGGCCGAGGCGATCGACGAGGGCGACGCGCCGTCGGAAAACGCCTTGGTCGCGCGGCTCGGTGCGATCGGCGTGACGGTGGCGATCTCGGGCGACGAGGCGGCGCCGCTGCGCCGCTTCGACCAGGCGCGCGGCGTGCTGACGATCAACGGCGCGCTTCCCGCCGAGAGCAGGCGTTTCCTCGTCGCGCACCAGCTCGCCGCGCTGTCCTTTGCCGACACGATCGCCGGGATCGCCGCGTCGGTCGGTGGCGAGGCGGCGCAGACCCTGCTCAGCATGGGCCTGGCCAATTACGCGGCGGGCGCGATCACCATGCCCTATGCCCGCTTCCGCGCCGCCGCCCGGACGATGCGCCACGACATCGACCGGCTGTCGCGCCGCTTCGGCGTCAGCTTCGAGCAGGCGTGCCACCGGCTGTCGACGCTGCAACGTGCCGGGGCGGCGGGCATCCCGTTCTATTTCTGCCGCGTCGACATGGCCGGCAACATCACCAAGCGGCATTCGGCGACGCGGCTGCAGTTCGCGCGCTTCGGCGGCGCCTGCCCGCTATGGATGGTGCATGAGGCCGTCGCGATCCCCGACCGCATCATGGTGCAGCATGCCGAGACGCCCGACGGCGTGCGCTACGTGTCGATGGCCAAGGGATTGGTCAAACCCTCGGGCAGCTTCACGCGGTCGCCGCGCCGCTACGCCGTCGTGCTCGGCTGCGAGGCGGAACACGCCGCCGACTTCGTCTATTCCGACGTGGTCGACCGCGCCGCGCCGCCGACCCCGATCGGCATCTCGTGCCGGCTATGCCCGCGCCCCGATTGCGACCAGCGCGCCTTCCCCCCCGCCGACCGCGCGATCCGGGTCGACGCCGAAGTCAGGGCTGTGGTGCCGTACCGGATCGTGTGAGAGATATTGGATCCACGCAGCGATAACGGCGCCGCCGAAGCGTCACACCTTCACAAGGCCCAGGTCGATCAAGCTCCGCGCCGTATCGACGATCGATTCTTCGGGCGGGCGCATCTGCCAGCCCAGCACCTCGCGCGCATGGGTCGAGTCGCCGTCGCGCACGCGGCCGAGCTCACCGGTGATCTGGCGCACCATCGGGTCGAACAGCGCGAACAGCCGGACGAGGAAATCGGGCAGATTGCGCGTCGGCACCTTGCGCGCTGCCGTGCCGAGCCGCTCACGCAGCACACGGCCGACATCGGCCATCATATAGAAGGGACCCGAGGCGACGAAGCGTTCGCCGGCCATGCCCGGTGCGTTGAGCGCGCGAACATGGAGATCGGCCACGTCGCGCACGTCGACGATACCGAAGCCGAGACGGGGATAGCCCGGCAACGCGCCTTCCAGCAGCTTCTTGACCATCTCGATCGATGGCGAAAAATCGTCGCTCCACACCGGACCGAGCACCGCCGCCGGGTTAACCGTGCAAAACTCCAGTGCCCCACCCTCCGCCGCCACCCAGTCGCGCGCGGCGCGCTCGGCGAGCGTCTTGGATTTGGGATAGGGCGAAATGTCCGACGAGTCCGTCTTGCTCCAGTCGGCCTCGGTAAATCGCGTGCGACCCTCATGTCCATAGGCGATCGCCGCCATCGACGAGGTCATCACGAAACGCGTCACGCCCGCGTCGCGCGCGAAGCGCAGCGCCCGCACGGCGCCCTCGCGCGCCGGGACGATCAACTCGTCTTCATGCTTCACAGCATGCGGCGGGAAGGGAGAGGCAACATGCGCGACATGGCTGCACCCGGCGACCGCCTCGGCCCAGCCGGCATCGTCTGACAGGTCGGCGGCGAAGAAGCGCAACTGCGCCTCGGGCACGCCGAGCAGCGCGCGGACCCTGCTTTCCTTCGCCAGCGAACGGACCGTCGTGTTGATCGTCCAGCCCTCGGCTGCCAGCTGGCGAATGAGATAGCCGGCAATGTAACCGCTGCCGCCGGTGACCAGGATCGTGCCCGCCATGATACCCTCCTCCTATTGTCCTATTGTCGGAACGGGTTTTACATTGAAACCTAACACCCGCCAAGCCGAAACGCCTTGCTCCACCCCGGCCTCCTGCGGCACATCGCCACGATGTGCCTCGATCATCTTCCGCCCGACGATCGCCCCTGGCCGCAGGCCGGGCGCGAGCGGCTGATCGTGCCGGCGCCGGTCGGTATCGTCGGCACCGGCCAGTCGACCGGCGAACATGAGGCACTCGCCCGGCTCGGCCCGAACACGGTGATGATGATGGGCGACAACCCCGCCTTGCCGCGCATGCCCGAGGCGCCGACGCTGCTCGATTTCTTCCGCCACCGGCTCACCGGCATCACCGGGCGCCACCTGATGAGCTCGGCGCAGCGCGCGCTCGACGCGGGGCATGACGAAAAGGTCGCGATGGCCTGCCTGCTCCACGACATTTCCAACGCCTGTCTGATCCGCGCCGACCATGGTTATTGGGGGGCGCAGATGATCGCGCCCTATGTCGACGAGGAGGTCGCCTGGGCGGTGCAATATCACCAGGCCCTGCGCTACTTCGCCGACGAATCGGTCGGCTATGCCTATCCCGAAAGCTATGACCGCTTCTTCGGCGCGGATTTCGTCCCGCCCGATTATCTGCGCCGCGATGCGGAGCATGCGCGGAACCACCGCTGGTACATGACCGCGCGGATCGTGACGATCAACGACATCTATTTCTTCGACGATCTCGACGAGATGCCCGACCCGGAGATGTTCACCGATCTGATCGGGCGACATTTCCGCCAGCCGGTACAAGGCCTGGGCTTCGACGGATCGCCGACCGCACATATGTGGCGTACGATGATCTGGCCAAACAATTTCCTGTGAGGACAACCCCGCGATGAGCGACGCCGAGCTGTATCCCGTCCCCGCCGAATGGGCGAAGCGCGCGCGGATCGATGCGGCGGGCTATGAGAAGCTCTACGGCCGCAGCCTCGCCGATCCGGGCAGCTTCTGGCTCGAACAGGCGCGGCGGCTCGACTGGATCAAGCGGCCCGAGATCGCCGGCGACTGGTCGTTCGCCAAGCGCGACTTCCACATCAACTGGTTTTCCGACGGCCGCCTCAATGTCGCTGCCAATTGCCTCGACCGCCACCTCGCCAGGCGCGGCGAGCAGGTTGCGCTGATCTGGGAACCCGATGCGCCGACCGATGAGCCGCGACGCTTCACCTATCGCCAGCTCCACGCCGAGGTGTGCCGCTTCGCCAATGTCCTGAAGGGCCAGGGCGTGGTGAAGGGCGATCGCGTCACGATCTACATGCCGATGATCCCCGAGGCGGCGTTCGCCATCCTGGCGTGCGCGCGGATCGGCGCGATCCATTCGGTGGTGTTCGGCGGCTTCTCGGCCGAGGCGCTGGCCGGGCGGATCGAGGACTGCCAGTCGCGCATCGTCGTCACCGCCGACGAGGGTCGGCGCGGCGGCAAGCGCGTGCCGCTGAAGGCGGCGGTCGATGCCGCCGCGGCGCACGCGCCGGGGCTCGAAAAGGTCGTTGTGGTGCGCGCGACCGGTGGCCCCGTGACGATGACGCCCGGCCGCGACGTCTGGTATCACGACGCCAGCGAGGGCGTCGAAGCCGCCTGCCCACCCGAGCCGATGGGCGCCGAGGATCCGCTGTTCATCCTCTATACCAGCGGCTCGACCGGACAGCCCAAGGGCGTGCTCCACACCAGCGGCGGCTATCTGCTATGGGCCAGCCTGACGCACGAGCTGGCGTTCGATTATCGCGCCGGCGACGTATGGTGGTGCGCCGCCGATATCGGCTGGGTCACCGGGCACAGCTATATCCTCTACGGCCCGCTCGCCAATGGCGCGACGACGCTGATGTATGAGGGCCTGCCCAACTGGCCCGACGCCAGCCGCATCTGGCAGGTGGTCGACCGGCACAAGGTCCACACCATCTTCACCGCGCCGACCGCGCTGCGCGCGCTGATGAAGGAAGGCGATGCGCCGGTAAAGGCGACCAGCCGCGCCTCATTGAAGCTGCTCGGCACGGTCGGCGAACCGATCAATCCGGAAGCGTGGCGCTGGTATCACGAGGTCGTCGGCGACAGCCGCTGCCCGATCATCGACACCTGGTGGCAGACCGAGACCGGCGGCGCGATGATCTCTCCGCTGCCCGGCGCAACCGGGCTCAAGCCGGGCAGCGCGACCCACCCGCTGCCGGGCGTCGACCCGCAACTGGTCGATACCGAGGGCGAGGTGCTGAACGGGCCCGCCGAGGGCAATCTCGTCATCGCCAAGAGTTGGCCGGGCCAGATGCGCACGGTGTGGGGCGATCACGAGCGCTTCTTCCAGACCTATTTCACCACCTATCCGGGCAAATATTTCACCGGCGACGGCTGCCGCCGCGACGCCGATGGCTATTACTGGATCACCGGCCGGGTCGACGACGTGATCAACGTGTCGGGCCACCGCATGGGCACCGCCGAGGTCGAATCCGCGCTGGTGCTGCACCCCAAGGTCGCCGAGGCCGCCGTCGTCGGCATGCCGCACGACATCAAGGGCCAGGGCATCTATGCCTATGTCACGCTCAATTCGGGCGAGCAGTCGTCCGACGAACTGCACGCCGAGCTGCGCCACTGGGTCCGCACCGAAATCGGCCCGATCGCCACCCCCGACGCGCTGCAATTCGCGCCCAGCCTGCCCAAGACGCGATCGGGCAAGATCATGCGCCGCATCCTGCGCAAGATCGCCGAGGGCGACCTCTCCAACCTCGGCGACACCAGCACGCTCGCCGATCCGGCGGTGGTCGACGATCTGGTGGCGAACCGGGTGCGATAGCCCCAAGGGGCAATTGCCGGGCGTCCGCGGTACCGCTATGTAACGGCAATACACTTTGTGAGTAGAGGATTCTTTCGATGCGTTTCGCTTCTTCCGTTCGTCTCGCCGCCGGTGTGGCGGTCATCGCGCTGGCCGGCGCCGCCCTGTCGCACCCTGCCGACCCCGCCGCGCCCAAGGCCCGCTATGGCGCCTTCGGCGTCGACCTCACTGGCGAGGACAAGACGGTCAAGCCGGGCGACGATTTCTGGACGTTCGCCAATGGCAGCTGGGCCAAGCGCACGGAGATCCCGGCCGACAAGGCCTCGGTCGGCTATGGCAACATCCTGACCGACGAGGCGGAAGCCAATGTCCGCAAGATCCTCGGCGACATGGCAGCCAACCCGGCCGCCTTTGGCGTGACGGGAAAACAGGTCGGCGACTATTATGCCAGCTGGATGGACACCGCCGGCATCGAGGCCCGCGGCGCCGCACCGCTCAAGCCGTACCTTGCCCGCATCGCCGGCGTGAGCGACCTGACCGGATTGCAGACATTGTTCGCGACCACCGGCTATGCCTCGCCAATCGATGTCGGCATCATTCCCGATCTCGCCAATCCGACGCGCTATACCGCCGCCACCGGCCAGAGCGGACTTGGGATGCCACGCGATTATTACCTGCTCGAGGGCGAGAAGTATGACGGCTATCGCAAGGCCTATCGCGCCTACATCCAGCAGATGCAGGAACTCGCCGGCATTACCGATGCCAGCGCCAAGGCCGATGCGATCTTCGCGCTCGAAACGGCGATGGCCAAGGAGCAATGGTCGCCCGAGCAGAGCCGCGACATCGCCAAGCTCAACGATCCGGAGAATGTGGAGGGCCTGAAGAAGAAGGCCCCGGAATTCGACTGGCCGCTGCTGCTCAAGACCGCCGGGGTCGACTCCTCGCCGACCGTGCTGATGACCAACAACACCGCCGTCACCGCGATGGGCAAATTGATGGTCGCCACACCGCTGCAGACCTGGAAGGACTATATGGCCTTCCACTTCGTCAGCGACCACGCCGCCTTCCTGCCGGCGGTCTTCGACCAGGCGAATTTCGACTTCTACTCGAAGACGCTGGCCGGCGTGCAGCAGCAGCGCGACCGCTGGAAGCGCGGCGTTCAGGTCGTCAATGGCGCGCTCGGCGAAGCGGTCGGCAAGATCTATGTCGAGCGACATTTCCCGGCGACGAGCAAGGCCGAGATGTCAGAGCTGATCGAGAATCTGCGCGGCGCCTATCAGACGCGCATCGCCGGCAGCAGCTGGATGGACCCGGAGACCAAGAAGGCCGCGCTGGTCAAGCTTGCCGCGTTCGAACCGCGCATCGGCTATCCGGTGAAATTCATCGACTATTCGTCGCTGGCCGTCGATCGTGATGACCTGCTCGGCAACGTCATGCGGTCCGGCGAGTTCGAGCACCAGCTCGAGCTGCAACGCTTCGCCAAGCCGGTCGATCGCTCGTTGTGGAACATGACGCCGCAGACGGTGAACGCCTATTACAACCCGCTGGCCAACCAGATCACCTTCCCGGCGGCGATTCTCCAGCCGCCCTATTTCGATCCCAATGCCGACCCTGCGGTCAATTACGGCGCGATCGGCGCGATCATCGGCCACGAGATGGGCCATGGCTTCGACGACCAGGGCAGCCAGTTCGGCCCGACCGGCAAGTTCGAGAACTGGTGGACGCCGGCGGCAAAGGAGGCATTCAAGAAGCGCACCGCCGCCCTTTCGGCGCAATATGACACCTATGAGCCGATCCCGGGCACGCACATCAAGGGCGGGCTGACGCTGGGCGAGAATATCGGCGACCTCGGTGGTGTCGAGGCGGCCTATGCCGCGTTCCAGCGCTACCAGGCCAAGCACGGCAAGGCCCCGGTCATCGCCGGGCTGACCGGCGACCAGCGCTTCTTCCTGTCCTATGCCCAGGCGTGGCAGGCGAAGATGCGCGAGGGCGCGGCGCGCGCGCGGCTGCTGACCGACCCGCATTCGCCACCGATGTTCCGCGTCAACGGCGTCGTGCGCAATGTCGATGCGTGGTACGCGGCGTTCAACGTCAAGCCGGGCGACGCGCTGTACCTGCCGCCCGAGCAGCGCGTGCATATCTGGTAGCATCGCATGATGGACAGTTCCCCCGGCCTGGCGCAAACTGCCGGCCGGGGAGAGATGTCATGACGACGACAATCGCGTTGCGGCCGCTGGCCGAGCATTGCGGCACCGAGGCGCTGGGCGTCGATCTGCGGACGATCGACGATGACGGCATGGCGATGGTCCGTCAGGCCGTCGCCGAGCGCGGTGTGCTGTTCGTGCGCGATCAGCAACTGACGCCGGAAGATCATATCGCCTTCGCGCGGCGCTGGGGCTCGATCGACGTCAACAACTATTTCCCCGCCAATGGCGGCCACCCCGAAATCGCCGAGGTCCGCAAGAGCGAGGGCCAGACGACCAATATCGGCGGCGGCTGGCACACCGACCACAGCTATGACCAGGTCCCGGCGATGGGATCGATCCTGCTCGCCCGCGAAACCCCGCCGAGCGGCGGCGATACGCTGTTCGCGAGCATGGGCGCGGCATTCGATGCGCTGTCCCCGGGCCTGCAGAAAACGCTCGAAGGGCTGCGCGCGGTGCACAGTGCCGACCATATCTACGGCCATGACGGCATCTACGCCAAGACCGACCAGGCCGCCGACCTCAAGGGGCACGACATCCACGCCGCTGCGGTCCACCCCGCAGTGATCCGCCACCCGGTCACCGGCCGCAAGCTGCTCTACGTCAATCCGGCCTTCACGCTGTTCTTCGAGGGCTGGACGCGCGAGGAAAGCATGCCGCTGCTCGCCTATCTCTACAGCGTGGCAATGCGCGAGGAGTTCCAGTGCCGGTTGCAATGGGCTCCCGGTTCACTGGCGATCTGGGACAACCGCGCGACCTGGCATTTCGCGATGAACGACTATCACGGCCACCGCCGCCTGATGCACCGCATCACGATATCGGGCGTGCCGCTGGAATAGAGTCTCGGGTCAGAGGTGCCCGTCGATATCCATCGCATGATGGAGAATGCGCAGGATGCGCACGCGATCATCATCAATCTCGTAGAAGATACGGTGGTTACGATGGGTCAATTTGCGCACACCCGGCTCGACCGCGTCGATCGCTTCGCCGATCCTGGGATGGTTGCGGATCAGCGCGAAGGCGGCATCGAAGCTGAAATAATATTCATCGGCGACACTATCCCCGAAGCGAGCGGTGCCGAAGGTCAACAAGTCGTCCAGGTCACGCTCGGCAGCGCGGCTACACTCAAGCCGCATCCCGCCGCGCCCGATTGTCGGCATGGATTTCCGACAGCGTTCGCGTGCTCGTTCCGGAATCGCGACCCTCGCGCAGTGCATCGCGCAATGCCGCAAGCTTGTGCTGTTGCTCGCGGTCGCGCCTGATAAGATCCCGGACATAGTCGCTGGGGCTGTTATATTCGCCGGAAGAAACGCGGCTTTCCGCCCACTGCTTTAGCAGCTCGGTAACCGAGATGTTTATCTGCGCCATCGCCAGATCCTACACTTTCGCGCGGATTTGCGCAAGATCAGCGCAGCAGCACCAGTTCCTCCGCCATGCTCGGATGGAGTGCGATGGTGTCGTCGAACGCCTGCTTGGTCAGGCCGGCCTTGACCGCGATCGCCGCCGCCTGGAGGATTTCGGGCGCGTCGGGGCCGATCATGTGCAGGCCGACGACCCGCTCGGTCACGCCGTCGCAGACCATCTTGTAGAGCGCGCGCTCGTTGCGACCGGCGAGCACATTCTTCATCGGACGGAAGTCGGAGGTGTAGACCTTGACCGAACCCAGCTTGTTCTTGGCTTGGCTCTCGGTCATCCCGACGCCGGCGATCGGCGGATGGCTGAACACCGCCGATGGGATGTTGTCGTAATCGACCCGGCTCGGCTTGTTGCCGAATAGCGTGTCGGCAAAGGCCTGGCCCTCGCGGATCGCCACCGGGGTCAGCTGCACGCGGTTGGTGACGTCGCCGACGGCGTAGATGCTCGGGCAGGTCGAGCGATTGTCCTCGTCGACCTTGATCGCGCCCTTCTCGTCGATCTCGACGGCGGCGCTTTCGAGCCCGAGCCCCTTGGTGTTGGGGTCGCGCCCGGTGGCGAACATCACGCAATCGACCGTCAGCGGGTCATGCCCGGTCATCGTCACGGTCAGGCAACCATTCTTGTCCTTGGCGATGCCCTGGAAGCCGGCGTTGAAACGGAAATCGATCCCCTTCATCAGCGAGATCTGCAGCAGGCGATCACGGATCTGCTCGTCATAGCCGCGCAGGATCACATCGCTGCGGTTGATCAGCGTGACGTGCGCGCCGAGGCCGTGGAAGATCCCGGCGAATTCGTTGGCGATGTAACCGGCACCGGCGATCAGGATGCGTTTGGGCACGGCATCGAGATGGAACGCCTCGTTCGAGGTGATGCCATGTTCGTTGCCCGGACAGGTCGGCACCGACGGCGTCGCGCCGACCGCGACGAGGATCGTCTTCGCGGTGACGGTGCGACCATCGCCGAGCTTGAGTTCGTGCGGCCCGGTGATCTCGGCGCGCTGGTTGATGATCTCGACGCCGTGATTCTCGAGCGTCTGGGTATAGGCGCCGTTGATCCGGTCGACCTCCTCGAAGACGTTGGCGGTCAGCACCTTCCAGTCGAACTCGCACTCGGGGACCTTCCAGCCGAAGCGCCGCGCGTCGGCAAGGTCCTCGGCGAAGTGCGCGCCATAGACGAGCAGCTTCTTGGGCACGCAGCCGCGGATCACGCAGGTCCCGCCGACGCGATACTCCTCCGCCACCGCGACCTTGGCACCATGCGCCGCCGCGACGCGCGAGGCGCGTGTGCCGCCTGAACCGGCACCGATAACGAACAGGTCATAATCGTATTTTGGCATTTCAACCTCCGTTCGCCCTGAGCTTGTCGAAGGGCTGGCCTTCTTCATGCCGGACGAAAACTCAAAACAGGGGTTCGACAACCCCGGACCTGGTCCGGGGCCGAACGGGATGGGGGAATCTCAGCCGAACGCGCGCTTGATCAGGTCCGTCGTGGATACGTCGAAGTCCCCGCCCCCCGCACCGGCCGCCCTGGCCATTTCCTTGCCGAGCTCGACGCCGAACTGGTCGAACGAATTGATCCCGAGCAGCACGCCGCTGACGAACACGCGGTGTTCGTAAAAGGCGATCAGCGCGCCGAGCGAGCGCGCGTCGAGGTCGTCGAGCAGGATCGTCGTCGAGGGCCGGTCACCGGGGTAGCTGCGCGCCAGATCGGCGTCGTTGGCGCGGCCCTTCATCAGCGCGGCGCCCTGCGCGAAGGCGTTGAGCAGCAGTTGCCGATGATGTTCCTCGGCCAGGACGTCGCCCGGCTCGATCGTCGCGATGAACTCGATCGGCACGAGATGCGTGCCCTGGTGGAGCAACTGGAACACCGCGTGCTGCGCGTCGGTGCCGACGCCGCCCCAGGTTATCGGCGCGCTCGGCCGGTCGAGCTTCTTGCCGTCGATGGTGACGCCCTTGCCATTCGATTCCATCTCGAGCTGCTGGAGATAGGACGGCAGCAGGCGCAGCCGCTCGTCATAGGCGAAGGTCGCGCGCGTCTCGCAGTGACGGACCTGGGCGTAATAGAGATCGGCGAAGGCGGCGAGGACCGGGGCGTTCTCGTGCAGCGCGGTGAGCCGGAAATGGCGGTCCATCTCGGCGGCGCCTTCGAGCAGTTCCTGGAAACAATCCCAGCCCAGCCCGAGCGCGGCGGGAAAGCCGATCGACGACCACAAGGAGTAACGCCCCCCGACCGAATCGAGGAACGGCAACACGCGCGTCTCGTCGACGCCCCATGCCATCGCCTTGTCGGGGTCGGCGGTGAGCGCGACGACGCGACCATAGACGTCGTCGACGCCGTGCTCGTTCATCCATTGCAGCACCGACTCGGCGTTGAGCAGCGTCTCGGTGGTGGTGAAGGTCTTCGACGCGACCACCAGCAGCGTCGCGGCGGGATCGAATTTGGCGAACACCTCTTCGAGCGCGACGCCATCGACGTTCGAGACGATCGCGACATCATAGCGCTCGGTCTCGCGGCCCAGCGCATCGACCAGCAGATGCGGCCCGAGCGCCGAGCCGCCGATACCGACATGCAGTACGTGGCGGATAGGGCCGAGCGCCTCGCCCTCGATCGCGTCGATCAGTGCGCGCATCCGCTCGTGCAGCGCCTGCGCCTGGGCGACGATCTCGGGATTGCCCTCGCCGCGCTCCATGGTGTGGGTAACGGCACGGTCTTCGGTCACATTGACCTTCTCGCCGGCAAACAGCGCCTCGCGCCGCGCGGCGAGCCCTTGCGCCTTGGCGAGCTTTTCGAATGCGGCGACCATGTCGCTGGTCAGGTGGGTCTTGGACCAGTCGAAATGGATGCCGGCCAGATCGAGCGTAAAGCGTGACAGCCGCTCGGGATCGGCGGCGAACAGCGCTTCGAGGCGCTCCTGCGGCAAGGCTTCGATCACGCTCCAGTCGGCGGCCATCATCTCGTCTCCACTGTCAGGCGGCGGACATAGGGAGGCGGGAGCCGCGGCGCCACCGCCGATCTTGTCCCATGTCCCGACATTCGCACCGCCCCATGCGCTTGACGCCGCCCGCCGCCTAGCGCAACCCCCGCTTCATGGCCGAAACCGACATTCCCGGCGAACCCGTCGCCACCACCACGACCGTCACGGCGCCCAAGCCCAAGTCGGAGACGCGCGAAACGCTCGCCTTCCTGCTCAAGCTCGGGCTTGCCGTGGCGATCTTCCGCAGCTTCTTCTTCTCGCCCTTCTTCATTCCGTCGCAGTCGATGCTGCCGCGGCTCTATGTCGGCGACTATCTGTTCATCTCGAAGTGGAATTACGGCTATTCGCGCTGGTCGCTGCCGTTCGGTGTGCCGCTGATACCGGGTCGGCTGTTCGGCGGCACGCCGGCGCGCGGCGACGTGGTGGTGTTCCGCGGGCCGCCGGGCGAGGACCATGACGTGATCAAGCGCGTCATCGGCCTGCCCGGCGACACGATCCAGGTGACGCACGGCCAGGTGATCCTCAACGGCGTCGCGGTGCCCAAGGTGCCGGTGGCCGATTTCACCATCCCGCTGTCGCCCAATTACAGCGACCCGCTCCCCGGCGACGATGGTTGCCAGGCGCAGTTTCGCGACGTGCTCAACAATGTGCCGATCTGCCGCTACAAACAGTTCCACGAAACGCTGCCCGGCGGCGTCGGGTATAATGTGCTCGACCGCGGCGAAATGGCGCAGGCCGACAATACCAAGGTCTATAACGTGCCCGCCGGTCATGTCTTCGTGATGGGCGACAATCGCGACGATAGCGGCGACAGCCGCTTCCCCGCACCGAACGACGTGTTGCCGGGCGAATCGGTCGGCATGGGCTATGTCCCGCTCGACCATGTCGAGGGCAAGGCGCTGTTCACCTTCTGGTCGACCGACGGCTCGGCGTCGTGGGTATTGCCCTGGACATGGTTCACCGCCGCGCGCTGGAGCCGCATCGGGCACGGCTTTTGAGGAGCCGGGCGTTTGCGTGACGATCTCGCCGGCTGGATCACCACGACCACCGGCAATGCGCCTGCCGACCTCGACCTGTTCGAGCGCGCGCTGACGCATGGCAGCCAGGGCGCGGCGAATTACGAACGGCTCGAGTTTCTCGGCGACCGCGTACTTGGCCTGATCGTCGCGGAATGGCTCACCGAGCTGTTCCCCGACGAGGCGGAGGGCGCGCTGTCGAAGCGGCTGCATGCGCTGGTGTCGGGCGCGGTTTGCGCCGATGTCGCACGCAGCCTTGGCGTCGGCGGGCTGTTGCGGCTCGGCAAGCAGGCGCGCGACGATGGCGCGGGCGACAGCGACAATGTGCTGGGCGACGCGATGGAATCGCTGATCGGCGCGCTGTACCTCGATGCCGGGCTCGACGTGGTGCGCGACTTCATCCGCCGCGCCTGGGGCGACCGCGTGTCGCGCGAGAGCAAGGCGCCGCAGCACCCCAAATCGGCGCTGCTCGAATGGGCGGCGGCGCACAAGCGCCGTGCGCCGACCTATGAGGTGATCGACCGCTCGGGGCCCGATCATGCGCCGCGCTTCACCGTCAAGGCGGCGATCGGCGGGTTCGCCGACGCCAGCGCCACCGGCAGCTCGAAGCAGGAGGCCGAGACGGCCGCGGCGGCGGCGTTGCTGGAGAAGCTCGGGTAACGCGTTCGGACACGGCCAGCCCCACCCTCCGTTCGCCCTGAGCTTGTCGAAGGGCTGTCTTACTTTGCGCGCAAAAGAGAAGAACAGTGCTTCGACAAGCTCAGCACGAACGGGATTTGGTTTTCGCGAGCGATGCCTTATCCAGATGATATGGCTTTCTGGGCATATATGCTCCATTGCCGTGGTGGCCTTTTCTATGTCGGCCACACCGACAATCTGGAGGCACGGATCGGTCAGCATCAAAGCGGTGCCGTGCCGGGATTTACACGCGACCACCTGCCCGTCACGCTGGTCTGGAGCCAGGACTTCCCGTCCCGGCTTGAGGCGTTGGCAGCCGAGCGCCGGATCAAGGGTTGGAGGCGCGCCAAGAAATTGGCGTTGATCCGTGGCGACTGGGCGCTGATCTCGGCGCTCGCCAAAAGCAAGAACAGCCCTTCGACAAGCTCAGGGCGAACGGAAGGTTTGAGTTCATGACGCAACATTGCGGCCTGGTCGCGGTCCTCGGGGCGCCCAATGCGGGCAAATCGACTTTGGTCAACGCGCTGGTCGGGCAGAAGGTGGCGATCGTCAGCCCCAAGGCGCAGACGACGCGGGCGCGGCTGCTTGGCGTGGCGATCGAGGGGGAGACGCAGCTGTTGCTGGTCGATACCCCCGGCATCTTCGAACCCAAGCGGCGGCTCGACCGCGCGATGGTCGCCGCGGCGTGGGGCGGGACCGAGGGCGCCGATGTGCTCGCGCTGGTGGTCGATGCCAAGGGCGGCATCCCGGCCAAGGTCAGCGAGATCGCCAGCGGCCTCAAGGGACGGCACGAGACCAAATATCTGATCCTCAACAAGGTCGACATCGCCGACAAGGCGCGCTTGCTGCTCCATGCCGAGAAATTGAACGCGCTGGCCGATTTCACCGAGACCTTCTTCGTCAGTGCCTCGACCGGCGACGGCGTCGCCGAACTGAAGCGCGCGCTGGCGGCGGTGATGCCCGCCGCGCACTGGCATTATCCCGCCGACCAGGTGTCCAATGCCAGCGAGCGATCGATGGCGGCCGAGGTGACGCGCGAGCAACTGTATCTCCAGCTTCATGCCGAACTGCCCTATGCCAGCGCGATCGAGACCGAGAGCTTCAAGGAGCGCGAGGACGGATCGGTCGAGATCCACCAGCAGATCATGGTCGAGCGCACGACGCAGCGCGCGATCGTGCTCGGCAAGGGCGGCACGCGGATCCGCGAGATCGGCGCCCGCGCGCGCGCCGAGCTCGGCATCATGCTCGACCGGCCGGTGCATCTCTACCTTCACGTGAAAGTAAGGCCCGGCTGGGATGATGAGCGCGACATGTATCGCGAGATGGGGCTGGACTGGGTCGAATGAGCAGAATCGTGAAGGCGGCGATCATCCAGGCGGCACCGGTGCCGCTGGCGATCGGGCACGGAATTACGCAGCTGATCGAGATGGTCGGCGACGCGGCCGATGTCGGCGCGGAGATCGTCGCGTTCGGCGAGACCTTTCTCGGCGGCTATCCGCTGTGGCTCGACGAGGCGCCCGGCGCGGCGATCTGGGACCATCCCGGCACGCAGGCGCTGCACGCGATCCTGCTCGACCAGGCGTTGCGGCGCGGCGATCCGCGCCTCCTGCCGCTCCAGGCACTGGTCGAACAGGCCGGCATCCTCGTCTCGGTCGGCGCGCATGAGCGCGTGCGCGGCAGCCTGTTCAACACGCAATATCTCTTCCGCCCCAAGCTGCCGCCGCTGCTCCACCGCAAGCTGGTGCCGACGCATGGCGAGCGGCTGATCTGGGGGCGCGGCGACGGCGCGACGCTCGGCGTGCACGAGGCGCCGTGGGGCGGGGTCGGCGCGCTGATCTGCTGGGAGCACTGGATGCCATTCGCGCGCGCCGCGATGCACCATGCCGGCGAGGCGGTGCATGTCGCGGCATGGCCGAGCGTGCGCGAGATGTACGGCGTGGCGTCGCGGCATTACGCCTTCGAAGGGCGCTCCTTCGTGCTCGCTGCTGGCACGATCCAGCATCGCGCCGACCTGCTCGCCGGGCTCGACCTGGTCGGCGGCGACAGCGATGCGGCCGCGCTGCTGATGGGGCTGCCCGACGGCATGCTGCAGAGCGGCGGCAGCATGATCATCGCCCCCGACGGCAGCGTGCTGGCGGCGGGCGACAGCGAGCCCGACCTGCTGGTCGCCGAACTCGACCTGTCGATGATCGGGCGCGGACTGACCTCGCTCGACACCGACGGACATTATGCGCGGCCCGACATCTTCGAGCTGCATGTCGACCGCCGCCCGCGCGAGGGCTTTGCGGTGGCGGAGAACGGGTTCAAGCCGGTCTGATTGCGGCGCGGGCACCGCGCCGGCCGCCGGTAGAATTACCGCGGAACGTTCCGCGCTCGACAAGTAATTGGCAAGTCTGGCGGCAGCGCGCCGTAAAGTATTATGGGCATTTTGCGAGCCGATGGGGGTACCGTTTCGGGGCGTTATTTCCAACCGCGGCAGCAGAATCGCCCCTGATCCCGTCCAGTTTTCCAACGGCACATCATTGATGTCGTTGGGCAGGATAGCCGCATCCCCGCCTGACGAATAGCAGGCCTTTTCCTTGGCAATTATGCGAATATTGCGCATCTTTTCTTTCCCTGACTTACCGCGTCGGCGCGGCCGCAGGACAGTTTTCCAACAGGCTTGCGCCGGGCGCGCCGGTCCGATGGGATGATCGCCGATCGCGGTGGCCGGTTGAATCACGGCGTCGCGCGGGAAAGGGGAATTGCTCGCGCGAAGACGCGAAGATCAACCGGCGAGGGACGTCAGCGTGGCGATGAGGTCGAATGCAACGGCAGGTCGACGCGCCGCAGCGCCGATGAAAGCTATCCGCGCCCCATCGTGGCGATCGGCGTGAAGCAGCCGACGATCAGGCGCGTGGCGTCGAACGGGATTTCCCCCGATGCGTCGAGCGCGCCATCCTCGTGCATGCGCGCTTCGGCGGCATCGAGGCTCGCCTTGTTGGGCCAGATCTGCCAGGTGAAGACGATCTTCTCGCCCGGCTTGGCGGCGACCGCGCGGCGGAAGTCGGTGTGCTTGCCATCGGGCACGACATCCTCCCACGATTCGACGATCTCGAGGCAACCATATTCCCTGAAGATCCGCGCGCCGTTCTCGGCCCAGCGGCGATAGGCGCCGACATTCTCGGCGGGCACGGGGATGACGAGGCCAGCGACGTACATGGTTCAACGCCTCCGCGTTACATATGCACTTACCGAGCGCCGCATGATGCCACGCCTGTGGGGTGGCGAAAACAGGACTCATCCTTATCGCGGTGTCGTCCAGGCGCGTTTGGAGTCATGCGCGGCCCAGATCAGCGCGGGGGTGCCGACGATGTCCGCTTCGGGCGGCATGCCGAGACCCATCACGTCGGGGCCGTAGCGGCTGTCGGCGGACCGGTCGCGATTGTCGCCCAGCGCGAAGATATGGCCGGGCGGGACACGGGTTTCCGCGACATCGTCGCCGGCACCATAGCCCTGTTCGATGTCGAGGATGCGATGCGTCCGGGTGTCGCCGGGCAGTTGTTCGGTCAGACGCTGCGCAGTGGCGGCCCCTTCCGGTTCGCTGAGCGCGAGCGTGCCATCGCTGCGCTGGCGCGCGGCGACGCCGTTCACCACCGGAACGCCGGAGCGCATCGCCACACGGTCCCCGCCGAGCGCGACGACACGGACGATGCGGACGCCGTCCTTCAGTCGCACAATGACGATGTCGCCGATCTGCGGCGGACGGCCGCCGCGCGTGGCGGCGAGAAACTGATCGCCGACCTCGAAGGTCGGCAGCATGCTTTCCGACGGAATATAATAAGGCTTGTAGAAGAAACGACCGACGCAAACGACCAGCACCAGCGCCACGACGGGCAGTGCGAGCGCGATCAGCCAGCCGTTCACACCGCTTTGCGGCTTGCTCATCATGCCCCCGAACCTGTCTCGCAATCGCTTAGTAGCGCGTCGACCCATGCCGGCACCAGCACCCCCGCCGGGCCGCTGCGCGTTTCGCCGAACCATGCGCTGCCGGCGGACGGTTCGAGGTTGAGCTCCAGCGTTGCCGCGCCGTGATAGCGCGCGGTCTGGACGAAGCCGGCGGCGGGATAGACCGCCCCCGAGGTGCCGATCGAGACGAACAGGTCGGCGCTGGCCAGCGCGCGCTCGATGCGCTCCATCCGATAGGGCATCTCGCCGAAGAAGACGATGTCGGGGCGCAGCGCCGGCGCGGCGCAGGCCGGGCAGACCGAACCCGGTGGCATGTCGCCGGCCCAGGCGCGCTGGTCGCCGCAGGACGCGCACAACGCCGAGAGCAACGCACCGTGCATGTGCAGCAAGCGCGACGCCCCGGCGCGCTCGTGCAGGTCGTCGACATTCTGCGTGACGATCAGCAGTTCGCCCGGCCAGGCGGCGTCGAGCCGCGCGAGCGCATTATGCGCCGGGTTGGGCGCGACGGTGACCAGCGCGGCGCGGCGCAGATCATAGAAGCGGTGGACGAGATCGGGATCGGCGGCGAGCGCCTCGGGCGTGCAGACATCCTCGACGCGGTGACCTTCCCACAGCCCACCGGGGCCGCGAAAGGTGGCAATGCCGGACTCGGCGGAAATGCCGGCGCCGGTGAGGATGACGATGTTTTGCACTAGCTGGTTCCGCCGGTCGAATATTGAGCGATCCAAATATCGTTCATCCAGTCCTCATAACCAAGGAGAGAACCTTCCTCGCGCTCACGCTCAGCATCCCAAGAACCGGGTCGGGTTTTCAATTCGATCATCCTTTCTATGCGCCACGCCTCGGCGGCGAGAGCATAGAAGAGGTACCGAAACCTATAGCCCGCAGCGGCAACGGCGTGCTCGCGCTTCACAAATTCACCGCTGTCCACATGATGGTCGAACATCCGGAGATAACGTCGGACACACGCGGGTGTGCGCTCATACTCCTCCGCAAACACCGCAAGAGGCTTCACGCCGCGCAGCATCAAACCGAGTTCCAGATTGGTGTGGACGAGGTACGGTTGTCGCTTCATCCACTCTGACCGCATATCATCCTCTGCTCTTGATGTGTCGCATCAGCGCCCGGGCTTGACGGGTTCTCCGAAACGCAGGCGCATATGCTCGCGAACCTCGTCCAGCGTATGCACGCGGCCCGCGTCAGCATCGGCGATACCGCGCGCGATCGCCGCATCGAGCGTTGCCCAGGGGCGCTCCTGATCCATCCAGGTACGCATGGCTTCGCGAATGACCTCGCTGTTCGAGCCATAGGTCCCGCCTTCGAGCTTGGCGCGGATGATCCGGGCCATTTCGGCGGGGAGCGTGATCGAGAATTTTTCAGCGGCTTCCATGACAACCTCCATCAGGCGCGTGGTCGCACAAAGGAGGATAAAATCCTACGTCGGAAGACCGCGCGAAACGAGTGCGTTCGCAATTGCGGATTAAGCGAGACCTGATAGTTTTTCGCGATGAGCAAAACGGCACTGACATTTTCGTTAATCGTAGGTTCCGTCCTTTTCTGGGTAGCAGTGGCGTTTTTCCTGGGCCTCGCCAACCTAGCAGACTGTGGCGCAGGTCCAGGCAATCGCGTTGTCTGCCAATCTGCAAAAGACGACTTATTTTATCATACCTTAGCTTGGGCATCCCTTGCTTACGTTGGCGCTGTCGTCGCTGCCATTGTCCTCTGGACCCGTCGTTCCGAAAACCGTCACTAGACCCAATGCCGTTCATTTAATAATTTTGATGGTTTTCAGAATATCGAGAGGCGGCTGGGGTCGATCGGATTTTCGGCGGACAGGGAAATTGCTCATCTTTCGTTTGACACCGCGTTTGTTACGGCGGTGCCGCCTGGG
>JBBRSN010000031.1:0-44155 GCA_038245375.1 Sphingomonadales bacterium | reverse complement strand
TGCGCTTGTCGGCGACCTTACGGTCGAGCACGATCTCGGAGTTGCCGGTGCCCTTGAACTCCTCGAAGATGACCTCGTCCATCTTCGACCCGGTGTCGATCAATGCGGTCGCGATGATCGACAGCGATCCGCCCTCCTCGATGTTGCGGGCGGCACCGAAAAACCGCTTGGGCCGCTGCAGCGCATTGGCATCGACGCCGCCGGTCAACACCTTGCCCGAGCTCGGCACGACGGTGTTGTAGGCGCGGCCGAGTCGCGTGATCGAATCGAGCAGGATCACCACGTCCTTCTTGTGCTCGACCAGACGCTTGGCCTTTTCGATCACCATCTCGGCGACCTGCACGTGGCGCTGCGCCGGCTCGTCGAAGGTAGAGGAGACGACCTCGCCCTTCACCGAACGCTGCATGTCGGTCACTTCCTCGGGCCGCTCGTCGATCAGCAGCACGATCAGGAACACTTCGGGGTGGTTGTCGGTGATCGCCTTGGCGATGTTCTGCAGCAGCACGGTCTTGCCGACGCGGGGCGGGGCGACGATCAGCGCGCGCTGGCCTTTGCCCTGCGGGCTGATGATGTCGATCACCCGCGCCGACTTGTCCTTGATCGTCGGATCCTGCGGATCGAGCGTCAGCTTCTCATCGGGATAAAGCGGCGTGAGATTGTCGAAATTGACGCGGTGGCGGACTGCCTCGGGATCGTCGAAATTGACCGAGGTCAGCCGGACCAGCGCGAAATAGCGCTCGCCGTCCTTGGGTCCGCGAATTTCGCCCTCGACCGTGTCGCCGGTACGCAGGCCGAATTTGCGGACCTGGTTGGGCGAAATGTAGATGTCGTCCGGCCCGGCAAGGTAATTTGCCTCCGGGCTGCGCAGAAAGCCGAAACCGTCGGGCAAGACCTCGATCGTGCCGAGCCCCATGATCTGCTCGCCATTCTCGGCCTGGACCTTGAGGATCGCGAACATCAAATCCTGTTTGCGCAGCGTCGACGCACCCTCGACACCCAGCTCCTCGGCCATGCTGACCAGCTCGGCCGGGGTCTTCTTCTTGAGGTCTTTGAGATGCATTTCGGGCGTTCCCGGGTGTGATGATGGTGATGTTTTGCGTCTGTCGGCGGGTGAATTCGCGACGATGCTGGAGGAAGGTAACACGACAGGGCACGGGGCCTCGCATCGCGCTATGACGGCGAGGTAGGTCGCCGCCCGCACTTAGTCAAGCGCTTCAGAAGGGACGGACGATGACCAGGATGATCACCAGGGTGACGAGGATTGCCGGAATCTCGTTGAGCATGCGCAGCTGCTTGCCGCTCAACGCCGGCGGCTTTCCGGCGGCAAGTTTCTTCGAATAGCCCACCGCCCAGCCATGATAGCCGGTCAGCACGATCACCAGCACGAGCTTGGCGTGCAACCAGCCGAGACCGCTTGCACCCGACAACAAACCGAGATTGACCGCAAGCATCAGCCCGAACAGCCACACCAGCGCCATTGCCGGGGTGAGGATGATGCGGCGGATCTTGGCCTCGCGCTCGACCCACGCCTCGGCCTCGGGCGAGCCCGGCACAGCCTCCTGATGATAGACGAGATACCGCGGCAGCATGAACAGCCCCGCCATCCAGAAGATCACGAAGATGACATGGCCCGCTTTTACCCACGGATAGGCGTTGCCCAGAAATCCCATCACGCTCTCCTGACGCGCGCCAGCAATGCCTCGACATGCGCGATCGGCGTGTCCTGCAAGATACCATGGCCGAGGTTGAAGATATGCGGCCGGTCGGCAAAGGCGCCGAGCACGCGATCGATCGCACCGTCGAGCGTCGCGCCGCCGGCGATCAACGCCAGCGGATCGAGATTGCCTTGTACCGGCAGACCGACCGGCAGGTTCGCCGCGGCCCATTCGGGGTCGATCGTCTCGTCGAGCCCGATCGCATCGGCGCCGGTACCACTGGCATAGGCCGGCAGCTTCTCGCCGGCGCCCTTGGGAAAGCCGATCACCGGCACGCCGGGATGGCGGGCATGAATCGCCGCGATGATCGCCGCATTGGGCGCGATCACCCAGCGTTCGAACTGCGCCGGCGACAGGCTGCCCGACCAGCTGTCGAACAATTGCACCGCCTCGACCCCGGCTTCGATCTGGCGCGAAAGATAATCGATCGTGCACGCGCTGATCGCGTCGACGATCTCACCGAACGCCTGCGGGTCGGCATAGGCGAAGCGCCGCGTTTCGCCCTGATCCTTGCTGCCATGACCGGCGACCATATAGGTCGCAACGGTCCACGGACTTCCCGCAAAACCGAGAAACGTGGTTTGTGGCGGAAGCGCCGCGGCGACGCGCGCGACCGTCGCATAGACCGGGTCGAGCCGCGTCAGGTCGGGCTGAAGGCTCGCCAGGGCATGGTCAACCAGCGGGGGCGCCAGCGCAGGCCCTTCACCGACACCAAAGCTCAGCGCCTGTCCCAGCGCATTGGGGACCATCAGGATGTCCGAGAACAGGATAGCGCCGTCGAAGCCGAAACGGCGGATCGGCTGTAGAGTCACCTCGGCTGCCGCCTCGCTGTCGTTGACCAGCGCGAGAAAGCCGCCCTTCTCCGCCCGCAAGGCCCGATATTCCGGGAGGTAACGTCCGGCCTGGCGCATCAGCCAAACCGGCGGAATCGTCTGGCGCTCACCCTTCAACACCGCGAGCAGCGGCTTTCCATTCGTCATCCGGATCGCTCTTCCTACTGAATCAAAGAAGAATATAAAAAGGTTGTTGGAGCTGTTGGTGCGTGGATAGCGGGGTTTATGCGTTCATCCCCGAAATGCCAACAGGCAGGGCCGCGCGCCGTGGCGTGAATCGATCATTCGTCCCCATTATCCACAGCTTGTGTACCGATCGAGGCACTGTGAGCGGGCTTGTGGACAGATCGCGACTTTTCCCCCGCATCGCTTCGCTTGGCGACCCGGCGGAGTTGCGCTAGCGGATATCCCGATGTTGTCCACAGATCCGTCCTGCTGATGCGGTTGCACCTCCATCTCCTGTCGGATTCGACCGGTGAGACGCTGGAGAACATCGCCAAGGCAGCCCTCGCGCAATATGACGATGTCGAGACGATCCGTCATTTCTGGCCGATGGTGCGTAGCGAGGCGCATCTCGAGCGCATCCTCGGCGAGATCGCGCAGAATCCGGGGCTGGTGATCTTCACCCTGGTAAACAGCCAGGCACGCGCGACGCTCGAGCAGCGGTGCCGGGCGCTCGGCTTGCCGGCGATTGCGCCGCTCGACGGAGTCAACGATGCCTTGTCGGGGCTGCTCGGTCAGCAGGCCAAGGCACGTCCCGGGCGTCAGCATATGCTCGACGCCGCCTATTTCGCGCGCGTCGATGCGATCCAGTTCACGATCGCGCATGACGACGGCATCGGCGCGGAGGATTGGGAAGAGGCCGACATCGTGCTCGCCGGCGTGTCGCGGTCTTCGAAGACGCCGACCTCGATCTATCTCGCCAATCGCGGCTACAAGACCGCGAATATCCCGATCGTCGTCGAAAGCCCGCCGCCCGAGATTCTCTTTTCCTTGAAGCATCCGCTCGTCGTCGGGCTGACGACCAGCGCCGACCGCCTGATTCAGGTCCGCCGCAACCGCTTGCTGTCGCTCAACCAGGCGCCTGCGACCGCCTATGTCGACCAGGAGTCGGTCACGCGCGAGGTTGCCATGGCGCGGCGGATGTTTGCCGACAATGATTGGCCGGTTATCGACGTCACACGTCGCTCGATCGAGGAAACCGCGGCCGCGATCATCGCGCTCGTCGTCGAGCGGCAGGGCTCGGCATGAGGCTCGTGCTCGCGTCGCAAAGCGCATCGCGTCGCGCGATGCTCGACGCGGCTTGCGTACCGTTCAGTGCGACGCCGGCTGGCGTCGATGAGGACGCTGCCAAGGCAGGCCTCCGCGCAAGCGGGGTCGCGCCGCGCGACTTTGCCGATGCGCTCGCCGAGTTGAAGGCGTTGCGCGTATCGCAGCGCGAGCCCGATGCGCTGGCGCTGGGCAGCGACTCGTTGATGGTGTTGGCCGACGGCACCATCCTCGACAAACCGGCGAGCCGCGACGAGGCGGCGACGCATCTGCGCGCCATGTCGGGCGGGCGCCACGCTATCATCAGCGCGGCGGTGATCGCGGAACAGGGTCGCCCGGTGTGGCGCCATGTCGATCGGGCGGTGTTGCACGTCCGGCCGCTGTCCGACGCCTTTCTCGCAGATTATCTTGACCGGGAATGGCCGGCAATCGCTGGTTGCGCCGGGTGTTTCCGGATCGAGGCGATGGGCGCGCAGCTGTTTGCGCGGATCGAGGGTAGCCAGTTCACCGTATTGGGCATGCCGTTGCTGCCCGTGCTCGATTATCTGCGGGTCCGTGGGGTTCTGGCGTCATGACACAGATATATGCCGAGGTGATCGGTGACCCGATCGCGCACAGCAAGTCGCCACTGATCCACCGCTTCTGGTTGCAGGCGCTGAAGATAGATGGCGACTATCGCGCAACCCATGTCGTGGCCGATGGGCTTGCGGCCTATTTCGCCGCGCGTCGCGCCGACCCGGCATGGCTGGGGTGCAACATCACCATCCCGCACAAACAGACCGCGCTCGATCATGTCGAGGATCGCGGCGGCGTGCGCGCGACGATCGGCGCCATCAACCTCGCTCTGGTCGTCGAGGATGGCGCGTTGATCGGCACCAACACCGATGCCGGAGGCTTTTACGCGCCGATCGCCGATCTCGATCTTGCCGGGGCGCCGGTGGTGGTGATCGGCGCCGGTGGTGCCGCGCGTGCGGTGCTGTTCGCCCTGTCGCGGATCGGTGTCGGGCCGGTGACGATCCTCAATCGCAACGTATTGAAGGCCGCGGCCTTGCTCGGGATCTTCGGGCTGAAAGGTCGGGCGCTGCCGCTCGGCGCACCGCTGCCGGCGGCGAGCCTGCTGGTCAACACCAGCGCGCTCGGCATGGCCGGGCAACCGCCGCTCGATCTCGATCTGTCGCCCTTGCCCGACCACGCGCTGGTCTATGACATCGTCTACGCCCCGCTTGAGACGCCGCTCCTCGCGGCGGCGCGCGCGCGCGATCTGGAGACGGTCGATGGTCTGGAGATGTTGCTCGGCCAGGCGGCGCTGGCCTTCGAGTTGTTGTTCGGCGCGGCGCCGCCGCGCGACCGTGACGACGAGCTCCGCGCGCTGCTCGTCGGATGACGGGGAGGCCGCTCGTTCTCGGCCTCACCGGTTCGATCGGCATGGGCAAGTCGACCGTGGCGGCGATGTTCGCCGACAAGGGTGTGCCGGTGTTCGATGCCGACGCCGTGGTTCACCGGCTGCAGGGCGAAGGTGGCCGGCTGGTCGCGGCGATCGAGAAACTTCATCCGGGAACCACCGGGCCCGAGGGCGTCGATCGCGCCAAGCTCTCCGCTGCCGTGCTCGGCAATCCCGCCGCGCTGCGGGCGCTCGAGGAACTCGTCCACCCTGCGGTGGGCGAGGATCGCGCCGCCTTTCTGCAGCATCATGCCAATGCACCGCTCGTCGTGTTCGACGTGCCGCTGTTGTTTGAAACCGGCGGCGAGCGGCATGTCGACAAGACTGCCGTCGTGTCGGCCGCGCCCGACGTGCAGCGCGCCCGCGTGCTTGCGCGGCCCGGGATGACCGAAGCCAAGCTTGCGGCAATTCTCGCGCGACAGATGCCCGACCCCGAAAAGCGCGCTCGCGCCGACTTCGTCATTGCGACAGATGTTCCGCTCGAACAGACCCGGGCGCGCGTCAATGCGCTGATCACTTGCCTATCACCGGATGAATGCCGATAAACGAATCATGCGTGAAATTGTGTTCGATACCGAGACCACCGGCTTCAGCTTCGAAAGCGGCGACCGGATGGTGGAGATCGGCTGTCTCGAACTGTTCAACCGGGTAGAGACCGGACGCACGTTCCACGCCTATTTCCATCCCGAGCGCGCGATGCCCGCCGAGGCGCAACGCGTTCATGGTCTGAGCGACGCCTTTCTCGCCGACAAGCCGCTGTTCGGCACACAGGTCGATGCGCTGATCGCGTTTCTTGGTGACGCCCCGCTCGTCGCGCATAATGCCAACTTCGACTTCGGCTTCCTCAACGGCGAGTTGCAACGCTGCGGGCGCGGCAAGATCGACATGGCGCGAATGGTCGATACCATCGTTCTGGCGCGAACCCGGCATCCGGGCGCGAAGCACAGCCTCGACGCGCTGTGCAGCCGCTATGGTATCGATCGCAGCCACCGCGTGCTCCATGGCGCGTTGCTCGACGCCCAGTTGCTCGCCCAGGTCTATGTCGAACTGACCGGCGGCCGACAGATCGGCCTCGGTCTCGTTTCGGAGACGGTCGAGCAAGCCATTGATCTGGCGCCTGTCGTCGCTGCACAGGTTCGCCCGCCGCGTCACTTTGCGGCGAGCGAGGCCGAACTCGCGCGCCATGCGTTGTTTCTAAGTGGAATCACCAAGCCCTTATGGGGGGCCGAGGCGTCCGGGTGACGCCGTTGCGGGATGAGGGCCAACGGGCTCCGTACCGCTATCAAGATGGAGACTGCTCATGGATATTCGGGTTTCGGGCCACCAGGTCGCAACAGGCGACGCGCTCAAGAACCACGTCAGGGAGCGGCTTCAAGCCATCGCTACCAAATATTTCGCGCGCGCGATCTCGGCCACGGTGACCTTCGGCAAAGGTCCGCACGACGCTGGCTTCACGTGCGACATCATCTCGCACGTCATGCACGGGCTGGTGCTCAAGGCGAACAACAATGGCATGGAAGCTCATGGCGCGTTCGATGGGGCGGCCGACAAGATCGAAAAGCAGCTGCGGCGTTACATGCGTCGGCTGAAGGATCGCCATTCGGCGGGTGCTGCCAATGCTGATGGCGCGGCAAACGGCGCGGACGTCGGCGATAATGCCGGTTACACCGTGTTTCTGGAAACCGAAGCCGAGGAAGCCGAGGATTTTCCCCCGATCATTGCTGAAACACGCGTAGACGTGCCGGATGCGACCGTATCCGACGCGGTGATGATGCTCGATCTGCGCAACACAAATGCGCTGATGTTCCGTAACAGTGGCTCGGGCGCCTATAACATGGTCTACCGCCGTGGTGACGGAACGATTGGCTGGGTCGAACCGCAGCGCGCATCCTGATCGCCTGAGCACCAGCCTTTCCCCTCATTGCAATTGGCGCTATGGGCGCGCGCCGAGCGTGCGCGCCCGCCAAGGACCATCATGATCGACTTTAGTGACCTGTTGCTCCCGCAGGCCGTCATCGAACGGCTTGCGGTGGCAACCAAGAAATCGCTGTTTCAACAACTCGGCGCAATTGCCGGCGAGGCCTATGGTCTTGCGCCGGCGGCGGTGACCGAATGTTTGGCCGAGCGTGAAAAGCTCGGTTCCACCGGGTTCGGCGGCGGCGTCGCAACGCCGCACGGCAAGCTGGTCGGGCTCGATCGGGTGGTCGGGTTGTTCGCGCGGCTGCCCCAGCCGATCGACTTCCAGGCAGTCGATGATGTTGCGGTCGACATCGTCTTCGTGCTGTTGTCGCCACACGATGCCGGCGCTGAGCATCTCAAGGCGCTGGCTCGCGTATCGCGGCTGCTTCGTGATCGCTCGGTGGTGGCCAAGCTGCGTGGCGCGGGTTCGCGGGATGCGCTTTTTGCCCTTCTCACGGCTGACGACGCGCGTGACGCCGCCTGACCCGGCTGATCGTGGCGAATCGGCGCATTTCCGCGCGCTCGAATCGCTTTACGCAGCCGCGCCGATCAACCGGTTGTTCGAGTCCGTGCTCGAAATCCCCGAAGCCGGCATTGCGCGGATCCGCTTCACCATCGACGAGCGCTTTTTCCATGCCGCTGGCGCGGCGCACGGCACGAGCTATTTCAAGATGCTCGACGATGCGGCCTTTTACGCTGCCAACAGCCTCGTCACCGATCGCTTCCTGTTGACCACCGCGTTCAACCTGCTGCTCACCAAGCCGTTGCGCGAAGGGCCGGTGGTTGCCGAGGGGCGATGGATCAGCGGTCAGCGCCGCGTCTATGTCGCCGAGGCGCGGCTGATCGACGCAAGCGGCGAGGAGGCGGCGCGGGGAACGGGCACCTTCATGCGCTCGCGCATCCCGCTGGCCGGCCTGCCCGGTTACCGGCTCCCGACATGAGCTCCCGTCTGCCGAGTGGTATCGTCGTTTCGGCGTTGTTGCGTCGGGTCAACGATGCCGGCGGCATCGCTACGATGCTCGCGCGTGGCGATGCCCAAGCCGGCGCGATCCTGGTCCTTGCGCTCGATCATGGCGAGATGCCGCGCTTGCTCGAACGCGGCATCGGGCCCGACGGCAAGACGGCCCTGATGCCGGCAGGACCTGGCGATGGCGCCGCACCTGCCGACATTGCGGCCTATTGGCGTCGGCGCCGTGAGCGCGACCCCGATCTGTGGGTGATCGAACTGGATATCGCGGAGGCGGAACGATTCGCCGCAGAAACGATCCTCGCCGATTGACCTGTGCGCGGCGGTCGCGAAAGGCGATGAGCGTTGTTGAAGCGCGTTGCGCCGCACCGGGTGCGATCCGGAACGGTTACGCAGTCGGGGGGCTGTTCGGGGAGATCACATCGTTGATCGTCGTCGCGCACCAACCGCATTTTCGTGCCCCAGATGTTCGTTTCATTGCGTTTCGCCACCGCCGCCCTGCTTCTCGGTGTTATCGCCACGCCTGCCATGGCGCAGGTTGATTCGGCGCAAATCGCGACGACGGCGGATGCGCCGGGCCAGCTTGTGCCGCTTGCTGACGCTCAACCTGGCGAGGCCCGCTATGCCAGCCTGGCAGATGCTGTGGCAGCGCATGCGGTTGCGGCAGATCTCGACGAAGAGACGCGCTGCATGGCCGGTGCGATCTATTTCGAATCGCGCGGCGAACCGCTCAGCGGCCAGCTTGCGGTCGCCGACGTCATCCTCAACCGCATCCGGTCGGGGCGGTTCGCCAAGTCGATATGTTCGGTGGTGACGCAGCCCAGCCAGTTTTCGTTCGTGCGCGGCGGGCGCGTGCCCGACGTCGCCGATTGCGCCTATTATCGCACCGCCATCGCTGTGGCGCGCGTCGCAATGGCTGGCGCATGGGAAAGTCCAGCGGCGGACGCGCTGTTCTTCCATGCCCGCCGCGTTTCCCCGGGCTGGCACCGCATCCAGATTGCGGCGATCGGCAATCAGGTTTTCTATCGCTGAACATATGCAGTGGGTTTGACCCGTTCGCTTGATGTTCTAATATCGGCCGATGCTGCAGTCGCCCGTTTCCTGTCGCGACAATCCTGACTCCGCCATGTGCGCCGCTGACGTCGCACGCGGGGTCACGCGCATGCTGCTACGGCATGATCTGGTCGCGATGGGCGAGGTACCGCTCGATGGCGGGCGTCGTGCCGACCTGATGGCAATCGATTCGCGCGGCCAGATCGTCATTATCGAGATCAAGGTTTCGCGCGCCGATCTCCTCGGCGACGCCAAATGGACCGATTATCTGTGCTGCTGCGATCGATTTTATTGGGCGATTCCCGCGGGTTTCGATGCCGGTCCGCTCGACAGCACGGCTTTTCTGCCCGCCCGCACCGGGGTCATCATCGCTGATCGTTACGACGCCGCGATCATCCGCGAATCGCAATGCGAACCGCTTGCCGCCGCTTCGCGCAAGCGTGCGACTTTGGCCTTTGCGCGCCGCGCCGGCCGCCGGCTGATCGGCGTTACAGACCCGGACGCAGCCGCCATCTTCTAGAAATGCGGGCTTCTAGAAATGCGGGCTTCTAGAAATGCGGGCCGGAGACGGCGCGCTTGGGCTTTTTCGGCGTTTCGTCGATCACCTTGGCCAGCGCTGGTGTGCGCGTATCCTGATGGGCATAATCGCGCGCCGACAGGCCGGCGATGCGATCGGACTGGTCCGGATCGGCACCCGCAGCGAGCAGCACGCGCACCATCGCGAGATCGCGACGCTGCACCGCGCGAATCAAGGGGGTTTCGCCCCTGCCATTGGCGAGATTGACGTTGGCGCCACCCTTGACGAGGATGTCGATCATCCCGGTACCACCGGTATTCGACGCCAGGATCAGCGGCGTGTTGCCCTCGCCGTCCTTGGCGTTTGGATCAGCGCCGCGCGACAGCAAATATCGCAGATAGGTCTCGTCGCCCCGCTTCACGACGATGTGCAGCGCGGTTTCGCCGGTCGAACGATCATGCGTGTTGACGATGACGGTGCCAGGTTTGTTGAGCAGCTTTTCGACGTCGTCGCCCTTCGACTCGCGAATCGCCTGGAGAAACTGGTAGCTGTCCGACTGGCCGAGCTGCGCGACGGCAGGTGCGGCAGTGATCATCATGGCGGCGGCGAGGAGGCCACCGTGAATTCGGGTAATTCGGGAATTCATCGCGCGACCGGATCCCTGTATTGCGTCATGCGTCAACTTGCGCCGGAAGCGATATCAGATCATGGCTGGCCGCGCCATGAACGAGATTGTTCGCGCGATAGCGCTGGTGTTCTTCGCACTGCTCCCCACCGCCTGTTCACCCAGTTCTGCCCCGATGCGCCCGCCGCTCGAGGGTGCGAAGATCGGCGGACCGTTCACGCTGATCGACCAAGATGGACAGACCGTCACCGAGCGCAGCTTCGCCGGGAAATATCGCATCGTCTATTTCGGTTATACCTACTGCCCCGATGTCTGCCCGACCGATGCGCAGCATATCGGTGCCGGGTTGCGATTGATCGAGCAGGCCGACCCGGCGATGGGCGCGAAGATCGTGCCGATCTTCATCACGGTCGATCCGGCACGCGATACGCCGGCGGTGCTCAAAAGCTTCACCGCCGCCTTCCACCCCCGCATGGTCGGGCTGACGGGCAGTCCCGCCGCGATCGCCGCGACCGCCAAGGCTTTCGCCATCTATTACCGTAAGGGTGAGGTCACCGCGAATGGCGGTTACATGGTCGACCACAGCAGCGTCGCCTATCTGATGGATCCCGATGGCAAGCCGCTGGCGCTCGTGCCGGTCGAGCAGTCGCCGCAAGCGGTCGCCGACGAGGTCAGGCGGTGGGTGAAATGACGAAACGTTTCTGGGAAACGACCCCGATCGAGGCACTCGACCGCGCGCAGTGGGAGGCGTTGTGCGACGGTTGCGGCAAATGCTGCATTCACAAGCTCGAGGATGAAGAAACCGGCGAGCTGTTGCCGACGAATGTGTCGTGCCGCCTGCTCGATCGCGCAACGGCGCAGTGCTCGGATTACCGCCACCGCCACGCCTATGTCAGCGAGTGTGTGCGGCTGAGTCGTCACAATGTCCGCACGATCGACTGGCTTCCTTCGACCTGTGCTTATCGCTTGCGCGCCGCGGGCGAGGCGCTCCCCGCATGGCATTATCTGGTGTGCGGCGACCGCGAGGCGGTGCATGCCGCCGGCCAGTCGGTGCGCGGCTGGACGATCTCGGAAGATGACGCCGGTGAATTCGAACATCATCTGATCGATCGCGAATTGTGAGCGCGCCGGGCGACCCAACGCTCGACATCGTCCGCCATGCCCGCGCGCGTCGCGCAAAATTGTCGATCGATCCGGCCAGTGGGCGTATTCGTCTGACGCTGCCGCTGCGCGCATCGGAGCGCGACGCGCTACGCTGGGCGGAACAGCAACAAGGCTGGATCGAAAAGCAGCGCGCGCGGTTGCCGCGGGCCGTGCCGTTCGTCCCCGGGGCGGAGGTTCCAGTTGACGATGTCATATTGGCGATCGAATGGTGCGAGACGGCTCCGCGGCGCGTCGAGCGCATCGGTGACCGATTGCGGGTCGGTGGCCCGGTCGAGCGGGTTCCGGCCCGCGTGCTGGCGTGGCTCAAGCGCGAGGCGCTGCGCGTGCTCAGCGACGAAACCGCCGAATTCGCCGCGCGGGCTGGCGTGACGGTGAGCGGTGTCGGCATCGGCGATGCGCGCGCGCGCTGGGGCAGTTGCGCGTCGCATGGCATGATCCGCTACAGCTGGCGCCTCATCATGGCGCCGCGTTTCGTACGCCGCGCCACCGTCGCGCACGAGGTCGCGCACCGCGTGCATATGAACCACGGTCCGGCGTTTCAGGCATTGGCCGGTGCGCTCGACGAGCGTGATCCGGCCGAGTCGCGCGCGTGGCTCCGTCGCCACGGCGCCGCGCTTCACTGGTTCGGTCGCGCGTCCTGAGGTTTTTCCGCCGGGCGCGGCGGTAGCGGCACGGCAGGGCGGTCGTCGCGTGGCGGATTGCGCGGTGGTGCCGGGCGCGGTGGGTCGCGCCCGATCATGCGGTCCATCCACTCCTGATCGAGCCGGTCCTGACTGGCTGGCGGCGCCTCGCCCTGTGCAGGGATAGGATTGCCGTCAGGATCGACCTGCTGCCCGTCATTGGGCAAATTCTTCTGCGTGGTGGAGTCGACCGGATCGCCATTCTCGTCGACATAGGCGCCATTGTCGGGCTCGCCGAAATAGCTCTGCTCGCCATTGTCCAGTTGCAGTTCGGGCAACGTAACCTGGGTCGCGAATTGCTCGATCGGGCGATTCGCCGTCGCGGGCTTCATGAACGCGGCAAAGGCGCGCGCCGGCGCGGTGCCGCCATGCAGGCCGGGAATGGGCTTGGCGTCGTCACGTCCCATCCATACGCCCGTCGTCAAGCCGCTCGAGAAGCCGAGGAACCAGCCATCCTTGCTCGAACTGGTCGTACCGGTCTTGCCGGCAACCGGACGGCCGATCTGCGCCGCGCGACCGGTGCCGGTGTTGACTGCGGTCTGCAGCAGGTCGGTCATCTCCGCGGCAACCTGCGGCGCGACGAGGACATGGCTCTGGTCGATCGCCTGGGCGTAGATCGTCTCGCCCATCGTCGTCACCTTGGTGATGCCATAGGGCGTGACCGCGACACCCTTGTTGCCGACGCTGGCAAAGGCACGCGTCATGTCAATCAGCCGTACATCGGAAGTGCCGAGCACCATCGAGGGGTGGGTGTTGACCGGGGTGGTGATGCCGAAGCGCCGCGCCATATCGGCGACGGTCGAGAAGCCGACCTCCTGGCCGAGCTTCGCCGCGACGGTGTTGAGCGAATAGGCAAAGGCGGTGCGCAGCGTGACACTGCCCGAATTGTGTCGCGAATCATTGCGCGGGCTCCAGCCGTCGATCGTCACCGGCTCATCGACCACGACGTCTTCCGGGCGATGCCCGGCTTCGAGCGCGGCGAGATAGACGAACAGCTTGAACGACGATCCCGGCTGACGCACCGCCTGGGTCGCGCGGTTGTAGATCGAGGAGACATAGTCCGTGCCGCCAACCATGGCGCGGACCGCGCCGTCGCGGTCGATCGATACCAACGCGCCCTGTGCGCCTGGCGGGGCGTTGGCCCGAACCGCGGCGTCGGCGGCACGCTGCATGTTGAGGTCGAGCGTCGTCCATACCTCGAGCGGGCGCTGCGTCTCGTCGATCAGCGTTTCGAGCTGCGGCAGCGCCCAGTCGGTGAAATAACGCACGCTGTTCTGCTTCGGCTCGGGCGTGAACTGCACCGATGCCAGATCGACCGACGAAGCCTCATCGGCGCTGATCTTGCCGGTTTCCTGCATCAACTGGATCACCACGCCGGCACGACCCTTGGCGGCATCGATGTCGGCGCTGGGCGAGTAATGTGAAGGCGCCTTCACCAGGCCGGCAATCACTGCTGACTCGGGAAGCGTGAGATGGTCGGCACTGTGCCCGAAAAACTTCCGGCTGGCGGCATCGATGCCATAGGCGCCACCGCCGAAATAGACCTTGTTGAGATACAGTTCGAGAATCTGGTCCTTGCTGAACTTGCGTTCCAGGGCGAGCGCCAGCACCGCCTCGCGAAGCTTGCGACCGAAATCATATTTGTTCGTCAGGAAAATCGTGCGTGCGACCTGCTGGGTGATCGTCGACGCCCCCTGCAGTCGCCGGTCGGTGCCGCGGTTTTGAAACGCCAGCTTCACCGCGCGCGCGAGGCCGACCGGATCGATGCCGGGGTGCGAGCGGAAGCGCCGGTCCTCGACCGCGACCATCGCGTCACGCATTACCGGCGGAATCTTGTCATAGCTCAACCAGTCGCCATAGCTCGGCCCGAGCGACACGATCACCGTGCCGTCGGCGGCATGGACGCGGATCATCTGGCCGTTGGGCGAGGATTTGAGCTCGTCGAAGCTCGGCAGTTGCGCCTTGGCGACATAGACCGCGATGATCAGCGCGATCAGACCGAGCACCGCCAGGGCGCCGGAAATCTTCGCCGTCAGCGAAAGCCGACGGCGCCATTTCGGTGGGAGGGAAGGCAGGGAAAATTTTGCCATGGGGCTTCGCCTAGCCGGATAAGGCTTAAGCCGACGTCAAACAAGCGCCGTGGCGCGTCTGCATCAATCTTCCACGCTACGTGGACGGAAATCCAGGCTGAGTGAATTCATGCAGTAGCGCAGCCCTGTTGGCGGCGGGCCGTCGGGGAAGACATGTCCGAGATGGCCGTCGCAGCGCGCGCAGCGCGCCTCGGTGCGCGTCATGCCGTGACTGACATCGCTGTGCTCCGAGACATTGTCGGCAGCGATCGGCTGGGCGAAGCTCGGCCAGCCTGAACCCGAATCATATTTGTCGGCGCTGTCGAACAATTCGAGCGCGCAGCCGCCGCAGCGATAGACGCCGTCGGCCTTGTTGTTGTTGTAGCGCCCGGAAAAGGCCGGCTCGGTGCCGGCTTCGCGCAGCACGTGATAGGCTTCGGCGTTGAGGCGCTTGCGCCATTCGCTTTCTGAGAGGGTCAGGTGATCCATGCCGCTCAGCTTTCCCGCCCGGCGACCGCCGCGTCAAGCGGCGAGTGTCTTACCCGGGTCAAGCGCGCCGCGAGTCCGACCAGTGACGGTGCGAGGCGGGCGACGACCGTCAGCGCCGCCGCGCTTGCCGGGTGCTCCGACGCCTTCCAGATCGCGCCGGCAACGCCGACCGGTCGCCGCGTGGCGCTGGCATAGTCGGCTTGATAGCGCACCGCCGCATCGCCTCCGCCACGGCAATAGGCGCTGGCTGCGCGCGCACCGCTTTCCAGCGCGATCCCGATCCCTTCGCCGGCCAGCGACGGAATCACGGCGGCCTGGTCGCCGAGCCTGAACAGCCCGGCCGCGCCGGTCGTCTCGCGCCAACCATAGGGGACATTGGCGATCGCATCGATCGTCGCGCTGTGTGTCAGAAACGCCAGGCGCTCGCCGAGCTGCGGCGATTCGTTGCCGAGCAGCGTCAGCAGCGTCTCCGGAGACCCGGCCGCGTCGAGTCGCGAGCGATGTACCGCCATGCACAGATTGACCGTGCCATCCTCCTGCGCGGCGATCCCGGCATAACCGCGATCGAACAGGTGGAGCTCGATCGTTCCGCCGACCATACGGTCGAGCACCGGTGACGGGCCGAGTCGAACCCGCAAGCCAAGAACAGGATCGTCGCCGCGCGCCGCGGCCGGGCGGGCCAGTCCGCGCAGATCATGCTTGCCGTTGGCGAGGAACAGCGTGTCGGCGGCCAGCGTCGCACCATCGGCGAGGTGGATCGCGCCAGCTTCATGGCGTCGCGCCGTCACGCCGGTCTCGATCGCGGCGCCGGCGGTGCGGGCATGCTCGGCGAGGATCGTGTCGAGCCGCCAGCGCGATACTGCCAGCCCCGGGCGTGGCAGCGCGGCGGTCGCGCGGCGTCCGCCGCTATGCAGGCTGACGCGGCGGATATGGTCGCGGTTGAGCGCGCCGGCGCGCACGCCGAGCCGCTCGAGCATCGCCAGCGTGCGCCAGCTGAGAAAGCCGCCACACAGCGCGTCGCCGGTCTCGGCCTGGCGCTCGATCAATAGATGTGGCGCACCGGCCCGCGCCAGCAGCAGCGCGGTGGTCAGCCCGGCGGGACCGCCGCCGACGATCAGCGCAGGCGTTCGACGCATAACCGATAGGGAAAGGCACGGTAGACGCGGGCATCCACCTGCGCCTGTGCGAGGATAGGCGGCCATTCCGCCGGTCGATAGGAGCGCGCGACCGACAAGGTACCGTCGTGCCGTACGATCGGATGCCAGCCGAACAGTCGCGCGAGGATCGGGAAGCCCCAATGCGCAAAGCGATGGCGGTGCAGGTCGTTGACCAGCCAGCCGCGCTGCGCCTCGCGGTCCATGAAGCGCAGGAAGGCGATCAGCTGCTCGTGCGACATATGATGCGCCACGAGGCTGGAAATGACGAAATCCCAGCCCTGGTCATCGAGGTCGGCATAGTCGCCGGTGCGCCAGTCGATCGCCAGGTCCGGCGATGTGTGGGCGACCGCCGCCATCGCGCTGCGCGGGTTGAGGTCGATCCCGACCAGCTCGGCTTCGATGCCGCGTTGCGCGGCCCAGCGGGCGATTCGCCGCAGCATGTCGCCGTCGCCATAGCCGACATCCAGAAGCTTGAAGCGTTTCAAGCCTGCCGTGCCGCGCGCGAGAAAGCCCAGTGTCGGGCGGGCTGCCATCGTCACGACATTGACCTTGGCGAGGTCGCTGACCACCGCGGCGTACGTTGCCGGGTCGAGATCCTCCGCGTCCATCATCTCCTCGGCGATGGCGCGGACGGCAAGTGACGTCATGACGCACTCGCAAAGCTGAAACCCTCGGCGGCGAGGCCGGGGCCGAACGCCAGCGCCACGCCCTTGTCGATTCGCGGCCCGGCCAGCAGCCGTGCCAGCACGAACATCAGCGTCGCCGACGACATGTTGCCGAACGCGGACAGCACGGCGCGTGACGCAGCAAGCGAATCGGGGGCCAATGCCAGCGCATGCTCGACCGCGTCGAGGATCGAGCGACCGCCGGCATGCACCGCCCAGCCGTCGATCGCCGCTGGAGGATGGCCCCCGGTTGCGGCACGCGCGACGTCCGGATCCGCCAGCGCGGCGGCAATGCGACCGGGCACTTCGCCCGACAAATGCATCGCGAACCCGGTGTCGGTGATGTCCCAGCGAATCAACGCAGCCGAATCCGCCAGGGTGGTGGCGAACGGTTCACCAAGCACGAAGCCACTCGGCTCGGCCGTGACCAGCGCGGCAGCGGCGCCGTCGCCGAACTGGAGCATGGCCAGCAGCGGTTCGATCTCGCCGGTTTCCTGCAGGTGCAGCGTCGACAGTTCGACGCACAGCACCAGCACGCGCGCTGCGGGCTCGGAACGAACGATATGGCGTGCCGTGCGCAGCGCCGACACCGCCGCGTAGCAACCCATGAATCCGATCAACAGCCGCTCGACCGTCGGTGACAGGCCCAGCCGGCTGGCGATGATCTGGTCGATCCCGGGCGCGACAAAACCGGTGCAGCTGGCGACGACAAGGTGGGTGATGCCGTCGATCGGCACCTGTTCGGCGAGGGCCGCGATCGCCGCCAGCCCGAGCGACGGCGCCGCCTCGGCGTAGAGCCGCATGCGCGCGGCGGTGCCGGGCAATGCGCCGGAATAGAAGCCACCCTCGGCGATCGGCGATCCGCCGCCTGGCGCGCGGTCCAGCACCGACCAGCGGTGCATGATACCGGCCCGCACCGCCATTCGCTCGAACAGCTTCACCGCGTGCGGATCCGCGATCTGGGCGCGCGCCCAGTCGACAAAGGCATGGTGGATGTCGTGATTCGGTACGGCGGTACCGACGGCGTTCACGTACGGCTGGGCTGACGGCAAGGGCGACTTTCAAGGGCACCCGGATCAGGTGCTGCAATAGCGTAAACGCAGCTATAGCCTATCCGGGTCCGCCGCATAGCTACGCAACGGGCCAGCATCCGGATGCTGGCCCGGATCAATATTGGTGCGGCCGAGAAGACTCGAACTTCCACGGGCTTTCGCCCACAACGACCTCAACGTTGCGCGTCTACCAGTTCCGCCACGACCGCACGAGATTGACCGCCGAAAGCTCCGGCGGCTGGTAGGGGAGCGCCCCTAGCAAGCTGCTAACGTCGTGGCAATGCCCCTTTGCAGGGAGCACCCGGGGGGGTCAGTTGGCGCTGTCCGCGGCGAAGCTCAGCACGAGTTGCTTCGAATTGACCGGCACGTCGAGCTTGGCGCTGTTGAAGGTGACACTGCCCTTGGGCGGCAGTTCGGTCGCTTCCGGGCGGATCGTCCAGCTATAGACCAGCCGGCCCTGCGCATCATGCAGCTCGGCGCGGATATCGGGGACATGCTGGCGAAGGTCGGTCGGGTTTACCACCTTGCCGCTGATCGCGAACATCTGGCTGCCATTGTCGAGGTCGCGACGCTCGATCGGATTGTCGATCAGCCGCAACGGTGTTTCATGCTGCGCCAGCGGCAGATCGATCAGCGATCCGAGATCGCCCGATCCCAGCGTGGCGATCGCGCCGACGCCGGCGATCATTACCACGCCGGCGACGATCGCGGCGATCGTCCAGCGCCTTGCGGGGTTGCGTCGCGGCCGGAACGGCGGGTGATGGGCAAAGGCGTCGTAATTCTCGTCGCTGGCGTGACGGTCGTCCGCCGTCGGCGGCACGTAGCGCTCGGCTTGCGCTGGGGCGGGAGATGTCGGCGCTTCGGCGCGCGCGACCAGGTCGAGAAGCGGGGCAGCCTGGAACCAGCTATGCTTGCAGTTCGCGCAACGCACAGTGCGCCCATCGGGACCGATCGCGCTGTCGGGCACGAGATATCGCGTTCGGCATTCGGGGCATTCGAGGATCATCGCGGCGCTTCACGGGAGAGGCCGTGAAACTGGCGGCCCCGGGGCTTTTGTAAACACGCACGCGCGCCCGGTGGCAAGTGTTTCAACCGTCGGGGGTAGCGCGACCCGCTTCGGGACCGCGCCTGGCAACGCGTGCGCAGCCCCGGCTTGAAGCGCCGGGGCGGAACGTGCGATGGCGCGAAGGGGCATCGACAGGAAGAAGAGAGCGGGCGCGCGCCGGCATGGCCAATATCGTGCAGTTCGAAAATGTGGGGCTGCGCTACGGCACCGGCCAGGAGACGCTGACTGACCTCAGCTTCACCCTGTCGTCGGGCTCCTTTTATTTTCTCACCGGGGCGAGCGGCGCGGGCAAGACCTCGCTGCTCAAGCTGCTCTACCTCGCGCAGCGACCGAGCCGTGGCTCGATCCGCCTGTTCGGCGAGGATGCGGTGACCTTGCCGCGCGCCCGGCTCCCCGGCTTTCGTCGGCGGATCGGCGTGGTGTTCCAGGATTTCCGTCTCGTCCCGCACCTTTCGGCCTATGACAATATCGCGCTCCCGCTACGCGTCGCCGGCGTGCCGGAGAGCGATATCGAGGCGCCGGTGCGCGAAATGCTTGCCTGGGTCGGCTTGTCCGACCGCGTCGAGGCGCGCCCGGCGACGCTTTCGGGCGGCGAGCAGCAGCGGGTCGCGATCGCACGCGCGGTCATCGGTCGGCCCGAGATCCTCGTCGCCGACGAGCCGACCGGCAACGTCGATCCCGATATGGCCGAACGGCTGCTGCACCTTTTCGAATCGCTCAACCGGCTCGGCACCACGGTCGTCGTGGCGACGCACGATTTCCACCTGCTCGGTCGCATCCAGGGCGCACACATGATGCGGCTCGACAAGGGCCAGCTGCTCGATCCGACCGGTTCCCTGCGCTTCCCGCCCGTCCAGCCGAGCGACGAGGCATGAGCATCCGGCTCATTGCCGCCGCCGCCGATCGCCGGCTGCTCGACGAGCGGCGCGGGACGCGCGCCATGATGTGGATCATGGCGATCATGCTGTTCCTGACCATGCTCGCCGCCGCGCTGGGTCTCGGCACGCTCGGCGCCGCGCGGCTGCTCGAGCATCAGCTTGCCGGGCGCCTCACCGTTCAGATCGTCGAACCGGTCGAGCGTGCCCGGATCGATCAGACGACCCGTGCGCTTGCCGTGCTGCGCGCGACGCCCGAGGTGGCGCGCGCCACCCAGGTCGATCGCGCCAAGCTCGCCGAGCTGATGCGGCCATGGCTGGGCGAGGATGGTGCCGATCCCGAGCTGCCGGTCCCCGCGATGATCGACGTCGATCTCGGCAGCGGCACCGATGCGGCGGTCGCGCGGGTGACCGCCGCCGTGCAGGCGGTCGCGCCGGCCGCGCGGATCGATCGCCATGAGACATGGATGTCGCCGGTCAGCGATTTCATGAACCTCGTCACCTGGCTCGCCGCCGCGCTGGTGTTGTTGATGGCCAGTGCGACCGCGGCGGTTGTCCTGCTCGCCGCGCGCGCCGGTCTCGATACGCATCGTGACACGATCGAGGTGCTGCACATGCTCGGGTCGACCGACGTGCAGATCGCGCGACTGTTCCAGCGTCGTATTGCACTCGATACCCTGTTCGGCGGGATCATCGGGGCCGTGCTGGCGACCGGCGTCGTCCTGCTGGTCGGCGTGCAGATCGCGGCGCTCGGGTCGGATCTGCTGTCGGGCCTGGCGCTGGGCCAGCGCGACTGGATCGTGCTGGCGCTGTTGCCGATCGCCTTCGCGCTGCTCGCCGCCTTTGCCGCCCGCGTCGCCGTCCTCGGTGCCTTGAGGCGAACGCTATGATCCGCCGCCTCATCGTGTTGCTCGCGCTGGCCTGGGTGCTCGGCTTCGGGCTGTTCATGCTGCTGCTGCCCAAGCCGGCCGACGATCGCACCACCGATGCCATCGTGGTGATGACCGGCGGCCCGGGGCGGATCGACCGCGGCCTCGCGCTGCTCGAGCGCCACGCCGCGCAGCGGATGCTGGTCAGCGGGGTCGCGCCCGAAGTCCGCGCGCGGGAACTCGCGGTGAAATATCACCGGCCCGCAGCGCTTTTTACCTGCTGCGTCGATCTCGGCCACCAGGCGATCGACACGCGTTCGAACGCCGACGAGACCGCCAACTGGGTGCGCGCACACCATTATCATACCGTGCGGCTGGTAACCTCGGACTGGCATCTCGCCCGCGCGAAGCTCGAGCTGGTGGCCGAACTGGGGGATGACGCCGTGGTGATTGGCGACGGCGTGCCGAGCAATCCGCGCCCGATCCTGCTCGTCGCGGAATATAACAAGCTGCTGATCCGCTGGGTCGCGCTCAAGCTGGACGTCGGCGCGTGAACTGGCTGCGGACATGGCTGTTCAAGATCATTTTCTACGGCCTGTCGGCGCCGATCGTGCTGTGCGCGCCGATCGCGGCGCTGTTCGGCCGCCCGATGCTGATCGGCTATTCGCTCGCCTGGGCGCGCTTCCATCGCTGGGCGGCGCGCAACGTCATGGGGGTGCACAGCCGGATCGAGGGCGAGCGGATGCGCCCCGCACTGTACGCCGCCAAGCACCAGGCGATGTATGAGACGGTCGAACTCGCGCTGCTGCTCGATGCACCGGCGATCGTGATGAAGCAGGAGCTTGCGCGCATCCCGGTGTGGGGCTGGGTGGCGCGACGTTATGGCGTCATCGTCATCGATCGCGCCGGCTCGGCCAGCGCACTGCGCCAGATCATGCGCGAGGGAAAGGCGGCGCTGGCCGAGGGACGTTCGATCCTGATCTTTCCCGAGGGCACCCGCGTCGCGCCCGGCGATCAGCCGCCGCTGCTGTCGGGGTTCGCGGGACTGTACCGCGCGCTCAAGCTGCCGGTCATCCCGGTTGCGCTGAACAGCGGCCGGCTGTGGCCGCGGCACGGCGCGGGCTCGCCGGGCATCGTCACGTTCCGTTTCTGTCCGCCGATCGCCCCCGGTATGCCGCGCACCGAGGTCGAGGCGATCGTCCACCGCGCGATGAACGCGCTCGACGTGCCGGACCTCTCATAGCGGCTATTCGTGGCTGCGCCCGAAATCGGGCGCGGGATCGTCCTGTCCTTCGTCGATGATGCCGCGACGGATAGCGCGGGTCTTGCTGAACAGGTCGAACAGTTCGTCGCCCTTGCCCCAGCGGATCGCGCGTTGCAGCGCCGACAGGTCTTCCGAAAAACGCTGCAGCATGTCGAGCACCGCCTCGCGATTGGCAAGGAACACGTCGCGCCACATCGTCGGGTCGGACGCGGCGATGCGTGTGAAGTCGCGAAAGCCGCCGGCGGAATATTTGATCACCTCGCTGCGCGTCACTTCCTCCATATCGGAGGCGGTCCCGACGATGGTGTAGGCGATGAGGTGCGGCAGATGACTGGTGATCGCCAGCACGCGGTCATGGTGCTCGGGCGCCATGGTCTCGATCTCGGCGCCGAGCCGCTTCCAGAATTCGGCAACGCGCGCGGTGGCGATCGGGTCGGTGTCCTCGCTCGGCGTCAGGATGCACCAGCGGCCGTGGAACAACGTCGCGAAGCCGGCCTCCGGACCGCTCCGCTCGGTACCCGCGACGGGATGCGCCGGGACGATCGTCGCGCCGGGCAGCGCCTCGCCGAGCGCGCGCGCGACCTCGGCCTTGCACGATCCGACGTCGCTGACGACGGCGTCGGCCGGGAGGTCGGCGGCGAACTCGGCGGCAGCCGCGCCCATCGCACCGACCGGCACGCACAGGATGACGAGGTCGGCATCGATCACCGCCGCGCCGGCGGTATCGGCGATGTCGTCGAACAGTTCGAGCGCGTCGGCCGTCGCGCGGACGTCGGGGTCGGCATCATGCCCGGTCAGTCGCACCGTCGGCATGTGGACGCGCACCGCGCGCGCGATCGACGAGCCGATCAGGCCGATTCCGATGATCGTGACGCGCGCGAAAGGTAACATGGCGCGCCGCATGGCGGATGGCCGCGTGCAAGGCAAGCTGGCGCCGAGTCGTGTTTCTGCTAGCAAGCCGCAAAAGGGAGGCTCGATGCGGGGTAGTGAGGCGATCTGGCGTGCGCTCGAGGAAGCGCGACGGCTCAATCTGACGGCCGCGGGCGAAGCGCCGCCGCTCGCTGGCGGTGGCGGGTTGACGCGGCGTGCCTTGTTGCTCGCGCTCGGCGCCACGGGGGCCGGCGCGTTGCTGCCGCGGCCGCTCCGCGCCGCGCCGATCGCGCCGGGGCCGGTGGCGATCATCGGCGGCGGGATCGCCGGGCTGAGCGCGCTATGGCACCTTACGCAAGCCGGGATCGACGCGCATCTCTACGAGGCCCGCGCACGGCTCGGTGGGCGGATGTACACTGCGCACGCCAAGGGTGTGCCGGCGATCGAGATCGGCGGCCAGCTGGTCAACACCGATCATGACGACATGCACGTGTTGGCCCGGGAGTTCGGCGTCGCGCTGATCGATCGCAAGGGCGCGGCGCACCGCACGATGGTCCTCGCCGGCGGCAAGGAAATTCCCGAGGCGCGGCTCGCCGCGGCGCTGCGCGGCATCGCCGGGCAGATCGACGCCGATTCGGTCCGGCTCGACCAGGATTATGCCCGCGTTTCCGCCGAGCTCGATCAGCTGTCTTTCACCTCCTATCTCGACCGGCATGCCGCCCTCATGCCCGCGCCCTGGGTGCGGGGCTTGATGGAGATGACGGCGCGCACCGAATATGGCTGCGAACCGGGTGAGGCCTCGGCGATCGAACTGATCTTCAACCTGCCGACGATCGCCGGACGGCGCATCGACGTGTTGAGCCGCAGCGACGAACGCTATCTTCTAGCCGGTGGCAGCAGCGCGCTGGTCGACGCCATGACGTCGCGCCTCGCCAATCGGCTGACAACCAACAAGCATGTCACGCGCGTCGACCCCCTCGGTGCGGGGGCGCGGCTGTTCTTCGCCGACGGGTCGAGCGCGCAAGCCTCGGCGGTGATCGTCGCGACCCCGGCGTCGATCACGCGGAAGATCGACTTCCGCATTCCGCTGCCGCCGCTATGGCGCCGCTTCATTGCCGAGGTCGGGCTGGGCCGCAACGGCAAGGTCCAAGCGGTGATGGCGACCCGGCCATGGGAAAAGCCGGTCGGGCGCGGCGGCGAAATCTGGCAGACCGCCAACAAGGCCGGGGTCGCGCTTGGCTGGGACGGCGGCGTCCGTCCCGCCACCGGCCCGGGGAGTGTCTGGACCTGGTTTCTCGGCGGGGACGAGGTCGCCGCCGCTGACCTCGCCGACCCGCATGCACTGGCGAAGAGGTTCGCCGGCCAGGCCGAAAAGGGCGTGCCCGGCATGACCGCCGCCACCACGGCGCTGGCGCGGCGCACCAACTGGCACCGTGATCCGCTGGCGATGGGCGCCTATGTCAATTTCCGGCCCGGCCAGTTGACGCGGTTCGGCCGGCTGATCTGGAAGGAAACCGACGGCGCCGCTTCGGCTCCGCCCTCGGCCGCGCCGGTCTATTTCGCCGGGGAACATCTGTCCGACGCCTATCCGGGCTATATGAACGGTGGCGCGCAGACCGGACGGCTGGCCGCGCGCGCGATCATCGCGTCGCGCGCGCATGCCCGACGCTTGAGTTGAGGCCGGTGGCAGCCTAACCGCGTGGCGATGACGCACGACACGCGCTTCGGCCTCGCCCGCCATGTCACGCTGCCGGGGCCGTTGCGGCTCGACGGTGGCGTGCTGCTGTCGCCGGTCGACATCGCCTATGAAACCTATGGCACGCTGGCGCCCGATGGCGGCAATGCCGTGCTGATCTGCCATGCGCTGACGCTCGACCAGCATGTCGCCAGCGACCATCCCGTCACCGGCAAGCCTGGCTGGTGGACGCGCATGGTCGGCGCGGGCAAGCCGATCGATCCGGCACGGCACTTCATCGTCTGCGCCAATGTACTGGGCAGCTGCATGGGCTCGTCGGGCCCGGCGACGATCAACCCCGCGACCGGCCTGCCCTGGGGCATGAGCTTTCCGGTGATCACCATTCGCGACATGGTTCGCGCGCAGGCGATGCTGCTCGACCATCTCGGCGTTGCCCGGCTGATGGCGGTCGTCGGCGGGTCGATGGGCGGCATGCAGGCGCTGAGCTGGGCGGCGACCTTTCCCGATCGCGTCGGGGCCGCGCTGGTGATCGCCTCGGCGGCGCGCCACACCGCGCAGAACATCGCCTTTCACGAGGTCGGGCGGCAGGCGATCATGGCCGATCCGAAATGGCGCGGCGGGGACTATTATGCCGCCGGCGATCCGCCTGCCGCCGGGCTCGCGGTGGCGCGCATGGCGGCGCACATCACCTACCTGTCCGAGGCCGGACTGACCGAGAAGTTCGGTCGGCGGTTGCAGGCGCGCGAGGCCAAGAGCTTCGGCTTCGACGCGGATTTTCAGATCGAAAGCTATCTGCGCCACCAGGGCATCGCTTTCGTCGATCGCTTCGACGCCAATTCCTATCTCTATATCACCCGCGCGATGGACTATTTCGACCTCGCCGAGGAGCATGGCGGGCATCTCGCGCACGCCTTCAAGGCGTCGCGCGCGCGTTTCTGCCTGATCAGCTTCGATACCGACTGGCTCTATCCGACCGCCGAATCGCGCAGCATCGTCCACGCGCTCAACGCCGCCGGCGCGCCGGTCAGCTTTGTCGAACTTAACAGCCCGTTCGGCCATGATGCCTTTCTGCTCGACGTGCCCGACCTCAACCGCGTCGTCGACGGGTTCCTGAGAGCTGTGGCATGATCGAACTGAGCGACGACAGGGCCTTGCTGGAGGTCGACCGGGTCCACGGCTGGCTGGCGTCGAGCTATTGGTCGCCCGGCATCGCGCGCGCGGTGGTCGAGCGGGCGATTGCCGGGTCGCATTGTCTCGGTGCCTATCGCGACGGACAGCAGATCGGCTTTGCGCGAATGATCACCGATCACGCCACCTTCGCCTGGCTAGCCGATGTGTGGATCGACGAGAGCGTCCGCGGCGAGGGACTTGGCCGGCGCATGGTGCAATGGTTCCTCGATCATCCCGACTTCGCCGGCCTGCGGCGGATCGGCCTCGTCACGCGCGATGCGCACGGCGTATATGCCGCGCTCAGCTTCCATGCGCCGTTGCGCCCGCAAAATTACATGGAGCGGCTCGCGCCCGAGGCCGCGCAGTTGCTGGGCCGGCAGCCATGAGCCTGCGCCCCGATCTCGCGATCATCGCCGACAATGTCGCGCCCGGCTCGCGCGTGCTCGATATCGGCTGTGGCGACGGCGCGCTGATGGCGGCGTTGCGCGACAAGCGCCAGGTCGATGCGCGCGGTCTCGAAATCGATCGCGGCAACGTCGCGGCGGCGGTGTCGCGCGGCCTGTCGGTGATCCAGGGTGACGCCGATTCGGATCTTGCCGGCTATCCCGATGCCAGCTTCGACTACGCCATTCTCAGCCAGACGCTCCAGACCACCCGCGCGCCCGACATGGTGCTCGAGCAGTTGCTGCGCATCGGCCAGCGCGCCTTCGTCTCCTTTCCCAATTTCGCGCATTGGCGCGTGCGGCTTTCCCTGCTGTGGGGCGGGCGCATGCCGGTCACGCGATTGCTGCCGGTCGCATGGTACGCGACGCCCAATATCCACCATGTGACGATCGACGATTTTCGCGCGCTCGTGCGCGAACGCGATATCGCGGTCGAGGGCGAATGGTTTCTGTCGGGCGACAAGCGTACCACCTCCGCCGCCGCCAACCTGCTCGCCGAACACGCGATATTTTTGCTGCGGCGGAACAATTGATTTCGATCAACATTGTAGCGTGATCATGGGGAAAACAGCCATCATCGTCGAAGACGAGATCTTCGTCGCACTCGACCTCGAGCGTATCCTGACCGAGGCCGGCTACAGCGTCGTCGGGATCGCCGCCGACAGCCTGACCGCATGCGACATCGGGCGCGGCTGCGATTTCGCCTTTATCGATGTCAATTTGCGCGATGGGCCGACCGGGCCGGGGATCGCCGATACCTTGGCGCGCGAGCACAACGTCAAGGTCGTGTTCGTCACCGCCAACCCGGCGCAGATCTCCGATGCTAACCAGGCACTGGGCTATGTGCGCAAGCCGTTCAGCGAGGCGGCGATCACCGCAGCGGCCGCCATCGCCAGCGGCGGCATGCTGCCGCCCGAAGCGGCCAATGATGTCATTCTGTTCGGTGATTGCGGAAGCGCAAACACCGTCATGAGCGGGTAAACGCCGTTCGGGGCACGCGGATGGTGACCTCAAGGCCTTCGGGCCGCCAGTCGCGATTGACGCTACCGCCCAGTTGACGCACCGCACTCAGCTCGATGAGTTGGGTCCCGAAGCCGCCGCCAGCGGGCGGCTGCTCCACCTTCGGGCCGCCCCGTTCGCACCAGCGCAGCACCCGCATCTCGCCTTCCTGCTCGCTCGTCACGCGAACACGCCCCTCGGGGACCGACAGCGCGCCATATTTGGTCGCGTTGGTCGCCAGTTCGTGGAACAGCAGCGCGAGCGGCGTCGCCGAACGGTCGTCGATCATGATATCATCGCCTTCGACCACCAGCCGGGGGGCATCGGCCTCCTGATATGGCGCGAACAACTCGTTCAGCAGCCCCTCGAGGCTGTCCTGCCGCTGCGTCGGCTGCGAGTGCGCGCCATGCGGGCGGACGAAATCATGCGCGCGACCCAATGCCGTAATGCGCTCGCGCAGGTCGCCGGCGACGGTGACGAATTCCGGCCGCCCGCGCGCGCTGAACGCGACCAGCCCGGCGATCACCGAGAATATATTCTTGATCCGGTGACTCAGTTCCTGGCTGATCACCTCGCGCTCCTCAAGCGCCAGCTTTTGCTCATGGATATCGGTGCAGGTCCCGAACCAGCGCGTGATCGCGCCATTGCCATCGCGAATCGGCAGCGCCCGCCCCAGCACCCAGCGATAGCTACCGTCGGCATGGCGCAGGCGATATTCGATCTGATAGGGTTCGCCGCTGGTCAACGACTGGCGCCACCGCGCCCGGGCGCGTTCCTGGTCGTCGGGATGGAACATGCCGTTCCAGGCCTCGCCGTCGGTCGATCCGGTCGGCACGCCGGTAAATTCGTACCAGCGGGCGTTGTAATAATCGTGATAGCCGTCGGGCAGTGTCGACCACACCATTTGCGGCATCGTATCGGCGAGCGTGCGGAAACGGTTTTCGCTGTCGCTCAGCGCGCGTTTCGCGTCGCGCTCGGCATGACGCCAGAGAAGCGCATCGCGCGAGTCGCGTAGCCGCGCCATGACATTCGCGGCGAGCACCGTCAGCCCGTCGCGCTGCAACGCCGTCAGGCCAGCTGGGCGCGCGACGGTGTCGATCACGCACAGCGCGCCGAGTGGCACGCCGTCTTCGTTGACCAAAGGAGCACCGGCATAGAAGCGGATACCCGGATCGCCCGTGACCAGCGGATTGGCGGCAAAGCGCGTATCGACCGTCGCGTCGCACACCTCCATGATCGTACCGCCAAGCATGGCGTGCGCGCAAAACGACGTTTCGCGTGGCGTTTCGGTCGCGTCGAGCCCGGTACGCGCGATGAAGGTCTGGCGCGATTCCTCGACCAGACTGATCAGCGCGATCGGTGCGTTGCACAGGGCGCCGGCAAAGTCGGTAATTGCCCGCAGTTTATGCGTGTCGCGCAGCGCGGCCAGATCATAGCTGGCGAGCACCGCGCTGCGCGCGGCCTCGTCGATCTGCCAGCCGCGCGCGGCCGCGGCCTGGGGGTACGCATCACTCATCGATGTGCGACGCCCCTAAAAGGGCACGTCGTCGTCGAGATCGTCAGCGAAGCCGCCGCCGCCGCCCTGGTTGAATCCGCTGCCACGGCTCGTACCGCCACCTGCACCGCCGCTCGGTGCGCCACCCGATCGGCCGCCGCCAAAGCCGCCACCACCGCCGCCGAAATCGTCATTGCCGCCGAAATCGTCACGCGGGCCGGCGCTACCGCCGCCACCACCGCCACCGCCGGGCGCGCCATCGAGCATCGTCAGCACGCTGTTGAAGCCCTGCAGCACGATCTCGGTCGAATATTTGTCCTGGCCCTGCGCATCCTGCCATTTGCGGGTCTGTAACTGGCCCTCGATATAAACCTTGCTGCCCTTGCGCAGATATTTCTCGGCGACGTTGGCGAGACCTTCGTTGAAGATCGCGACCGAATGCCACTCGGTCTTTTCCTTGCGCTCGCCGGTGTTGCGGTCCTTCCAGCTCTCCGACGTCGCGATGCGCAGGTTGACCACCTTGCCGCCATTCTGGAACGCGCGGCTCTCCGGGTCCCGCCCGAGATTGCCGATCAGAATGACCTTGTTGACGCTACCCGCCATAAACTTCTCCATCGCCCCCGTCAGAGGCCGGCGGCAACCGCCAGCCAATATGTGATTCCGGCCATGATGTAGGCGGCGGCGAACAAATAGCCAACCATGAAGGCGGGCCATTTCCATCCATTGGTCTCGCGCCGCGTGACGGCGATGGTCGAAATGCACTGCGGCGCGAAGACGAACCACATCAGGAACGCCAGCGCGGTCGGCAGACTCCAGCGGCCGCGCAGATTCTCTGCCAGCTTGCCCTTGCCGGCCCGCTCGTCGGGATTGTCGATCGCATAGACCGTCGCCATCGCGCCGACGGCGGCCTCGCGTGCCGCCATCGCCGGCAATAGCGAGAGCGCAATGTCGTGGTTGAAGCCGATCGGCTTGACGACGACCTCGATGCCCGAAGCGATATGCCCGGCAATCGATACTTCACTCTGCTTCTGCCCCGGCTGCGCCACCGGATAGCTCGACAATACCCATAGCAGCGCGACGGTCGCCGCGATCGTCGTACCGGCGCGCTTGAGAAAGATGAGCGCGCGACTCCACAGCCCCAGCGCCACGTCGCCGAGCCGCGGCCATTGATATTTCGGCATCTCCATCATGAAGCCCGATGACGGCCCCTTGGTGACGGTGTTGCGCAGCACGAGCGCGGCAACGAACGCCGCGACGATGCCGAGTACATAGAGCGCGAACATCACCAGCCCCTGCAGGCCGATGAACGGCAGGATGCGGCGGTTCGGGATCAGCGCGCCGATGATCAGCGTGTAGACCGGCAGTCGCGCGGAACAGGTCATCAGCGGCGCGATCAGGATCGTGGTCAGCCGGTCTTTCTCGTCGTCGATCGTCCGCGTCGCCATGATTCCGGGCACCGCGCAGGCGAAGGACGAGAGCAAGGGGATGAAAGCCCGGCCCGACAGCCCGACCCCGGCCATCAGCCGATCCATCAGGAACGCCGCGCGCACCATGTAACCCGAAGCCTCGAGCACGAGGATGAAGGCGAACAGGATCAGGATCTGCGGCAGGAACACGATCACCGCGCCGACCCCGGCGATCACTCCGTCACTGAGGAACGAGCGCACGAACCCGGCGGGCAGCGTCGCGCCGATCCAGTTCTGCAGCAGCGCGAACAGCGATTCGATCCAGCCGACCGGCGCCTGGCTCCACGCGAACACCGCCTGGAACATCACGAAGAGGATGCCGAGCAGCAGGATCGGCCCGCTGATCGGATGGAGCAGCACCGCGTCGAGGAGATGCGTCCAGCGCCGTGCCGGCGTTTCGGAAATCGTCGCTGCGGCCGACAGGGCGCGCGCCTGGCGCTGCAGTGCGACGATATCGTCATCGATATGGCCGTTGCTGGCGCGCAACCGGATCGGTCCGCTGTCGACCAGCCCGGAAAGCTTCGCCTTGAGTTCATCAAGGCCACGCCGCCGCACTGCGACGGTGGGGACCACCGGCACGCCCAGTTCGCGCTCGAGGACCGCCGGATCGAGCTTCAGCCCGTCGCGCTCGGCGAGGTCGATCATGTTGAGCGCCACCACCACCGGCAGGCCGAGTGCGATCAATTGCAGCGTAAAACGCAGATGATTGTCGAGATTGGCGGCGTCGACCACGACGATCAGCGCATCGGGCAAGCGCTCGCCATCCTGCGTGCCTGTCACCACGTCGCGCGTCACGCGCTCGTCAGGACTCGACGGGTCGAGGCTGTAGGCGCCGGGCAGGTCGACCAACTCGACCGCGCGACCGTCTGCCAGCACCATGCGGCCCGAATGTCGCTCGACCGTCACGCCGGGGTAATTGCCGACCTTCTGCCGCGCGCCGGTCAGCGCGTTGAACAACGCGCTCTTGCCGGCGTTGGGGTTGCCGACCAGCGCGACCAGCGGTGTGGCAGTCACCTATCTGGCGATCGGCGAAACATGGATCGTAACGGCCACCGCGCGACGCAGCGCCACCGTCATCCGCCCGATGCGGCAGGCGATCGGCCCGGTGCCGAACGAGGCGCGGTGCAGAACCTCGATCCCGACACCCTCATCGACGCCCAGTTCGCGCAACCGCCGCGCCTCCGGTACGGTCAGATCACCCCAGTCGATGCCCGCGACGGTCGCACGTTGGTGGCGCGGCAGTGAGTCGAGGCGGACCGGCAACTTCATGACGACGATCTAGCGATACTGCGATTAATTATCAATAACGACGTGCGCAGATAAATTGCCTTCCATCACACCACCGGATAGCGCAACCGGCCGATGAACCGCGACAGGCTCGGCCGGTGGGTCGTGCGGCCCAGCAGCCGTGCCTTGGCTTTCTCAAAGCGCATGATGCCCTCGATACGGCGCGCGAGGAAGGCGCTGGTGTCGCGATGGTCGTCGCCGTCATCGTCGATCAGCACCGTCGCCGTCGCGGCATAGACGCCGGCCAGGATGGTACGCTTGGAATAGTGATTATAATCGGTCGCGGTGTCGCCGGCTGCGCGCCACATCACGTCGGCGGCGCGCCAGCCGAGTTTGGCGGCGTGCACCAGATGGGCAGGCATGGCGAGGATCGCCAGCGCGCGCCGCAAGGATTCGCGCCGTGGCGCCAGCACTGCGAGGCGCGCTTCGACCAGCGCGGTGATCCTCTCGCGCACCTTCATCGCGGCCAGCCGTTCCGGCGGTAGCGCAGCGGCCATCGCCGCGTCGATATCGGCGAACCAAGCGTCGATCATATCGATCGCGCCGCCAGGGAAGGCGAGTCGCGCGACATCGATGTCGACCCCCTCGGCCTGCGCGGCGAGCACCAGCGCTGCGTCGTTCCAGCCGTCGAATGCGGCATTGGCGGCGATCGCGGTGGCCAGCGCGGCGCGGATTTCATCGAGCGTGGGGTCAGGGGGCAGTGCCATGGACCTTATCTAGCCCGCTCGGGCGCCGCCGCAAGCTGATCCGGTTCTTTTGGCCCCTTGCGGACCAGCACCAACGCCACCGCGACCAGCACCGCGCCGAACATATCCGGCGGTCCCAGCCGCTCGTCATAGACCAGCAAGCCGATCGTTGCCGCAACCACCGGCTGGGTGAGCAGCGCAATGCCCACGACCAGCGGCGAAAAGCGCCCCAACGCAAAGATCATCAGGCCTTGGCCAAGCAGTTGGCTGACCAGCGCCAGCCCGAGCAGCGGGGTCCAGTCATGCGGCATGATGCGTTCGCCCAGCGCTGCTGCGAACAGCAGCAAGGGCAGGATGCTGGCGACGGTCGACAGCGCCAGCGCCGGGAACGGCGCCATCGTGGCGCGCGCGCGCGCCATGCACACGAAATAGACGGTATAGAGCATCCCGGCGAGCAGACAGAGCAGGTCGCCCGCGAGATAGCGCGGATCGAGTTCGTACGACCGCCCCATCAGCAAGGCACCGCCAGCCAGCGCGAGCAGCAGCGCCACGCCCTGCGACCGCGTCGGCCAGGCGCGCGCTGCGAGAAAACCATAGATCGGGAAAAACAACGTCGCCGAATTGCCGAACAAGGCGGAATTGGCGAGCGTCGTGCGCAGGATGCCGAGATGCCAGCTGCCGAGATCGGCGGCGAAGCACACCCCGCTGACGGCCAGCACGGTCCACAGCGATCGCCCCAGGCCGACTGGTCGCCACCCACCGCGCAGCGCCAGCGCGGCGAGAATCGGTGCGGCAAGCGTGATTCGCCAGAACCCCGCCGCGACCGGCCCGGTGTCGGCCAGCCGCACCAGCCATGGTCCGAAGGCAAGCGCGACATTGGCTCCGATCAGCGCCGCGAACGCCCAGGGTGTCGCGCCGCTTGTCGCGGCAACAGTTTTTCTTGGGGGCTTGGCGGCGTGCATGCCGCCCCTTAACGGCCTATCTCCACGGCGTCAGGTAGCAAAAGGAAACGGATTTTCATGCCGAGTCTCTTCGATCCCATTCAGCTCGGCGCGATCCGCGCCCCCAACCGCATTCTCATGGCGCCCTTGACGCGGGGCCGCGCGACACGCGCACACGTGCCGACGCCGATCATGGCCGACTATTACGCTCAGCGTGCCACGGCCGGGCTGATCATCTCCGAAGCGACCGGCATCAGCCGACAAGGCCTGGGCTGGCCCTTCGCGCCGGGGCTGTGGACTGACGAACAGACCAACGCCTGGAAGCCCGTAACCCAGGCCGTCCACGATGCTGGCGGACGGATCGTCGCGCAGCTCTGGCACATGGGCCGCCAGGTCCATTCTTCGGTGATCGGCGAGCAGCCGGTTTCGTCTTCGGCCACCGCGACGGCGGGCAAGGCGCACACCTATGAGGGGCGGCAGCCGTTCGAGACGGCACGTGCGCTCGGCATCGACGAAATCCCCGGTCTGATCGACAGCTATGCCCGTGCCACCGAAAACGCGCTCGCCGCCGGCTTCGACGGCGTGCAGATCCATGCCGCCAATGGCTATCTGATCGACCAGTTCCTGCGCGACGGCGCCAATTTCCGCACCGACGCCTATGGCGGCCCGGTCGAAAACCGTACCCGCCTGTTGCGTGAGGTCGCGACCCGCGTCGCGTCGGTCGCCGGCGCCGACCGCACCTCGGTGCGCCTGTCGCCCAATGGCGATTCGCAGGGCGTCGACGACAGCGATCCGATCCACCTGTTCGTCCCGGCGGCCAAGCTGCTGTCGGACATCGGCATCGGTTTTCTCGAACTGCGCGAGCCCGGACCCGACGGCACCTTCGGCCGCACCGACGTGCCGCGCCTCTCGCCCGAGATTCGCAAGGCCTTCACCGGCCCGCTGGTGCTCAACTCGGATTATCTCACCGTCGCCGCCGCGCAGGAGCGGATCGACGCCGGCGTTGCCGACGCGATCAGCTTCGGCCGCAGCTTCCTTGCCAATCCCGATCTGCCCGCCCGTCTCGCCGCAGGCGCGCCGCTCAACGAGAGCGACATGGCGACGTGGTACAGCCAGGGACCCGAAGGCTATGTCGATTATCCCGCGCTGGAAACAGCGGCAGCCTGATTTGCCGCCATATCGCCGTCATGCGCGGCCCGTTCCGGCATGACGGCGAGCGCGGTTCCGGCTGGCCCTCAGTCGAGCGGCACGAACCGCACCGGCAGGCCGTCGCGGGGCCGGGGAATCGGGAAATATTGCCACGTTTCCCCGGCGCCTTCGGCCAGTTCGATACGGTAGCGCGACAACAAATGCGCGAGCAGGATGCGCACCTGCATCGTCGCGAAGTGCAGCCCCAGGCACATATGCGCGCCACCGCCAAACGGCACCCAGGCGTATTTGTGTCGGCCGCGCGAATTTTCCGGCGTGAAGCGCAGCGGGTCGAAGCGCGTCGGGTCGCTCCAATGTTCGGGCATGTAATGCGTATAGCCGACATTGAGCCCGACGATGCTGCCGGCGGGGATGTCGTAGCCGCCGAAATGAAAGTCCCGGAGCGCGCGGCGCGGCAAGGACGGGACCGGCGGCACCATGCGCAATGCTTCCTTGAAGGCATAGTCGGTCAGCACGAGCTTATCGAGATCGGCAAAGTCGACGCCCTGCACCGGATCCATGCCGACCGCGGCGATCTCGGCGCGCAGTCTGTCCTGCCATTCCGGGTTGCGGCCCAATAGCATGATCAGACTGGTCGCCGACGATGTGATCGTGTCGTGCGCCGCCATCATCAGGAAGTTCATATGGTCGGCGATCGCCTGGTCGCTGAGCGGCGCGCCATGGTCATCGGTCACGCGGCAGAATTGCGAGAAGAAATCCATCCCTCCGACATGGTTCGAACCGGCCCGACGCGCTGGAATCTCGCGCCGGAAATAGTCGATCAGATAAGCCCGCGCCTTGACGCCCTTGCGCATCTGCGTGCCCGGCAGCGGCGCGCGAATCGGTGACACCGATGCCTGCACCTCGTCGACGAACGCCTGGTTGATGCGGTCGGCCTCGTCACCGAGCTCGACGCCGAGGAAGCTCGTCGCCGCCAGGTCGAGGCTAAGCTTCTTGATCGCATCGTAAAAGCGCAGCTCGCGATTGGCCCAGCCGGCAACCTGTGCGGCGATGCCGGCGTTCAGTTCGGTGGCATAATGCCGCATCGGTTCGGGCTTGAACGCCACCGACAGCAGCCGCCGGTCGGCGCGGTGATGGTCGAAATCCATCAGCATCAGCCCGCGCGGGAACAGCAGGTTGAGCATCGGGCCCCAGCCCTGTTCCGACGAGAAGATCTTGTCGCGGTCGAACAGCACCAGTTCGTTGGCGTCGGGGCCGATCAGCATCACGGTGCGCCCGCCGAATGCGTTGTTGCGGTAGATCGACCCATAGGTCGCCACCATCCGCTTCCCGAAACTTGCCGGGTCCTTGAGCATCTTGAGCGTGTTGCCGACGAACGGCATGCCATCCTCGCCGGGCAGCTTGTCGAGCGCGGTGCGCGGCAAGCGCGGCAGCCAGTGCGGATTCGCCTTGAACGTGTGCGCGAGCGCCATGCTGAACTCCTTACTTACATCAGTATAAGTAAGGTGGCGGCGTAGCAAGCGTCAGTCGGGCGGAAGCTGCTCGAACCGGTCGATCCAGCCCGTCACCACGGCGTTGAGATTCTTCCCGAGCGTCGCGGCGAGCGCGCCGAGGACGACGATCATCGGGAAACCGATCACAAAAAAGCTGATCAGCACGGCCGTCACGAGTGCCATGACGCCGAGCAAACCCCCACCGAGCCGCCGTACCCCCGCAGGGCCGAGCGCGAAATTGCGCGGTCCCTTGGCATCGTACCAGCGCGAAGTGATCCAGAACGGCCTTCCCTCAGGGTCGACCGCGCCGAGGGTAGCGATGCTTGCGACGCGCTGGCGCAGCCCTTGCTGCGCCGACGGCATCATGCCGGCTGGCGCGCGGCGCGTCGGGATGACGGGCCGGCGCGGCGTTGCGGTGCGCTCGACGGCCGGCCTCTCGCCGCCGTCCTTCGCCCAGTTATCGACCACGATCAGCCGCCCGCCGCGCTCGATCACGCGGTAGCGCGACGGTGGCGGGCGCATCTCGTCCATGAGGTCAGCCGAAGCGGGCCTTCAGGTCGAGCATCGCCAGCGCCGCCTTGGCCGCCTCGCCGCCCTTGTCCTTTTCGGATTTCCGTGCGCGGGTCAGCGCCTGCGCCTCGTTCTCGGTGGTCAGGATGCCGTTGCCGATCGCCAGCCCGTCCATCGACAGCGCCATCAGCCCACGCGCGCTCTCGCCGGCGACGATCTCGAAATGATAGGTCTCGCCCCGGATCACCACGCCGAGCGCAACGAAACCGTCATAGCGACCGCTTTCCGCAGCCAGCGCGATCGCGCCGGGTACTTCCAGCGCGCCGGGCACGGTGATCGTCTCGTGATGGTGCCCGGCATCCTCGATCGCGCTGCGCGCGCCATCCAGCAGCAGGTCGTTGAGATGGTCGTAGAAGCGCGCCTCGACGATCAGGATCCTGGCCATGCTTATTCGCCCCCGGTGCCGGGAATCGCACGTTCGCCGACGATCGACAGGCCGTAACCCTCGAGGCCGACCAGCGTATGGTGGGTGTTGGTCAGCAGTACCATGTCCTGCACGCCGAGCTCGGCGAGGATCTGCGCGCCAACGCCATAATCGCGCAGTTCCTCGACCTCGGGTGCGCCCGCAGTCTTGCCTTCGGCGCGCAGCCGGATGAAGCGCGATACCGAATCCTTCATCGGCCGGTTGATCACGACGATCACCCCCGTGCCTTCCTCGGCGATCAGTTCCATCGAACGCGACAACAGGCCGGCCCGCTCCGATTCCTCGCCGAACGCGTCGACGAAAAACGACAGCGTGTGCATCCGCACCAGCGTCGGCTGCTCGGGATCGATCCGTCCCTTGACCAGCGCGATCTGCTCGTCGCCGGTTGCCTTGTTGTAGAAGGTCATCGCCTTCCAGTCGCCGCCCCATTTGCTGTGGAACACCATCTCGGCGCGCTTCTCGACGAGATGGTCGTGGCGCCGGCGATAGGCGATCAGGTCGCGGATCGTGCCGATCTTGAGATTGTGGAACTGCGCGAAGGTGACGAGGTCGTCGAGCCGGCTCATCGAGCCGTCCTCGTTCATGATCTCGCAGATCACCCCCGAGGGGTTGAGTCCGGCAAGCCGAGCGACGTCGACCGCCGCTTCGGTATGGCCGGCCCGCACCAGCACGCCGCCGTCGCGCGCGACCAGCGGGAAGACATGGCCTGGTGTCACGATCTCATCGCGGCTCTTCGACGAATCGATCGCCACCGCCACGGTGCGCGCGCGGTCGGCGGCCGAAATGCCGGTGGTCACGCCATCACGCGCCTCGATCGAGGTGGTGAAGGCGGTTTCGTGCCTTGTGCCGTTGTGGCGGCTCATCAGGTCGAGGCCGAGCTCGTCGACGCGGCGCTTGGTCAGCGCGAGGCAGATCAGCCCGCGGCCGAATTTGGCCATGAAATTGATCTTCTCGGGCGTCGCCATTTGCGCCGGGATGACGAGGTCGCCCTCATTCTCGCGGTCCTCGTCATCGACCAGTATGAACATCCGGCCGTTGCGCGCCTCGTCGATGATCTCTTCGGGACTCGACAGAAAGCCGTGGCGCAGGCGCGACAACTCAGCGGGCTTTGGCACGATAGGCCTCCATGCGTTGCAGATAGCGGGCGAGCACGTCGATCTCGATATTGACCTGCTGGCCGGGCGCCAGCGTGCCGAGCGTCGTCACCGCCTGGGTGTGGGGAATCAGGTTGATCGCGAAATGGGTCGTGCCGTCGGGCTGGTCGGTCACCTCGTTGACGGTCAGCGAGACGCCGTCGATCGTCACCGATCCCTTGGGGGCGAGAAACGGCGCCAGCGCGGCGGGGACGGAAAAGCCGATCTTCTTCGAATCGCCCTCCGCGCACACCCCGACCACCGCACCGACGCCGTCGACATGGCCGGTGACGATGTGCCCGCCCAGCTCGTCGCCGAGTTTCATCGCACGTTCCAGGTTGAGCCGGCGACCTTGCGTCCACTGGTCGTGCGCCGTGCGCGCGATGCTCTCGCCCGAGACATCGACGGCGAACCAGCCTTTGCCGGCCGGGCCGGATTTGTCGACCACTGTCAGGCATACACCCGAACAGGCGATCGACGCGCCGAGATCGACGCTCGCCATGTCGAACGCGGTTTCGATCACCAGACGCATGTCGCCGCGCGCCTCGACCGAGGCAATCGTGCCGATATCGGTGATGATCCCCGTGAACATGCCGTCTGGCCCTAACGCTCGCTTCGCCGGCGCTCGTAGACCTCGACTCGGTCGCTGCCAAGCGTGCGTGCATCCAGGCTTTGCCACCGGCCATGTGCCTGCGCGAGATCGGTCAGCCCGATGTCGGGCAGCGTCCGTCCCCCGCCGATGATGATCGGCGCGCGGTAGAGCAGCAGCCGGTCGACCAGATCCGCGGCCAGGAACGCCGCCGCCGTCGCCGCGCCACCCTCGACCAGCAGATGATCAACGCCGTCGAGTGTCGCGATCTGTCCGGGCGCACCTATCACCGTCACGCCGGCTTCCGGCGCCGGGCCAGTCGAAAGCAGCACACGGCGCGGAGCCCGTTCAACAAGGCCGGGCAGGCGCACATCGAGTCTTGGCGCATCCGCCACCCATGTCCCGCGCCCGACCAGGATCGCCTCGTGCCGGCTGCGTTCGACATGGGCATGGGCGCGCGCCTCGGCACCGGTGATCCACTGGCTTGCGCCCGAGCCCATCGCCGCCGCGCCGTCGAGCGACAGCGCTAGTTTAAGCGTGACATGCGGGCGGCACAGCGCGCGCCGGGTCAGGAAACCCGCCATCGAGCGTGCCGCCGCTTCGGCACCAACGCCGCTTTCGACGACGATGCCAGCCGCCCGCAGGCGCATGAAGCCGGTGCCGTCGGTGCGCGGGTCGGGATCGCGCAGCGCGGCGACGACGCGCGCCACCCCCGCCGCAACCAGCAGGTCTGCGCATGCCGGCCCACGCGGTGAAACATGTGCACATGGCTCCAGTGAGACATAGACAGTCGCGCCGCGCGACTTTTCGCCCGCTTGCGCCAGCGCCATCGCCTCGGCATGCGGTCGCCCGCCGGGCTGGGTCCAGCCGCGCCCGACGACGCGTCCCTCGGCAATGATGATGCAGCCGACGCCGGGATTGGGCGCGGTGCGGCCACGGCAACGCTCGGCCAGCGCCAGCGCCGCCGCCATCCAGCGCGCGTCGGTACGAAGCGCGTCCCTGCTCAGTGCGCGACCGGCATCAGTCGAGCCCGACTGCCTTGAGCTGGTCGTTCATATGCTTGAAGGCGAGGCGCCGCTGCGCGTCCGCCTTGGCCTGTGCCGCTAGCGCGGCCTTCTCCTTGGGCAGGTCGAGCTTCTGCTGCGCGATGATCTCGGCATCGGTGCGGTCGGCGCGCCATTGCTCGACATAGACGATGTCGCGTTTGTACGGCCGCACGATCCGCGTATCGATCATGAAGGCGGTGAACATCCCCCAGGTCAGCGAGAAGGACAGCACCAGAAACACGATCTCGTGCCGCCGGCGCTGGCGCAGAAAGCGGTAGAGGTCGGCAAAGGCCCTGATCGGCGAGATGCGGCGGAAGAAGTTCATCGGCACCAAGATAGGCGTTGCCGCGCGCGGTTGCCAGACCCGAGACAGGGCAACCGCGCGCGACATGTCACTGATCCTGGTTGAGCACGAAACTGACGTTCATGGTCTTCCAGCTCTCATAGGCAACGCCGTCGCGTGTCGCGGGCTTGAAGCGCCATTTCGCGAGTGCTTGCCGCTTCGTCGCGTCCCAGAAGGAGTCGCTCGGTGCACTGACCTTCTCGATGTCCTTCACCCGGCCATCGCTGCCGATCAGCACGCGCACCGTGACGCGGCCGGTGACGCCTTCGCGAATTTTATCGGGTGGATAGGTCGGCTGGAAATTGTTGGCGTAGCGCGGATCGATATTGGCGCTGATTATGATGGGTGGCTTGACCGTCTCCGGCACGACCGTCCCGGTGGCGGCGGTTTCAGGAATGTCGGGAATATGCGGCGTCGGCGTGAAGTCGACACGCGGGTTGTCGGGCAGGGGCACTTCCGGGTGCGTTGGCGGAATATAAGGCGAGGTCTTTTGCGGCACCTGCTTGCGTTCGACCGGCTGGTCCGGTGGCGGAGGCGGATCGAGGCGAATCGTCTTCACGTGCAGGACGGGATCGATGATCCTGACGATCTTCGGATTGAGGAATAAGAGACCGGACACGAAAAACCCGGTCGTCAGCAAGGTCAGGCCCAGAGTGCTCGGTCGCAGACGCGACGGCGCGTGATAGCCTTCGGCGAAGCGCATCGTTTGCATGGCAACTCTCCCATTCATTGATTGGGTTCAGCCGGTCGGCTCTGACGTCCGACTCGATGCAATGTTACAACATTACCAATTAGACGCAAGAGAGATAATGTATCATCAGCCTGAAAGCCGTGCGATCGCGCGATCGCGTCCGATCAGCGGCAGTAGCGCCGCCATATCGGGCCCATGGTCGAGCCCGGTCAGCGCACGGCGCAGCGGCAGGAACAACGCCTTGCCGCTGCGTCCGGTCTCGGCCTTCAGCGCCGCGGTCAGCGCGTGCCACGGGTCGCTCGACCAGTCGATCGTCGCCGCAACCCGCGCCGCACTGGCCAGATAGTCGCGATCGTCAACCGCCACCGGCAGCGCGACCGGCCCGGCGATCACCTGCCACCAGGTCGCGGTATCGGCGACGATCGAGAGGTTGGGCCGCACCGCTTCCCACTCCGCTGTGCCCATGCCGGCGGGCAGCCGCTCGGCGACGCGCGCAAAGTCGAGCCGATGGATGATCTTGGCGTTGAGCGCGGCGAGCTCGGCTTCGTCGAATCGCGCCGGCGCGCGGCCGAAGCGGCCGAAATCGAACCCCGCGATCAACGTTGCGGCATCGGCGATCGGCTCGACCGGGTCGCTCGTCCCGATTCGCGCGAGCAGCGCGCGCAGCGCTTCAGGCTCGATCCCCAGTTCGCGGAAATGCGCGACGCCGAGCGAGCCGAGCCGCTTCGACAATTTACCCTCGCTCCCGGTCAGCAACGCCTCATGCGCAAAGGCTGGCGGCGTGACGCCAAGCGCCGAGAACATCTGGATCTGCAACGCCGTGTTGGAGACATGGTCCTCGCCGCGCACGACATGGCTGATCGCCATGTCCGCATCGTCGATCGCCGAGGGCAGCATATAGAGCCACGAGCCGTCGGCGCGCCGCACGACCGGGTCGCTCATCGTCGCGGGGTCGAAGCGCTGATGTCCCCGAATCAGGTCGTCCCATTCGATCGCGGTGTCGTGGTCGAGCCTGAAGCGCCAATGCGGCTTGACGCCATCCGCCTCCAGCCTGGCGCGGTCGCTATCCGACAGCGCCAGCGCGGCGCGATCATAAACCGGCGGCAGCCCGCGGCCGAGCGCGACCTTGCGCTTCAGGTCGAGTTCCTGCGCCGTCTCATAGGCCGGATAGACCCGCCCCGCCGCATGCAGTTCGGCGAAGCGCGCCTCGTACAACGCAAAGCGCGCCGACTGGCGCTCCTCGCCATCGGGCACCAGCCCGAGCCAGGCGAGATCGGCGCGGATCGCGTCGACGAAGCGCTCCTCGCTACGCGCGGCATCGGTATCGTCGATGCGCAGCACGAAACGTCCGCCCTGTTTGCGCGCGAAAAGCCAGTTATGCAGTGCGGCACGGATATTGCCGACATGCAGCATGCCCGTCGGCGACGGCGCGAAGCGCGTAACGATGTCCATGCAGGCGCTGTAGGGGGCGCCTAGCTGTGCTGCAACCGACGCTGGTGTGCCACATGGGTGTCAGCCGTGGTCCGCAGGTCGTCGGCCTGCTCCGCTGTCAGCGCCCGCTGCGGCACGAAGTGATGCAGCCGATCATTGAGCAAAAAGAGGAATACCGCGGGCCTTTCCAGCCAGTCATGGTAGTCGCTCCATGCCAGTTCGCTATATCCCTTGGCGGCGCGAAAGCTCAGGCCCTGCTCATCCCACGAAACGAGATGTTCCTGATTGAGCGACTTTTGCTGCCGAAACAGCCGTCCGGCGCGGCGCGGGATGAGCAGCCAGGTCAGGCCGCAAACCACGAACAACCACAGCAGCACGACGACTGGCGCGAGTCCCGCCGTTATCAGCGCTTCGCTTGGCGTGCCGTCGACCCACCCATATGCGAATCCGGCCAGCGCAACGACCAGGGAAATCAACGTGATCCGTACGAAGAAGCGTCGCTGTCGAACGCTGCGCCACCATCCGGCGCGCGTCGCGGCGATATAGTCCGCCACCTCGGGCGTAAAGCTGATCTGTCGCGCCACGAGCCATGTCCTCAAGACCTTCCCCTTCTCCTAGGGCGGCTCTAAGGAGGCGGCAACCGCGAGTGCGCGAAGGGGCGATCGATGAAATTGATGACCGGCAATTCAAACCTGCCACTGGCCAAGGCGATCGCCGACTATCTCGAGATCCCGCTGACCAAGGCGTTGGTGCGGCGCTTCGCCGACGAGGAAGTGTTCGTCGAGATCCTCGAAAATGTCCGTGGCGAGGATGTCTTCGTGCTCCAGTCGACCGGCTATCCGGCCAACGACAATCTCATGGAACTGCTGATCTGCATCGACGCGCTGAAACGCGCCTCGGCCAAGCGTATCACCGCCGTCGTCCCCTACTTCGGCTATGCCCGGCAGGACCGTAAACCCGGTCCGCGCACGCCGATCTCGGCCAAGCTCGTCGCCAATCTGATCACCGTCGCCGGCGCCGACCGCGTGCTGTCGGTCGATCTTCATGCCGGACAGATCCAGGGCTTTTTCGATATCCCGACCGACAATCTCTATGCCGCGCCGGTCATGTCGGCCGACATCGTCACGCGCTTTGGCGGGCGCAACATCATGATCGTATCGCCCGACGTCGGCGGCGTGGTGCGTGCCCGCGCGCTCGCCAAGCGGCTCGACAACGCCCCGCTGGCGATCGTCGACAAGCGCCGCGAGCGTGCCGGCGAATCCGAAGTGATGAACATCATCGGCGAGGTCGAGGGCCGCTTCTGCATCCTGATCGACGACATAGTCGATTCGGCCGGCACGCTGTGCAACGCCGCCGCCGCCTTGAAAGAGGCGGGCGCGGAAGGCGTCGTCGCCTATGTCAGCCACGGCGTGCTGTCGGGCGGCGCGGTCGCCCGCGTCGAGGGCTCGGCGCTCGAGGAACTGGTCATCACCGATTCGATCGGCGCGCTCCAGCCGGTCGCTGCCGCCTCGCGCATCCGCCATCTGACCATCGCGCCTTTGCTCGGCGAGGCGATCAAGCGCATCGCCGACGAGACCTCGGTGTCGAGCCTGTTCGACTGAGCGGCCTCAGGCGCTCCAGCCGCCGTCGATATTATAGCGCGCGCCGGTAATGAAGCCCGCCGCCGGCAAGGCGAGATAGGCGACCAGCCCGGCGACTTCCTCCGTGGTGCCATGACGTCGAATCGCCAGTGGTGAGCGGTTCTCCTCGGCGTGCGGCCCGTCGGCGGGGTTGCGCTCGGTGTCGATCGGTCCGGGCTGGACGAGGTTGACGGTGATGTCGCGCGCGCCGAGATCGCGCGCCAGGCCGCGCGTCATCCCGCCCAGCGCCGCCTTGCTCGCGGCATAGAGCGTGACGCCATCGCCCGGCGCGCGATCGGCGACGATGCTGCCGATCATGATGATGCGACCGCCCGCCGCCATATGCCGGGCGACCCGTTGCGCCGCGACGAACGGCGCGCGGACATTGACCGCGAACACACGATCGAACTCATCGTCGGGATAGGCGTCGAGACTTCCCGTGATCGACAGTCCGGCCACGCTGACCAGGATATCGACGCGGCCGAAATGCGCGATGACCTGGTCGATCGCACCGAGCAGCGCCGCCGTGTCGCTGGCGTCGGCCTGCAGCGCGAACACATCGCCGCCCTCGCCGCGCAATTCGCCAACGAGCGCCTGCGCCTCCTCAGATCGGCTCAGATAGATGATCGCCAGCGCGGCGCCATCGGCGACCATCCGCCGGCTGATCGCCGCCCCGATTCCGCGCGTGCCGCCGATCACCAGCGCAACCTTGCCCGACAATGCCGCCATCCTGTCGTCCTTCGTGTCTAGCAGCCTGTCGGACTTAGCGCGATTGGGTTTGATCGGTCCTGCTGGTGATTGTAGAATCGGTAGATTATGCAGCGGCGGCAGGCGAGTTGAATGAGCAATTTCCGAGCGATTGACCGTGACACTGGATATTTGTTG
>JBBRSN010000030.1:0-44848 GCA_038245375.1 Sphingomonadales bacterium | reverse complement strand
GGCGTCGGCGTTGGTGTGGGCGTCGGCGTTGGTGTGGGCGTCGGCGTTGGTGTGGGCGTCGGCGTTGGTGTGGGCGTCGGCGTTGGTGTGGGCGTCGGCGTTGGTGTGGGCGTCGGCGTCGGTGTGGGCGTCGGTGTGGGCGTCGGCGTTGGTGAAGAACCGCCGGCTGCCGCTGCGGCGATGCCGCCGGCAGCTGCCGCACCGAGCACGAATTTTACGGCACCGCCACTACCATGGCCCGGGCGCCGAGGATGCTTCGGCTTATGCGTGGGCTTATGTGCGGCTGGCGGTGTCTGGCCGCCATTTTCAGCAAGAACGGGGGTGACGACCATCGAAGAAAGTGCGGTAAGTACCAGGATTTTCGCCGCGATTTTTCTCTGTTTGTTCATCACGATTCCCCAAAGCCCCAAAAGAAAACAAATATCTGGTTGCCGCGCGTATGCCATCTTATGACGGATAATCAAATGACCAGCCTCCAGCTTCTGTCGGAAGCATCGGCCGTACGGCAATATAATGAAATTACGTTATATATTAGTATCATAGCGTTAATTCGTTGCAAGATCATGCCCATTTTTCGAGGATTTTTTGAGTATTTTGACATCTGAATTTTATGATTATGTCATGATGACCGGGGCCGGCGCGGTGGCGCGGCAACATCCTGACCATCCGTATACATTTGAAAAAGAACATTTTTCAGGCCTCCATGCGGCCAGATCTGATGGATCTAGGTCTCGCCCATGGACTTCGACAGGTCGAGCAATATAGCTGACCGGGTCAGGGCCGATCGATAGCGGCGCGGGGGACCATATCAATGGAATTATCGTGCTTCGTATATCCCGGCTGGGAACCACGCATCCGCCCGGCCGGGGCGAAGCGAAGCTGGATGGACGAGGCGCCGGAATCCTTCCCTTATCGCTGTCTGCCCCTGGGTATCGCCAACAGCCATGGCTGGGAGATTCTGAGCCCCTGCGGGTTCGAGGCCGTCTGGAACGGCGGCAACGCCGCTGAGGATGTCGTGCTTAGCGTCGATGAAAACACCAGAAAAGGCGCGTCGCCGGTGGCGCTGTTCGGACAAGGCATATTCACGGTCCACATCGAAGGTCTGTTGCGGACATCGCCCGGCTGGAACCTCTACGTGTCCGGGCCGCCGAACAGCTTCAAGGACGGCGTCGCGCCGCTGACCGGGATCATCGAGACCGACTGGTCACCATATAGCTTTACGATGAATTGGCGACTGACGCGCCCCCATCATGCAGTGCGGTTCGAGGAGAATGAGCCTATCGCGCATATCTTCCCGGTGCAGCGGGGGCTGGTCGAGAGCATCGCGCCGTCGTTCATCGCGATCGACGACGCACCCGAACTCAAGGCGATGTTCGAAAAATGGTCGCGCTCGCGCGACGCCTTTCAGGAAGAGGTGCGTGCGCACCCGCCTGAAAAGCCTTCCGACCGATGGCAAAAATTCTACTATCGCGGTCAGAACCCCGATGGCACCTGCCCGATCACCGACCACGCGGCGAAGCTCCAGGTTCGTGCCTTCGCGCATCCCGAACTTACCGGCGACGCGCCCGATGCGATGAGCCGGCCGATGGCCAATAGCACGCCGTCAGCCGCGATGGCGACCGCCGCGTCGGATGGCCAGTGTGCCAAGTATGAGTGGCTTCTCGATACGCTGGAGCAGCAACGCGCACTCTCGTCCAACGCGAGCGAAATCTTCCTCGGCGAGAATTTGACCAGCGAGGAGTTTCTCGACGAATATTATGCGCCTGGTCGCCCCGTCGTCATTGCCGGAGAAATCGAGTCGTGGCCGGCGCTGCGCCTGTGGAACGCATCCTATCTGCGCGACAAGGTTGGCGACGCGCCGATCGAGTATCAGGGAGGGCGGACGACCAGCGTCGATTTCGAGCGCTACAAGGACCACCACAAGCGGCAGATGCCGTTCAACCGGTTCATCGAAATGATCGAATCCGACCCAGGCAACGACGCCTATCTTACCGCCTATAATTCGGCGAGCAACGCCGCCGCGCTCGCACCGCTGCAAGCCGATATCGGTCGGCTCGACAAGTTTCTGGCGCAAAGCGCCGAGGATCCGGGCGGCATGATGTGGATCGGCCCGCGGGGTACGTTCACCGCGCTTCATCACGATCTGACCAACAACCTGCTGGTCCAGATACTCGGACGGAAGCGCGTCATCCTGGCCGCGGCGACCGCGCTGCCCAAGCTTTACAACGACACACATGTCTTCAGCAAAATCAGGGACGTTACTGCTTCCGACCTCGATCTCGACAAATTCGCCAAGATCAAGGGTGTCAGCTTTCACGAAGTTACTCTCAACCCGGGTGAGGCCTTGTTCATCCCTGTTGGCTGGTGGCATCAGGTTGAATCGCTCGATTTTTCCGCGTCTATCACCTATACTAATTTTAGATGGAGGAATGATTTCTATCAAAATTATCCAGCGCAATCGTAAAATGGATTAAACGCCACAGCGCCCGTATCCACACAGCCGCTCTGTTATGCCAGGCGCTGATCGGCTAGCCTCGGGCGTTGAACCAGCAGGATGCCACCCCATGACGACCCGTCGCGAATTCATCGGCATGGGCAGCGTCGGGCTGGTCGCGATCGTCATCGCCGGGCGCTTTGCGTTGACGGCCGGCACGCCGCCCGCGCCGCAGGGTAATTTCCCGGTCCATCATACCGACGCCGAGTGGAAGGCGCTGCTCGCCCCCGCCAGCTATCACGTGCTGCGCGAGGCGGGGACCGAAAGACCCTATAGCAGCGCGCTGCTGGCGGAGCATCGCCGCGGCGTCTTCGCCTGCGCCGGCTGCGGCAAGCCGGTCTTCCGCTCCGAAACCAAATATGACAGCCATACCGGCTGGCCCAGTTTCTGGCAGGTGCTGCCCGGTGCCGTGGTCGAGCGCGAGGATCGCTCCTTCGGGTCCACCCGCACCGAGATTCTCTGCGCCGACTGCGGCAGCCATCTCGGCCATGTCTTCAACGATGGACCACCGCCGACCGGCTTGCGCTATTGCATGAACGGCGTAGCATTGACCTTCAAACCGGCCACGGCGTGACGATCGCTACGATGATCGGTGCAGCGGGGAGCAGGGCATATGAGCGAAGTGTTCAATGGCGTGATGCGCGCGATCAGCAGCCTGATCGGCTTGTTGATGGTGCTGATGGGCGGCGTCTGGATCCTCCAGGGCTTCAACATCGCCTTCCTCAACAGCTTCATGGCCAACGACAAGCAATGGGCGCTGTGGGGCGCGCTGCTCGCCGCGACAGGCGTCGCGCAGATCGTGTGGAGCAACACGCGCGAGCGTTACTACAAGGGAGGCTGACGCCGCACCGGCATCATGGCGTGATTTAATCCGCGCTCCGATGCCACCAGACTGCCGCCCATGCCCGCCACACATCACTCTCGTCGCCGCCGCGCGGCGACACCGCCGCCCGCCGCGCCGACGCGTGCCCGTGGGAAATTCCCTGCCGGCACCGCGAAAATGCACGAAATTCCCTGCCAAATTCCCTGCCGCGGCGACGATGGCGCGTGCCCGTCACGCGCTGCCGAACGGCAACACCCGCTCATATCCCGCCAGCGCCGTCGCGCCGTCCACCCGCGCGCCCTGCCGCAGCAGAAAGGCATGCGCAACGATCTCCGCCTGCTGCTCGATGCCATAAAGGTGCAGCGGCCGGTCGGGTTTCAGGACATAGTCGTAACGGCACCACGGATGCCGCAGCAGCGGCAGGAACAGCCCGCACTGGTGCTGCCAGACATGCACCATCTCATGGATGAACAGCGCCTGGTCAGCCAGGCTCGCCGCCGCGAAGTCGTCGCGATACGCCGTGCCCTTCGGGTGGAAGTGGATCTTGCCGAGCGGCGCCATCACCGTGTCGCGCGGCTGGAAGAACGCCCATTTGCGCCGCACGATCCGCACCCGCGCATAATCGATCGCGTCGCCGAACATGCTGCGCGCCAGTGCGATCTCGCTTGTGCTTAGCGCTCGCTCGATCGGCGGTTGCCGGGTCGGCGCCACCTCAGCCGGTCGGCGGGGACGCGCCGGCGGTGATCACCAGCGCGGGATAGGCCAGTCGCGTGCCGTCGCTGAAGGTAAAGGTCAGCGCCAGCGTCCGTCCGGGTCCGATCTCCGGGTTGACGTCGTACAGCATGACATGGCGCCCGCCGGGCTTGAATTCGAGCGTGCCGTTCGCCGGCAGTGGCAGATGGTTGATCGGCTTCATCGACGACATGCCGCCCGCGGTCATCGATTCGTGCATCTCGCTGCGAATCGCATATTCGGTGCTCACGCTCAGCAGCGTGAGGTCCTTCGGGCCGCCATGCAGCGTGAAATAGGCCGCGGCCGGCTGGCCCTTCACCGCCGCGAGCCGCACATAGCCCTTGTCGACGTAGCTCTGCTTCGCCTGGCAGCCGCCGAGCGCCAGCAGCGCCGCCAGCAGTGCGATCATCATTCGCATCGGCATCCTCTCCCGCTTTGGGAACAAGTTTGGGAACAAGGTTGTCGTTCTAGGGCCCGCATAATCTTGCGACAAGCGAAAGCCCCCCTATATCCGGCTTCGTAAGTGCTTTCGCGTCGCCGGGTTTAGGGACGGGAAGGTGTGTCGTAGATTTTTTGATGGGGGCCGAAAGAGGACCATGGCTAAAGTTATCGGAATCGATCTGGGTACCACCAACAGCTGCGTTGCAGTGATGGAAGGCGGCAAGCCCAAGGTTATCGAAAATGCGGAAGGCGCGCGCACCACGCCTTCGATCGTCGCCTTCGCCAAGGATGGCGAACGACTGATCGGTCAGCCGGCCAAGCGCCAGGCGGTGACCAATCCGGAGAACACCGTGTTCGCGGTGAAGCGCCTGATCGGGCGTCGCTTCGACGATCCGATCACCAAGAAGGACACCGAACTGGTGCCCTATCACATCGTCAAGGGCACGAATGGCGACGCCTGGGTGCAGGCAGGCGGCAAGGATTATTCCCCGTCGCAGATCTCGGCGTTCACGCTGCAGAAGATGAAGGAAACCGCCGAAGCCTATCTCGGCGAGACGGTGACCCAGGCGGTCATCACCGTTCCGGCATATTTCAACGACGCGCAGCGCCAGGCGACCAAGGACGCCGGCCAGATTGCCGGCCTCGAAGTGCTGCGCATCATTAACGAGCCGACCGCGGCCGCGCTGGCTTACGGCCTCGACAAGGAAACCAACAAGACCATCGCGGTCTATGACCTTGGCGGCGGCACCTTCGACATCTCGGTGCTCGAGATCGGCGACGGCGTGTTCGAGGTGAAGGCGACCAACGGCGACACCTTCCTCGGCGGCGAGGATTTCGACGACAAGCTGCTCCGCTTCCTGGCCGACGATTTCAAGAAGGCCGAGGGCATCGACCTGACCAAGGACAAGCTCGCGCTGCAGCGGCTGAAGGAAGCCGCCGAAAAGGCCAAGATCGAGCTCTCGTCGGCCGCGACGACGGAAGTGAACCTGCCGTTCATCACCGCCGACCAGAACGGGCCGAAGCATCTCGTCAAGACGATCACCCGTTCCGATCTCGAGCGGCTGGTCGAGGACCTGATCCAGCGCACGCTTGAGCCGTGCCGCAAGGCGCTGGCCGATGCCGGCGTAAAGGCGGCCGACATCACCGAGGTCGTGCTCGTCGGCGGCATGACGCGCATGCCCAAGGTGCGCCAGGTCGTGAAGGACTTCTTCGGCAAGGAACCGCATTCGGGCGTCAACCCCGATGAGGTCGTGGCAATGGGCGCGGCGATCCAGGCCGGCGTGCTGCAGGGCGACGTCAAGGACGTGCTGCTGCTCGACGTGACCCCGCTGTCGCTCGGCATCGAGACGCTGGGTGGCGTGTTCACCCGCATGATCGATCGCAACACGACGATCCCGACCAAGAAGTCGCAGACCTATTCGACGGCCGACGACAATCAGCAGGCGGTGACGATCCGCGTGTTCCAGGGCGAGCGCGAAATGGCGGCGGACAACAAGATGCTCGGTCAGTTCGACCTGGTCGGTATCCCGCCGGCGCCGCGTGGCGTGCCGCAGATCGAGGTCACCTTCGACATCGACGCCAACGGCATCGTCAACGTCTCGGCGCGCGACAAGGGCACCGGCAAGGAGCAGCAGATCCGCATCCAGGCCTCGGGCGGCCTGTCGGATCGCGACATCGAGCAGATGGTCCGCGATGCCGAGCAGTTCGCCGATGACGACAAGAAGCGCCGTGAGGCGGCAGAGGCGAAGAACAACGCCGACAGCCTGATTCACACGACCGAGCGCCAGCTTGCCGAAAATGGCGACAAGGTCGACGCCGCGCTCAAGGCGGAGATCGAAGCCTCGATCGCCGATGCCAAGGCGGCTGTCGAAGGCGGCGAGCCCGAAGCGATGAAGGAAAAGGCTGCCGCGCTGGCGCAGGTCGCGATGAAGCTCGGTCAGGCGATCTACGAGAAGCAGGCCCAGTCCGAGGCATCGCCGGGGGGCGAGGCAGCGGCCGATCAGGCGCCGCAGGAAGACGTGGTCGACGCCGAATTCTCGGAAGTCGACGACAGCACCAAGGCGTAAGTAACAGTAAATGCGTACCCTCCGTCATGCCGGTCATCCACGGCATGACGGAGAGGGCGGGGGCCCGGCATGAGCACGGAAATCGATTTTTACGAACTGCTGGAATGCGAGCGTACCGCCGACGAGGCGACGCTCAAGGCGGCCTATCGCAAGCTGGCGATCAAATACCATCCCGACAAGAATGACGGCTGCAAGGATAGCGAGGCCAGGTTCAAGGCCGTCAGCGAAGCCTATGACGTGCTCAAGGACCCGCAGAAGCGCGCGGCCTATGATCGCTTCGGCCATGCCGCGTTCCGCAACGGCATGGGTGGCGGGGGTGGTGGCGGCGCGCAGGATTTCGGCGCGTTCAGCGACATTTTCGAAAATATCTTTGGTGAGTTCATGGGTGGGGGCCGGGCCGGCACGCGCGCCCCGCGGCGCGGCGCCGATCTGCGCTACGACATGGAGATCGGGCTCGAGGACGCGTTCCGCGGCAAGTCGACCGACGTCACGATCGATGTGTCGGCCGCGTGCGACGTCTGCGACGGCAGCGGCGCTCGCAAGGGCACCTCGGCCAAGACCTGCACGACTTGCCATGGCGGCGGCAAGGTCCGCGCGCAACAGGGCTTCTTCGTCGTCGAGCGCACCTGTCCGAACTGCCACGGCGCTGGTCAGGTGATCGCCGATCCGTGCGGCGCGTGCCGCGGCGAGGGTCGCATCGAGAAGACCAAGACGCTGACTGTCAACATTCCGCCCGGCGTCGATGAGGGCACCCGCGTGCGCCTGACCGGCGAAGGCGAGGCCGGCATGCGCGGCGCGCCGCCGGGCGATCTCTACATCTTCCTGCACATCGCGCGGCATCCGATCTTCGAGCGCGAGGGCACCACGCTGTTCGCGCGCGCGCCGATCAGCTTCACCACCGCGTCGCTCGGCGGCGAGGTCGCCATTCCGGGCCCCGATGGTGAGCGCCACATGATCCGCATCCCGCCGGGCACGCAGAGCGGCCGCGAATTGCGCCAGCGCGGCGCCGGCATGCCGGTGCTGCAGGGCCGGGGACGCGGCGACCTCGTGATCCGCATCGAGGTCGAAACGCCGACCAAGCTCACCCAGCGCCAGCGCGAACTGCTCGAGGAATTCCGCAAGACCGAAACCGGCGAGGAAAGCCCGCAAACCATGGGTTTCTTCAAAAAGGTGAAGTCGGCGCTGGGCTAAGGCTGCATGCGGGATTCAACGGTCGGTCAGGATCGGGTGCTAGGCCGTGGTCGGCCCGGCACCCTGCACGATGTCAGCTCGCGGGCGTCGATTTCACCTGCGCGCCGACCTGCTTGATGAAATCCCACACGGCCGAGGAGAAGGGCGGTTGCTGGTCACCCTTCCAAGCGTCGATATGGTCGTACATATTGCTGACGCCTTGCATCATCGCCGGCGTCGCCACTGCGGTGAAGGGCGCGAGCAAGGCCTGCCACGCGTCGTAGAATGCCTGTGCTTCGGGCGACGCCGGATCTAGCGGCAAGGCCGCCTCGATGCGATCGGTCAACGCGCTCCATTGCGCCGCATAGCTCGCATAATCGGCACCGGCGGGCGGGGCCGCCGCGAAATCGGCTTTGGCGGTCTCGGACAGGTAGCGGTCGGCGACGCCTTGCCAGTTTTCATGTTCCATCATCTTGTTCCCTTTCTGGATCAGCGAGCAGAGCGTCGCGACGTCGATCTGCTCGCCGCGATCGATGCGGGACTTGACCGCGGCGAGAAGCACGCGGGTTTCGCTGAGATCGGCGGCACGCGCATCGATCTCGGTAATCTGGGCGGCGACCAGCCTGGCGAGGTTGGTCTGCCGGCCCTTGAGCATTTGATCGATAACCGAAAGGGTGAACCCGGCGCGTTTCAACGCGACGACCGCGTTCAGCCGGGCGAGTTCGCCCGCGCCGTAATAGCGGCGGCCGTTCGATCCGCGCGCCGGCTTTACCAGACCGCGGGCCTCGTAAAAGCGCAACGCGCGCGCGCTGAGCCCGGTGCGGCGCGCCACTTCACTGATGTCGATGCTGTCCATGGGAGGCCTTTACAGGTTGACGCTGCGTCAACTGCAAGCCCGAATTTCGTCAATTCACCCGGCCTGTCCGCCCCTTGTGGCAAGGGGCGGTGGGCCGATGAATCAGAGGGCTACGACCTCTGCCACCAGCGCCAGGACGGCGATCATCAGCATGCTGCTGAACGCGGTTTCCAGAATGCGCATGGTTGGTTCCTAATGCCGGGTAGGTCCGGCACGGACGCATGTGGAGATTGTTGCTTGACGCAGCAATATTATTTCACGCCTTCGCAGTTGCAGCATTTGCAAGCGTAACGATGTAACCGTTATGGAAAGACCCGTTCGAAGATCGTGTCGACATGCTTGAGGTGATATTCGAGGTCGAATTTGTCCTCGATCTCTGCCGGTGACAGTGCGGCAGTCACCTCGGGATCGGCCTTGAGCAGTTCGAGCAGCGACAGCTCGCCGTCCGATTCCCACACCTTCATCGCGTTGCGCTGGACGAGGCGATAGCTGTCCTCGCGGCTCACCCCGGCCTGGGTCAACGCCAGCAGCACGCGCTGCGAATGGACGAGCCCGCCCATCTTGTTGAGGTTCTTCTCCATCCGCGCGGGATAGACGACCAGCTTGTCCATCACCCCGGTCAACCGCGCCAAGGCGAAGTCGAGCGTGATCGTCGCATCGGGGCCGATATAGCGCTCGACCGAGGAATGGCTGATGTCGCGCTCATGCCATAGCGCGACATTCTCCAGCGCAGGCGTGACGTAACCGCGCACCATCCGCGCCAGCCCGGTGAGGTTCTCGGTCAGCACCGGGTTGCGCTTGTGCGGCATCGCCGACGAACCCTTCTGCCCCGGCGAGAAATACTCCTCGGCTTCCAGCACCTCGGTGCGCTGCAGATGGCGGATTTCGATCGCCAGGCGCTCGATCGAGCTGGCGACCACGCCGAGCGTCGCGAAGAACATCGCGTGGCGGTCGCGCGGGATGACCTGGGTCGAGACCGGCTCGACCGTCAGGCCGAGCTTCGCCGCGACATGCGCTTCGACGCGCGGATCGATATTGGCGAAGGTGCCGACCGCGCCCGAGATGGCGCAGGTCGCGATGTCGGCGCGCGCCGCGACCAGCCGCGCGCGGTTGCGCGCGAATTCGGCATAGGCCTGGGCGAGCTTGAGCCCGAAGGTGACCGGTTCGGCATGGATACCGTGGCTGCGCCCGATCGTCGGGGTCATCTTGTGTTCGCGCGCGCGGCGTTCGAGCACGACGAGCAACGCATCGATGTCGGCGATCAGGATGTCGCTCGCGCGCGCCAGCTGCACCGCGAGGCAGGTGTCGAGCACATCCGACGAGGTCATGCCCTGGTGCATGAAGCGCGCCTCGTCGCCAACCTGTTCTGCTACCCAGGTCAGGAAGGCAATCACGTCATGCTTGGTGACGGCTTCGATCGCATCGATCGCGGCGACGTCGATGGTCGGGTTGGTCGCCCACCACGCCCAGAGCGCATCCGCCGCAGCTTTTGGCACGACGCCGAGTTCCGCCAGCGCTTCGGTGGCATGGGCCTCGATCTCGAACCAGATCCGAAAGCGCGCTTCCGCCTCCCAGATCGCGGTCATGTCGGGGCGCGAATAGCGTGGCACCATGGCAACGGTTCCCAAAATTCAGTGGATCGGCTCGTCGTGGAATCGGCTCGTGGCCGCGACGACACGCGCCCTAGCAGGGACAAGCCGATCCTTCAAACACTGGAGAAAATGACTATAGTTCAAAGCAATATGTTGAGTAGCGTGACGTCCCACCACCAAGGCCGGACTCAACGGCTTCCTGGCGGCGGGCAACACGAAATATGCACTGGCACGGTATCGACGCCGCCGCACAAACGGGCGCGACGACTTTTCCCGGCTAGATCAGCCCCATTGCGCGCAGGCTGGCATGGCCTTTGGTGCCGATCACGACATGGTCGTGCACCGCGATATCGAACTGCTTCGCCGCGTCGATCGTCTTGCGGGTCAGGTCGATGTCGGCGCGGCTTGGCTGCGGGTCGCCGCTGGGGTGGTTGTGCACCAGGATGATCGCCGCCGAGCCGAGGTCGATCGCGCGGCGAATGACCTCGCGGACATGCACTGCCGCTTCGGCGATGGTCCCCTCGCTGACCAGTTCGTCGCGGATCAGCATGTTGCGTGTGTTGAGATGGAGGACGCGAACACGCTCGATCGCATGATGCGCCATATCGGCGCGCAGATAATCGAGCACGGCCTGCCAGTTGGACAGTACCGGCCGTTCGTCGAGATCGTTGCGCAACAGCCGCAACGCCGTTGCCCGCACGATCCTGAGCGCGGCGACCGAGGTGTCTCCCATACCCTTTACCCGGCCGAGCGCCTCCGCATCAGCGGCGAGCAGACCGCCGATGCCGCCGAATTCCTTGAGCAGCGCCTTGGCCAGCGGCTTGGTGTCGCGCCGTGGAATGGCGAGCCCGAGCAGATATTCGATCAGCTCGTAATCCGGCATGCCGTCGCCGCCGGTCTCGACGAGCCGCTGGCGCAGCCGCGCGCGATGGCCGAGATGATCGGGAGGCGGAACACTCATTACGTTCGAGGATTAAACACGCGAAGGTTGCCGCGCAATCGCCCGGGCCTATGCTGACGAACACTTTGAAGACGGAAAGGCCGGCGTGACGCCAGACGAAAGCGACATGCCCGACGCCGCGCCGACCGTGGCACGCCGCCGGCGTGCGCGCGTCGCGTCGCTGGTGCTGCTTGTGCTCGTGCTGCTCGCGCTGGTGGTAGCGTGGACGCAGCGCAAACCGATCGCGAGTGGCTATATCGACGACTATCTCGCGGCGCGCGGTGTGCCGGCGCGCTACAAGATTGCCGATCTCGGCTTTGGGCGCCAGCGCCTGACCAATGTCGTGATCGGCCCGGCCGACCAGCCCGATCTGATCGCCGACTGGATCGAACTGCGCACCCATGTCGGTTTCTCGGGCGTCGTGGTCGATGAAATCCGCACCGGTCACGCGCGGCTGCGCGCCAGGCTGGTGAACGGCAAAGTGTCGTTGGGCACGATCGATCGCCTGTTGCCAGCACCGACAGGCAAGCCCTTCACCTTGCCTGGAATCGTCGCCGACATCGCCGACCTGCGGATCCGGCTCGAAACGCCACAGGGCGTCGTCGGACTGAAGGTCGCCGGCTTTGGGCGGCTCGACAACGGCTTTCGCGGCCGGGTTGCCGTCGTTGCCGACACGCTCGATATAGGCGACTGCGTGCTCAAGCGCGCCGACGGGGCATTGCGCGTGCAGATCATCGCAGGCGCGCCGAAGCTGAGCGGACCCGTTCGGCTGGGTGCGGCGACGTGCGGCACGACCGCGTTGCGCGGCATGGGCGCCGATCTATCGCTGTCGCTGTCGCCCGCGCTCGATCATTGGGACGGCAAGGCGAGGATCGCCCTTGCCGAGGTGACTCATCCTGCCGGCGCGTTGTCGGCGCTCGGCGGGACGGTGAGCGTTGCCGGCTCGGTGGCTGCCATGTCGGGCGACATCGATCTGGTTTCCGGGCGCGGCGAGGCTGGTGGATGGCGCGCCGGCCGGTTGACGGCGTCGGGTCACTACGGTGTCGGCGAACACGGACTGGCCTTCGAAGGAAAGGTCGGTGCCCATCTCGCGGCCGATGCCGCGACGTTGCGCGGCATTGTCGCGCGCGCCGATGCCGTGATCGGCACGCCGATCGCCCCGCTGGTGCGCAAACTGTCGTCAGCGCTCGTCACCGCCGGCCGCGACATCGGCGTCGATACCGCCGTGGCGCTCCGCTACGACCGCGGTGCTGGGCAGGTCGGCGTGTCCGCGTTGCAACTCGCCGCAGCGAGCGGCGCACAGCTGCGCCTGTCGGGCGGCAAGGGCATTGTTTATCGCTGGCCCGATGGCGCCAGCCTGATCGACGGCACCGTCGCGTTCGAGGGCGGTGGGCTCCCGACCGGGCGGATCGACCTGGCGCAGGTCGCCCCGGGGGCGCCGATCAGCGGGACCGCGACGCTTCAGCCCTATGCTGCCGGCGACGCGCAACTTTCGGCCACGCCGATACGCTTCGCCGTTTCGGGCAGCGCGACGCGGATAACGACGCAGCTCTCGCTGACCGGTCCGCTTGGCGATGGCCGTGCCGAGGGGCTGACATTGCCGATCGACGCGCGCTGGAACGGTCGTGGTGCGTTGCTGGTCAATCCCGGCTGCGCGCCGCTGTCGTTCCGCCGCCTGGCATTTTCGGGTGTCGTGCTGCAACCGGCGAGCCTGATGCTGTGTCCGGCGGATCATGCGCTGTTCAGCGTCGAGCATGGTGTGATGCATGGCGGCGCGCGTCTCGCCGGCGTGCGAGTGGCGGGCGCGATCGGATCCAGCCCGCTGACACTCTCGGCCGCGACGGTCGACGCCCGTCTGGCGCGGCCCGGTTTCGCGGCGACGCAGGTGGCAATGCGGATCGGGGCCGCCGACAGCCAGACGCGGCTCGATATCGCAACACTGCGCGGCGACTATGCCAACGGCGCGATTTCCGGGCAGTTCGATGGGGCTGCCGGCCAGATCGGCAACGTGCCGCTGCTGTTGTCACGGGCGACGGGGTCGTGGGACCTCAAAGATGCCGTTCTGTCGGTCAGCGGCGGCGTGAACGTCGACGATGCCGCGGCCGCGCCGCGCTTCGAGACGCTGGCCGGCCGCGATGTGCAGTTGGCGTTGCGCGGCGGTGTCATCACCGCGACGGGCGATCTTGTGTCGCCGGTCAAGAATGTCGCCGTCGCGCATGTCGTGATCGCGCACGATTTGTCGCACGGCAGCGGCCGTGCCGACCTGACCGTGCCGGCGATCGTCTTTTCCAAGGCGTTCCAGCCCGACGACCTCACGAAGCTGACCTATGGGGTGATCGCCGACGTCAACGGGACGATCACCGGCGAGGGGCATATTCGCTGGACGCCGCAGGGGGTGACCAGCGATGGCGTCTTCCGCACCGCCGGCACCGACCTCGCCGCGGCATTCGGGCCGGTTACCGGCGTGGCGGGCGAGATCCGCTTCACCGACCTGCTCAACCTGGAAAGTGCGCCGGGCCAGGTGGCCACGATCAAGTCGGTCAATCCCGGTGTCGCTGTCGGTGACGGCACGGTCCGCTATCAGACCCTTCCCGGCACACTCATCCGCATCGAAGAGGGGCGCTGGCCGTTCGCTGGCGGCACGCTCGTCCTCGAGCCGACGCTGCTCGATTTCGATGTCGCGCAACAACGCCGTATGACCTTCCGCATCACCGGGATGGATGCGGGTCAGTTCCTCCAGCAGTTCGATTTCAAGAACCTCAACGCCACCGGTACCTTCGACGGGACACTGCCGATGGTGTTCGATCAGTCCGGCGGGCGGATCGAGGCGGGCCAGTTGAAGGTGCGGCCCGGTGGCGGCGCCATCGCCTATCTCGGTGAGATCACCAAACACGATGTCGGCTTCTGGGGCAATCTCGCCTTTCAGGCGCTGAAGTCGCTCAAATATCGCGACCTCGATATCGTCATGAACGGGCCGCTGGCCGGCGACATGATCACCGAGGTTCGCTTCAGGGGTGTCAGCCAGGGGGAAGGGGCCAAGCGCAACTTCATCTTCGACCGGCTGCAGAAACTGCCCTTTGTCTTCAACATCAGAATCAAGGCGCCCTTCCGTTCGTTGATCGATTCGGCGGAGGGCCTTTACGACCCGCGTCGGTTGATCGAACGAAACCTGCCGGCGCTGATCGAGGAACAGAACCGGCATGCCCGACCGCCGGTCCCACCCGCTTCCCCCGTTCAGCCCTCCGACAGCAGGACCATGCCATGACGCAAACAGGATTGACGACGCGCAAGCGGAGACCGACGAGTGACGGGATGAAAAGGGTGATCGCGATAGCCGCCATGGCGGCGACCGGCATGACGGGTGGTTGCGTCAACGTGACCGCGCCCGACAAGCCAATCGTGATCACCCTCAACATCAACGTTACCCAGGCGATCGTCTATCGTCTCGATGGCGAGGCGAAGACGGCAATCCAGCAGAATCCGGGAATCTTCTGATGACCAAGACCCATGCCAATTTCATCGTCGCGTTTGCCGCGATGGCGCTGTGCGCCGCTCCTGCGCTGGCCCAGGTGCGCGACCCTGCCTATGCGGCGGCGCGCGCGGCAGGCGAGGTGGGCGAGCAGCCCGACGGCTATCTCGGCGTGGTCGGCGAGGGCACGCCCGCGCTCCGCGCGCTGGTCAACAGCATCAATATCCAGCGCAAGTCGGTCTACACCAAGGGTGCAGCGGCGAGTTCGACGATCGAGCAGTTCGCCTTTGTGTCGGGCTGCAACCTGATCGCCAAGACCGTCCCGGGCGAGAAATACCAGACCCTGGGCGGCCAGTGGAAGACGCGGACCAGTGCTGCGCCGGAGCGCGATCCGCGCTGCATCTGAGCGCGGCGGCGGCAATAGCCCAAGGCCCGTCCCGCAATGGTTGACTCGGTGCGGTGCCCTTTCTAAACGGGCGCCGCAACGGGGGCTCGACCCCATGTTCCTCGTCGCCCGCCGGAAGGCGCGGCGGCGTTTTCTTATCAGGATGTGATCCACCTTGGCTGACGATCGCCAGAACGACGACCTTGACCAGCGTATCGCGAAAGCGCGTGCGACTGAGCAAGCGCGAGTCGGTGGCGCAGCGCCTGCGCCGAAGGGCTATGGTCAAGGTTCACGCGTGCTCGCCGAACTGATCGGTGTGCCGACCGGTGCCGCGCTGATTGGCTGGGTGCTCGATCGCTGGCTCGGCACGTCGCCGTGGATACTGCTGGTGTTGCTCGCGCTTGGTGTAATCGCAGCCTTTCGCAATATCTTCCGCATTTCGAAGGAGCGCGCCGAATGAGCGCCGGCAAGATCGACCCGATGGAGCAGTTCATGGTCGAGCCCGTGCTCGGCCATCATCTCACACTTCTGGGTTACGACGTCTCGTTCACCAACTCGGCGCTGTTTATGGTCGTCGTGTTCGTGTTGCTCGCGGGATTCGTGTCGGGTGGCCTGAAGCGTCAGTTGATTCCCGGCCGTTGGCAGGTTGCTGTCGAGGGCATGATCGGCTTCGTCGACAACATGGTGTCGGTCAATATCGGGGAGGGCGGCAAGAAGTTCGCGCCCTACATCTTCTCGCTCTTCTTCTTCATCTTGTTCGCCAATCTCGTCGGCGTGATGCCGATCGCGATCATTCCCGGTTTTCACACCTTCGCTGTGACCAGCCACATCACCGTGACGGCGGTGCTGGCCTTCTTGTCCTTTGGTATCGTGCTGGCGGTCGGTTTGTGGAAGCACGGCTTTCATTTCCTCTCGCTGTTTGTCCCGCACGGAACGCCAGCGTGGCTGCTGTGGTTGATCCCGCCGGTCGAACTGGTCTCGTTTCTCGTGCGTCCGTTCAGCCTTGGACTGCGACTGTTCGTCGCGATGACCGCCGGACACATCCTGCTCGAGGTTTTCGGCAGTTTCGTCGTCCAGGGTATCAACTCGGGCGGCCCGCTTGGATGGTTGGTCAGTGGGCTGAGCTTCGTGATGATCGTCGGCGTCAGCGCGCTTGAATTGCTCGTTTGCGCGATCCAGGCGTATGTCTTCGCGCTGCTTACCTCGCTTTATCTCCACGATGCGGTGCACTTGCACTAAATCATTGTTACTTTGTTGATTTTTCTAGGAGCTTGAAATGACTGATCTTGGTGCAATGTACATCGGCGCGGGCCTTGCCGCGATCGGCGTCGGCCTCGCTGCGCTCGGCGTGGGTAACGTGTTCGGCTCGTTCCTCGAGGGCGCGCTGCGCAATCCTTCGGCTGCTGACAGCCAGCAGGGTCGCCTTTTCATCGGGTTCGCGGCATCTGAGCTTCTCGGTCTGATCGCATTCGTGGTCTCGATCCTGATCCTCTTCGTCGTCAAGAAGTAAGCAAGAGCGACTTCGATGCCTCAGCTTTCCCAGGTTGGCGAAATCTACGCCTCGCAGCTGTTCTGGCTCGCGATCGTTTTTGCGCTGATCTATTTCGGGATCGGTCGTGCGATGGTCCCCAGGATCGAGCGCACGATCGATGATCGAGACGCCCGCATCACGGGGGATCTCGATGCGGCCGAAACCGCCCGGGCTGCGGCATCGGCACTCGACCACGACTATCATGTCGGGCTCGATGCGGCCCGCTCTGCGGGGATGCGCAGTGTCGCCGAGGCCAAGGTCAAGGCGACAGCGGCTGCTGAAAAGCGTGTTAAGGCTGGCGATGCGAAGCTGGCTACGGCAGGCAGTGAAGCGGCTGCTCGCATCGCCGCATCACGTAACAGCGCGATGATCGAGATCGAGGCCGCGACGGTCGAGGCCGTTCAGGACATTGTCGTCAAGTTGTCAGGCGTGAAGGTCGATCGCGCCGCGGCGGCGGCCAAGGTCAAGGCGGAACTGGCACATGGCTGAAAATGTCGCGCAGATCGTTGCCCATGGTGGCATCGTTGAGCTGCACGCCGAACCATCGGCGCTGGGCATCACCGCATCGGGCTGGGTCGCGCTTTCGATGCTCGTGGTCATTGCGGTCATGCTCTGGAAGAAGGTGCCGGCGATTGTTGCCAAGGCGCTCGACGAACGGATCGCCACCATTCGCAGGCAGCTCGACGAAGCTACACGCTTGCGCAGCGAGGCCGAGGCGATTCTTGCCGACGCCAACGCACGTAGCGCAGCCAGTATTGGCGATGCTGCGGCGATTGTTGCGCACGCCGAAGCCGAGGCCAAGGCGCTATTGGTTAAGGCCGAGGCAGATGCCAGGGAATTGATCGAGCGCCGCCGCAAGATGGCCGACGACAAGATCGCCGCCGCCGAGCGCGGCGCGATTGCCGAAATTCGAGCCACGGTTGCAGATGCTGCGGTGAGGGCCGCAGCAGCGATCATCGCCGAGCAGCATGGCGCGGTTGCAGACAAGGCGCTGGTCGACAAGACGATCGCCGGGCTCGGTCGTCCCAACTGATTGTTCGCCGCCGCGTTTCGCGCGGCGCACGAAGCGGCTACATCCGTGTCAGGGCGGCGATTCGCGCCGCGCCTGGCTCGGAAAGAAACCGCATGAAGCTCTTCACCTGCTGCGCCGCCTTGCTCGCGCTCACCGCTGCGCCCGTCATGGCGCAGACCGCTACGCCGGCCCCCGTCGCCTCTTCCGCGGCCACAGCCACGCCGGCCACGGCTCCTGCAGCGCCGGCCGCGGCTGCCGCCAAGTTCACGCTTGATTCTCCGATCGAGACCCTCGTTGCGGACATGACCGCCAAGAAGGTTCTCGACGACGATCTGCCCGGCCTGACCAGCAACGACAAATACGACATGTTCAAGTCGATGTCGCTCAATCAGGTCGCCGGTTTCGCGCCTGACAAGCTGACTCCGGAACGTCTCACCAAAGTCGCGACCGACCTCGCCGCGATCCAGTAACGCCACGTGCGGTGCGGCGGCCCGGGCGGGTCGTCGCGCCGTTGGTGCGGTCAATAGTTGAGCATCACGCGCCGCGCGAGGGCCGGCGAGACGCTGTACGCGACCCGCAACCACCGCGTCATGCCGACATTGGCCTCGTCGCGCCCCGTCGCCATTGCCGCGACAACCTGCCGCGCGCATTCGGCCGCGGGCAGCTTCTGGTGGTTGTTGCCTTCCGTCATCCGCGTCTCGACCACCGGGGGCAGCACCTCCAGCACATGGACATGGGTGCCTTTCAGCTGCGCCCGCAACGCCATGGTGAAGCTGCGCAACCCGGCCTTGGTCGCGCAATAGACCGGCGTGCCGGCATTGGGTGCGATCGCCAGGCCGGATGTCACATTGACGATCATCGCCGCCGGCCGCGCCCGGAGCGTGTCGAGCAAGCCGACGATCAGCCGGATCGGCGCGTTGAGGTTGAGGAAGATACAGCGGTCGGTCGCCGCGAGATCGATCGGCGCGTTGACGTCGAAGTCGCTGCCCATCCCGGCATTGTTGATGAGAATATCGATCGTACGCTCGCCCAGCGCCTCGAGCAGCGCCGCGCAACCGGCCTCGCCGGCAAGGTCCGCCGCGATCGCCTCGAAACCCTCGGCCGTTGCGCTGGCGAGCCGCACCGGGTCGCGTCCGACGACGATGACGCTCGTGCCCGCCGCCTTGAGTTCGCGTGCGATGGCCAGCCCGATTCCGTCGGAGCCACCCGTCACCAGCGCTGTCTTGCCCGCCAACTGCATCTTATCACTCCCCGATCGCTAACCGATATAGCCGTTGTCGCGAGCGAACCGCAGTCCTAACTGAAGGGCTATGTCGTCCCCCCATGCGCCCGACCGTTTCAACGACGAAAAATCGACCTACACCGTGCGCGGCACCGAGACACCCGACCTCGAGGCCGGTGTGGCGGCGATCCGCAACGTGCTGAACACGCTGCCGGCGCGGCCTGGCGTCTACCGCATGCTCGATGCACGCGGCGACGTGCTGTATGTCGGCAAGGCGCGCGCGCTCAAGAACCGCGTCACCAACTACACCCAGGTCGATCGGCTGCCCAGGCGGCTCCAGCGGATGGTTGCGCAGACACGGGCGATGACCATCGTCACGACCAACAACGAGGCCGAGGCGCTGCTGCTGGAGGCGCAGCTGATCAAGCGTTATCGCCCGGCGTACAATGTGCTGCTGCGTGACGACAAGAGCTTCCCGTTCATCCTGTTGCGTGCCGATCACGACTTTCCAAGGATCCAGAAGCATCGCGGCGCGCGCAAGGCCAAGGGCAATTACTACGGCCCCTTCGCCAGCGCAGGATCGGTCAACAACACGCTGAACGCGCTGCAGAAACTGTTCCTGCTGCGCAGCTGCACCGACAGCTTCTTCAAGAACCGCGACCGGCCGTGCCTGCTCTACCAGATCAAGCGCTGTTCGGCGCCGTGCACCGGGCGGATCGACGAAGCCGGCTATGCCGAGCTGGTATCCGATGCCAAGGATTTCCTCGCCGGCAAGGCGACGGGCGTGCAGGCCAAGCTCGCCGGGCAGATGCAGGCCGCGGCCGAGGCGATGGATTTCGAGCTCGCGGCGATGCTGCGCGACCGGCTGCGCGCGCTGACCTTCATCCAGGGCAGCCAGGCGATCAACGCGGAAGGGCTGGGCGATGCCGATATCTTCGCGCTGGCGAGCAAGGACGGGACGATCGGCATCCAGGCCTTTTTCATCCGCGGCGGCCAGAATTGGGGCCATCGCAGCTTCTTTCCGGCCCACACCGCCGACATTCCCGAGGCCGAGATACTGTCGAGCTTCCTGATGCAATTCTACGAGGAGGTGCCCCCGGCACGCACGATCTTCCTCGATCGCGAACTGCCAGAGGCGGCGCTCGTAACCGAGGCGCTGACCGAGCTCGCCGGGCGCAAGGTCGCGCTGTCGATCCCGCAACGCGGCACGCGCCGGCGCCTGCTCGACCAGGCCAAGCGCAACGCCGAGGAAGCGCTCGACCGCCGCCTCGCCGAGAGCACGACGCAGGCGAAACTGCTGCGCGAGGTCGCCGAGCTGTTCGGGCTGGCCGAGCCGCCCGACCGCATCGAGATCTACGACAACAGCCATATCCAGGGCACCAGCGCGCTCGGTGCGATGGTCGTCGCCGGGCCGGAGGGTTTCCGCAAGGGCCAGTATCGCAAGTTCAACATCAAGCGCGCGGAGACCGTAGCGGGCGACGATTTCGGCATGATGCGTGAGGTGTTCTCACGCCGCTTCGCCCGCGCCCTGACCGAGGACCCGGATCGCGATGGCGGCGACTGGCCCGATCTCGTGCTGATCGACGGCGGCCGCGGGCAGCTCAACGCCGTCAAGGCCGTGCTCGAGGAAATGGGCATCGAGGATGTCTGCCTGGTCGGCGTCGCCAAGGGGCCGCATCATGGCCGCGACGGGCGCGAGGTGTTCCATATGATGGACGGCCGCGAGTTCCAGCTGCCGGTCAACGCACCAGTGCTGTTCTACCTCCAGCGGCTGCGCGACCAGGTCCACCGCTTCGCGATCGGCGCGCACCGCGACAAGCGCTCCAAGGGCATCGTCAGCAGCCCGCTCGACGACGTCCCGGGCATCGGCCCGGCGCGCAAGAAGGCGCTGCTGATGCATTTCGGCACCGCGCGCGCGGTACGCGGCGCGAGCCTCGAAGATCTGCAAAAGGCGCCGGGCGTCTCGGCCGGGGTGGCGCAACAGATCCACGATTTCTTTCACACAAGCTGACGACTTCGGCGGTGTGAACTTCGCCAAAGGCGGATCGTGTTCGCCGCAAACGCTACGCCCAGCCCTTCCGGGATACTGCCGGCGCACGAGCACGCGCCTTGGATGTGGCCGACAGCACCATCATCGGGATAGCAACCATTCTGGATCACATCCTCACTTGCCGCGCTGCCACCGCGCGCTAGGATTGGTATTGCAATTCAGGGGCAACATCATGATCCGTCCGGCAGTTTTCGTGGCGCTCGTCTCGCTCGCCGGGGCAGCGCAGGCGGCCGACAAGCCGCTTTATGCGCCGGCGCCCGACTGGGTGAAGCCGGCGCCGCCGATCGACGCCGGCGCGCTCACCGACGCTTCGCCCGTCCTCCTGTTGGTGGATAACCAGCAACGCTTCCACGACGGGCAGGCGTGGGGCTATTTCGACACCGCCACGCGTGCCGCCTCGTCGCAGGTGGTGGAGAGTATCGGCACGATCAAACTGCCGTGGCAGCCCGACAAGGGCGATCTGATCATCCACCGCGCCGAGATCATCCGGGGGGCCGAGCATATCGATTTGCTCAAGGGCGGTGACAAATTCTCGGTCCTGCATCGCGAGGAGGGTCTGGAGCAGCGCCAGCTCAACGGCATCCTCACCGCGACGATGGCGGTCGAGGGGCTGCGTGTCGGCGACGTGCTGCATCTGAGCTTTTCGATCACGCAGAAGGACATGGCGCTCGGCGGGAATGTCCAGTCCGCCGGTGGCGTCATCGCCGATCCGCTGCGCGTGCAGTTCGCGCGGCTGCGCCTGCTATGGCCGCAGGGCGACAAGGTCGCGTGGCGAACCAGCGCCACCAATGTGCAGCCGACCGTCGCCGATATCGGCAGCGATCATGAGGTCGAGTTCAAGTTGCCGATCGCCAAGCAGCCCGAGATGCCCGACGATGCGCCGCTGCGCTTTCGTGCGCCGCGGTTGATCGAGATATCGAGTTTCGCCGATTGGGCGGCGGTGTCGCGGGTGATGGCGCCGCTCTACGTCACCGCCGGATCGATCACGCCGGGCGGCCCGCTCGCCGGCGAGGTCGCGCGCATCAAGGCGGCGAAGAGCGACCCGCTCGACCGTGCCGAACTCGCGCTCGAACTTGTCCAGAGCAAGGTGCGCTATCTGTTCCGCGGCATGGATGGCGGCAATTACGTCCCGCAAAAGCCCGAACAGACCTGGGCGCTGCGCTATGGCGACTGCAAGGCCAAGACCATGCTGCTGCTCGCCTTGCTGCACGAACTCGGCATCGAGGCGGAGCCGGTGATGGCGAGCAGCCAGCTCGGCGATCTGGTGCCCGGTCGACTGCCGATGGCCGGGGCGTTCGATCACGTCCTCGTCCGCGCGACGATCGGTGGCGACTCGCTGTGGCTCGATGGCACGGCGAGCGGCGCGCGCCTCGCCGACATCCACGATACGCCGCCGTTCGGCAGCGTGCTGCCGATCCGTCCCGCCGGCGCCGACCTGCTCAAGATCGCATTCAGACCGGCCGCGCGGCCCGATACGCGCGTCGACGTCGCGTTCGACGAGCGCGCCGGGGTCGATTTTCCCGCACCATTCACGATCAAGGCGGTCTATCGCGGCCAGATCGCACAGTTGATGCATGCCGCCGCGCAACAGGCGAGCAAGGAAGACATCGCCAAGTTCGCCAAGCTCCAGCTCGATCCCTTTCTCGGCAGCGGCAAGATCGTCAGCCGCGCGCTGAGTTATGACGAGGCAAGCGGCGAGGCGACGATCACCGCCGCCGGCATTGCCTATCCCGACTGGACGCGCGAGGATCAGCGCTATCGCGGTACGCTCGATCATACGGTCAGCGGCATCACCTTCGACCCCGATCGCGCTCGTGTCGCGTGGCATGATATCCCGATTGCCAACAACGATCATGCCAACGTGCTGGTGCACACGACGATTACCCTTCCCGATCAGGGCAAGGGCTTCACGCTCGATGGTGACCAGCAACTCGCCGATACCATTGCCGGGTCGCGGATCGATCGCACCACCAGCATTGTCGGCAATGTCATCACGATCGACGATCGTGTGCGCGGCACCGGTACCGAAATCCCCGTCGCCGACATCGCCGCCGCGCGGCAGCGCGTCGCGCTGGCCAAGTCGCGGCTGTTGCGGGTCATGGCGCCGGGCGATTACCCGATGCCGTGGCAGGTCGCCGAGGCGGGCAAGCGCGAGCATCGTTTCGACGCTATCCTCGCGGCATATCAGGGGGATGTCGTGGCCCAGCCCGACAAGGCCGAGCCGTTGACCGACCGTGCATGGTTCTACGAGCGGATCTATTTGCGGCGCGAGGCGATCGCCGATCTCACCCGTGCCATCGCGCTAGATTCCGCTGCGAACACCTATTTGTGGCGCGCGAGGCTGTACGCCCAACTCGGCGACAAGGACCGCGCACTGGCCGACATTGGCGAGGCGCGGAAGCTCGATCCCGGATCGTCGACCGCGACCACGCAGCTCGCTTCGCTCGACTTCGACCGTGGCGATATCGACGGTGCCGTTGCGCTGCTCGACGAGCGCATCGGCGCAGGCGGCAAGGAAAAGAACGACTATCTCGCGAGCAAGGCGGAAATTCTCGCCAAGTCCGGCCGGCGCGACGAGGCGCTGGCGACGATGGATGCGGCGATCGCCACAGGCCCAGGCAATCCCGCGCTGCTCAACACGCGTTGCTGGATCAAGGGTACGCTCAATGTCGCGCTCGACACGGCGTTGAAGGATTGCACCCGTTCGATCGAACTGGGCGATTCCGCGGCCGCCGCGCTCGATAGCCGCGCGATGGTGTATTTCCGCATGAACCGGCTCGACGATGCCTTGACCGATCTCAACGCTGCGCTCGACATCGACCCCGACGAGGCGGGCAGCCTGTTCATGCGCGGCGTTATCCGCAAGCGCATGGGCGATGTCAGGGCGAGCGAGCTCGATCTCACCGCGGCACGGCTGCTGTCACCGCGCATCGACCGGGACTATGCGATCTACGGCGTGACACCCTGACGTTGCATCGTCGGATAGCGGACGGAGAATTGGCGATTTGTTCACCATGCGCCGTTAAATGCTGGACGGGTGACCACGCCCGTCTTCCTCACCGTCGACGCCGCCTTGTTGTGGCGTCACCACGCCGACCGGCTCGACCCGACGGCGATCTTCGCGCGTTCGATCGAGCCCGCCGGGGTCGGCCTCACCTTCCAGCTCGGCCGGCTGGCGCAATATGGCCTGCAGGCGAGTTTCTTCGTCGATCCGATGCCCGCGCTGCTGTTCGGGCTCGATCCCGTCCGCCGCATGGTTGATACGATCCTCGACGCCGGTCAGGAGGTGCAGTTGCTACTCCACCCCGTCTGGGCCGGAGCGGCGGCGGGGGATGGCGGCGCACAGCATGGCCGCGTCGCGCTGGCCGACTATGCGCCGGAAGCGCAGCATGACCTCATCGTCGGCGCCCGCGACCTGCTCGTCGCCGCGGGGGCGCCGTCGCCGGTCGCCTTTCGCGCCGGTGGCTTCAGCGCCAATGACGATACGCTCCGCACGCTTGCCACGCTCGGCTTCAGCTATGATTCAAGCCGCGACGGCAGCGAAGGCGATGTGTCCGGTGCCGTCACGCTCGCGCCGCGCGCCATCTCGCCGGTGGCGCATTGCGGCATCACCGAGGTACCGGTCACGTCGATCGAGGAAGACGTCGGGGCGCTGCGCGGCCTGCGCGTCGCCGCGCTCTCGGCCGGAGAGATGAGTGCCGCGCTCGACCATGCCGAAGCGAACGATCATGCCGCGGTGACGATTGTCTGCGATACCGCAGCACTCGCCAATCGCGCCGCGACGCGCGGCAATGCCATCCATGTCGGTCGCTTCGAGGCGCTCTGCGCGATGCTGGCCGAGCGCCGTGACACGCTGCCGACCTGTCGCTTCGACGCGCGCCCGGCGCTGCGGCTCGGGCAGCGCGACGCGCCGCTCGAGCCGCACCATCTGCGGACCGGCTGGCGCAACGCCGAGCAGCTCTGGTCGACGATGGTCGAGGAACGCGCGGCGTGACGGAAAACCCGCAAACGTCGCGACTACGCTTCGGGCCACGAACGCTCGCCTCGATCCAGCGCGACATGGTCCGTGTGTCGCTCTCGCTCGCCGAAGTGCTCGAAGGGCGTGTGCCGCTGCTCCCCGCACTGCCGCGTGAGGCGCATGGCTATTTCGTCACCTCACTGCCGGAGGATCGCCGCGCCGCGATGGGGTTCGGCGCGGACGCAATGATCGTCTTCACGCGGCAGCGCTACACGCGCCACTGGGTCGACCTGTCGGCGGGCTTCTCCGCCTATTGGGAGCGGCTTGCCCAGGACATGCGCAGCGCCATTACCCGCAACGTCGCGCGGATCGCCAGTGTCTCGGGCGGCGCGATCGACGTGCGGCGATATCGCAATCCGGACGAACTTGCTGCCTTCCACGATATTGCGCGACGCCTGTCGCTGCGCACCTATCAGTCGCGCGCGGCGGGCGACGCGATGCCCGACGATCCCGCCTTCCTGCAACGCATGATGGCCGATGCGGCGGCCGGGCTGGCGCGTGGTTGGGTGCTGCGCATCGCCGGCGAACCCGCTGCCTTTCTCTACGCCACGATCGACGCCGGCACGGTGGTCCGGCGCTATGCCGCGTTCGACCCGGCCTTTGCCGATCTCGAACCGGACGGCGTGTTACAGGTCGAGATTTTGCGCGACCTGTTCGGCGAAAATTGCCCGAAGCGGTTCGATTTCGCCGAAGTCGAGGGCGGCCACCGGCGCCCGTTCGCTGCCGCGGGCGTACCGTGCCTCGATCTGCTGCTGCTGCGTCCGTCGCTCGCCCATCGCGCGACAGCGATGGCGCTTGACACCGTCGACCATGCCGGGGCGCTCGGCAAGCGTGGAGCCGCGCGGCTCGGGCTCGGTCGCGTTGCCCGGATCATGCGACGCGCGCCGGGCTAGCCGTCCGCCGGGGCAAGATTACGGCGCGTTGGTGATCGCGCCGCCGGGGCGGCATTCGCCGTCGCGCACCCCGCTGACGCTCCCGACGCCGAGAATGATCTTGGCGCGACGCTGAAAGGTCAGCGCCTGCCAGCGCCCACTATTGCCGATCGCGGTGCGGCTGCGCAGGAAGGTGAGGTTGAGCAACTCATATTCCTCGGCATCGATCGCCCGGGAATCGGCCAGACAGCGCCAGCGCAGCGTGTTCCAGTCATGGTCGCGCGCGATCCCGTCCTCGTCGATCGTTCGGCTCAGCGCCTCATACCAGTCGAAGATCGCCCGCAGCCGCGGCCAGCGCTCCGCCTCGGGCATCGCGGCGAGTTTGGCGCGGAGCCTGGCAATGTCCTCGTCGCCGGGCAGGCCGCCCTGCTGGACGCGCGTATCGATCGCCCAGCGCACCTTGCGCATCGTGATCGGCTCGCCCGGGAAGACGCGCAACAGGTCGAGCCGTACCGCGTCGAGCAGTTCGACATAGCTGTCGGCCTGGACCTGCAGCATCTCGTCGCTCTCGAAGATCGCGCGCAGTTCGCTTTCGAGTACGTTGTTGAGCCGGCCGGTGGAATCTTCCGCCGTCAGGATCGCCGCACGACATTTGTCGCCGACCGGCACCGCGCGGCAATCATGCGAGAACAGCATCTTGCCGTAACTCGGCGCCAGCGCCTTCAACGCTTGCTTGAAGCGGTGCCCGGAATGAAAGCCGCTTTTCCACCGCGCCAATACCGGTTGCAGGCTGCCGGTGCCGAAATTCCACTGCGCCATGCCGACCGAGATCAGCTGGCTGTCGAAATTGCCCGTCGGCATCGCCCAGCACCCCATCGTCTCGGGGATCGCGGTGTCGTGCATCCGCGCGAAGATCGCGGCGCGGTCGAGCCCGATTTCCGCCAGCCGCGTGGCGGCGGCCGGGTCGATGCGGATGAAAGCGGGCAGACCGTCGCGGCTCGCGACATCGCCGACCATCCGGCACGGGGGTTGAGAGGGGGGCATGACCGTCTGGCCATGGGCGGGCAAGGCAATGGCAAGACCGAGCGCCGCCAAGAACCAGCGCAGGGTACCCCACCAACGGTGTTTCTGCGCACGCAGAAACCCAGTGCCAAGGGCGCGGCGCCCGTGACTCTGGGCTCCTGCGTCCGCAGGAGCACTGCGAACTAAAACGCGAACCGAAACCACCGCCACCATCCCCATATCCGCCATATGACCACGATAGCCGCACCCGCTGCCAGCCGCTACACCGCCCCGATGCAGCTCCGCGCCGAAGCCCTGATCCTCGCCGTCCGCACGCATGGCGAGCATGGCGCGGTGGTGCGCGCGATGACTGCGGAGCGCGGCCTGGTCGCCGGCTACGTCCGCGGCGGCCGCTCGCGCCGCGTCCGCCCGATCCTGCAACCGGCCAATCTCGTGCTCGGCGAATGGCGCGCACGCACCGACGACCAGCTCGCCCAATTGAGCGTCGAGCTGATCCGCAGCCGCGCGCTGCTTCATGCCGAGCCGCTGCCCGCCGCCGCGCTCGAATGGGTTACCGTGCTGACGGCGGTGGCGTTGCCCGAGGGGCAGCCCTTCCCGCGGCTCTACGACGCGCTGGGCGGCGTGATCGCCGCGGTCGAGGCGGCGCCGGCGGCGCGCGGCTGGGCGGCGGCGCTGGCGCGCTACGAGCTGCTGCTGCTTGCCGAGCTCGGCTACGGGCTCGAACCCGGCGCATTACCCCCCTTCCAGACCAGTGGTGCGCCCGGCGAATGGGCCGATATCCTCGCCGCGCTGCGCGTCACCGGCGAAGCGCTGGAGGCCGATATTCTCGCCGATCGCCGCGGCGATCCGCTGATGGCGCGCACCCTGCTGATCGACCGGCTGAAAAGGGCGGTTGCGTGACGCGGGCCGCCCCGGCAAAGGCGGCGCGTTCAGGATGGAGATGCGCGTGCCCTTGATTGCACTGCTTGCCGGGGACGGGATCGGTCCCGAAGTCATCGCCGAGACGCTGCGCGTGCTCGACGCGCTCGGCCTCGACCTGAGCTTCGAGGAAGCCCTTGTTGGCGGCGCGGCGTACCACGCCACCGGCCATCCGCTGCCGCCCGCCACGCTCGATCTCGCGCGCCGCGCCGACGCCATCCTGTTCGGCGCGGTCGGCGACCCGCGCTGCGACAGCCTCGAGCGCGCGCTGCGCCCCGAACAGGCGATCCTCGGCCTGCGCAAGGAACTCGCGCTGTTCGCCAATCTCCGCCCGGCCAAGCTGTTCCCCGGTCTCGAAGACGCCTCCGCGCTGCGCGCCGAGGTTGCCGAGGCGATCGACCTGCTGATCGTCCGCGAGCTCAATGGCGACGTCTATTTCGGCGAGAAGGGCATGCGCACCACCCCCGCCGGCCTGCGCGAGGGCTACGACGTGATGAGCTATGACGAGGCCGAGGTGTCGCGCATCGCCCATGCCGGCTTCCAGGCGGCGGCACGGCGGAGCGGCAAGCTCTGCTCGGTCGACAAGGCCAATGTGCTGGAGACCTCGCAGCTGTGGCGCGACGTCGTCATCGAAACAGCGGCGCAATATCCCGACATCGCGCTGTCACACATGTATGTCGATAACGCCGCGATGCAGCTCGTGCGCAACCCCGGCCAGTTCGACGTCATCGTCACGGGCAATCTGTTCGGCGATATCCTCTCCGACCAGGCGAGCATGTGCGTCGGCTCGATCGGCATGCTGCCTTCCGCCTCGCTCGATGCCGCTGGCAAGGGCCTCTACGAGCCAATCCACGGCAGCGCACCCGACATCGCCGGGCAGGGCAAGGCCAATCCCAGCGCGGCGATCCTCTCGGCGGCAATGATGTTGCGTTATTCGCTCGACATGGCGGCGGCGGCCGACCGCATCGAGGCGGCGGTCGGCGCGGCGATCGCCGCCGGCGCGCGCACCGCCGATCTCGGCGGCAGCCTGTCGACCACGGCGATGGGTGACGCGGTGCTGGCCGAGCTGTGAACCGTCCGCTCGAAGTCGCGATCGTCATTCCGACCTTCAACGAGGTGCGCAACGTGCCCGTGCTGGTCGCGAAACTCGACGCCGCGCTCGCGGGCCGCACCTGGGAGGCGATCTTCGTCGACGACGACAGCCCCGACGGCACTGCCGATGCGGCACGTGCCATTGCCCGCACCGATCCCCGCGTCCGCGTCGTGCAGCGCATCGGCCGACGCGGCCTGTCGACCGCCTGCATCGAAGGCATGTGCGCCACCGCCGCGCCGTGCGTCGCGGTGATCGACGGCGACCTCCAGCACGACGAGTCGATCCTTCCGGCGATGCTCGACGCGCTCGACAAGGACACTACGCTCGATCTCGTCGTCGGCTCGCGTTTCGTCGCCGGCGGCGGCACCGGCGACTGGGACCATGACCGCGTCGCCAAGTCGGCCTTCGCCACGCGGCTCGCGCGCGGCGTGCTCAAGGCCGATCTCAACGACCCGATGAGCGGCTTCTTCATGATCCGCACCGCCATCGTCCGCCGCCTGACGCATCATCTCTCGGCGATCGGCTTCAAGATCCTGCTCGACATCATGACGACCAGCGCCACGCCGCTCAAATTCGTCGAGATTCCCTATACCTTCCGGCTGCGCACCGAGGGCGAGAGCAAGCTCGATCACGTCGTCGCGATGGAATATCTCATCGCGCTCTACGACCGTATGTTCGGGCACGTCATCCCGGTGCGTTTCGCGATGTTTTCGGCGATCGGGCTGCTCGGTCTGGGCCTGCACATGACCGTTCTGACATTGCTGTTCAAAGGCCTCGACGTGCCTTTCCTGACCGGCCAGATCGTCGCCACCGCGGTCGCACTGACCTTCAATTTCTTCCTCAACAACGCGCTGACCTATCGCGAGCTGCGCCTGAAGGGCGCCCGCGCGCTGTTCGGCGGCTGGGTGTCGTTCGCGCTGGTCTGCTCGGTCGGGGCGATCGCCAATGTCGGCATCGCGCATTTCCTCCACGACGTGCAGTCGGGCGAATGGGCGATCTCGGCGATGATCGGCGTACTGGTCGGCGCGGTGTGGAACTATGCGCTGTCGTCGCGGTTTGTCTGGGGGCGGTACTGAGCGCGCCGGCGCACGCCGCGCCGCTCGCCCTGCCATCCATCCTCGAGCCCGCGGCACTCCCGGCCGGCCGGCCGGCCTTATCATTCGCCGCGTTGCGCGGTAGCGATGCCCCTGATCCGGTCGGTGCCTTGGTGGTGACGGGAGCACGGCATCCCAGGAGACCGAAATTGCCCGTCCAGAGAAAATCCAGCCTGCAGGTCAGGCTCGCCGAGCAAAGCGACATAACGGGAATCCTTTCGCTGGTCGGCCGCGTCTATGCCGGCATGGGCAATTACAGCGTCGGCATGCTGATCGGCCAGATCAACAATTTCCCCGAAGGCCAGTTCGTCGCCGTCCTCGGCGACACGATTGTCGGCTATTGCGCATCGTCGCGCATCGACGAGGCCGTCGCGCTCAGCCCGCATGACTGGGAAACGATTTCGGGTAATGGCTTTGGCAGTCGGCACGACCCGACCGGTGACTGGCTCTATGGCTTCGAACTCGCCGTCGACCCGCTGCACCGCGGCTTGCGCATCGGCAAGCGACTGTACGAGGCGCGACGCGCGTTGGCCGAGCGGCTCGAATTGCGCGGGATCGTCTTTGGCGGGCGGATGCCGGGCTATCGGCGCGCGCGCGCCAGGGTCACCGGTCCCGAGGATTATCTCGCGCAGATCGCCAGCGGCAAGCTCCGCGATCAGGTGATCGGGTTCCAGCTCGCCAACGGCTTCACCCCGATCGGCGTGCTGAGCAACTATCTGCCCAAGGACAGCGCCTCGGGCGGCTTCGCGGCGCACCTGGTGTGGCGTAACCCCTATGTTGACCCCAACGAGCCGCTCGCCTTTCGTGTGCCGCGCGACGTTGAAAGCGTCCGGCTGGCCACGGTGCAGCTCCAGGCGCGCGCGGTGCGGAATTTCGACGAGTTCATCCGCCAGGTCGAATATTTCGTCGACGTCGCATCGGACTACAAGGCGCATTTCGTGGTTTTTCCCGAGCTTTTCACGCTCTCGTTATTGTCCTTCGAGACCGAGAAATTGTCGCCGATGGAGGCGATCGACCGGCTGACCGAACATCGCGGGCCGCTGGTTGCGGAACTGTCGCGCATGGCACTGCGCTACAACATCAACATCATCGGCGGCTCGCACCCGACCCGCACCGACGACGGCGATATCCAGAACGTCGCCTATGTCTGCCTGCGCGACGGTTCGGTCCACGCGCAGGAGAAGATCCACCCGACCCCCAACGAAGCCTATTGGTGGAAAATCAAGGGCGGCGATTCGGTCGACGTCATCCAGACCGATGTCGGCCCGATCGGCGTGTTGATCTGCTACGACAGCGAATTCCCCGAACTCGCCCGCCGCCTGGTCGATCAGGGCGCGCGTATCCTGTTCGTGCCGTTCTGCACCGATAATCGCCAGGGCTATATGCGCGTGCGCTATTGCGCCCAGGCCCGTGCGATCGAGAACCAGTGCTTCGTCGTCATGGCGGGCAATGTCGGCAATTTGCCCGGGGTGGACAATATGGACATCCAATATGCCCAGTCCTGCATCCTCACGCCGTGCGACTTCCCCTTCGCCCGCGACGGCATCGCGGCAGAGGCGAGCGAGAATATCGAGACGCTGACCATCGCCGACGTCAACCTCGCCGACCTCACCTGGGCACGTGCCGAAGGAACGGTGCGCAACCTCGCCGATCGCCGTTTTGACCTTTACCATATCGACTGGGCGCATCACCCGCGTCCCGACGCCGATGCGCCGATTGCCTATAGCGGCCCGGCCACGGGTCCCGGTGGCGGGTAGAAGCTGACGTTCGACCGTCCTCGGATGGCGAACCACCGGTCGCGGCGGGTGCCTGGTCGCGTAAACGGAACGATCTGGCGGCTCAAACGCTCTTTCACCGACCGCAGCGGTCGCGAATATTCACATCGCGTCGACCACTGCGCAAACAGGAGGGTATGCGCATGAAGATCATCGTTTTCGCCGTGGCACTCGCGGCGCTGCCATTGGCCGCCTGCGGCAAGAGCCCGTCAGACAAGCTCGCCGATCGGGTCGAGAACGCCGCCGGCATGCGCGCCGACGCGCTGGAAAATCAGGCCGACATGCTCGACGCCCAGGCGAAACAGGTGCGCAAGGCCGGCGAGCAGCGCTCCGACGCGATCGACGCGGCAAACCGCAATGTCGCCGCGATGAGCCAGGAACAGCGCGATGCGATCGTCGCCAACGAGGCCGCGGCGGTGCGCTAGCGATCGCCACGCCCGACAAGTTTGACCTGGCGGAAGACCGCACCGACCTCGCCGAGGACCGCACCTTTTTGGCGAACGAGCGGACCTTCTCCGGCTGGGTGCGCACGGCGATGGCGGCGATCGGCATCGGCGTCGGCTTCAACGCGCTGTTCGGCCCGATGCACCCGACCTGGGTGCCAAAGGCCATTGCCACCGGCTTCATCCTGCTGGCGATCTTCATGATCGTCGCCGCGGAACGCCGCGCCCGCGCGCTCAACCAGCGGCTGACCGCGCATCAGGTCAAGGATATCACCGGCAAGGCGCTTCAGATTATCACGCTGGCCATAGGCGCGGGCGCGCTCTGCCTGATCGGCGCGATCTGGTGGCTTGCCTGATTGAGGTGATCCTTGCGCATTGATCTATCGGGGTACGGTTTGGATCGACAGCTATGCGCGCAGAATCGGCTGTTCACTGCGATGTCGCAGCACACCGCAACCGGTCGGACGGCTTATCTGATGCCGCTCATTCACCGGTCAGCACGACGCGGAGTCGCCGTATCTGATCGTTCAGCGCGACGTCCTCTTCCCTGCTTTTTCGGAGCAGGAAGGCGCTTCACAAGCATCTGAAGCAAAAAGACAAAAATCCAGCGGCTTTCGCCAATAAAAGCCACATTTTCCCCACCCTGCCAATAAGCAGGGTAACGCCCGCCTCACGGCCAGCTCGGAAACCACATCCAGTGCTGGAACGACTGCGGCCCACCCAGCGGCAGCGCCGAAATGATCGGGTAGAAATAGGCGAACAGCCCGGCGGTCAGCGCGACGAAGCCCTCGTCCCAGCTCTTCAGCCGACCCTTGCCATAATGCTCCCACGCCCCGGCCAGCGGCAGCGCAAGGAAGATGCTCGGCAGGTAATAATAATAGAAGAAGCCGATCGACTTGGGGATCAGCGCCCACATCGCATAACTGCCGATCCACAGCAGCGCGACCGCCAGCAGCTTTGCCGCACCGTGCCGCAGCCCCGCCCACAGGCACGCCGCCACCGCGACCAGCCCGCCCCACAGGATAGCCGGATTGCCGATCATCAGCACGCCGCGCTGCGCGCCGTCGACCTGTTCGTAGAGATACCAGATCGGCCGCACCATCAGCGGCCAACTCCACCAGCTCGATTGATAGGGGTGCGGCGGCAGCACCTGCGTCTGCGCGGCGTACATCCGCCCCTGAAAGGCGATCAACTCGTGCCATGGCAGCGGCAGGTTGGTGTAGAACAGCGCCGGCGCGAAGGTCAGGAAATAGCTCGTCACGCTGACAAAGCCGAGCGCCAGCAGCGCTGGCACCACCGGCAGCCCCGGCCAGTGCGGCTGGTGCGTGCCGTTGAGCGCAGCGTAGACGGATTGCTGCTGCCGTCGCCCGTCGCGCAGCCGCACGACGACAAAGCCGATCGCGGCATAGGCGATGATCGGGGCGGCCGCCCATTTCGCCGCCACCGCCAGCCCGAGCAGCACGCTGCCCAGCACCCAGCGCGGCCACGCCCCGCCCAGCCATGTCTTGCCCGCTGGCGCGCGCATCGACCACAGCAATGCCGCCAGCCCGAGCACGACGAACGCCGCCATGAACCCGTCGAGCATCGCAATCCGCGCCTGGATGAAGATCGTGATGTTGAGCAGCGCGAAGATCGCGGCGAGCGTCGCGGTGCGCACCCGGCCGAAGATCAGCCACGCCATCGCGAAGATGCCGAGCACCACGCCCGTCCCCGCCAGAGTCGAGAAGAAGCGCCAGCCAAGGCTGTTGTCGCCGAACAGCGCGATCCCGGCCGCGATCAGCTCCTTGCCGAGCAGCGGATGCTCGATATTGGCCGGCCCGCTCAGCGCGAGCAGCGTTCGCGCGGCGGGGACATAATGCACCTCGTCGAACATCAGCTTGTGCGGGCTCGTCAGCCGGAACGAGAACAGCAGTTGCGCGGTCGCGCCGATGATCGCGGCGGCGCGCCAGGGGCGGGGCGGTGGCGGAGGTGTCACGCCAGCGGCTTTCCCACCTTCGCGGCGCGTGTTCAAGGTTGCGCCTTGCGCGCGCGAACGGCAAAGCGCTCCGCATGAAGCGTCGCACCGGACAAGACACCTCGATCACGCGCACCTGGCGCCCCGCCACCCAGGCCGTGCGCGGCGGCACCGCGCGCAGCGAATTCGGCGAAACCTCGGAGGCGATCTTCCTCACCTCGGGCTACGTCTATGATTGCGCGGCAGACGCCGCCGCGCGCTTCGCCGGCGAGCAGGTCGGCATGACCTATTCGCGGCTGCAGAACCCCACGGTGCAGATGCTCGAGGATCGCATCGCGCTGCTCGAGGGCGCCGAGGCGTGCCGCTCGATGGCGACCGGCATGGCGGCGATGACGGCGGTTCTGCTCTGCCAGCTGCAGATGGGCGACCATGTCGTCGCCGGCCGCGCCGCGTTCGGCTCGTGCCGCTGGCTGACCGATACGCTGCTGCCCAAGTTCGGCATCGCCACCACGATCGTCGATGCACGCGATCCGCAGCAGTTCGCCGATGCGGTGCAGCCCAACACCAAGGTGTTCTTCTTCGAGACCCCGGCCAACCCGACGATGGATATCGTCGACTTAAAGGCGGTGTGCGACATCGCGCGTCGCCACGGCATCACCAGCGTCGTCGACAATGCCTTCGCCACCCCGGCCTTGCAGCGCCCGATGGAATTCGGCGCCGACGTCACCGCCTATTCCGCCACCAAGATGATGGACGGGCAGGGGCGCGTGCTCGCCGGCGCGGTGTGCGGCACCGCGAAATTCATCAACGACACGCTGCTGCCCTTCACCCGCAACACCGGCCCGACGCTCAGCGCGTTCAACGCCTGGGTCGTCCTCAAGGGGCTGGAGACGCTCGACCTGCGCATCCGCCGCCAAAGCGAGAATGCGATGAAGGTCGGCCAGTTCATCGAAGGCCGCGTGCCGCGCATCCTCCACCCCGGCCTGCCGAGCCATCCGCAGCACAATCTCGCCATGGCGCAGATGGACGCGTGCGGCCCGATCTTTGCCTTTGAGGTCGAGGGCGGTCGCAAGCAGGCGCACGGCCTGCTCGACGCGCTGCAGCTGATCGATATCTCGAACAATATCGGCGACTCGCGCTCGCTGATGACGCATCCCGCCTCGACCACGCATTACGGCGTTGCCGAGGAGAAGCGCCTCGAAATGGGCGTGACCGAGAATCTGCTGCGCCTCAATGTCGGGCTCGAAGATCCCGAAGACGTGATCGCCGATCTCGATCAGGCGCTCACGGCGGTCGGGCTTTGAAGGCGCTCTTCCCCTATGCGGCTGAAACCCGCGGCGTCACCGTGCGCGTCTCGGTCAACTACCTGCCCGAGCAATCCGAGCCGGGCCGTGGCCGCTGGTTCTGGGCCTATCATATCCGCGTCGAGAATGACGGGCCGATGGCGGTGCAGCTGCTCACCCGCCACTGGATCATCACCGACGGGCGCGGCGCGCGCCACGCGGTCGAGGGCGAGGGCGTCGTCGGCGAACAACCGCAGATCGCACCCGGCGGAAGCTTCGACTATGTCTCTGGTTGCCCGCTCGCCACGCCGACCGGCTCGATGCAGGGCAGCTATCACATGGTTGGCGAAGACGGCTCGGGCTTCGACGTCGACATCCCCAAATTCGCGCTGATCGCGCCGGCGGTGGGGGCATGAGCGCGGCACTTCGTCTTCTTCAAGCCCCTACCCTTCAGGGGAGGGGTTGGGGTGGGGGCTCTCCCCAAGCGCGGCGTTCGCGGTACTTCCCCACCCCTAGCCCCTCCCCTGAAGGGGAGGGGAATACGGCATGAAGCGCACGCATCTCCCGCTCAACGGGCTGCGCGTGCTCGATGCCGCTGCGCGGCACCTGTCGTTCACCCGCGCCGCCGATGAGCTCGCCGTCACGCCGGCGGCGGTCGGCCAGCAGATCCGCGCGCTCGAGGATACGCTCGGCGTCGTGCTGTTCCGTCGCACCACCAAGGGGCTCGAACTGACGCCGGAAGGCGAGGGCGGGCTCGCCGCGCTGCGCCACGGCTTCCTGCAGTTCGAGGAAGCGGTCCGCGCGATGCAGGCTGGGCAGACCTCAAAGTCGCTGACCATCGCCGCGCCGCGCGACCTCACCGAGAAATGGCTGATGCCGCGCCTCGCGCGCATCGCCCAGGCCGATGGCGAAATGCGCTTCGCGCTGGTTTCCGCCGACGAGATGGTCGACTTCACCGAGGCCAATCTCGATCTCGCGATCCGCTGGGGCGAAGGCCCGGGCGAGCATGAGGGCGAGGCACTCGAATCCGAGGGCATGGTCACCGTCGAGCGACCGGGCGGCGGCGCCGATACGCGCATCTCCTGGCCAGGTTGCCTCAACGACGACGCCGTCTCGCTGGTCCGCGTCGGCGACGCCGGCCTCGCGATCGACGCCGCCGCCGCCGGTCTTGGCCGTGCCACCGTGCCCGAACTGCTCGCCGCGCGCGATCTCGCCGACGGGCGGATCGTCAGGATCGGCGACGCCAAACCCTATCGCCTCGGCTACTGGCTCGTCGCGCCGCTCCCGCAATGGCGCCAGAAGAAGGTCAAGGCGCTGGTCGAGGCGCTGGTCGGCGGCGCATGAGCCCGCCGGTGATCGAGTCGGCGCGGCTGCGCATGCGCCCGCTGTCGGTCGATGACGCCGAGGCGATGCATCTGATCTACGCCGATGACGTGGCGATGCGCTGGTGGTCGCATCCGCCACACGTCTCGCTCGATGAGACGCGCGCCAAGCTGCAGAAGAACACGACCAACCCCGATTGGCGCGCCTGGGCGATCACGCTGAGGGGCGACGGCGCCGATGATCGGGATGCGGCGATCGGCTCGCTCGCCGCGCACGAGAAGCGCCAGGGCAGGGTGGTCGAGATCGGCTACGCGCTCGCCCGCAGTCACTGGGGCCGCGGCTATGCCCGCGAGGCTGTCTCGCGGCTGATCGACCTGCTGCTGCGCGGGGAGGGCAACCGCAAGATATTCGCCGACACCGACCCCGAAAATGATGGCTCCAACCGCCTGCTCGAAAGCCTTGGCTTCGTGCGCGAGGGGCATCTGCGCGGCGAGTGGGAGACGCATATCGGCGTGCGCGACAGCATCGTCTGGGGGCTGCTCGCCGAGGAATGGCCGCGATGAACCGCCCGCCGCCCAATCTCGCCGATCCCGCCGAACGCGCCGCCTATCGCCGCGAACTGCGCGCGCTGGTACCGTGGGTGCGCTATACCGGCATGGCGCTGGCGCTCGCCGGGGCGGCGATTGCTGTGCTCTGGCCGCAACTGCCCGGCGCGTTGCCGCTTGCCGTAATCGCGGCAGGCTTCGCGATGATGGTCGCCAGCATCGGCATCCGCACGCGTTATCACGCCCGCCGCATGCGCGGTGATATCTAGACCCGCGCTTTAGGGTTTCCGTTCGCCCTGAGCCTGTCGAAGGGCCGTACTTTCTTGCGACTGCGGCCAAGCAAAGCGGTGATTCGACAAGCTCAGCACGAACGGGGACTGGGAAGCTCCAGCTCGTTCTAGCGCGGTACGGCGAGCTCGACCGCGCGCGTCATCAGCGCGATGAAGCGGCCGTCATCGACCGCCGCCGCCGCATCGTTCCGGCTCGCCGACAGCGCAAACCAGCCGCCGTCCCTCGCCTGCAGCAGGAAGGTCATGCTGATCACGCCCGGCTCCGACCCGCCCTTGTAGCCGATATAGCTCCAGTTCGCCGCGGCCGCCGGCCCGACACCGCTGTTGATCGCGAGGATGCGCCGCGCCTCGGCCCCGGCGCCGCGCTCGGTATTGCGACGGATCCAGTCCATCGTCCGCACCAGATCGGCGGCGCTGGCAAACCATTCGACGTCGAGCATCACCGGCTTGCCGTCGCGGAACAGCATCGGGTCGATCGCGCTGAGCGGCGCCGGGGCGATGTCGCTTGCCAGCAGCGCGCGTTTGCCCGCCTCGTCGAGCGTGCGCCAGCGCCGCCCCAGCGCGCCGCCCTGCAGCCCCTTGAGCCTGAACATATCGAGCGTCGACAGCATCGGGCGGTTGCGCGCTGCGTCGTGCCACCCGATCACCGGCAGCATCGCCTCGACCCGCGTCCGTCCCACCAGCGCCAGCAGGATGTCGGTCGCGCTGTTGTCGCTCACCGAGATCATCTTCTCGGTCAGTTCGCGCAGCGTCACGGTCGTGCCCGCCGGCTTCTGCGCGTAAAGTCCGCCGGGCAGCGGTGAGCCGTCGAGCGTGACGAGGTCGTCCCAATGGCGCTCGCCGGCATTCATTGCGCGGATCAATTCGGCGAGGATGGCGAGCTTGAACGCCGAGCCGATCGCCGCCGGCCGTTCGGCATCGAGCGATTGCGCGGCCACCGGTGCACCATCGCCGAGCCGCGCCAGCGTGAATCCGCTAAGTCCCGGCTCGGCCTTGAGCGCGGCAACCACGGCGTCGAGCGACGCCTCGGTCGTGCTGGTGCCGGTGATGAGCAGGCCGATGATACGGTTCGGCGCCGCTGCTTCCACCGCCAGGTTCATCGACACCACGCCGCGTTCATAGGCGATGCGGATCCGCGCTGCGTTGGGTTGCACCGGTTCGATTGCCGCCACAGACACAGCCTGGCCGAGCCGGTCGCGCAATTGCCCGGCGATCGCGCGGATCTGCGTGTCGGGCACCTGGGCAAGGAAGGCAGGCGCAAACAGCGCGGCGCTGTCGCCCGAACCGTTGAGCAACGCGATGAGCTGCCCGGCACGCTCGGGCAGCGCGGGAATCGCAACGACCGCTGCCGCAGCCGGTGTCGCCTGTGCGCTGGCAGGCGACGAAGCGAACGGCAGGCTCGGGGTGAGCGCGAAGGCCATCGCAGCGACGAAAAGCTTGATCATCGCGCGATCCCGGCCGCACCCTCGGCGCGGGCAAGCCCCCGTCCGGGTCGCCTCACGCGTCGTCCGCTCATGCGTCGATCGCGTCCTCGTCCATCCGCGCGGCATTTTCCTGGATGAAGGCGAAGCGGTGCGCCGGGTTGTTGCCCATCAGCCGGTCGACCAAATCCTTGACCACCGCGCGCTCCTCATATTCCTGCGGCAGCGTGATGCGGATCATGCTGCGCGTCCTGGGGTCCATCGTCGTCTCGCGCAGCTGCATCGGGTTCATCTCGCCAAGGCCCTTGAAGCGCGCCACCTCGACCTTCTTGCCCTTGAACTCGTTCGCCTCGATCCGCGCGCGGTGCGCGTCGTCCATCGCATAGAGGTTCTTCGTCCCCGCGGTCAGCCGGTAGAGCGGCGGCTGGGCGAGATAGAGGTGCCCGCGCCGCACCAGCTCGGGCATTTCCTGGAAGAAGAAGGTCATCAGCAGCGTCGCGATATGCGCGCCGTCGACATCGGCGTCGGTCATGATGACGATCCGCTCGTAGCGCAGATTGTCGGGCAGGCAGTCTTTCCGCGTGCCGCAGCCCAGCGCCATGATCAGGTCGGCGATTTCGAGGTTCGCCATGATCTTGGCGGTCGTGGCCGAGGCGACGTTGAGGATCTTGCCGCGGATCGGCAGGATCGCCTGGGTCTTGCGCTCGCGCGCCTGCTTGGCCGAACCGCCGGCGCTGTCGCCCTCGACGATGAACAGTTCGGTGCCCTTGGGGTCGTCCGACGAGCAGTCGGTCAGCTTGCCCGGCAGGCGCAGCTTGCGCGCGCTGGTCGCGGTCTTGCGCTTGACCTCGCGCTCGGCCTTGCGCCGCAACCGCTCGTCCATCCGTTCGAGCACGAAGCCGAGCAGCGCGCGCCCGCGCTCCATATTGTCCGACAGGAAATGGTCGAGATGGTCGCGCACCGCGCGCTCGACCAGCGCCGCCGCCTCGGGGCTGGTCAGCCGGTCCTTGGTCTGGCTCTGGAATTGCGGCTCGCGGATGAACACCGACAGCATCAGCTCGCTGCCCGTCATCACGTCCTCGGCGGTTATATCCTTGGCCTTTTTCTGCCCGACCAGTTCGCCAAAGCCGCGAATGCCGCGCACCAGCGCGGCGCGCAGGCCCGCCTCGTGCGTGCCGCCATCGGGGGTCGGGACGGTGTTGCAATACCAGCTGTACGATCCGTCGCTCCACAGCGGCCACGCCACCGCCCATTCGACGCGGCCCTGCTCGCCCGGAAAATCCTGGCTGCCCGAAAAAAAGTCGGCCGTGGCGCATTCGCGCGCGCCGACCTGCTCGCGCAGATGGTCGGCCAGCCCGCCAGGGAACTGGAACACCGCCTCCGCCGGGGTATCGTCGCTGATCAGCTCGGGCGCGCATTTCCAGCGAATCTCGACGCCCGCGAACAGATAGGCCTTGGAGCGGGCGAGCTTGTACAGCCGCGCCGGCTTGAAGTGCATTTCCGGCCCGAAGATCTCGTCGTCGGGGGTGAAGGCGACCGAGGTGCCGCGCCGGTTGGGCGTCGGGCCGAGATGCTCGAGCGGGCCGAGCGTCACGCCGCGCGCGAAACGCTGGCGATACAGCTCGCGGTTGCGCGCCACCTCGACCACCGTGTCGGACGACAGCGCGTTGACCACGCTGATGCCCACGCCGTGCAGCCCGCCCGATGTCGCATACGCCTTGCCGGAAAACTTGCCGCCCGAATGCAGCGTCGAAAGAATGACTTCCAGCGCGCTCTTGTCGGGGAATTTGGGGTGCGGGTCGACCGGCATGCCGCGGCCATTGTCGACGATGGTCAGCCGGTTGCCGACCTCCAGCGTCACCTCGATGCGCGTGGCATGGCCGGCGACCGCCTCGTCCATCGAATTGTCGAGCACTTCCGCCGCGAGATGGTGAAAGGCACGCTCGTCGGTGCCGCCGACATACATGCCGGGGCGGCGACGGACCGGCTCCAGTCCCTCGAGCACCTCGATCGACGAGGCATCATAGTCACCGGTGGGTTTGGGCGCGGACGCGAACAGGTCTTCGGACATCGTGCCGCGATAGCGCGCGCCGACGATTCAGGCTAGGGTTCGCGTTCTGTACTCGACGAATTCGGGTGGAGGAACGGGCATGGCGCAGAACTGGAATCCGTGGTGGCCATGGGCCTCGGCTCCCGCCAACGAGCCGCTGTCGGGCGATGTCAGCCAGTGGTTCCGCATCTTCTCGCCGTCGATCACCGTCGAGGGCAAGGGCGACCCCGATCTCGAAGGGCGCATCGTCCGCGACGTCGCCACCTATGGCGCGCAACTCGGCCAGATCAGCGCGATCGTGCTCGCGCTGGCCAAAGGGGAACCGGCGCCGGCCGAGGAACTGGCCAAGCTCACCCGGATCGTCGCCGATATCGACGCGCTCAAGGCAAGCTACAAGCAGGGCGCACTGGATCGCGCGCGGGCGGCGATGCTGGCGCTGAGAGAAGACGATCCCGCGGGGTATGCGGCATTGTTGGGTACGCTGAAGGCGGCGGTGTAGTCGGCCGGCGTTCCTTCTCCCCTTGTGGGAGAAGGATACGGAGACTTGCGAGCGAAGCGAGCTAGTCGAAGTTGGATGAGGGGGAGTCGGAAGCGCGAACGCTTCATTTCTCGCCCCCCTCACTCTTCCCACGCCTTCGGCGCGGGTCCCTTCTCTCTCCCACAAGGGGAGAGAGAAAAGAGATTACCGCACCCGTGGCCCGCCAAACGGCAGCGGCGGCGGCGGGCGGCGGTCGCGGCGCGGCAGCTGCGCCTGATAGGCATGGCCGCAATGCGCGACGCAATAGGGGAAGCCGGGGTTCACCTTCTCGCCGCAAAAGTGGAAATCGGGCTCGCCGGGGTGGCCGAGCGGCCATTTGCAGATCTTGTCGTTGAGATCGAGCAGCGTCGTCTTGCCGACCATCTCGGCCGAGGGTTTGGCCGGCACCAGCCGGCGCGGCGGCGCGGGCGTGATCGGGGCCTGCTGCTCGCCGGGTGCCTGGCGCAGGAAGCCGCCCGGGCCGACCGAGCGCAGGATCGGCTGCGGCGGGCGCGGTGCGGCAACGGGTGCCTCGGCCCCGCCATCGCTATCGCCGCCATCGTTATCGCCGCCATCGCCATCGCCGGCGTCCGCTGCGTCCTCGGCGACCAGCGGCGCGCGTGGTGGCGCGACCGGTACGGCGGACTGGGCCGGCGCGGCGGGCGGCGGCGCGGCGCGTGGCGGTGGCGCGGCCTTCGGTTCCGCGGCCGGCGCGGCGGCCTTCGGCGTCGGGTCGTTCGGCTTGACCGGCGAGGGGCGCGATTGCAGCCCCAGCCGGTGCGCCTTGCCGATCACCGCGTTGCGGCTCACGCCACCCAGCTGCTCGGCAATCTGGCTGGCCGTCTGGCCCGCCTCCCACATCTTCCTCAGCGATTCGATACGCTCGTCGGTCCAGGCCATCGATAATCCCATGTTTTGCCATGCCCGAGCTTCAACGGGTTGCGGGCGGCTGCGGCAGCGACTAACCGATCGCGCCATGAGCAGCCAGCCCCCTTCCGGTGAAATCCAGTCGGCGGTACTGAGTCCGCCCGGCGTCCCGGTGATCCGGAACGTCAATTGGGGCGGTCTCAAGACCCTCTATATCAAGGAGGTGCGCCGGTTCTTCAAGGTCCAGCTCCAGACGATCTGGGCCCCGGCGATCACCACGCTGCTTTTTTTGACGATTTTTACCGTCGCCACCGGCGGCAAGCGTCCGGTGCATGTCGGCGGGGTCGACGTGCCCTTCGCCGATTTCATCGCCCCCGGGCTGATCGTGATGGGCATGTTGCAGAACGCTTTCGCCAATTCGAGCTTCTCGCTGCTCGTCGGCAAGATCCAGGGCACGATCGTCGATTACCTCATGCCGCCGCTGTCGACCGCCGAATTGCTCGCCGCGCTGGTCGGCGGCGCGGTGACGCGTGCCGTCTGCGTCGGCGCGGCGGTGTTCGTCGCCATGTCGCTATGGCCCGGTGTGCATGTCTTCCCGCTCCACCCGCTGGCGATCCTGTGGTTCGGCCTGCTCGGCTCGATCTTCCTCGCGCTGATCGGTATCCTCACCTCGATCTGGGCGGAAAAGTTCGATCATGCCGCCGCGGTGCAGAATTTCGTCATCGCCCCGCTGACGCTGCTGTCGGGCACCTTCTATTCGGTCGACAAGCTCGCCCCCGCCTTCCGCGCGTTCAGCCATGTGAACCCGTTTTTCTATATCATCTCGGGCTTCCGCTACGGCTTTCTCGGCACCGCCGACTCGCCGGTGCTGCTCGGCGGCGCGGTGATCCTGCTGCTCGACATCGCGCTGGGCGCGCTGTGCTATGCGCTGCTGCGGGCGGGGTGGAAGATCAAGAGCTAGGCACGCGCTATCGCGCGGTGGTTCGGAGGCTGAGCCGCCAGTTGCGGGATCGCAGCGACGTTCGCCACACCGCGGCAAACGATCGCAGATTGCCTCCGAAATGGATCAGGTTCCGGCTATCGGCCTGCGGGCGCTCGTGCTTTGCTGTGCGCTTCACGGGGGGGGCGATCTTATGGCATTATGGGCGCGAGCCGGAGGCGGCAGTGCGGTGCTCGCGGCCATGGCCGGGGCAACTGAAAGGACCATCGCTGTGATCGGATGCGCTAATTAGGGGTTTCTGCACGTGTCACCGTAATTCCGTAATTCGTAATTCCAATTTCTGGCACGGCAGCTCTATTAGGTACTGTTAGTGATGCAGGCGCTGCCCGACTGGCGGGAACGGTGGTTAGGGAAGGCATCGCTTTTGCCAAGGCTGAGCGAGCAGGTACCGCAGCTGCTCAGACTGCCGGCACAGCGGGAAAGATGCTATATCGGCGTGGTGCTTGGGATACCCGGCAGTTGTTGAGGCAGCAGTCAGCGGCGGCGTTGGCCGAACCAAGGATTGCAATACACGGGGTCTCGGCCAGCACAAGCCCTGCAGCAAAAGCTGGGCAAGTTGTTAGATGTGCTACTTGGTGTTCAGTAGAAGCGGCCGGCTTTAAAGTAGAAAAAACGGGAAATGATCCAAATCATTACACGGTCCATATGCCGGAGAATATTACGGGTGAAATCTCTGCAGCATGGAACAAATTATGGAAGTAGATTTCAATAGAAAATATCTTGAAATTGATGGTAAATCGGAATTTACTGAACTAATATTTGGTAAATATTATGATGGGCCTGAAGATGGGATTGTTTTTTTATCAACTGATATAGGGCTGGCATTTGAGGCGATAGGTGAGTCTAGATCGCGATTGCACAGAAGTTTTAAGGTGTTGGCTGTGCAAGGGATTTTTGATGAACTTTTGAATAGCACGCAAGACATGTTTAAAAAAAAAGATATTACATATGATTCAATATACGATTATTGCAGATCAGAAATTATAGAAAAAAATAATTTTAAAAAAATTGGCGTTTTTATTGGCGTTGCCCCGGCAAACCTAGATTGTTTGGCAATAAGCAAAGTGAATGATGCGTATATAGAAAAAGTCGTTATTATCGAAGATGTAATAAAGATATTTGATGTCTGCCATGCTCTAATAAAGGACGCTAGGAAATCCGGTACATGTAATAATTCATAAATAGAGGAGGTGGTGTCAATTTTGAAGTGCAACACCATCGTAAGTCGCGCCGGCGCTGGCGACCAGTTGCTGGAAGACGTCATTGGGCGTCTAATTACGGTGACACGTGCAATAACCCCCAAACTCTTGCGCGCCGGCTCTCGCCAAGCTAATCTCCAGCCATGGGGATTACGGTGACACGTGCAATAACCCCCAAACTCTTGCGTCCCACCTCCCGCTACGCTAACCTCCCGTCATGGCCCGCCTCCCGCGCATCGTCCTGCCCGGCATCCCGCACCATGTGACGCAGCGCGGCAATCGCCGCGAGCGCACCTTCTTCGAAGATGGCGATTATGCGCTCTATCTCGATCTGCTCGCCGACGCGGCGGGCCGGGCAGGGGTCGAGATCTGGTCCTATT
>JBBRSN010000029.1:0-45522 GCA_038245375.1 Sphingomonadales bacterium | reverse complement strand
GTGGACATCAAGGCCCACATACTTCACCAACTGGCTCATCGTTCGCCTCCACGCAGGAGATCGCGCCGGAACAGCCCGGCCCATCTCGGCACCGCATCCTACGAGGTCGGACGCACCGGCCTCAGGCGAACATGTGGTCTATTACTACAGTGGAAAGTGGCCCCCAGCGGACGACATGCTCATGAACATCGCCAACGATGGCAATGAGAGCGAGCGCACCGGTAAGAAACGAAAATACTCTGCGCTTCTTAAATGGATTGGCATCGGGTAGCGACGCAACCATGTGAATTATATGTATAATTATACTGGCTCATTTGCTGCACAATGCCGCGCCACCCTCCCGTGCGGCTTGCTGTGACCGGCAGAGGGAAGATCGTCACCCCCCGAGCCTTCCGGTCAACCAGCTCGGGCAACAACAAGAGGCCGACAAGACCCCAGCCTGAAGGGATGCCATGCGTTATTTCCTCGATACCGAGTTCAACGGCTTTGGCGGCGAGCTGATCGCCATCGCGCTCGTCCCGGAGGACGAGGCCATGCCGCCCTTTTATGAGGCGATAGCCTGCGCGGCGCCGACCGCATGGGTCAGCGAGAACGTCCTCCCCGTTCTGGATACCACGCCGCTGTCGCGGGCCGAGGTCGCCGACCGCTTTGCCGATTATCTGCTCGACGATGCGGATCCCGTGCTGGTAGCCGACTGGCCCGAGGACATCGCGCACGCCGCACGGTTGCTGGTGACGGGTCCGGGGCGGATGAAGCCGGTGCGCTCGATCCGCTTCGAACTGGTCAATCCGGCGACCATGGGGACGGAAGTGGCCAGCGCGGTGCGGCACTGCGCCTATCATGACGCGGTCGCGTTGCGCGCGACAGTGCTGGGGCATGAGCGTCGGATGGCGTGACGGAGATTCCTCCGGCCAGCGCGCCATGGCCGTTGGGGCCGCCAATAAATGCTGCACTGCAGCAACGAATTGCGCTATGATGGGTTTAACATTGGTCGAGCCGGCACGGCGCCGTTCGGCCCGAGGAGCGCACGCATGAGGACCCTGTCGGATACCATCGCGCGCCTGGCGGCGTTTCGCGGCGCCGCGTCGGCCGCGATGCCGCCCGCGACCGCCGCGCCGCTGATCGAGCTGAACGATTTCGGCACCAATCCCGGCAAGTTGCGGGCGTGGTATCACGTGCCGCGGAGTGTCCGCGCAAAGCCGCCGCTGGTGGTCGTGCTGCATGGCTGCACGCAGACCGCCGCCGGCTATGACCATGGCAGCGGCTGGTCGCAACTCGCCGAGGAGCAGGGCTTCGTGCTGCTGTTCCCCGAGCAGCGCCGCGCCAACAACATGAACCTGTGCTTCAACTGGTTCGAGCCGGCGCACAGCCGGCGCGGCGCGGGCGAGCCGCTGTCGATCCGGCAGATGATCGACGCGATGATCGCGCGGCACGATGTCGACCCCACGCGCGTCTATATCAACGGGCTGTCGGCGGGCGGCGCGATGACATCGGTGATGCTGGCGAACTATCCGGAGGTCTTTGCCGGCGGCGCGATCATCGCCGGGCTGCCTTATGGCGCGGCGCGCAACGTGCCCGAGGCGTTCGACCGGATGCGCGGGGTTGGCGGGCCGGATGCCGCCGCGCTGGCCGCGGCGGTGCGCGCGGCGTCGCCGCATCGCGGGCCATGGCCGAGCATCACGGTGTGGCATGGCAGCGCCGACCAGACCGTTGTCGCTGCGAACGCCGACGCGATCGTCGCGCAGTGGCGCGGCGTCCACGGCCTGCCCGACGCGCCCGACCATGAGGGCGCGGTCGACGGCTATCCGCATGCAGTGTGGCGCGATCCGCGCGGCCGCCCGGTGATCGAGAGTTATGAGATTACCGGCATGGGGCATGGCACGCCGCTCGCGACGCTGGGCGAGGATGGCTGCGGCGTGAGCGGTGCCTATATGCTGGAGGTCGCGATCTCCTCGACGCGGCACATCGCCGCGTCATGGGGGCTGGCGCCGAGCGGGATCGCGTCGTCGAAACCGCCGCGCGCGGCGCGGGCGCGGCGCGAGCCGCCCGCCGCCGCCGCCCGCGCGACGATCCTGCCGCCCGAGCGGAAACGCGAACCGAAGCCGGCGCTCGATGCGGTCGGCAAGGTGATCGAGGATGCGCTGCGTGCGGCGGGGCTGATGCGGTAGATCTGGGTGCGTGAAGTCTGAACCCGGAGACGGGTCGCAGCGCTATCATCCAGTCCACCCCGGCGAAGGCCGGGGCCCAGTCGGGATAGCAGATATGATGAGCGGCAACGCGCTTCGCAGCGTCCCCCAGCTGGGCCCCGGCCTTCGCCGGGGAAGTGGCGAGAGATGCGGCCAAGGCTGATCGTCGCAGCTATTTCCCGGTTGCGCGGCTTGATGCGACCGGTCCAAACGGGGGCATGCCGGCGATGCGCCATGCCCCGCTTTGCTTTCTGACCGTAGCGGCGCTGGCGAGCGCTACGCCGGTGGGTGGTGATCGCGGACTGTCGACCGGCGGGTCCTTTGCCGTTCGACCGATGGCCGACGGCGCCGCGCCGAGCCATGTCTTCTGGCTGGCGCATGACCGCGCGGGCGCAGGTGAGATCGTCGGTGTGATCGATCCGCTGTTCGCCGCAATCAGGTGGTACCGCATCACGCCCCGGGGGCCGGACCACACGGCGCTGCACGCGCGGATGACCGCGATCGGCGTCTGCGCCCTGCCCGTCGCGCTTCGCCCATGGCGCGTGCATCAGTTGGAGCGCCGTGTCGTGATCGAGTCGATGCCCGAACCGGGCGCCGCCGGGTACCAGGTGACCGCACAGGACCTGACGAGCCGCAACTACACGATCCGGCGCGACCTTTTCCGCCCTGCGGCAGCGCGCGCGTTACTGGCCGGGCTCGGGGCGATCGATACGCCCGGCTGGGACCCGACCAAAGCCTATCCGTGCGGCGTCGCGAGCGCGCGCCGGACGATCGGCTTGGATGCGGGCGCGACCTCATTGCGCGGCGCGCGACAGTCCGCGCGCACGATCACGCTGCGCAACGGCCGCGCCGCGCTCGCGCCGGCCTGGCCGCTGACCGTGCGGAGCGCGGACACAACGCGTTACCGCCTGTTGAGCGCGCGCGAACTCGAACCTGCGCTGGGGCACCGCGTCGTCCAGACATCCGAACTTCTTCCTGCCGACGGTGGCGCAATGCAGGTCCGGCAGAGCCTGCTCGTTGCCGCCCATGGCCGCGCCGTTCGCCGCATCGTGCTCGACGGGCGAACGCACTCAGGCAAGATCGTCGCCCGGCCGTTCGCGGTTTTGCCGAGCGGCGAGATCATAAAACTCGGCGACCGCCCGGGGCCGCGCGGCGCGGCGGGCTTCGACCTGTTCGGCTGCGGCAACATCGCGGGTGGCGCGATATCGCCGGCATGCCTGCCGGTCCAGGTACCGCGCTGGCCCGCTCTCGCCGCGCCGCGCCCGGCCTCGCACGAGCCGGTGCGGACTCCGCTGTTGGCACGCTCGATCTTCGCTGCGGCGACACCGTTGCGCGATGCCCGCTGGTCGGTCGACACAAGCGCGCTGCCGGCGGCATGCCGCTCGGCGGCGGGATGCGCGGTGCCGGGACAGACCGCACGGTTCGTCGCGCTGCGCGGCATCAGGCTGACGCGCGGGGTCTATGCCGGGCGCGGCATTCCCTATGCCCAGACCGGCGATTTCGCTGCGCTGGGCCGGTTTCGCAGCGCAAGTTCGGCCGACCTGTCGCGCGCATTGGGCGCGGTGCAGCGCGGCGGGCGCGGCTGGCCCGGCAACCTCGCCGACGGGCTGGTCGGCGATCTCGGGATCGATTGTTCGGCGCTGGTGCAGATCGCCTGGGGGCGTGCGCAGGCGCCGACGCGCTGGACGGTGGCGACGATCCGGCAGCGCCAGGACCATGCGCTGTGCAGCCGGCCGCTGCCATCACCGGCCTGGCTGCGCGCAGGCGACGCCATCGCGACGGCCGCGGGGGCGAACCACATCATGCTGTTCGCCGAGCGGCTGCGGATCGGCGGCAACGATGCCTGGCTGATGCTCGAGGCATCGAGCGCGTGCGACGGGGTCTGCTGGACGATCTTCGACCCCTCGGTGTTCGACGGCTGGAGCCTGTACCGCGCCGCCGGGCGCGGCGACGCAGCGTGCCCGGGCTTGCCGTTGCTGCGTCGCCCCTGACGGTACGGCCCCAATAAAGCACTAAGCTATGAGGAGCGCTTGATTTTGCGCTACCCAGGCGACCATCCGGGCATGACTCACGCGACAGACTTTCGCCCGCCCTCTTTGCTTATGCTGCACTGCATGATAACGGCGGCGGCATGCTCAATATCAATGGCATCACGGTGCGCCTTGGCGGGCGCACGATCCTCGACCGTGCGACGGCGGCGCTGCCGCCGCGCAGCCGCGTCGGGCTGATCGGGCGCAACGGCGCGGGCAAGTCGACGCTGATGAAGGTCATGATCGGCTCGCTCGAGGCCGATGACGGCGAGATCGAGATGCCGCGCAAGACGCGCATCGGTTACATCGCGCAGGAAGCGCCGTCGGGCAACACCACGCCGATCGAGGCGGTGATGGCCGGCGACACCGAGCGCGCCGCGCTGCTCGCCGAGAGCGAGACGTGCCACGACCCCGACCGGATCGGCGAGATCCACGACCGGCTGATCGCGATCGACGCCTATACCGCCGACGCGCGCGCGGCGCGCATCCTGGTCGGTCTGGGTTTCGACGAGGAAATGCAGAACCGGCCGCTCGACAGCTATTCGGGCGGGTGGAAGATGCGCGTCGCGCTGGCATCGCTGCTGTTCTCCGAGCCCGATCTGCTGCTGCTCGACGAGCCGTCGAACCATCTCGACCTCGAAGCGACCTTGTGGCTGGAGAATTTCCTCAAGGCCTATCCGGCGATGATGGTCGTGATCAGCCATGAGCGCGACCTGCTCAACAATGTCGTCGACACCATCCTCCACCTCGAGGGCGGCAAGGTGACGATGTATACCGGCGGTTACGACAGTTTCGAGCGACAGCGCGCCGAGCGCGTCGCGCAGATCGCCGCGGCGCGCGCGGCGCAGGACGCGCAGCGCGCCAAGCTGCAGGACTATGTCGCGCGCAACAGCGCACGCGCCTCGACCGCCAAGCAGGCGCAGTCGCGCGCCAAGATGCTCGCCAAGATGCAGCCGATCGCCGCGCTGTCCGAGGATCCGAGCCTGTCGTTCGACTTCCCCAGCCCCGACGAGCTCAAGCCGCCGCTGGTCACGCTCGACATGGCGAGCGTCGGCTACACGCCGGGCGCACCGATCCTCCAGCGCCTCAACCTGCGGCTCGACCCGACCGACCGGGTCGCGCTGCTCGGGCGCAACGGCAACGGCAAGACCACGCTCGCCCGGCTGCTCGCCGCGCAGCTGGCGCCGATGGACGGTGAGATCACGGTGTCGGGCAAGATGCGCGTCGGCTATTTTACGCAGTATCAGGTCGAGGAACTGGACACGACCGACACGCCGCTCGAGCATATGACGCGGATGATGAAGGGCATGTCGCCCGCCGCGGTGCGGGCGCAACTCGGCCGCTTCGGCTTTTCCGGCCCAAAAGCGACGACGCTGGTCGGCAAGCTGTCGGGTGGCGAGCGCGCACGGCTGGCGCTGGCGCTGATCACGCGCGAGGCGCCGCACATGCTGATCCTCGACGAGCCGACCAACCATCTCGACGTCGATGCGCGCGAGGCGCTGGTCCAGGCGCTCAACGCCTATGAGGGCGCGGTGGTGATCGTCAGCCATGACCGCCACATGATCGAGCTGACCGCCGACCGGCTGGTGCTGGTCGATGGCGGGCGCGCGACCGAATATTCGGGCAGCATGGAGGATTATATCGCGATGGTCCTCGCCGGCGACGGCGCGACCGGCGGTGCGGGCGGCGGCAAGAGCAAGGCCAGCAAGAAGGAAGACCGCAAGGCCGCGGCCGAGGCGCGCGAGAAGGACCAGGCGCTGCGCCGCGCGGCGCAGCAGGCCGAGGCCGAGGTGGTCAAGCTGACCGCCAAGCGCAGCGCGGTCGACAAGGCGATGTTCGACCCGTCGACCGCCGAGATCTGGCTGAGCAAGATGAGCATGAGCGAGTTGATGAAGCGCCGCGCCGAACTCGACGCGCAATTGGCGACGGCCGAGGCGGCATGGATGGCGGCGAGCGAGGCGCTGGAGACCGAGGCGGCCTGAGCCGGGCGGCGACTGGTTATTCGAAGGTCGCGGCCAATTGACCCAGGCCATCGTCCTGCGGATCGGGACCGTAGCGGTTTTCACCGACCGTTCCGGGCAGCGCGCATCTCGCGAGGACCAGCAATGAGCCGAACAACGCGACCCGAGCAGCTGTGTCACCTGCGCCGTGACGGCCGGCCAAGTAAAATGCCAGGCTGACCGCCGCTGGCGCCCAGGTCAGCAATGCCCAGACACCGCGCGCGCCGGTGTCGTGCAGGCGGCGCACGGTGATGGCAGCGGTCGCGAGAAAGGCGAACGGCCAAAAGGCTAGGTCGAACCACATCAGGAGCGTGCCAAAGCCAATAGGACTCCGGGCCAGCAACTCAACGGTCAGCCGGTCGAGCGGCTTCTCGATCTGAATCAGCAAGAACCAGAATGCGGTGAGGAACAGGACCCACGGCCAGAACTGGCGCCGCGTCGCGCGCCCGTGAAACTGGAGGCAGTGCGTCAAAGGTGTGAACAAGGCGCGCATGTCAGACCTTTCGTCGCGAGCCGGATCGGGTCCGGTTTCTGTCATGACGAGATCAGCACGTGCCAGTGGTCGACCGCAAGCACGTTCTCGGCAAGGCACTAAACGGGCTTTGGTTTGGGACGATCGGGCTAAAATTCGTCACCCCGGACCTGTTCCGGGGTCCACCGACCCACAAACACTACAGTCCGATAGGCTGGAGAACATGGCCCAGTGGATGCCGGAACAAGTCCGGCATGACGGTTAGGGGGTGGGGCTACGGTCGAGAACGGCCGGACCGCACCTATGCCTCAGCCTTCACCCGCGCCCGGAACCGGTGCAGCAACGGCTCGGTATAGCCATTGGGCTGTTCCACCCCCTCGAACACCAGCGCGCGCGCCGCCTGGAAGGCGAGGCTGGTATCAGCATGGCCCGCCATCGGATGGTAGAGCGGGTCGCCCGCATTCTGCGCATCGACCTTCGCCGCCATGCGGGCCAGTGCGGCGTCCGCCTCGGCCGGGGTGGCGATGCCGTGGAGCAGCCAATTGGCCATGTGCTGCGAAGAAATGCGCAACGTCGCACGGTCTTCCATCAGGCCGACATCGTGAATGTCGGGCACCTTGGAGCAGCCGATGCCCTGGTCGACCCAGCGCACGACATAACCGAGAATACCTTGGGCATTGTTGTCGAGTTCCTCGCGCACTTCGTCGGGCTGCCAGTTATGGCCCTGCGCGACGGGAATGGTGAGCAAGCGGTCGAGCGACGCGACGCCCTCCCCGGCCCGCTCGGCCTGGCGCGCAAAGACGTCGACGGCGTGGTAGTGCGTCGCGTGGAGCGTCGCGGCGGTCGGCGACGGCACCCAGGCGGTGTTGGCGCCGGTCCTGGGATGCGCGATCTTCTGTTCGAGCATGTCGGCCATGCGATCGGGCGCGGCCCACATGCCCTTGCCGATCTGCGCCTTGCCCGACAGGCCGCAGGCGAGGCCGATCTGGACATTGCGATCCTCATAGGCCTTGATCCAGTCGGCATTCTTCATGTCGCCCTTGCGGATCATCGGACCGGCGCGCATCGACGTGTGCATCTCGTCGCCGGTGCGGTCGAGGAAACCGGTGTTGATGAACATGATGCGGTCCTTGACCGCATGGATGCACGCCGCGAGATTGGCCGAGGTGCGGCGCTCCTCGTCCATCACGCCGACCTTGATGGTATGGCGCGCGAGGCCCAGCAGATCCTCGATCGCGTCGAACAGGCGATTGGTGAAGGCCGCCTCGTCAGGGCCGTGCATCTTGGGCTTGACGATGTAGATCGAGCCGGCGCGGCTGTTGACGAACGTGCCCGTGCGTTTGAGATCGTGGAGCGCGATCAGGCTGGTGACGATGCCGTCGAGAATGCCCTCGGGCGCCTCGCTGCCATTGGGCAGCAGCACCGCGGGCGTGGTCATCAAATGGCCGACATTGCGCACGAACAACAGGCTGCGACCCGGCAGCGTGAACGCGCTGCCGTCGGATGCGACATAGGCGCGGTCGGCCTCCAGCGCGCGCGTCATGGTGCGGCCGCCCTTGTCAAAGCTGGCGACGAGATCGCCCTTCATCAGGCCGAACCAATTGGCATAGGCGGCAACCTTGTCCGCGGCATCGACCGCGGCGACCGAATCCTCGAGATCGACGATCGTCGACAGCGCGGATTCGAGCACGACATCGGCGATGTGCGCGGGGTCGCCCTTGCCGATCGGATGGGCCGGGTCGATCACCAGTTCGATGTGCAGGCCGTGATGGCGCAGCAGGATATTGGCGCCGGCATGCCCGACGAGCTGCGCCGGATCGGCCAGCGCGGGGGTGCCGCCGGCCCAGTCGGCCCAGCTTCCCGCAGCGAGCGGCACGGAAGCGTCGAGAAACGCCTTGGCCCAGGCGATGACCTGGCCGCCACGCACCGGATCATAACCCTTGCCGGCCGCCGTGCCGGGCAGCGCATCGGTGCCGTAGAGCGCGTCGTACAGGCTGCCCCAGCGCGCATTGGCGGCGTTGAGCAGGAAGCGCGCGTTGAGCACGGGAACGACGAGCTGCGCGCCGGCGAGCCGCGCGACCTCGTCATCGACGCCGGTCGGCGCGACGCTGAACGGCGCGGGCTCGGCGACGAGATACCCGATCTCGCGCAGGAACGCCTGATAGGTGGCCATGTCGAGCTGCGTGCCGGCGCGCGCCATGTGCCAGGCGTCGATCTGCGCCTGCAGCGTGTCGCGCAACGCCAGCAACGTAGCGTTTTCGGGCGCGAAGCGGGCAAAGATATCCGCGACGCCGCGCCAGAAGGCATCGGCGTCGAGGCCAGTGCCGGGCAGCGCCTGCATGTCGATGAAATCCGCCAGTTCAGCGGCGACCGCGAGGCCGTGCTTGTCGATCATCTGCGTCATGTCCTCGTCCTCAGCCCTGTGCCGTGAGCCCGGCGGCGGCGATGCCGGCCAGCGCGCAGATCTCGTCATTGTCCGATGTGTCGCCGGTCACGCCGACCGCGCCGATCGGCCGGCCGGCAGCGTCGACCACGATCACCCCGCCCGCCGCCGGCACCACGCCGTGCGGTGCGATCGGCCCGAGCGACGCGGCGAAGGTCGGGCGCTCGAGCGCCATCTCGCCGATCTTGCGCGACGACATGCCCAGGCCGAGCGCACCGCCAGCCTTGCCCATCGCGATCTGCGGCCGCAGCGTCGACGTGCCGTCGGCGCGGGCAAAGGCGACGAGATGCCCGCCCGCGTCGAGCACGGCGATGCCGAGCGGCTTGAACCCGCGTTCGGCGCCCTTGGCGAAGGCGGCGGTGATGATGGCGTTGGCCTGGGCCAAAGTGATGCTGGTCATGGTCGCGCTTATAGACGCCTTGCGGCTTCATCGCTAGACGATCAAAAAGCAAAGCTGTTGTTCATATGAAGAAACAATGATGGATCCCGATGTCGCCCTGTTCGCGCATGTCGTCGAGGCCGGCAGCCTCAGCGCGGCGGCGCGCGCGCGCGGTATCTCGCCGGCGATGGTGTCGAAACGCATCGCGCGGCTAGAGGCGCGGCTCGGCGTGCGGCTGCTGCACCGCACGACGCGGCGGCTGGAGACCACCGCGCGCGGCGACCTGTTCTACCGCGACGTGACGACGATCCTCGCCGCGCTCGGCGCGGCCGAGGCGCGCGTGTCAGACCGCGACACGACGCCGCAGGGCGCGCTGCGAGTCAGCGCGCCGACCTCGTTCGGCCGGCTGCACATCGCGCCGCGGCTCAAGCCGTTTCTCGACCGTTATCCGCTGGTCGAGCTCGAACTGCTGCTGTCGGACGATTTCGTCGACGTGGCGCGCGACGGCATCGACCTTGCGATCCGCATCACCCCGGCCGTCGGACCCGAACTGACGGCACACCGATTGGGCGACAGCCGCCGCGTGCTGTGCGCCGCGCCGCCCTATCTTGCCGAGGCGGGCACGCCGGAGACGCTCGCCTCGCTGGCCGGGCACCGCCTGCTCGCCGCCGCCGGGCAGTTGCCGTGGCGCCTGACGGGGCCGGACGGCGACGTGACGATCGACGGCACCAGCCATGTGCGGACCAATTCGAGCGAGGTCGCGCGCGAGCTGGTGCTGTCGGGCGTCGGCATCGCGCTGCGCTCGTTATGGGACGTCGGCGAGCATCTGACGCGCGGCGACCTGGTGCGCGTGCTGCCGGCGCTGGAGGGATCGGCCGATGTCGGCATCTATGCGGTACATCCGCGCGGGCGGCTGTCGTCGGGAGCGCGGGCGCTGCTCGAATATCTCGGCACGCTTTGGTCGCCGGTCGCACCGTGGGATTGATCGAATAAGCAAGCAGACCAAGTAATCGTGTTCCTGCGCACGCAGGAACCCAGGATCGCAGGCGCGACATTTGTGGCCCTGGGCTTCTGCTTCCGCAGGAGCACAAGCTCCCTCCGGCAGACCCCCCTTGCCGCCCCGCCCCGTCTGACGCACCCTGCGGCAAAACGGAGAGAATGCGCGATGCCCCATTATGGCGACTTCCAGAACGAGATCTATGGCGCCGGCGTGCGCGGCACGATCCCCAAGCTGCCGGTCGATTTCGCGTTGCTCGAAGCGCGTGCCAGCGCGGCGATGCCACCGGCGGTTCTGTCTTACCTGCAGGGTGGCTGTGGCGATGAATTCACCCAGCGCCACAATGCCGAGGCCTTCCGCCACTGGGGCATGACGCCGCGCATGATGGTCGATTGCACGAAACGCGACCTGTCGATCGAGCTGTTCGGCCTACCCTTGCCCTCGCCGCTGTTCATGGCGCCGGTCGGCATCAACGGCATCTGCACGCAGGACGGGCATGGCGATCTCGCGGCGGCGCAGGCCTCGGTGACGACGCGCGTACCGCTCATCGCTTCGACCTTGTCGAACGACCCGTTGGAAACCGTCGCAGCGACGCTGGGCGACATGCCCGGCTTCTTCCAGCTCTACACCCCCAAGGACAAGGCGCTGGCCGAGAGCCTGGTCGGCCGCGCCGAGGCGGCAGGGTTCAAGGCGATCGTCGTGACGCTCGACACCTGGGTCACGGGCTGGCGCCCACGCGACCTCAACGCCGCCAACTTCCCGCAACTGCGCGGCGCGGTGCTGATGAATTATTTCAGCGATCCCGTATTTCGCGCGATGCTTGCCAAACCGCCCGAGGAGGATCCCGCCACCGCGATCGGCACCTGGGCGGCAACCTTCGGCAAGGTGCTGACCTGGGCCGACATGGCCTGGCTCAGGTCGATGACGAAACTGCCGATCATCCTCAAGGGCATCTGCCACCCCGACGATGCGCGCCGCGCGATCGCCGAGGGCGCCGACGGCATCTATTGTTCCAACCATGGCGGGCGCCAGGCCAATGGCGGTATCGCCGCGATCGACATGCTACCGGGCGTGGTCGCGGCATCGGGCAAGACGCCGGTATTGTTCGATTCGGGCATCCGTTCAGGGAGCGACGTCGTCAAGGCGCTGGCGCTCGGCGCATCGGCGGTCGGCGTCGGGCGACCCTATGCCTATGGCCTCGCGCTGGGCGGTGCCGAAGGTGCTGCGCATGTGCTGAAGTGCCTGCTAGCCGAGGCCGACCTGCTGATGGCGGTCAACGGCTATCCGACGATCGCCGATGTGCGCGCCGCCGGGGCGATCCGCCAATAAGGCCCTGCTTCCAGACGCGGCTTTTTCGCATCGACATTTTCGTCGCTCCGTGCGGTTAATCGCCGGTTCGACCCGTTCGGTTGCCGAAAGGGAATTCGTCTGGTCTTATTTTTCAGATTTTGGTGAAACGCGCATTGAAAAATAGCGTATGGTTGGTATCTGCCACCCATTCCCAAAAGCAAAACGTCGCGATCGGAGATTACTCATGGCTACGAACGATACACTATTGGACCTGACGGGCACGATCACGTCGAACTTCGTGGCGAATAATCATGTCAGCATCGACGAGATCAAAAACGTCATCAGCATGATTCACACAACATTGGCGTCGCTTGGCGGCGAGGCGGCGCCGGAAGAGGAGACGTTCGTGCCGGCCGTCACGGCGCGCAAGAGCCTGGCCGACCCCACGAAGATCATCTCGATGATCGACGGCAAGCCTTACAGCGTGCTCAAGCGCCACCTCACCACGCAGGGCCTGACCCCGGCCGAATATCGCGCGCGGTACAATCTGCCCGCCGATTACCCGATGACGGCGCCGGCCTATTCAGAACGTCGCAAGGCCATGGCGGTGAAGATCGGCCTTGGTCGCAAGAGCACCGGTCGCCCCAAGCTGGGCCTCGCGACACCGAAGTAATCAAAGATCGCAGGCGCCAACCGGTCACACCGAGGTGACGGGTTGGCGCAGCGAGCCGGTGGCGATCAGCGAAGACCAGGAGCAAGGTCATCATCGCGTCGACCTGATAGATCATCGCGACGGTCGCGATGAAGGTTGGCGGACGCGTAGATGCCGAGGAGTGCGTCGCCGAGGCCGGCGAACCCAAGGAAACGGGCAGCAGCTCAATATCTTGGCAGAATCCGCTCTATCAGTCGCTGAAACGCAGCGGCCGTCGCGGCAATGGCTGGCGCCGATATGCAGCGCCCGTCATCCTGCACGACATGGTGGTAACGGTGCAGCCCGAAGACGCCCGCGACCGGACCGTATCCGGCAGCGAGGATCTCGATCAGCTCGCCAGCCGACAATGTGTCGGTCGCATACGGCATTTCGAGACCGATATGGCCGGCGAACGTCGTGCGGACGAGCGGGAGCAGGGATCGACTGACCGGCAGGAAGCGCTGGGCATCGACGCTGGGCAATGGCTGCACCGTAGCCCCATGTCGTGCCAGTCGCGCGCCGCGACATTCGCGCCGATCGACCGGGAGGGCAATCTGATGATCACCGGACGTTCGAAAGATCTGATCGAGTCCGGCGGCGAAAGGATCAACCCGGCCGAGATCGACGCGGTGGTGCGCGCGCTGCCGCAGGTCTCTTTCGCGGCGGTGGTCGGCAGCAGCGACATCAGATGGGGCGAGCGGCCGATCCTGCTGGTCGAACTGCGCGGGGACCAGGAGATTTCCGACCGGGACTTGCTTGCGCCGCTACGGGCGCGCGCGGCGTCGTGGTGGATCCCCGATGCGGTAGTCCGCCTGCCCGCCATGCCGCTGGCCGCGACCGGCAAGATCGACAAGATCGACAGGATCGGGTTGCACCTGAGCCATGGAGGCGCCTGAACGGCGGTTGCCGCCGGCCTGACCGTTGACCCGCAATTTCGCTTGATGAGGAAGATTCGATATCGTTGGAAAACCGTGTTGCCATCGTCACCGGCGCGGGAATACAGCGCGTAGCGCAACGATCGGCGGATCGTCGTTCGTGGTGATGAAGCCCGAAGCGAAGACACCGTCCGTCGGGTTTCGCGCGCGGCTGGAATCGCTCCCCGAACCGTAGCGAGGCTGGTGGGCTCCCGCGCCATCAACCAGAATGAACGATCGTCAGCATTGGCGCATCGATCAGGAAGGAGGCGCGGCGGCGAGACCCCGCTTCAGCGCCGCTCCACAGTCCGGGCTGCGGCATCGCGTCGATCGATTCCTGACTGTTCCGCAAGATTGGTGAAAGTCACCCCGTCTTCCGGGTGAAACCATTGCTGCACGATCCGCTCGGCATCGCTGGCTTCGAAATCGCCTGAAGCGCACCGTATCCACAGCGCCAGCCGCTCCGTCGGGCTGTGCGACAGCAGTCCGCAGGCAACAAAGATCAGTGGACCTTTTGTTACGGTATCGTTTCGAAATTCCCCCGCGACGTCGGCGTCGCCGGATATTCGCCGGAACAGTGTCGCCGATTGTTTGATCGCAAGCACGTTACTACTCTTTACTATACCAACCGGCGTGATCGATGCGCCGATGCAGCTCTTCGGCCAACTCGGGAATGTTCCGTAGCAAGCCGCACGCCATCGATTGCCGCGTGAAAAAAGGCACGTCGGCGTCGGGCGGCTTCGTCACGCAGCTTGTTCAAGCCCGGCTGGCAACGTCATGGAGAATAGCGGTGTACGATCCGCACGCTCGAACCACCGATCCTCTATACTGGCAAAGAAAGATATCGGGGCGGACGGTCGAGCACATGTCCAGCGCCCGCTAGCGACTTCCGCCCCGTTGCCGCCATCGGGCTGGCCGATTCTTGCAGGTGAAACGAATGAATAGCGCTGCGGACGAAACCGAACGACTGCAATCGCTCCGCGGCTATCGCTTGCTCGACACACCGAGCGAGCCGGAATTCGACGCGATCGTGCGTACCGCCGCGGAGGCGCTTGACGCCCCGATCGCGCTGATTTCGCTGATCGACGAGAACCGCCAATGGTTCAAGGCACGCGTCGGGCTCGATCTCCAGGAATCTCCGCGGTCGATCGCCTTTTGCGCGCACGCGATCCGCGGGCAGGAAACGATGGTGGTGCCCGATGCGAGCCGCGATGCTCGCTTCATGAACAACCCTTTCGTCGTGAACGACCCGTCGATTCGCTTCTATGCCGGCACCCCGCTCGAAACCCGCGAAGGGCACAGGCTGGGAACCCTCTGCGTCATCGACAGCAAGCCGCACGCCGAGCTCGCCCAAGATCAGCGCGTAATCCTCGAGGATCTGGCCCGCCAGGTGATGCTTGCGCTGGAACGACGCAGGGATCGCGTGCCGACACAACCGGACGCGCGCCCGTCGAGCGACGCCTTCCGGCCGGACGACGCGGCGCGATCGCCGGCGCAGGCTTGACGGGCCGCAAGGCGATGTCCCGGACACGAGACCCTGCCACGAGGCCCGTGCGCAAAGCGGTGCTGGTATGGGCAACCCATATCGGGCTGTTCGCGCTGGCCTATGCCGTCGTGGGCTGGTTGGGGCTGCGCCTGGCTGTGCCGCCTGGCTATGCCACGCTGGTCTGGCCCGCCTCGGGTCTCGCGCTGGCTGGCTTGCTGATCTTCGGGCGCTATCTGTGGCCCGGCGTCCTGCTGGGCTCGTTCGTCGTCAACGCGGCGATCGGTCATGTTGTCGACGGCGCCGGGTTTCACGCCATCGCGGCCTTGATTGCTGCCGGCATCGCAATCGGCTCGACCTTGCAGGCGGTGCTCGCCCACCGCCTGATCCGGCGCCGCTTCGCCAATCCGATCGCGATCGCGCGGCCCGGCGATATCGCATGGCTTGCGCTGATCTCGGTACCGCTGGCCTGTCTCGTCGCCGCGACGGTGGGGGTTGCCACGCTCAGCGCGGCCGGCGCGATGCTCCCGGCGGCCGCGCCCCAGAACTGGCTGACCTGGTGGGTCGGCGACATGATGGGCATCGTCATCGTCGTCCCGATTGCCCTGCTGAGCCCCTGGCGACGGCCGAAGATAACGTGGCGGGACGAGCCGGTGGCGACCCTTACGGCGACGATGGTGCTCGGGCTGTTCGTACTCATCGGCGCCACGCTCGCCGCCTGGAAGACCACGAGCGTCACGACCTATCAACGCAATCTCGCCACGTTCGAAGCCGTCGCGGCGGACAATGAACAGGCGCTGCTTCACCGGCTCGATTCGTACCGCCAAAGCCTCGATGGCGGCGCGGCGCTGTTCGAAGCTTCGGACGACGTGTCGCTCGCTGACTGGAAGGCCTATATCGGCGTTCTAGATATCGGCACGAGGCTGCCCGGCATCAACGGCATCGGCTATGTCGAACAGGTCGAACGATCGCAGGTCGCGCAGTTCCTGGCGCACGCCGATGCCCATGGGGTTTCCCATCTGAAGCTTCACCCCGACACGGGTAAGCGCGACATCTTCGCGATCACCTATATCGAGCCGCTCGCCGCCAACACCGAGGCGGTCGGCCTCGACATCGCCTTTGAAACCAACCGGCGCGAAGCGGCAATCCTGGCGCGCGACTCCGGCAAGGCGAGCATCACCAGGCGCATCTTCCTGGTACAGGATGCAAACAAGAACGCCGGATTCCTGCTGCTGCGTCCGGTCTACCGGCTCGGACAGCCGCTACGCACCGTCGCCGAGCGGCGCGGCGCCTTTCGCGGCTGGATCTATGCGCCATTCGTCGCACGACGATTCATGGCCGGGCTTACCGCCAGCCAGGGGGCAGATCTTGAGATATCCGTCTATGACGGTGCGGGCACCGCGCCTGCAAACATGATCTACTCGAGCACCGAAGCGGCTGGCAGAAGGGCGCCCGCCTATTCGGTAACGCATGTCTTGCCGGTGATGGAGCAGCGCTGGACGGTGGTGTGGAAGAGCACGCCGGCGTTCGAGGGCAGTGTCGGTACCAGCGAACCCCTGCTGATCCTGTTCGGCGGGATCGCGCTGACGCTCGCATTCGGCTTTCTCTTGCTCTCCTATTCGCGCCGCGCCGCTTACATTCACCGCCAGGTCCAGCTCAAGACGCGTGAGGTTGTCGCGCGCGAACTCGAGAACCGTTCGATCGTCGACACGGCAATGGCCGCAATCCTCCTGCTTGACGTCGATGCGCGCGCGATCTCCGCGAACAGGACCGCGGTCGAGATTTTCGACCGATCCGAACAGGAACTGCTCGGCATCGACATCCGCACCCTCATGTCGGAAGCCGACGGACAGCCTGGACCCTCCGGTCTTCCGCAGGGGATCGCGCGGATCGATCGACCGGATGGCGGCGAATTGTTCGTCGACGTGCAGTTCAATCGCTGGGATAACGAGGCCGGCGAGGGTCGCATCACCGCGATCCTGCGTGACGTGACCGCAAGCCGGCGGATGACCGCCGCGCTCGCAGACGCCGAGCGGCGATGGAAATTCGCCATCGAAAGCGCCGACATGGGTGTGTTCGACATCGACCTCGAAACTGGTCAGACCTTTGTATCATCGACCTGGCGAACGATGTTCGCATATCCCGATGGCAGCGTCGTGCGCCCGCAAAGATGGCTCACCGATCGCCTCCATCCCGACGAGCGCGATCATGTGCTCGCGCAATTCGACGCCTGCGCGCTGGGGCAGCTTGGAAAGGTCGAACTTGAATACCGGATCCGCGGCGCGGACGACGGCTGGCGGTGGACCCGTGCCTTGGCGGTGGCTACGGTGCACCCCGAAACCGGCGCCAGGCGGATGATCGGAACGCATACCGACATCACCAGCCTGCGCGAGGCGGTCGATGCGTTGCGCGATAGCGAGCAGCGCTTCGGCGCTCTTGCCGGGCTGTCGCCCGCGGGCATCTTCCGCACCGATCCGTTTGGGTTCTCCACCTATGTCAACGACGCGTGGCTCGATATCTCGGGGCTTGATGCGGCGTCAGCACTGGGCGCAGGCTGGGTCGACGCGATCCATGTGGACGACCGGGCTCCGGTCCATGCGCGGTGGATGGTGGCAATCGGCAACGGCAAGCGCTTCCGCGAAAAATTCCGTTTTCATCGTACCGGAGAAAGCACGCGCTGGATCGATTTGATGTGTGCGCCCGAGGTCGAGGATGGCGGCAACATTGCCGGATTCATCGGTGTCGCGATCGATGTCAGTGAGCAGCACCGCGCCAATGATGCCTTGATCGAGAGCGAGCGCCGTTTCGAGGCGCTGGCGAACCTTGCGCCGGCCGGCATCTTCCGCTCCGACGCAAATGGCAAGTGCACCTATGTCAATCCGATGTGGCTGCGCATGTCGGGCCTGACCGCGGCACAAGCCCTTGGTGGCGGCTGGGGCACCGCAGTGCACCCGGACGACGTTGGTCGCGTAGCGTGGACATGGGCAGAGGCCGTGATCCACCGCGATACCTATCGCGACGAATATCGCTGGCTTCACCCCGATGGCCATTGCACCTGGGTCGATGTCCTCGGTGGGCCGGAACTGGCCGCCAATGGCGATTTGCTCGGCTTTATCGGCGTCACGCTCGATATTACGGATCGCAAACACGCCGAAAGCAAACTGGCCGAGCGCGACGCGCAGCTTTCGCTGCTCGCCGCGCATGCGACCGACGCCATCCTGCACCTCGACCTGATCGGCCGTTGCATCTACGCGTCGCCATCGAGCCGCGACGTGCTGGGCGTCGATCCGAAGAATCTGGTGGGACATCACATGCTCGCGCGATTCCACCCGGATGACGAACAGTCGGTGCTGGATGCGTTTGCCACCCTGACGTCCGGTCAGAACGAACGCATTGTCGTGGCATACCGCTCCGAGCGGGTCGACCGGCCCGGCGACTATGTCTGGCTCGAAGCAAATTCGGGCCTGGTGCGCGACGTCGCGACGGGTGTCCCCAAGGAGGTGATTACGTCGATCCGCGACATCACGGATCGCAAAAATCTGGAGCTGGCGCTTCAGGAGGCGCGCGTCCGCGCCGAGGTGGCCGCCGCCGGCAAGGCGGAATTCCTCGCGAATATGAGCCACGAGATCCGTACGCCGATGAACGGGGTGATGGGTTTCACCGAATTGCTGCTCGAGAGCGAGCAAACCGAAGACCAGCATCGCTATACCCAGTTGATTGCCGATTCCGGGCGGGCGATGATGCGGCTGTTGAACGACATCCTCGACATCTCGAAAATCGAATCGGGCAAGATGGGAATTGCCAGCGAACCATTCGACCTACGCCACAAGCTCAACGGCTGCATCAAGCTCATGGAGCCGGTGGCCAGCGCCAAGGGCGTGGCGCTCACCCTCAAGGTCGACCCGCATTTGCCCAATGTGATCGTCGGCGATCATCTGCGGGTCCGGCAGATCTTGCTCAATCTGCTCGGCAACGCGCTGAAGTTCACCGAGCGCGGCAGCGTCCACGTGAACGCGATGCTCGATCCCGACACGGGCGCCACGATGCGGATCGACGTAACCGACTCCGGCATCGGGATTCCCGCCGATCGCCTCGAATTGATCTTCCAGCAATTCGCCCAGTCGGACAGCTCGATCGCCCGCAAATATGGCGGAACGGGACTGGGCCTGTCGATCAGCAGCGACCTGACCAAGTTGATGCACGGCACACTGACGGTCGAAAGCGAAGTCGACATAGGCACGACCTTCACGCTGCGCCTGCCCTTCGTCAGCGGGCTCAACATGCCCGCCGTGGCTGAAATCGAAGAGAGCGAAACTCCGCCAGTTCGCCTCGAAAAGGGCACGGCACCGCGGGTGCTGATTGCCGAGGACCATGACATCAACCAGGAACTGATGCGCACGATGGCCGCGCGCGCCGGCATGGACGTGGACATTGCCGACAACGGCCAGCACGCCATTGAAATGGTGGCCGAGGCTGCGGCGAGCGGTGAGCCATACCAACTCGTACTGATGGACATGCAAATGCCTGTCGTCGACGGGCTGGAAGCGACGCGGCGGATTCGCGCGGCTGGCTATGACGCAACGGCGCTCCCGATCGTCGCACTGACCGCAAACGCCTTCGCCGATGACTGGAAGGCGTGTCTCGCCGCGGGAATGCAGGCGCACCTTGCGAAGCCGGTGCGGCTCCGCGATCTGGCAGCGGTGCTCTCCGACTGGGTCACGGAAGCGCCGCCGCACGCCGACGTGCCCGCTGTCGTCCGTGGACCTTCCAAGGCGCTCCGCGACAAATATGATGCGCGCAAGGGGGAGACGCTTGTTGCCCTGGAAAGACTGATCGCACGAGCGACATGCACCGACGAGGAATTCGGTGAGATCGGGTCGATGCTGCACAAGCTTGCCGGCACCGCCGGCATGTTCGGCGAGGCGGCGCTGGGCGATGTCGCTTCAGGATTGGAAAACGAAATGCGTCAGGGGGCCGAAGCGGATCGGCTAGCGCTGCTCAGGCACGTGTCCGAAGCGCTCCATTGCGCGGCTTGATCGATCGTCACGCTATCCGTCAGCAGCGGATGTGGACGCCATGTCGGCGGGCGCTCGACGGGCGAGCGGATACGGCAGCGCAAATATTATCGCATGGGGCTCAGCGCAGTCCTCGCGCGTTGACCCGAAGGGCGTCGAGTCGAAATCGGTCTCGCTGCGCCGGATATTCATTGTCGCATCGTTCTTGCTGAAAACCGGGAGCAGCCTTTCAGCGCGATGCGCTAACCTCTCCGTACGACAGGGACTCCACACGTGGCACGCATCATCTATGTCGAAGACGACGACCTTGTCGGCGAAAGGGTTCGGGAAATCCTGACCGAAGCCGGCCACCTCGTCGGTGTCATCGCCAATGGCGCGCTTGCGTGCGACACCATCCTGTTCAAGCGGCCCGACCTGGCGATCCTCGATTGCGCGCTGCCCAGCATGTCGGGGATCGACATCCTGCGGCGCATCCGCGCGCAATCGAAGACCTACCTGATGCCCATCCTCATGCTGACCGGGTCACGCACCGAGCAGGCCCATGACGATGCCATGTTCGCGGGCGCGAACGACTTTCTCGTGAAACCGTTCGAATCCGAGGAACTGGTGCGCCGCGTCGCCGCCGTGCTGCACAACAATGACCTGCGGCGCGTACTGTAACACGGCGCCTGGCTGATGTCGGCTGACCGAAGCCACGCCGGAACCGGGCCTCCTTGAGACACCTGCTTTATTACAGAACCTTACTGAAGCCGATGCCCGAAATCCAGCGCGCCTTGCTAGCGCGCGTAGCGTGCGGGAGCGGCACTGGCCTTCTTGGCCAGCATTTCCTCGATCCGGAAAACGACTTCCTCCGGATCGCAGGGCTTCTTCATATATTCGTCGGCGCCGGCGAACATGGCGAGCGCGACATCGGCCTCGCTGCGACGACCCGTGAGCATCAGAACCGGCAGCCCCCAGGTCTTCTGGCTCTTGCGTAGCTCCTGAAGGATCAGCACGCCGGAAAGACCGGGCAAGTTGCAGTCCAGAATCACGAGGTCGGGCTTGCGCGCCCGGATCACGCGCAGCGCCTCAGTGCCGTCGGCGAGAACGCCCACGCCATGCCCGGCCCGAATCAAAGCTTCCTGGAGCAGCTCGGATATGATCTCGTCATCTTCGGCAACAATGATACGGGCCACGCTCAGGGTCCTTAATACTTCGACACCAAGCCAAGCGCACCTATCAACTCGCCGATCGCACATCGGTTCCGCCGTGCGGGGCTAGCAGGAGCGTGGGGCTCACTGTCATTATAGACTGGCGGCGCCCGATTCATCGCTTTCGTCGCGCAAGGAGCGGCGTCGACGGCTTCCGTTCGCGCGTAATCCGCACCTTCGCGCCGTCGCCAACCCTGTCACCGGGATGGAGAATCACCTGATCGCCCGGCGCGAGCCCGCCCAGCACCTGCGCGACATCGGCGTTCATCCGGCCGATCGACACGGTGGCAGCCTGCGCCTTGCCGCCGACGATGCGGAACACCTGCCAGTCGTTGCCGTAGCGGAACAGCGCGCTGATCGGGACCAGCACCGTGTCGCGCGCCGACCATATCGCGATCCGCACCGTCGCGCGAAAGCCGTTGCCGAGCCGCGCCCATGCCGCCGGCGGCTCGGCGAAGTCGATGACGACGTTGACGCGCTGCTCCTCGACGCCGAGCGCCGAGACCTTGAGGAAGCCATTGGGCTCGACCAGCCGCACGCGCCCCTTGAGCGGCCGGTCGCCGCCCCAATCCTCAACCGACACCGCGGCACTGGGGCGGACCTGTACCGCGTCGGCGGAGAGCAGGTCGGTGACCATCTCGAGCCGCGCCGGGTCGCCGACCGCGACCAGGGGCGTTCCCGCGACCACCACGCGCATACTTTCCTGCGGCACGGCCAGCACGGTGCCCGAGACCGGCGAGCGCACGTCGACGACACCGCGCCCGCCAGCGCGCGTGCCCGGCACGATCAGCCCGGCGCGCGCCGCGGCGACGCTTTCGCGCGCGGCAGTTTCGGCCTGGCGTGCGGCACCGACCGCCGCCCGCCCGCGATCCCGCGCGGCGCGCGCCACGTCGAGCGCGGCCTGCGTCGCGAAGCCGCGCTCGCGTAACGCCGCGGTTCTCGCGAGCTGGCGATCGGCCAGGGTAAGCGCCGCCAGCGCATCGGCGACCTGCGCGCGCGCCGCCGCGGCCTGCGCCTCCAGCGCACGGACATTGCCCTCGATCTGCGCCAGCGCGCGCGCATCGAGCGCGCCGGGCTCGGCCGGCTGGATCCGCGCCAGCAGCGTCGTGCCGGCGACCACCCGCGCGCCCGGCTTGAGCGGTACGCGCAGTAGTTCGCCGGTGATCGGGGCGGAGACGGTGTAGAGGTCGCGCACCCGCGTCTCGGCGAGATCGTCGATCGTGACGGTGATCGGTCCGCGCGTGACCTTGCTCGCCTCGACCTCGACCGGGGCCTTGCGGGTCGCGAAGAACAGCGCGGTGCCGACAACCAGCACGATCAGCACGACGATGATCCGGGGACCGGTGATGAGCTTGGCTGCCATGGTCATTCCCTGGTCTTGAGCGAGCGGACGAGGTCGAGCCGATCGACGCGACGGCGAATGAGCAACGCGGTCCCCGCAGCGGCGACCACCACGACGAGTACGCCCTGCGCCGGCACGCGCGGGTCGATGAAGAAGGGAATGGTGAAGATATCGGTACTGAACTTGCCGATGAGGAAGCGCCACAGCTCGATCCCGGCCCAGATGCCGAGCGGCAGCGCCAGCAGCACGAGCAGCGCCTGCTCGCCGAGCAGCACGAAGGCCACCTCGCCGCGACGGAAGCCGAGCACGCGTAGCGAGGCGAGATCGCGCGCGCGCTCCGACAGGCTGATGCGGGCGCTGTTGTAGACCACGCCGACCACCACCAGCATCGCCAGTCCGGTATAGAAGAAGGTCTGGATGTTGAAATTCTGCTCGATCGTGTCGCTCATCGTCTGGAGCGTCGCCGCACGGACGGTGACGGCGGCGACCATCGGGCTGACCTTGAGCCGGGCATAGACGCCGGGCAACGCGCGGGCATCGACCTGGAGATAGGCCCCCGACAAGGTATCGCCCTCGCGCAGCAGCCGGTCGAGCACGGCACGGTCGAGCGTAGCCGCACCGCCGAACGGGCTGTCGAGCACGGCCGCGACCGGCAGGTGCAGCACCGGACGCTCGCCTTCGGTGACGGCGGCCTCGATCGTGTCGCCGACGCCGACATGGAGCTGGCGCGCCATCCGGCCGGTGATGACCACCCCGGCGGGCGGCGGATCCGACGTCTGGCCGAGGATGTCGACCGTCCGCGACAACGTGCCGCCGGGCGCGACGCCCGACAGGCCGTCGCGCACCTCGTGGTGGCCCGAGCGGATCCGCGCGCCGGCCGCGCGAAATGGCTGGACCCGCAGCACGCCGGGGATCCGCTCGAGTTCATGCAGCGCGCGGGCGTCGCGCGGCTCGGCGAAGGTGATGGCGAGATCCGAGGTGTCGGCAATGCCGAAACCGAGGTCGATCATCCGGCCGATGCTGCCCATCGGGCTCTGCGACGCGACCAGCAGCATCAGCGCCGCCGCCAGCCCGATGACGGTCAGAGCCGAGCGCAGCGGCCGGCGCATCAGGCCGCGCAGGATGATCCGGCTCGGTTCGTCGGGGCCGAGCGCGGCGGCGAGGTTGGTCACGGCATGGCCCGAATAATCGGGCGGCGCCTCCGGCCGCATCGCATCGGCCGGCGACAGCCGCGCCGCGCGCCACACCGCGGTCGCCGCGCCGAGCATCACCGGCACGAGCGTCGCCGCTGCCGCCAGCAAATAGGCATTGGTGTCGATCCGGAAGGCGAGGAACGGGAAGGAGAAGAAGTTCTGGTAGAGCCCCGCCATCCCGCGCCCGAGCCACCCGCCGAGCGCGATGCCCAGCGCCAGTCCGCCGAGCGCGAGTAGCACCGCGAGCTGGACATAATGCAACATGATCGCGCGGACCGGGAAGCCGAACGCCTTGAGCAGGCCGATCACCTCGCGCTCGGTATCGACGAGCCGCGCGAGCACGATGTTGAGCAGGAAGGCCGCGACGAGCAGGAAGACCGGCGGCATCAGCGTCGCCATCGTCGTCAGTTGGCTGATTTCGTCGACGACAAAGCGATGCGAGATCTGCTGGTCGCGCGGATAGGCGCCGACGCCGCCATAGGGCGCGAGCAGCAGGTCGAGGCGGCGCTCGGCTTCCGGCGGCCGTTCGCCCGGCGCGAGGCGGACCAGCACGTCGTTGAACGCCTGGTTGAGGTCGAGCGCGGCGGCGAGCGGCTCACGCCCCATCCACAGGATCGCCGAACGCCGGTTGTCGGGAAAGATCTGCCCCGGGGTCAGCGCATAGATATATTCGGGCGAGAGCACCGCACCGACCAGCCGCAGCTCGACCCGCTTGCCGTAGAGCACTGCGCCGATCCGGTCGCCGGGGACGAGTCCGGTCGCGGTCACGAACGCCGCGTTGGCAACGACTTCCTCGGCGTGGCGCGGGTCGGGCAGGCGCCCGGCGCGCAGCACGAGCTGATTGAGTGCCGACGCCCGCGCCGGCGGCAGCGAATGGACGCGCGCGGTGACCGGCTCGGCGACCTGCTTCACGTCGAGCGTCGCGCGCGTCGTGATCCGGCTGTCGGCCGCCGCGACCCCGGGGAGCAGGCGGACCTTGGCCATCAGCATCTCGGGCGCGCGCACCAGCGGCGCGAAAATGTCGGCGAAGCGCGTCTGGTCGTAATAGCTGTCGCGCGTCGCCGCGAGCGAACTGATCAGCCCGACCGCCATGATCATCGTGCCGACGCCGGCGGCGATCACCAGTGCGATGGCTACGGCCTGGCTGCGCAGGCGCCAGAAGTCGCGGAACAGCTTGACCGTCATCGTCGAACGCAGCCGCATCACCAGCGCAACCCCATCGGCGCGGCGCGGCTGGCATTGTGGCGCCGTCCGATGAGGCGGCCATCGCCGAACAGCAGCACCTCGTCGGCAATGTCGGCGATCACGGCATTGTGGGTAATGACGAAGGTGGTGGTGCCGAGCTCGCGATTGACCTGGTCGAGCGCCGCCAGCACGCGCGTGCCGGTCTGGCTGTCGAGCGCGCCGGTCGGCTCGTCGCACAGCAGCACCTCGGGCCGCTTGGCGATGGCGCGCGCGATCGCGACGCGCTGCTGCTCGCCGCCCGACAGCTGCGCCGGAAAATGGTCGAGCCGCGCGTCCAGCCCGACCAGCGCGAGCGCCTCGGCGGGGTCCATCGGATGGTCGGAAATCTCGGTGATCAACGAAACATTCTCACGCGCGGTGAGCGAGGCGACGAGATTGTAGAACTGGAAGACGAACCCGACGCTGCGCCGGCGATATTCGGTCAGCGCGGCGTCATCGAGCGCGGTAACGTCGCGATCGTGGAACCAGGCATGACCCGAGGTCGCCGTGTCGAGCCCGCCGAGGATATTGAGCAGGGTCGACTTGCCCGAGCCGGACGGACCGAGCAGCACGACCATCGCGCCTTCGTCGACGCTCAGATCGACCCCGCGCAAGGCATGCACCGCGCTCGCGCCCTCACCATAGGTCTTGGTCAACCCCTCGATGCGATAGATCGGCCGACGCGCCGACGCCGGACCCATATCCTTCGCCGGCGGCGACACTCCCACGCTGTTCCCCCTGCCCGATCGATCGACCTGCCTGCGGTTAGCCCACCGGTTGCTGCGGTGTCATGCGTAGCTTCCCCTAGGCGGCCGATCGGTGAGCGCCAACGGCGCGAATCACCGGGCTTACGGCGTCGTGTTGGTCACCAGTTCTTCGCGGTGGATGCGGGCGGTCATGCCGGTCGCGTCGGCGTCGTCGAGGGTCTGCGTGTCGGGCGTCGGCGGAGCCTCGCGCGGGGCGACGTCGGCAGCGCTTGCTTCGGCCGACGCGGCGCTCGTGCCCGGCGGCGGTAGCGGCGCGGGTTCGGCCAGATTCACTGCGGCGTTGGCGTCCACGTTGGCATCGACGGACGTCGCCGCGTCGGCGGGAAGCGCGTTATCGCTCGCCTCGGGCTGCGGCGCCGGGCTGGCGCGGTCACAACCGGCCAGCATCGTGAGCGCCAGCACCGAGGCGGCGACAGCAGTCGTTTTCGTACGGATCATGGTCATGCTCCCTTCACGAGCCGCTCGAGATCGGGCAGCACCAGCCCGCCCGAGCGCGCCTCGATCTTGCTCGCCAGTGTCCGGTCCCAGCCATAGGGGTCGCCGCGGAAATTCATCTGGCCATCCGCGCTGGCGAACGCCGTCCAGTAGAGCAGGTAGACCTGCACCGGCTTGGTCAGCGCGACACGCTGCGTCTTGCCCGTCGCCACCGCCGCGGCGATCACCTCCGCGGGCCATTTCGGATCGCCGCGCAGCATCAGTTCGGCCAGATCTGCCGGCTTCTGCAACCGTACGCAACCGTGGCTGGCGAGGCGGCTGAAACTGTCGAACTTCGCGCGCGACGGGGTGTCGTGCAGATAGACCGAATAGGGATTGTCGAAATCGAACTTGTAGCGGCCAAGCGCGCTCTTGGTGCCCGCCGACTGTTGCAGCCGCGTGCCGCCGATCACGACGAAGCCGTTGCGCTTGAGATAGCCGGGGCTCTTGCGTTCCTTCGGCCACAATTCCTTCGCCGCGATCGAATCGGGCACATTCCATGGCGGGTTGAGCACGATGCTGTTGATCGTCGAGGACAGCATCGGCGTCTCATGGCCGGGCCGCCCGGTCACGGCGCGCATCGACAGGACGGGAACGTCGCCGTCGAACACCGTCATCACCGCGGCGGCAATGTTCACCTGGATGCGGTCGCGCGGCAGCGTCGGCGGCAGCCAGCGCCAGCGCTCGAGATTGGCCATGATCTGGCGCACGCGGTCGTCCGCCGACACGTTGAGCGCGGCGAGCGTCTGCTTCGAGACGACGCCCGCCGGATTGAGGCCGTAGCGACCCTGCGCACGCTTTACCGCAGCGACGAGCTCGGCATCGAACTGGTCGCCGGTCGCGACGACGTCCTTGTCCTCGACCGCGAGCCGCTGGCGCAGTGCCAGCACGCGCGGGCCGCTCGCGCCGAGCGCCATGTCGGGACCGGCGTCGAGCACCGGCCAACCGCCGGCTGCGGCGATAGCGCGGTACCCGGAAAGTCCCTGCACCAGTCCGTCATAACCGGCATAGGGCGGCGGTAGCGCAGCGATCCACGCCGCCAGCCGGTCGCGCCGCACCGCCTCGGCGAAGCCCGGCAGCGGATCGAACGGCAGCGGTCGCAGGCCCCAATCATGATCGAAATCTGCCGTGGCGAGCCGCCCGGCATGTACCGCGCGAGCGTGGTCGAGCGCAGCGCGGACCAGTGCATCCCCTTCCAGCGGCGCGGCGGCAGCCGGCGGCGCCAGGCGCAGCCCCTGCGCCAGCTCGTCGACGGCGAGCAGCGCGCGAAGCTGCGCCCCCTGGACCGGGGTCAGCACCGGCAACGGCGTAACCGGCTGTGCGGCCGGGACGACGCTCGCCGGGGCCGAAGCGGTCGTCGTGGGTCGCGGCGCGACCGGCGCGACGGTCTGCCCGACTGGCCGCGGCGCGGCGCCGAGCGCCGGGCCGAGCGCCAGCCCGCCCAGCGCCAGCAACGCTGTCCCGCGCACCAGCCCGGCCTTGCCCCGTATCGTCCTGTGGTCGCGTTTCATACTTGCCATCATCCCGGGTTGTTTCGACTGTCTGCCACCCCGTTGCTCGACCTAATCTGAACGAGCCGCGAAAGACCAGTGCCGGATGCGCGAAAATTCGGCGCAGCCGGCGTGCGCATGGCATCGGCTTTCCCCCCGGGCGCGCATGTTCATGGCTTGCGGCACATCGACCGCCGCAGCCTCGTCACCTGTAGTCAGCGGCGAAATGCGAAGGCGACGAACCCGAGCATCGCCCCGATCTGAACCGCGACGATGAGCAACAACCGGGTGGAAAAGGGTTCCTTGCGAGTCTTGTGCCGGAACCATCGCCGCGCGAGCAACGCGCCTGGCGAACCACCGATCAACGCCAATCCCAGCAGGTCGGCCTCGGGAATGCGTCGGTCGCCGGCGATGGCACGCTGCTTGTCCTGCCAGAATCGCAGGATGGTCCAGGCATTGAGCATCACCAGCAAGGGAATGGCGAGCAGGAGCATCTCGATCGCATAGGCTCATCATCGTTTCGCCGCGGTAAATGGACTTCTCGTGCCCAATGGATCTCCGCCACCGCGACTCGCTTATGGTCTCGCACGTTGGATAGCGCCGAAGCAGCAGCATTTATCGGGTCAGGCACGTTCGCGGGCGGCGGCTTGCGACAATTGCGGAAGCCGTCGTCGACCACCATATCATAGGCTGGATAAGCGACACGCTCGCCAGGCCGCTGCACAGCAACGCCGAATCGGAGACGCAACGCGCGGCCCGATACAGGAGAAATTATCCACGCCGCTTTTCCTGGCAGTGTCATTGGGCAGCCATCGCCACAAGCGTCGCGCCAAACCAACGGGCCCGGTTCCGTTGGCTCAATCGGGGAGCGAACCGGTCTCGGTCGTTATTCGCGTCACCGTCGCCACCTTGCCGACACGTTGACCATGCGCGTCTTCGATCATGATGGTAAGATGCAAGAGGTCCGAACCTTCGCGCAATTCATCGGCAATGATCGCGCCAAGGATCTTGCGGGCCTCCTTGCACGCCGCCGCCAGGTCAGACAGCGCGGTGCCATCTTCATCCATCGTCGTCGATGTGTCGTTCACGACATGGAAGAAGAATCGTTGCACGGCGCATCCTTGTCAGGTTGCTGCGGTTAAGTCCTTAAACTGCGTTGTATCGTCGCGTCAGACCCCCAGCAACAACCGGTCGACGATCAGCGCTGCCGCCTGCTCGGGGGTCATCGCGGTGGTGTCGATGCGGATGTCGGGGTCAGCCGGTGCCTCGTAAGGCGAATCGATCCCGGTGAAGTTCTTGAGCTTGCCCTCGCGCGCCTTGGCGTAGAGCCCCTTTACGTCGCGCCGTTCGGCTTCGGCCAGCGGCGTGTCGATATGAATCTCGACGAACTCGCCCGGCGCCATCATCGCGCGGACCATGTCGCGCTCGGCGCGGAACGGCGAGATGAACGCGGTTATCACGATCAGCCCGGCATCGGTCATCAGCTTGGCGACCTCGCCGACGCGGCGGATATTCTCGACGCGGTCGGCATCGGTGAAGCCGAGGTCGCGGTTGAGCCCGTGGCGCACATTGTCGCCGTCGAGCAGGAAGGTGTGGCGGTTCATCACCACCAGCCGCTTCTCGACGAGATTGGCGATGGTCGACTTGCCCGCGCCCGACAGGCCGGTGAACCACAGTACCCCCGGCTTCTGGTTCTTGAGGTCGGCATGCTTTTCACGGCTGACGTCGAGTGCCTGCCAATGGACGTTCTGCGCGCGCCGTAGCGAGAAGTTGAGCATGCCCGCCGCAACCGTCGCATTGGTCAGCTTGTCGACCAGAATGAAGCCGCCAAGCGTGCGATTGTCGACATAGGGCTCGAAGACGAGCGGCTTGTCGGTCGCGATGGTCGCCACGCCGATGCCGTTGAGTTCGAGAGTCTTGGCGGCAAGCTGCTCCATCGTGTTGACGTTGATCTGGTATTTCGGCGGCTGGATCGTCGCGGTGGCGCGCTGCGTGCCGAGCTTGAGCCAATAAGGTCGGCCAGGCAGCAGCGGCTCGTCGGCCATCCAGACGAGCGTCGCCTCGAACTGGTCGGCCACCTCAGGCGGCGCCTCGGCCGCGGCGATCACGTCGCCCCGGCTGCAATCGACCTCATCGGCGAGCGTCAGCGTCACCGCCTGCCCCGCCACGGCCACGTCGAGGTCACCGCCGGCGGTGACGATCCGCGCGACGCGTGACGTGCGGCCCGACGGCAGCACGCGGACCGGATCGCCGGGCCGCACCGTGCCGCTGGCGATCAACCCGGCGAAGCCGCGGAAATCGAGATCGGGCCGGTTGACCCATTGCACCGGCAGGCGGAACGGCCGCGCGGCGTCGGCATCGGCGTCGACCGTGACCTGTTCGAGATGCTCGATCAGCGTCGGCCCGCTGTACCACGGCATGTGCTCGCTCGGCGTCGCGACATTGTCGCCCTTGAAGCCCGAGATCGGCAGCGCGAGGGAATCGGTGATGCCGAGATCGCTGGCAAAGGCGCGATAGGTCAGCCGGATACGGTCGAAGACCGCCTGGTCGTAGCCGACCAGATCCATCTTGTTCACCGCCAGCACGATATGGCGGATGCCGAGCAGGTGCGCGAGGAAGGTATGGCGCCGCGTCTGCGTCAGCACGCCTTTGCGCGCATCGACCAGGATCACGGCGAGATCGGCGGTCGAGGCGCCGGTGACCATGTTGCGCGTGTACTGCTCGTGGCCGGGCGTATCGGCGACGATGAACTTGCGTTTCTCGGTGGCGAAGAAGCGATAGGCGACGTCGATCGTGATGCCCTGCTCGCGCTCGGCGGCGAGGCCGTCGACGAGCAGCGCGAAATCGATCTCCTGGCCCTGTGTGCCGATCCGCTTGCTGTCTGCCTCGAGCGCCGACAGCTGATCCTCGAAGATCATCTTCGAATCGTACAGCAATCGCCCGATCAGCGTCGATTTGCCGTCATCGACCGAACCGCAGGTGATGAAGCGCAGCAGGGTCTTGTCGCGATGCGCGGCGAGATAGCCGTCGATGTCGGTCGCGATGAGCGCTTCGGGCACATAATCTCCCCTCCCGCTTGCGGGAGGGGTCGGGGGAGGGCTCGCGTTATCCGCAGGTGCCATGGGTGAGGTGAGCGACAGCCCTCCCCCGGCCCCTCCCGCAAGCGGGAGGGGAGCAGAAGAAGCAGGGGCGTCGGGGCCAGTCATCAGAAATACCCCTCCTGCTTCTTCTTCTCCATGCTCGCCGCCTGGTCGTGGTCGATCGCCCGGCCCTGCCGCTCCGACGTCGTCGTCAGCAGCATTTCCTGGATGATCCCCGATAGCGTGTCGGCCTCGCTCTCGACCGCTCCGGTGAGCGGGTAGCAGCCGAGCGTGCGGAAGCGGATCGAGCGCTCGACCGGCACTTCGCCGTCGCGCAGCGGAAAGCGCTCGTCGTCGACCATCAACAACATCCCGTCGCGTTCGACCGTCGGGCGCGGCGCGGCGAAATAGAGCGGCACGATCGGGATCGCCTCGGCCTGGATATATTGCCAGATGTCGAGCTCGGTCCAGTTCGAGATCGGGAAGACGCGGATGCTTTCGCCCTTCGCCTTCATCGCGTTGTAGAGGTTCCACAGTTCGGGGCGCTGGTTCTTCGGGTCCCAGCGGTGCGAGACGCTGCGGAACGAGAAGACGCGCTCCTTGGCGCGGCTCTTTTCCTCGTCGCGCCGCGCGCCGCCGAACGCCGCGTCGAAGCCATATTTGTCGAGCGCCTGTTTCAGCCCCTCGGTCTTCCACATGTCGGTGTGCAGCGCCGAGCCGTGATCGAACGGGTTGATGCAGCGCGCCTCGGCCTCTGGATTGCGGTAGACCAGCAGGTCCATCCCCGCCTCGCGCGCCATGTGGTCGCGCAGCTCGTACATCGCCTTGAACTTCCACGTCGTGTCGACATGCAGCAACGGGAAAGGCGGCGGCGCGGGATAGAAGGCCTTGCGCGCGAGATGCAGCATCACCGCGCTATCCTTGCCGACCGAATAGAGCATCACCGGACGTTCCGCCTCGGCGACGACCTCGCGCATGATATGGATGCTCTCCGCCTCGAGCCGGTCGAGATGCGTGAGGCGGGGTCGCGTCGGGCGGGCGGGCGGTGGAGCTGTCATGAGGCCGATCGGTCAATTTATGCCGCCATGCCACGCGCCCGGCAATCCATGCCGCAAGGAAATGTCATGTGGTGCAAAGCTTGCTTTGGCCGCCGCGCGCATCACGATGCGCGGCGGCCGGTATATCACCAGATGTGGACGCGCTGGTCGGGCGCCAGATACAGCTTCTGCCCCGGCTTCACCGCGAAAGCCTGGTACCAGGCATCGAGGTTGCGCACCGTCTGCACGCGCCACATCGCCGGGGCGTGGACGTCGGTCGCGATGCGCCCGCGCAACGCCTTGTCGCGCATCTTGGTGCGCCAGCTTTGCGCGAAGGCGAGGAAGAAGCGCTGATCGCCGGTCATACCGTCGATCACCGGCGCCGGCCGCCCGCCGAGCGAGGCGTGATAGGCCTCATAGGCGGCGGTCAGCCCGGCGACATCGGCGATGTTCTCGCCCAGTTCCTGCGTGCCGTTGAGGTGCAGGCCCGGCAGCGCTTCGTAGGCATCATATTGCGCGACCAGCGCCTTGCCGGCGTCGTCGAAATGCTTGAAATCGGCCTTGGTCCACCAATTGTGCAGCCGCCCGGTCGAATCGAAATCGGCGCCGAGATTGTCGAAGCTGTGGCTCACCTCATGGCCGATCACCGCGCCGATCGCGCCGTAATTGGCCGCCGCGTCGAACTTCGCGTCGAAATAGGGCGACTCGAGGATTGCGGCGGGGAAGTTGAGCGCGTTCTGGACCGGCAGGTTGACGGCGTTGACGGTCTGCGGCGTCATCCACCATTCGTGGCGATCGACCGGCTTGCCGATCTTGGCGATCTGGTGGCGATATTCGAACAGCCGCGCGCGCTGGAGATTGCCGACCGGGTCGTCGGCCTTGATCGCCAGCGTCGCATAGTTGCGCCACGTCTCGGGATAGCCGACCCCGACGATCAGCACCTCGAGCTTGCGCCGCGCCTCGGCCTTGGTCGCCGGGGCGAGCCAGCGCAGCCCGGCAAGACGGTGGTCGAACGACGCGACGATATTCTTCACCATGCCCTGGATCTCGAGCTTGGACGAGGCCGGGAAGTATTTGCCGGCGTAGATCTTGCCGACCGCGTCGCCGAGCGCGCCGTTGACCGCGGCGATCGCGCGCTTGTCGCGCGGCTGCTGCTGCGGCGTGCCGTTCAGCGTATGGCCGTAGAAATCGAACGCCGCCTGGTCGATCGTCTTGGGCAGCGCCGCGGTCACCTGGTTGATGGTGTGGAAGGTCAGCCAGTCCTGCCAGCTTTGCAGCGGCTCGCTGGCAACCAGCGCCGCCAGGCCGGTGATCGCCTCGGGCTGCCACACGCTGAACTGCTGCTGATGCGGCAAGCCGGCTGCGGCCCAATAGGCATTCCAGTCGATCCCCGGCGCCTTGCTGGCGAACTGCCCGCGCGACCAGCTCTGTGCCTTGTGCGCGTCCTGGCTGGCGACGATGTCGTAATGCGCGCGGGCGATCTTGTTCTCGAGCGCGACGATCCGGTCGGCACGGGCGGCTGCGTCGCCGACCCCGGCCAGCGTCAGCAGCTTCTCGACATAGCCGCGATAGGCCGTGCGCAGCTCGACCATGTCGGGCTTGTCGGAGAGGTAATAGTCGCGATCGGGCAAGCCGAGGCCGCCCTGCATCAAATACGGCATGGTGACGGTCGGATGGTTGAGGTCCTGCGCGACGAACAGGCCGAACAGATTCTCGGTGTGGAAGTTGCTGGCGTTGAGCGGGTCGGTATCGGCGCGCATCGTGGCACCCAGCGCGGCGGACAGCGCCGCCTTGTCCTTGAGCGCGGCGATCGCCGAGAGTTCGCCGGCGAGCGGCGCCATGCCGCGTGCGTCGATCCCTGCGGTGTCGGCGAAGGCGGCGTAATAGTCGGCGATACGGCGCGGATCGGTGCCCGGCGCGGCCTTGCCGTCGGCCGCGCCCTTGATGATCCCGGCGGTGCGCGCTTCGGCGACCTTGAACACGTCGTAGCCGACCCCGACGCTCGAACGGTCGGCGGGGATTTCGGTGTTTGCCGCCCATGTCCCGCTGGCATAGCCGTTGAAATCGTCGCCCGGCTTGACTGCTTTGTCGATCAAGGCCGGATCGACGCCGGGCAGCCTGGGCGTGGTCGGGCCGGCGACCGACGCCTGGGTCGACAGGGCGGTGGCGAGCAACAGGGTAAACAGCATCGGGCGCTTCATCGCGGAGACTCTCCTATGGGTGTATGAGCCGGGGACTACAGCGCGGTGCATCGCTTTGCCAGATGCTTCCCTTCCTCGCCGGGCCTCGCTAGGCACGTTTGAAACGATAAGGATGCCCGCATGAGCGCCCCGGTGCTCGACACCCGATTGTCGCCCGACAGCGAGACCTTCCGCGCCAATGCCGCGCACAACCGCGCGCTGGCAAACAAGCTGCGCGGCGATGTCGCGCAGGCCGCGATGGGCGGGAATGAGAAGAGCCGCGAGCGACATACCGCGCGCGGCAAGCTTCTTCCCAGGGATCGCGTCGAGCGGCTGCTCGACCCCGGCAGTCCGTTCCTCGAAATCGGCCAGCTCGCCGCCAACGACCTGTATGGCGGCGAGGTGCCCGGTGCCGGCGTGATCACCGGCATCGGCCGCGTCTCGGGCCGGCAATGCATGATCGTGTGCAACGACGCGACGGTGAAAGGCGGCACCTATTATCCGCTGACGGTCAAGAAGCATCTCCGCGCGCAGGAGATCGCCGAGGCCAATTTGCTGCCGTGCATCTACCTCGTCGATTCGGGCGGGGCGAACCTGCCGCACCAGGCCGAGGTGTTCCCCGACCGCGACCATTTCGGGCGGATCTTCTTCAACCAGGCCAATATGTCGGCCAAGGGCATCCCGCAGATCGCCTGTGTGATGGGTAGCTGCACGGCCGGCGGCGCCTATGTCCCCGCCATGTCGGACGAGACGATCATCGTGCGCGGCCAGGGCACGATCTTCCTCGCCGGCCCGCCGCTGGTCAAGGCCGCAACCGGCGAGGTGATCTCGGCCGAGGAACTGGGCGGCGCCGACACGCATGGCCGCAAGTCGGGCGTGGTCGACCATGTCGCCGAGAATGACGAGCATGCGCTGACGATCGTCCGCGACATCGTCTCGACGCTCCAGCCGCAGGTCATGGCGGATGTGAACATCAAGGAGCCGCGCCCGCCGAAATTCGAGACCGATGAGCTGTACGGCATCGTCCCGCAGGACGTGCGCGCGCCGTACGACGTGCACGAGGTCATCGCGCGGCTCGTCGACGGCAGCGAGTTCCACGAGTTCAAGGCGCTGTACGGCACCAGCCTGGTGTGCGGCTTTGCGCATATCTGGGGGCTGCCGGTGGCGATCCTCGCCAATAACGGCGTGCTGTTCAGCGAGAGCGCCGTGAAGGGCGCGCACTTCATCGAGCTGGCCTGCCAGCGGCGCATCCCGCTGCTGTTCCTGCAGAACATCTCGGGCTTCATGGTCGGCGGCCGCTACGAGGCGGAAGGCATCGCCAAGCATGGCGCCAAGCTCGTCACCGCGGTCGCCACCGCGACCGTGCCCAAGATCACCGTGCTGATCGGCGGCAGCTTCGGCGCGGGCAATTACGGCATGTGCGGGCGGGCCTTCGCCCCGCGCTTCCTGTTCAGCTGGCCCAACAGCCGGATCAGCGTGATGGGCGGCGAACAGGCCGCCTCGGTGCTCGCCACCGTCCACCGCGATGCCGACAGCTGGTGCGAGGAAGAGGCCGAGGCGTTCAAGGCCCCGATTCGCCAGCGCTACGAGGACGAGGGCAACCCATGGCACGCCACCGCGCGGCTGTGGGACGACGGCATCATCGACCCGGCGCAGACGCGCGACGTCCTGGGGCTGGCCTTCGCAGCCACGCTCAACGCCCCGATCCCCGAACGCCCGGCGTTCGGCGTGTTCCGGATGTGAGCGGGGTACAACCTGAAGTTCCTCCCCGGAACGGGGAGGGGGACCATGCGAAGCATGGTGGAGGGGCTGGTCGGACGCTCACCGGGCCGATGCAGACCGTCGCGCGCGCACGCCGCTTGCGCAAGACGATGAGCCTGCCCGAAGTCCTGCTGTGGCAGATGCTGCGTAAACGGCCGGTCGGACTGAAGTTTCGCCATCAGCACCCCGCCGGACAATATGTTCTGGATTTCTATTGTGCGAGCGCGCGCCTCGCCATCGAGGTAGATGGCGAAGCGCATGGGCGTGGCGACCGGCCCGGAAGGGACGCGCGGCGTGACGCTTGGCTCGCGCGGGAAAACGTCCACGTCCTTCGCATCCCCGCGAAGGTTATCCTGGATGACGTGGCCGACGCAATCGAGCACATTGTGGCACACGCATCGACCGACCAGCCCCTCCACCATGCTTCGCATGGTCCCCCTCCCCGTTCCGGGGAGGAACTGAAAGGACAATGATGATCCTCTCACTTCTCCTCCTCGCCGCGCAGATCACCCCGGTTCAGCCGATCCTGAGGGGCACCGCCTTGCCCCCGCCCGGCAGCGAGGAAGCCGGCGTGATGGCGCCGGTCAGCGGCCTGCTCGCCGCGATCGCCACGCGCGACGGCCAGGCGATGGCAAAATATCTCCGCGCCGACGGCAGCGCGACGATCGCGACCGAGAAGCCCGACGGCACGCGCACCGTCACGCATATCAGCGTCGCCGAGCTCACCGGCCACTTCGCACCCGGCCCAGAGAAATATGACGAACGCCTCACCGACCCGGCGATAGAGATCGACGGTGACATCGCGATGGTGTGGTCGCCCTATACCTTCGCGATCGACGGCAAGGTGCATCATTGCGGCGTCGACCATTTCTCGCTCGTCCGCGAAGCCGGCAGCTGGAAGATCGCCAACCTCAGCTGGTCGTCGCGCACCACGGGCTGCTGAACGACATGCCCCAACCAGCCAAAATGATCGTCGAGGGTGAAAGGCTTGCAGCGCGGCTCGACCCTAGCGAGCATGACATTAAAGAGTTGGTCCTAAACCTGCGAAACGGTGAGACTTCTTTCGTCTCGATCACTGACGACGACGGAAACTACATTCAAATCGCAGGGAGCAGGCCGTGGTGCCTCATCGAGCACCGGAGCGTTTCTCCGTTGGCTCATCATCGCGCTTATCAAAATACTCCGATTCCAAAATACAAGGACGGCGCCAAACTCAACACGGGCGCTGGCTCGATCACTTTAAAGCATGATGAGTGGTTCCTTTTGAAAGACGCCGCCGATGTCGCGGTAGCGTTCCTCCATGGCGACCCGTTTCCAGCTTTCGTGAAATGGCGCCAAATGAACGAGATGTTGGGAATATGATCCAGTCCGTCCTCATCGCCAATCGCGGCGAGATCGCCTGCCGCATCATCCGCACCGCGCGGACGATGGGGATCCGCACCGTCGCGGTCTATTCCGATGCCGATGCCAAGGCACTGCACGTGCGCCAGGCCGACGAGGCGGTGCATATCGGCCGCTCCCCGGCGCGCGAATCCTATCTCGTCGGCGAGAAGATCATCGCCGCCGCCGTGGCTACCGGTGCCGAGGCGATCCACCCCGGCTATGGCTTTCTGTCGGAAAATGCCGATTTCGCGCAAAGCGTGATCGATGCCGGGCTGATCTGGGTCGGCCCGCGGCCCGACAGCATCCGCGCGATGGGGCTGAAGGACGCCGCCAAGGAACGCATGATCGCCGCCGGCGTCCCCGTCACGCCGGGCTATCTCGGCGCGAACCAGGACCCGGCACACCTCCAGGCCGAGGCCGACAAGATCGGTTATCCGGTGCTGATCAAGGCGGTCGCCGGCGGCGGCGGCAAGGGCATGCGGCGGGTCGACGCGGCGGCGGACTTTGCCGACGCGCTGCTGTCGTGCCAGCGCGAGGCCGCCGCGTCGTTCGGCGACGATCGCGTGCTGATCGAGAAGTATATTCTGAGCCCGCGCCATATCGAGGTGCAGGTGTTCGGCGATACCCACGGCAATGTCGTCCACCTGTTCGAGCGCGATTGCTCGCTCCAGCGCCGCCACCAGAAAGTCATCGAGGAAGCCCCCGCCCCCGGCATGGACGAGGTGACCCGAGAGGCGATTTGCGACGCCGCGGTACGCGCGGCGAAGGCGGTCGATTATGTCGGTGCCGGCACGATCGAGTTCATCGCCGACGCCAGCGAAGGCCTGCGCGCCGACCGCATCTGGTTCATGGAAATGAACACCCGGTTGCAGGTCGAGCATCCGGTGACCGAGGAGATTACCGGGCAGGATCTGGTCGAGTGGCAGTTGCGGGTGGCGAGTGGCGAGACGTTGCCGAAGCGGCAGGATGAGTTGGCGATTGATGGTTGGGCGATCGAGGCGCGGCTCTATGCTGAGGACGTCGCGGCAGGGTTCTTGCCATCGACCGGTCCGCTCACCCATTTTCGCCTCTACGAGCGTGGCAAATGGAAGACCGGTCGGTCCAGAATCGAAACGGGAGTGACACAAGGCGACCAGATTTCGCCCTTCTACGATCCGATGATCGCCAAGCTGATCATGCACGCTTCATCGCGCGCCGAAGCGATCACCGGCCTCACCGAAATGTGCGAAGGAGTGCGCTGCTGGCCGGTCAGGACCAATGCAGGATTTCTCGCCAATCTGTTTGGCGAGCCCGACTTCGAAGATGGGAAGGTCGATACCGGCCTGATCGCCCGCGAAATCGATGACCTGTTGCCGGAAATCGACCCGTCCGAAATGGCGCTTCAATCGGTGGCCTCGCTCGCCGTCGATCGCGCGATGGGCGGTCAGCCGTCCCACACCCGCGACACCTATATTTCGCGGCCACGTTCACCATGGAATTGGAAACGCGGTTTCCGGCTCAACCGGGTGCAAGCGCCCACCGTCATCAGGCTCAGCGCCAATCGCGCCACCTATGATGTAGTTTTCAAGGAGATACCGCCAGACGACGCGGATTGGGTCGAGACGGTAGACGAAGGCTATCTCATCGTCGAAGCCGGCAATACCTTCGTGCTGACAGAATCTCGGGCGGATGGCGCTACCGCCGGCACCGCCGCCGACGGCGCGATCCTCTCCCCGATGCCCGGCCGCATCATTGCCGTCGCGGTCGCGGCTGGCGACACCGTCACCAAGGGCCAGAAGCTCGTCACGCTCGAGGCAATGAAGATGGAGCATTCGCTGACCGCGCCGTTCGACGGCACCATCGCCGAACTCGACGCCGAGACCGGCGCGCAGGTCAGCGAGGGCAAGATGCTGGTGCGCGTGGAGAAGGCGGCTTGAGCGCGCTCGCCATCCGCACCGCGACCCGCGACGACCTGCCGGCGATCGTCGCGCTGCTCGCCGACGATGTGAACGGGGCGAAGCGCGAGGATGCCAGCCTGCCGCTCGACCCCGGCTATGGCGCCGCGTTCGACGCGATCCAGGCCGATCCCAACCAGATGCTCGTCGTCGCCGAACGCGACGGGTGCGTCGTCGGCACGCTGCAGCTTTCCTTCCTGCCCGGCCTGTCGCATCGCGGCGCGTGGCGCGGGCAGATTGAGGCAGTGCGCATCGCCAGCAACCTGCGCGGCCAGGGGCTTGGCGCACAACTGATCGGCTGGGCGGTGGCAGAGTGCCGCGCACGCGGCTGCCGCATGGCGCAACTAACCTCCAAGGCTGATCGGCTGGACGCGCATCGTTTCTATGAGCGGCTCGGCTGGGACAAGAGCCATGCCGGGTTCAAACTCTCCCTCTCCCCCTTGGGGGAGAGGGTCGGGGAGAGGGGGTAGCGCCAAACGCAACGTCCGCGTGACTGCCCCTCTCCCCTACCCTCTCCCCGCAAGCGGGGAGAGGGAGAAATAGTTCAGACCGTAAAGCTTTCCCCGCACCCACAGGCACCCTTGGCGTTGGGGTTATTGAACACGAAGCCTGCCGCAAAATCGTCCTCGACCCAGTTCATCGTCGAGCCGACCAGATAGAGGATCGACCCGCCATCGACGAACAGCGTGCCGCCGGGCGTGTCGATGCGCTCGTCGAACGGCTTGGCCTCGGTGACATAATCGACCGAATAGGCCAGCCCCGAGCAGCCGCGCTTGGGCGTCGAGAGCTTGACGCCGATCGCCCCTTCCGGCGCGCGCGCCATGAGGTCGGCGATGCGCGCCTCGGCCGAGGGGGTGAGGATCAGCGCGGCAGGGCGCGGGCGGCGGGTCGTGGTCGTGGTCATTTCCGTTCCTTCCTGGCCCCTCCCCTTCAGGGGAGGGGTTGGGGTGGGACCTATCCGCGAACGCGCGCTCGCGGCACTGCCCCACCCCCAGCCCCTCCCCTGAAGGGGAGGGGAGAATCTCAAAGCATTCCCAGCTCCAACCGCGCCTCGTCGGTCATCTTGGCCGGGTCCCACGGCGGATCCCATACCAGGTTGACGTCGGCAGTGGCGATGCCCGGCACGGTGCTGACGCGCAACTCGACCTCACCCGGCATCGATTCCGCGACCGGGCAATGCGGCGTGGTCAGCGTCATGGTGACGGTGGCATGGCCTTCGTCGGTGACGTCGACGCCGTAGATCAGCCCGAGATCGTAGATGTTGACCGGGATTTCCGGGTCATAAATGTCCTTCAGCGCCTCGACCACGCCCTCATACAAGGCGCCGCCCGGGGCGCTCGTCGATTCCACCACGGGCTTCTGCGCGAGAAAGCCTTCGAGATAGTCGCGCTTGCGCTCGAAGCTTTCCGTAACGCTCGCCGATGTTTCCGCCTGAGCGTCGACAAGGGCGCTCTCGACGCGTGCCTTGGGGGGCGGCTCGACCGACTCGACTTCTTCCACCACGATCTTGCGTTCTTCGTTCATCCGAAGATCCTCGTTACCCGTTCGATACCCGCAACCAACGCGTCGATGTCCGACGCGCGGTTGTACACCCCAAAACTTGCCCGCGCCGTCGCCGGCACCCCCAGCGCATCCATCAACGGCTGCGCACAATGATGCCCGGCGCGGATCGCGACCCCCGCCTCGTCCAAAATGGTGCCGATGTCGTGCGGATGCACCCCTTCGATCGCGAAGCTGACGATGCCGGCCGATTCCGCCGGCCCGAACAGCGTGATCGAATTGATGCGGCCCAGCGCCTCGCGGGCCTGCGCGACCAGCGCGGTCTCATGCGCGTGAATGCGTTCGAGCCCAAGACCCTCGACATAGTCGATTGCCGCCGCCAGCCCGAGCGCACCGACGATATGCGGCGTCCCCGCCTCGAACCGCGCCGGCGGCGGCGCGTATGTCGTCCTGGCGAAGGTGACGCGGTCGATCATCGCGCCGCCGCCCTGCCACGGCGGCATCGCGTCGAGCAGTTCCGCCCTGCCCCACAGCACGCCGATCCCGGTCGGGCCGTAAAGCTTGTGGCCGGAGAAGACATAGAAGTCGCAACCGATCTCGGCGACGTCGACCGGCAGCCGTGCCACCGCCTGGCAACCGTCGAGCAGGATCTTCGCCCCGACCGCATGCGCGATCTCCGTCGCGCGCTTCGCGTCGAGCATCGAGCCGAGCACGTTCGAGACATGCGCCAGCGCGACGAGCTTGTGCGCCGGGGTGATCATCGCCGCCATCGCGTCGAGATCGATGCGCCCGTCGGCGGTCAGCGGCACGACGTCGATTTCCGCGCCGACGCGCTCGGCGACCAACTGCCACGGCACGATGTTCGAATGATGCTCCAACGTCGAGAGCAGGATGCGGTCGCCAGTCTTGAGCTGCGTCCCTGCCCAGCACTGCGCGACGAGGTTGATCGCCTCGGTCGCGCCGCGCACGAAGACGATTTCGTCAGTCTGCGCGCCGATGAACTTCGCGGTCTTCGCCCGCGCCGCCTCGAACGCCAGCGTCATGTCGGCCGAGCGCTGGTATACGCCGCGATGCACCGTGGCATAGGTCGTGTCGTAACCGCGCGTGATCGCGTCGATCACCACCTGCGGCTTCTGCGCAGTCGCGGCGGTGTCGAGATAGGACCAGCCGGCGGGGATGGCGGGGAAGTCGGCGAGGACGTCGAGCAGCGCCAAATCCCCCTCCCCTTCAGGGGAGGGGTTAGGGGTGGGGGAGTCGGATAGGGCGCCGTTCGCGGCGTCCCCCACCCCAACCCCTCCCCTGAAGGGGAGGGGCTTTGTTACCACACCACTCACAACAATCGCTCCAGCGCGGCCTGCGCCGCCGCCTCGACCCGCTCGCGTTCGGCCTGATCCTCGATCCCGTCGAACACCGACCCGATGAACGCGCGCAGCAACAGCGCCTTCGCCTCGGCCGGCGGCAGGCCCCGGCTGGCGAGATAGAACAACGCCTGCGCATCAAGTTCGCCGACCGTCGCGCCGTGCGCGCACTTCACGTCATCGGCGAAGATCTCGAGTTCGGGCTTGGCGTTGGCGGTGGCGGTGCGCGTCAGCAGCATCGCCTTGACCGACTGGCTCGCATCGGTCTTCTGCGCGCCGCGCGCCACCGCGACCTTGCCGAGATACGAGCCGGTCGCCTTGCCACCCAGCACCGAGCGGACGACCTGGTTGCTCGTCGCGTTCGGCTCGATGTGATTGAGCGTCGTGACGATCTCCAGCGTCTGCTCGCCGCCACCGAGGATCGCGCCGCCCAGTTCGAAATGCGATCCCTCGTGACAGATCACGTCGATCGCCACCCGGCCGAACTTGCCGCCGATGTTGAGCACATGAAATGTCGCGGTCGCGCCGGCCTGCAGCACGACGCGGAAGTCGCGGATCGCGACGGCATCGAGCGCAGCATCCTGCACGATGACGCGCGTCAGCGACTCGCCCGCGGCGACGTCGATCAGTTCGGCCGCCGGCACCGGCCACACCGAAGCGACCGCCGCCAGATCGGCATAACGCCACGCCTCGTCGCGCCGGGTCGGGAGAGCGAGCGCGTTCACTATAGTTCCTCCCCGGAACGGGGAGGGGGACCAGCGAAGCTGGTGGAGGGGGCGTGTCGCAGACGGAGCGCTTGCGGCACGCCCCCTCCACCACCGGCTTCGTCGGCGGTCCCCCTCCCCGTTCCGGGGAGGATTTGAAGAAGACCCATCACGCCGCCACCGCCGCATAACCTTCGGCTTCCAGTTCGTGCGCCAGTTCCGGCCCGCCCGAGCGCACGATGCGGCCATCGGCCAGCACATGGACGAAATCGGGCCGCACATAATCGAGCAGCCGCTGATAATGCGTGATCAGCACCACCGCCTTGTCGGGCCGGCGCATGATGCGGTTGATGCCCTCGCCGACGATGCGCAGCGCGTCGATGTCGAGGCCGGAGTCGGTCTCGTCGAGGATCGCCAGCTTAGGGTCGATGATGCCCATCTGCACCATCTCGTTGCGCTTCTTCTCGCCGCCCGAGAAGCCGACATTGACCGGGCGCTTGAGCATCTCGGCGTCCATCTCGAGCTTCGCCGCCTCGCCGCGCGCGAGTTTGAGGAACTCGGCGCCCGACAGTGGCTTCTCGTCGCGCTGCTTACGCTGTGCGTTCAAGGCCTCGCGAAGGAACTGGACGTTCGACACGCCGGGAATTTCGACCGGATACTGGAAACCGAGGAACAGCCCCGCCGCGGCGCGCTCATGCGGCGCCAGCGCGAGCAGGTCGACGCCATCGAAACTTACGCTGCCGGCGGTCACCTCGTATCCGGGCCGCCCGCCGAGCACATAACCCAGCGTCGACTTGCCCGCGCCGTTCGGCCCCATGATGGCATGCACCTCGCCAGCGTTGACGCTGAGCGAGAGGCCCTTGAGGATTTCCTTGCCGTCGATTTCGGCGTGGAGGTTATTGATGTTGAGCAACCTACTAGTCCCTTTGAAACACGATCTGCTCGTCCGCAGGCACCGTGAAATTCGATCCGATAATCTTCGAGTCAGCGTCCGCGATTCTGACTTCGGGTAGCGCAGCGATAAGCTCACCCACGGAAAGCTCTCGCTCCTCCTCGTCGCCAATCGTCGGCTCGTCCTTGCAGAAGTATGTCACGCTCAAATGGCCGTCCTCTAACCCAGCAGTCACAGCCGAGATGTTCGTCGTGAGATTTCGTGAGACTATATGGCTCGCCAGTGTAAGAAATTCCTCGCTCACCCCACGCTCCCGCCCAGCGAAATCCCCGGCAACCTATGCGCTTCGAGTGCCACACCCATCCCGTCACCCCGGACTTGTTCCGGGGTCCACCCCTCCACAGGAGAAGTCCTCGCAGGTTGCACGGTGGATGCCGGAACAAGTCCGGCATGACGAAAGGAGCGGGTCATCCGACCGAGCCCTCGAGCGAAATCCCCAGCAGCTTCTGCGCCTCGACCGCGAACTCCATCGGCAGCTGCTGCAGCACCTCGCGCGCGAAGCCGTTGACGATCAGCGCGACCGCCGCCTCCTGGTCGAGCCCGCGCTGCATCGCGTAGAACAGCTGGTCGTCGCTGATCTTCGAGGTCGTCGCCTCATGCTCGATCTGCGCGCTCGGATTGCGCACCTCGATGTACGGCACGGTATGCGCGCCGCACTGGTCGCCCAGCAGCAGGCTGTCGCACTGGGTGAAGTTGCGCACGCCCTCCGCCGTCGGGCTGACGCGCACCAGCCCGCGATAGGTATTGTCCGAGCGCCCCGCGCTGATCCCCTTCGACACGATCGTCGAGCGGCTGTTCTTGCCGAGGTGGATCATCTTGGTGCCGGTATCGGCCTGCTGGCGGTTGTTGGTCACCGCCACCGAATAGAATTCGCCGACCGAATCCTCGCCGGAAAGCACGCATGACGGGTATTTCCAGGTGATGGCGCTGCCGGTCTCGACCTGGGTCCAGCTTACCTTGCTGCGCTTGCCGAGGCAGTTGGCGCGCTTGGTGACGAAATTATAGATGCCGCCGACGCCGTTGACGTCGCCCGGATACCAGTTCTGCACGGTGGAATATTTGATCTCGGCATCGTCGAGGACGATGAGTTCGACGACCGCCGCGTGAAGCTGGTTTTCGTCCCGCATCGGCGCCGTGCAGCCTTCGAGATAGCTGACGTGCGAACCCTTGTCGGCAACAATGAGCGTGCGTTCGAACTGCCCGGTATTGGCCGCATTGATGCGGAAATAGGTGCTCAATTCCATCGGGCAGCGGACGCCTTCGGGGATGTAGACGAAGGTGCCGTCGGAAAAGACCGCGCTGTTGAGGCAGGCAAAGAAGTTGTCGTGCTGCGGAACGACGCTGCCGAGCCATTTGCGCACGAGATCGGGATATTCCTTCACCGCCTCGCTGATCGAGCGGAAGATGACGCCGGCCTTTTCAAGCTCCGCCCGGAATGTCGTCGCCACCGAAACCGAATCGAACACCGCATCGACGGCGACGCGGCGCGCGCCTTCGACGCCGGCGAGCATCTTCTGCTCCTCGATCGGGATGCCGAGCTTTTCATAGGTGCGGCGGATTTCCGGATCGAGCTCATCCAGCGAGCCGAGCGTCGGCTTCGCCTTGGGCGCGGCATAGTAATAGGCGTCCTGGTAGTCGATCGGCGCGAGGTCGAGCTTGGCCCAGTCGGGAGCCTCCATCGTCAACCACTTGCGATACGCCTTCAACCGCCAGTCGAGCAGCCATTGCGGCTCGGACTTCTTGGCCGAAATATAGCGAACGGTGTCCTCGTTGAGGCCCTTGGGCGCCATTTCCGATTCGATGTCGGAGGTGAAGCCCCATTTGTAGGTGGCAAGATCGGCGACGGCGGCCCGCGCCTCGGCATCCTGCAAGGCTGCATCGGGGACAGCGGTTTCGGCGAGCATCGTGGAGCGATCGATCATGCCACCACCTCTACAATCTGGAGGGCGGGGGCAAGCGCGCGCACCGCCGCAGGGCGGAGCAGATCGGCAAGTGTCACCGCGTCCAGCGCGGCGCGGACGGCATGGTTGATCGGCCCCCAATGGCCGCGCAC
>JBBRSN010000028.1:0-45678 GCA_038245375.1 Sphingomonadales bacterium | reverse complement strand
TTAGGGGTTATTGCACGTGTCACCGTTATGCGCGTTCTGCTTTCGGCAGCAAAAGTAGCCGGGCCGGACACGTCCCAAACCCGGCCATTCGGCGACCGGTGCAAAGGACGTTTCCGCGCTTCCGCACTAAATTTGATGGGAAGAGTTCTCATTGATCGCTGAAGGCTTGTGCCCCGCTCAAGGCTCTAGCGGAAATCGCGCTTGAAAAAAGCCTCTTGGTCACGCCTGATCTGGTTGGCATCAGGATTCCAACCGAAGCAGTCGAAAACCTCAAGGAGTATGCTGTTCGCGATCTCGACTGTTCCCTTCGCCATTTCGGTCGAGCTGACGCGTTTACTCACCGTCAAGTCTTGACTGCTGTTCGCTAGCGCGTCGAAGAACGGCATTCGACCCGGACCTGCGCTCAGCCGATAGCCTGCGGCATTTCGCAAGGAGACGGTGAACATGTAACCACCGCCGAACGGTACGTTTTTCGCTAGTCGTTGTGCAAACTCAATATATTCGGAGACACTGTAAATGGTGTCTACAGCCGGCACGATGCCCTGCCCTCCCTGCTCGCCGAACATGCCTATTTCACCATGTAAAAGGTTGTAGGAGAGAAACTGCCCGGACCGATACATTCTCCAGAACTCTCGGAAGCCTTCCCAGTCGGTCCAACTCTCATAAAAGTCTTCTCCCCGGCCGATGCCTCCGCGATTATCAGGTCGCTGACTCTCAACGTGAGGATAATCCCACCCGCGCACTGAAACCTTGCTTGCAGTGATAAGGTCCAAGCATCTGCCGAACGATAATTGGTCGTCGAGCGGGATCACAGGACGGATTAGCACGCGCCAGTAAGCCATCTCCTGGATACGTTCGAGCAAACCCTCCTTCATCACAGACCTCCCAGCTGAGCATCGTAATCAGGTTCTGGCAGCCCCCGTGGAACGAAGCCAATGCGATCGAGCCTCAAAGTACTTAGGGCGGCGGCACGCTCTACAAGGTCGCGCATTTCCGAGCTATTAGACATTGGCGCACTTGCTGGCCTTCGCGTTCGGCTGCGGAAGTATATAACGCCAGCCCGTACGTCAGCCCCATCTCGATGGCATATGACAGGTATGTCTTCGAAGGGGCTAACATCGATGATGACGTACCGCAGTCCTTGAGCATCCTCCACCGCCTCAGAACGAAACAAAACTCTTGGATCGGCGAAAGGCGCAATTGCGTCGCGCATTGTGTCGTTATGGAAAGACGCCTCTTGCTCCGGCGTGAGACCCTGCCGGGCGAAGGTGCCGTCTTCGACCCCCACAACGATGCGGCCGCCATCGATAACGTTAGCAAGGGCCAGAATATCCTTCACGAACAGATTACGATCCCAGCTCACCGCAGCTTTGAACTCTAACGTATCCGTTTCTTCTGCCCCGACGAGGAGCGCCTCTACCTCTTTGATGTCCAAGCGCTTTCTCCCCTTCGAGTCCCAAATTCACTGCCGGCCAATGGACATTAAGCTGTCGAGGCGAACTGACAATCCGTAGATGGAGGGCTGTATCATCGACACGCCGCACGTCCGCTCTCCATCAACCCTGGCCGCACTGCGTTTACGAGCCACAACGCGCCAGTATCTCCCCGGATCAGGACGCCTTCCGCCGCCGAAACGGATAGGCCAGCTGCGCGCGATAGCCGCGTGGCACCTCCTCGGCGACGCCATAGCCGCTCGGCCATGCGCCGTTGGGCAGATAATAGGTGCCGAACAGGCGATCGAGCAGCGGGAAATGAATCGCGAAATTCTTGTCGATCGCGACCTCCTCGATGCCGTGGTGCCAGTGATGGAAGCGCGGCGTGACGAGGAAGCGACCGAGATTGTCGAAATTGCCGCGCAGATTGGCGTGGACCAGCGAGGCGTAGATATAGACCATCGCGACATAGGCCTGCATCACCGACGGCGCGAAGCCGAGCGTCAGCAGCGGCAGCGAGGTGACACCGCGCAGCAGCACGATCTCGACGAAATGCATGCGTGAGCCGGCGAGCCAGTCCATCGCCCTGGCCGAGTGATGTACCGCATGGAAACCCCACAGCAACGGCCAGCGGTGGAAGGCGCGGTGGAACCAATATTGCGTCAGGTCGGTGAGGAACATCGCCTCGACGAACTGCAGCAGCCAGGGCTGGCTGGCGACGGCGGCGCGGAAGCTGCCGAACGCGCCGGTCGAGGCCATGATCCACGACGACGGGGCCAGCGCGAGAAAGGTGATCAGCTGGACCATCATCGAGCTGACGAGGTAATAGAACAGGTCCTCGCGCCATTCGGTGCGGAACAGTCGCTGGTCGGGGCGGTGCGGCAGCAGGCGCTCGACAGGCGCGAACATCAGCCCGGTGGCGATCATGTTGAGCGCGAAAAAATCGACGCCGAAAAAGATACCCCAGTCATGCGCCTCGCGCGGCTGCACGCCGGCCCCGCCGAGCAACGTAGCGGCGAGCGCGATAGTGAGCGCGGTCGCGCCGAGTGCCTTGCGCGGTCGCAGCGAGAGGCTGAGCAGCGCCAGCGCGTAGCCGGTGATCAGCGTAAGGTGGACGGCGAGCCGGAATGAAGTCGCGCCGCGCACCGTAGCGAGTTCGGGCATGGCGAAATATTCCGGCCAGCGCAGCGCGACGACGAAGCACAAGCCCGCGACCGCAAAAACCAGCGCGAAGAAACCCGAAAACCAGCCAGTGCCGAAACCGCGCGCGGCGATCGGTGCCTCAAGATCGCGGGTCAGCGACGTCAAGAAACTGCGCTTCATCGATTAAGCCCCCCGGCTGCACCGCAAAAGACGCACTGTTTTTAGAAATATCGCGTTCACATCTTAAGGAATAGCGGCCGAGACCGAAATTATGGCGACGCCGCACAGAAGCGTCCGCAAAGCCTCGAAACCGGGACTCATACCAAATTTTAGCCGCTATTGCTCTCTCAAGCCCCTCCCCTTCAGGGGAGGGGTTGGGGGTGGGGCAGTGCCGCATACACCGCGCCTGAGGAAAGGCCCCACCCCAACCCCTCCCCTAAAGGGGAGGGGCTATCGGTGCTGATCCGGGAGATGCGGTATCAGCCCCTGAGGAATGCGACCAGCGGCAGGTCTGCGGGCGGCATAGACAGGTCGCCCATGTCGTCGGGTCGGCGCCACAGCAGGGCATCGGCGTCAAGCGGCTTTGGTTCGCCTGTCCAGCGCGTGCAACGATAAAGCAGCAGCAACAGATGGCGATCGGCAAGTGGTTGGCTGGCGAAGGTCAGCGGCATAAGATCGTCCGCCGCAACGACGATACCGAGTTCCTCACCGAGTTCGCGCACCAGGGCGATCTCGGGCGCTTCCCCCGCTTCGAGCTTACCGCCGGGAAACTCCCATAACCCGGCCATGAACTTTCCCGATGGTCGCCGCTGTACGAGCACGCGGCCGACCCCGTCGGTTAGGGCGACGGCAACCACGACGAGAATATGGTCATCTTTACCGGTCGCTTCAGTCATTCGTTAACCCTGGCGGCTTTATGCTCCGCTGTCACGGTGTTGCCGTTGGGAGCGGAACCGCATGCTGAAGAAAGTCATCACCTTGCTGCGCGATACGCGTGGCGGCACGGCGATCGAATATGGCCTGATCATTTCATTGGTCGTCATCACCATGGTGGTGGCGCTGGTGGACCTTGCCGGCACGACCACATCCATGTGGGGCAACGTCAACGACAAGATTTTGGTCGCAAGAAGTGGTTAAAAACCGTGCACCACATATTGCCCTTCGCAGATTAAATCTTTGTCAACCTCGACTCGATAAACCGAAGTTGTCGACCCGGTGCTCCGGGAAGGCCGGGTAACTGAAGCTTTAGAAACCACGGAGACAGATATCATGAAGACCATCCGCAACTTCATCAAGAACAGCAAGGGTGCCACCGCCATCGAGTACGGCCTGATCGCCGCTCTGATCGCCGTCGCCGCGATCGCCGCGATGCAGGGCCTGGGCAACCAGCTCAAGACCACGTTCACCAACGTGTCGTCGAACATGAAGGCTTCGTAAGCTTTCACGATCGCTTGAAAGAAGGGCGGCGAGACCTGGTCTCGCCGCCCTTTTTCGTTCTCGGATTACGCTGCCGGAACGCCCGACTGCGGTCAGATACGCCCGATGGCGAGGAACTTTTCGCGCCGCGCGCGGCGCAGCTGCGCGGCATCCTGATTGCCAAGCCCGGCCAGAGCGCCTTCGAGCGCATTGCCAAGCGAGGCGATTGCCGCCGCCGGATCACGGTGCGCGCCGCCGAGCGGCTCGGGCACGATCGTGTCGATCACGTCGAGCGCCTTGAGGTCCTGCGCGGTGACCTTCATCGCCTCGGCGGCATCGGGCGCCTTGTCGGCGGTGCGCCACAGGATCGACGCGCAGCCTTCGGGCGAGATCACCGCATAGACGGCATGCTCGAACATCAGCACCTTGTTGCCCGCGGCGAGTGCGATCGCACCGCCCGAGCCACCCTCTCCCACCACCGCCGCGACCATCGGCACGCCGAGCGCGAGGCACGCCGCGGTCGACCGCGCGATCGCCTCGGCCTGGCCGCGCTCCTCGGCCTGGACGCCGGGAAAGGCGCCCGAGGTATCGACCAGCGTGACGACCGGCAGGCCGAAACGGTCGGCGAGTTGCATCAGGCGAATCGCCTTGCGATAGCCCTCCGGCTTGCCCATCCCGAAATTGTGGCGCAGCCGGCTGGCGGTATCGTCGCCCTTTTCATGGCCGATGACCATGATGCGCTGTCCGCGAAATGTCGCGAAGCCGCCGAGAATCGCCTGATCATCGCCGAACGCGCGGTCGCCCGACAGCAGCATGAAATCATCGAACAGGCCGGCGACATAGTCCTTGAAGTGCGGGCGTTCGCCGTGGCGCGCGACCTGCGTCTTCTGCCACGGCGTCAGCCGGCTATAGGTGTCGCGGAGTAGCTTGTCGGATTTGGCCTGGAGCCGTCCGACCTCGGCGTCAATATCGACGGTGCCGCCCTGGGCGGTCTCGCGGAGTTCGTCGATCCGGCCCTGCAGCTCGGCGATCGGTTTTTCGAAATCGAGAAAGCTTGCCATCAGGCGCTGGCGGTTAGGGCCGACGTCGCTTCACGTCAACGAGCGGGTGTCGCGTATTGACCAGTTCGACCAGTCGGCTGGCATCGACATGGGTATAAATCTCGGTGGTGGCGATGTCGGCATGGCCGAGCATCGACTGCAGCGCGCGAAGGTCGGCGCCGCCGGCAAGCAGATGGGTGGCGAAGGCATGGCGCAGCACGTGCGGGCTGACGCGATCGGGCGGGATGCCGGCCTCCGCCGCCAACGCTTTCAGCAATTGATGAAGCCGCACCCGCGACAGATGCGTCCGACCGGACGGGAACAGCCATGGCCGGTCGCTCGCAACATGGCCGCGCCACACCGCCACCGCAGCACGAGCGCGGTCCGACAGCGGCACGAGTCGCTCGCGCCCACCCTTGCCGCGCAGAATGAGATACGGTCGATCGGGTGCGATGGCGTTGCGCGGCAGCGAGACGAGTTCGGTCGCGCGCAGGCCCGAGCCGTAGAGCAGTTCGACCAGCGCGGAGAGTCGCAGGTCGGTCGGATCGAGCGGCTCGCGCACGATACGTGCGGCGATCGCGGCGAACAGCCGGTCGACATCTTCATGGCTGAGGACCTTGGGCAGGCCGCGCCGCGCGCCCGGCCGCGGCAGGGCACCGCCCGGATCGTCGGCACGATGCCCCTCATCGGCGAGGAAGGCATAGAAGCGCCGTAGTGCCGCCGCCTTGCGCGCGACGGTGGCGCTGGCAAGCTCGGACCAGCTCTCGCCGAGCCGCGCGATATCGCCAGCCTCGGCGGTGGAAAGATGCCCCCCGAGCAACCGCGAGGCCAGCACGAGATCGGTGCGATAGGCGGCGAGCGTGTTGGGCGCCGCACCCGCTTCCGCCGCCATCATTTCGAGAAAGCGCTCGATCAGCGCAGCGTCGTTGCCGGGCGGCGTCAAAGCCGCGTCATCGCCTCGACGGCGATCATCCGTGCCTCACCCTCGAGCCCGACGGCACGCAGCGAGGCGACGATGTGGAACAATGCCTCGGGCGAGACTCCACGCCACAGCGGTGTCTGCATGCCGATGCCGGCGAGCAACAGCACGGTACCGGGCTGGTGCGCCAGCGCAGCGCGCGATATCGCCCGCGTCCAGACATTCTGGTCACCGATCTTGATGTCGAGCGACTGCGCGCCCTTTTCGATCTCGGCGACCGGCAGACGGCCCAGCGCGGCAAGGCCGGCGAACATCATGCGACGCTTCTGCCTGCTGGGATCATTGCCGGCATAGGCGCTGATATCGGCATAGCTGTAGCGTTCGCGCTGCGGGTCGGCGAGCGTAAGCAATGCCCAGGCGTCACTGCCGCGCGAGGCCTTGGCGCGCCAGCGCAGCGCCTGCGTGTCGAGCCCCGCGGTAAGCATCGCGGCGACGAGCCGGTCGATATCGGCATCGGCAGCGTCGAGCGGGATGCGTGCAGCGGCGCGCGCGGTGAGAATCAGCCGGGCATATTTGCCGTCGGCGGTCTTCGGTTCATCCCACAATTGCCTGAGCGCGCCGAGGCGGGTCTGCGCGTCGGCACCGTTGAACGCGGTGGCCAGGTCGCGCGCCACGCCGACTTCCGCGAGCGATTGGTCGTCATCGCCAAGCACCGATGCGTAGAGGTCAACCAGAGCCGAGCTCGACAGCACACCGCGAACCGCCGCCGCATCGGCAAAGCGCGCGCGCACCGCGCCGGGCAGGCCGGGCGCCAGGGCCCGCCAGACGCGCATTTCCGGACGCAAACCCGACAGCAGGGTATCGGGCATGTCGACATTGCCCGCCATCGCCAGGCCGTACCGCCACGGCGTCAGGTGATCGACCCCGTCCCATTCGATCGTCACCGACTGACGGCCACCGGCACCGCTGCCGGCAATCTTCTGCGCCAGCAACATGTCGACACCGCCAGCGACGCCGTCATTGCCGGCCGATTTGAGCAGCTGGGTGGCGCGTGCCGGCTGCCCGGCGAGGCCGGCACACATGCCGCGCGCCAGGATCCAGCCCGCTTCATGCGTTTTGTCGAATCCGGTATCGGCGAGCGCACACAGCCCGGCGGGATCGCCGGTGGCAAGCGACGCCTGCATCGCCATCTGGTAGAGCTTCGGGGTGTAGTCGATCGTGTCGACCGACTGGACGAGATCGCGCGCCGCGACCGATTCGCCCATGCGCAGCAGCAGCCAGGCGCGCTCTGCGGCAAAATCCGCGCCATCGACATGCGGCGGCGTGACGACCCGCGACACGAGCGCGCGGCGCAGGCCGATCGCCACCCAGCGCGACGCGATCGGTGTATCGAGCCGGCGCATCAATGTTTCGAGAAAGCGCCCATCGGTGCGACCAAAGGCACGGATGCCGAACGCGCCATCGGCCGGCCCGGCTGGGCCGACGAGTCCGATCGACCGCCGGGCATAGGGCGGCACCTCATAGCGCGCGAGCATGGACTGGTCGATCGTCACAACCGGCGGCGTGGCGGTCTGGCTGGCATCGGGTGCCGGCAATGGCGCGGCGCCGAGCGGCGCGGCAGGCACTGGTGTTATGACCGTGCCGTCCTGCGGGCGCGGCGCGGCACTCGGCGCGGGCGCCGGCGCTGGCGCGGGGGTCGGAACGGGATCGTTGAAGCCAGGCGGCAGAATCGATTCGGGTCGGTCGTGGCCACGATTATCCTGGCCGAGCGCGACGCTCCCGCCGAGCACGGCGAGCGCCGCGCCGGCAAGCAAGGCGCCAAGGGGGAAGCTTCGCTTACGCACCAGGCCTTTGTGGCCGATTCGCGATGCGCGAAAACCGATACCCACTTTGCGGTGCGAAGCTCTAGCTTGAGAGATTCGCAAGCGGCACCACCTTCTCGACATGTGTCAGCGGCTTCTCATGCGAGCGCCCCGCCAGCACGAACAGGCCGGCAACGAGCACAACCGCGACAACGATGAGGATGATCAGCGAGCGGGACATGCGAAAAACCTTCAAACCGTGACTTGAGACCCCGACGAGCTTCTTTGCCGGAGGCACAACCGCGCTGTATAGCCCCCGCCTCATGTTGCAAAGCCCTGCCCCCGCCCCGACCTGGTCCGGCCAGCCGATTGTGCTCGTCGGGCTGATGGGCGTGGGCAAATCGACCGTCGGCCGGCGGCTGGCAACACGGCTCAATCTGCCGTTCGTCGACGCCGATACCGAGATCGAGGCCGCCGCCGGCATGTCGATCCCCGACATCTTCGCGCGCTTCGGAGAGCCCTATTTCCGCGATGGCGAGCGGCGCGTCATCTCCCGGCTGATCGACGGCCGGCGCAAGGTGATCGCTACCGGTGGCGGCGCTTTCATCAACGACGAGACACGCGCCCTGATCCTCGACCAGGCGCTGGCAATCTGGCTGCGCGCCGCGCCCGAGGTGCTGGCCGAGCGGGTCAAGCGGCGTGACAACCGCCCGCTGCTGCGCGACCGCGACCCATTGACCGTGCTGACCGATCTGGCGCAGGTCCGCGACCCGATCTATGCGCTCGCCCCGGTGCATGTCGTCAGTCACCAGGCGCCACACGAATCGACCGTCAACGCGATCCTGAAAGCGCTTCGTTCATGACCCGCATCCCCGTCGCGCTCGGCGACCGCAGCTACGACGTCCTGATCGAGACCGGGCTGCTCGGTCGTGCCGGAGAGTACCTCGCGCCGCTGTCGCGCGGGCGTCCCATGGCGATCGTCAGCGATGCCAACGTCGCCGTGCACCTCGCCACGCTGCAGGCGTCAATGACAGCGGCGGGCGTGGCCAGCGAATCGATCGTACTGCCACCGGGTGAAGGCAGCAAAAGCTGGGACATGCTAGAACAGCTGACCGATGCACTGCTCGACCTTGGCATTGAGCGCGGCGACCATGTCGTGGCGCTGGGCGGGGGGGTGATCGGCGACCTGGTCGGGTTCGCGTGCAGTATCCTCAAGCGCGGTTGCGGTTTCGTCCAGGTGCCGACCACCTTGCTCGCCCAGGTCGATTCGTCGGTCGGCGGCAAGACCGCGATCAACACCCGCGCGGGCAAGAATTTGATCGGAGCTTTTCACCAGCCGGCGCTGGTGCTGATCGACCCGGCGGTGCTCGACTCGCTGCCGATCCGCGAACTGCGCGCGGGCTATGCCGAGGTCGTCAAATATGGCCTGATCGACGACGCCGATTTCTTTGCCTGGTGCGAGGCGCACGGTGCCGACCTTCTCGCCGGCGATGCCGAAGCACGCAGCCATGCCATCGCCCACGCCGTCGCCGCCAAGGCACGGATCGTTTCAGAAGACGAGCGCGAGACGACCGGCAAGCGTGCGCTGCTCAATCTCGGCCACACCTTCGGCCATGCGCTGGAAGCCGAAACGGGCTTTTCCAGCAAGCTGCTGCACGGCGAGGCGGTAGCGGCCGGGATGGCGATGGCATTCGATTATTCGGCCGCACGCGGCCTCGCCCCCGCTGCGGACGCCGGGCGCGTCGGCGAGCATTTGCGCAGCGTCAATCTACCCGATGGCGCAAACGCCGCCGGAGTCAGCGCCGATGGCGCGACGCTGGTCGCGCACATGTTGCATGACAAGAAGATGGACGGCGGCACCCTGCCCTTCCTGCTCGCGCGCGGAATCGGCGCGACCTATCTCGACAAGACGGTGGCACTCGATGACGTCGCACTGTTTCTCGACGGGCGGGCCTAGGCGCTCGCGCGCAACGACGTCCAACTGGTAACGATACCGATGAGATGAACGAGGCCGAATACCAGCACGATCAACGAACTGACCACCAGAAAGGTCGTCCCGCGATCCGGCATGCGAGCGAGCATCAGCGGCAAGGCCGCGGCACGCAACAAATAGATCGCGCAGATTATTACCAGCGCGGTGCGCAGCAGCGGCAGGCGCGGGATCAGTCCCGCACCGGAAAGCGCGTAGATCGACCAGGTCACCAGCATGAGCGCAATTGCGATGGTGATGATCGCCGGCTGGGACGAACCGCGCTCAGCGAGCCGCGCCATCCGCTCGCCGGCACCGAAGAAGCGATACCAGGACGGCCCGCCGGCGATGCAGCCAAGATGGAGCAGGGCGGCGATGCCGCTGAGTACGCCGCCCGTCAGTAGCCAGGGGCTGCCGGCGGTCACCGCCTTGCGACGATCCAAGCCAGCCACAGCCACCCGGCGATCAGCGCTGCGCCGCCGATCGGGGTGATCGCGCCAAGCCAGCGCGGCAGACCGAGCGCCATGAGATAGAGCGTGCCGGCGAAGATCGCGCCACCCGCGACGAAGCACCATGCCGGCCCACGCGCCTCGAACCTGAAGGCGACAAGCGCGGCGACGGCATGGATCAGTTGATAGTGCCCGCCGGTCCTGAGCCAATCGGCCGCCTGCCCACTGGCGCCATGCGCACCGAACGCGCCGGCAGCGACGGCCATCGCGCCCGACAGCGCGGCGAGGATCGCAACCAGGTTCATCCGCAATCGCTTTCCCGGACATTGGGGGATTCGACCAGCGCGACGCCGCTCTCATCCTCGGTGATGATGTTGCCGATCTTGGCGCGCAGGTCGCCGGTTTCGAACTGTGCGCGCAGCCGTTCGTTATCCCGCTTGCGGTAGAGATCCTCGGTGCGGTCGATATGCTCGGCCGACACGCCGATATTGTCGAGCGCCATGCGCGCCATCCGCACCGCCGAATCGAGCACCTCACGCACCACGCCGGCAACCGGCGAGCCCTTGAGCTTGAGCAGCGCCCGACGATCGTAGGTCCGCGCGAAGATCGCAGCCTGGGGAAAGGCTTCGTGGACACTCTCGATCAGCTCCGCACTGAGTTGGTCACCGTCGATGCAGAACAGGATCAGCTCGGCCTCGGCCGCGCCGGCCTGGCGCAGCAGATCGAGGCGCGTTCCGTCGCCATAATAGACCTTGGCGCCGAAGGTGCCGGCGACATCGATCATCTCGATATCCATGTCGATCAGCGTGACGGGGACGCCCGCGCCGCTGAGCATCTGGCCGACCGTCTGGCCGAAACGGCCATAGCCGACGATCAGCGCGTTCGATCCGTCGGCGGTCGGGCCGTCGCGCACTTCCTTGCTGCCGGGCTCGGTACGCAGTCGCGCCGTCGCCGACATCAGGAACGGCGTGGTCGCCATCGACAGCGTGACGATGGCGCCGAACAGACTCGCCGCCTCAGGCTGAACGAGCATTGCGTTCTGCGCCTGGGCGAAAAGCACGAAGCCGAACTCGCCGCCCTGGCTGAGCAGCAGTCCGAGCGCGAGCGCACCGCGCCAGCGCATCTTGAACGCCAGGCCGATGCCGGTGATGATCGCGGTCTTGGTGACGATCAGCGCCGCCGCCATGCCGAGGACGAACAACGGCCGCTCGGCGATGGCATGGAGATCGAGCATCATCCCGACGGCGAGGAAGAACAGGCCGAGCAGGATCGACCGGAACGGCTCGACATCGGCCTCCAGTTCGTGGCGATAGGGGCTGTCGGCCAGCATCACGCCCGCAACGAACGCACCGAGTGCGGTCGACAGGCCGAGCGCCTGCATTGTCGCCGCCGCCGCGATGACGGTGAACAGCCCGGCGAAGACGAACATTTCGCGCTCGCCGAGATTGCCGATGGTGCGGAACAACGGGCGCAGGATGAAGCGACCGGCAAGGATCAGACCAACGATCGCCGCGACCGTGTAGATGCCGAGCAGCCAGCCCGGCGCCCCCGATTGCGCCGCGGGGTTGCGCGACATCACCGCGGTGATGGTGATCAACGGCACGATCGACAGATCCTGAAACAGCAGGATCGAAAAGGCCCGCTCGCCGAACGGCGTGCGCAGGCGCCCGGCGGATTGCAGCATCGGCAGCACCTGCGCAGTGGACGACAAGGCAAGCGGCAGGCCGAGTGCCAGCGCCGCCTCGCCCGAAAAATTGGTCGCCACCCACACCACACCCGATACCGCCAGACCGCAGGCGGCGACCTGCATCAGGCCGAGGCCAAAGATCTCCTGCTTGAGGCGCCACAGCCGCGTCGGATTGAGTTCGAGCCCGACGATGAACAGCAGCAAGGTGATGCCGAGTTCGGCGACGCCGATCTTGGCTTCGGCACCGCCGACCAGCCCGAGCGCCTGCGGCCCGACCAGGGCACCGGCGACGAGATAGCCCAAGGTCGCGCCAAGCCCGAGCTTGCGGAACAACAGGACGAAGACCAGTCCCGAACCGAGCAGGATGACGCCATCGAGGAGCAGCGATTCGGTCACGCCGCCTGCTCGATCGCCGCGATCATCGCGTCGGCCGCCGCCTCGAAGGGGAGCCGGACCGCACCATGGCGCGCGCTGTGCGGGACGACGCCGCCAAGCGCGGCAAGGCCGGGCCAGTCGGGCATCGCGCCGCTACCCGCCAGCCAGCAGGTGATCGCGTCGCGCGCGGCAGTAATTTCGCCGACCGTGCGGCCGACGATATGTCGCGCCAGCAACGTCGCCGCGGCCTGGCCATAGGCACAGGCGCTGACCTGCATGCCGACGACGCCAACGCGGCCCGCTTCGTCCAGGTCGACATCGACGGTGATACGGCTGCCACACAATGCCGAGCGCCGCTCGGCAGAACCCATCGGATCGGTCAGTCTCGTGTCGCACGGATTGCCCGTCGCCAGCCGCAGCACATCGGCATTGTAGAGCGGCGCATTCATTCGCGATTGTCCGCCGGCACGTCGCGCGGCGCGCTGATGTTGCCGCCGGTGCCGAACACCGGCTCACCCTTGCGGCGGCGATCGACGAAATCGGCGATGCTGGCGCTGGTCGCGTTGAGCACGGGGTAGGTGCGTGAAATGGTCAGCCATTCCGGGCGATGCGACGGGCCGCCGCGCATCGTGTCGGTGACCAGCACGACGAGCAGGAAGGCGAGGCTCGCCAGGATCAGGCCCTTGAAGGCGCCGAACGCGAACCCCAGCGCACGGTCTAGCGGCCCGAGAATCGAGTCGCGAGTCCGCGATCCTAGTGCGCCGGCGATCATCCGCCCGCCAAAATAGGTCGCGGCGCTGATCAGCGCGAAAGCCAGCACCGCCGCGCCGGTGACCGTACCGACCATGCCCGACAGCATATGGGTTACCGGCGTGTGGAAGATCTTGAGCATGAAGACGATCGCCACCCAGGCGAACAGCGACAGCAATTCGGTGACGAAGCCACGCATGAAGCCAAGCACCGCCGCCCCGCCGATCGCGAGCAACACGAGAATGTCGAGTGCGGTCAGTCCCATCGCGTCAATCTAGTCCACCGTTCGGGTCGAGCGAGACGGAGAGATAGGGCGGTATGCGGACGCGCGCTAGCCGCGCCCGAGCATATGGTCGACGAAACCGCCGAGCGTGCGGAAACCGGTGAGGCTCAGCCCGCTCTTGTCGCCCGTCATGGCCGAGGGGACGAGCGCGCGCTCGAAGCCGAGCTTGCCCGATTCCTTGAGCCGCAACGGGGCATGCGCGACGGGGCGAATCTCGCCCGACAGGGCGATCTCGCCGAACGCCACCGCATCGGCCGGCACGGGCCGTTCGCTAAGCGCCGACACGAGTGCCGCCGCGACCGCGAGATCGGCCGCCGGATCCTGCACGCGGTAGCCGCCGGCGATGTTGAGGTAGACTTCGCACGAGGAGAAACTGAGCCCGCAGCGCGCCTCGAGCACCGCCAGCACCATCGCCAGCCGCCCGGCATCCCAGCCGACCACCGCGCGGCGCGGCGTCGCGCCCGAGGCGAGGCGGACGACCAGCGCCTGTATCTCGACCAGCACCGGCCGCGTGCCCTCCAGCGCCGGGAAGACGGTGGTACCGGTGACGCCTTCCTCGCGCTGGGTGAGAAACAGCGCGGAAGGGTTCGATACCTCGGCCAGCCCTTCGGACTGCATCGCGAACACGCCGATCTCGTCGGTACCGCCAAAGCGGTTCTTGATCGCACGCAGGATGCGATATTGATGGCTGCGCTCGCCCTCGAAGCTGAGCACGGTATCGACCATATGTTCGAGCACGCGCGGCCCGGCGATGCTGCCGTCCTTGGTGACGTGACCGACCAGCACCACGGCGGTGCCGCGTTCCTTGGCGAAGCGAATCAATTCCTGTGCCGAGGCGCGGACCTGACTGACGGTGCCCGGCGCACCCTCGATCAGGTCGCTGTGCATGGTCTGGATCGAATCGATCACCAGCAGCGCCGGCGGACGCCCCTGCCCGAGCGTGGTCAGGATATCGCGCACCGAGGTCGCCGCGGCAAGCTGCACCGGGGCGTTACCGAGCCCGAGCCGCCGCGCGCGCAGCCGCACCTGATCGGCCGCTTCCTCGCCCGAGACATAGGCCACCGGCAGCCCGGCGAGCGCCATCTTCGCCGCCGCCTGAAGCAGCAGGGTCGACTTGCCGATCCCGGGATCGCCGCCGATCAAGGTCGCCGATGCCTCGACAAAGCCGCCACCCATTGCACGGTCGAGTTCGGCGATGCCGCTCGACATGCGATCGGGCAACGCGATCTCGGCGTCGAGCCCGACCATGACCACCGCGCGCCCGCCCGATTGCAGATTGTGCTTGGCCTGGAACGGCGTGACGTTGCCGCCAGCCTCCTCGACCAGCGTGTTCCACTCGGCACAGTCGGCGCACTGCCCCGCCCAGCGGTGCGACACCGAACCGCAGGATTGGCAGACATAGCGTTTCTGGGGTTTCGCCATGCAGGCGGCTTAGCGGAAACGGAACGAGAGGGGAACAAATAAGTTACCCATTTGTCACCCCGGACTTGTTCCGGGGTCCACCGCGCCGGAAGGGTCGCACTCGCCGTGCCAGCGGGACGGTGGATGCCGGAACAAGTCCGGCATGACGAGGCGGTCTAACTGCGTGCCGGAATGCTCAAGCCGCGCTGCACCGCCGGTCGCGCCAACCCGCGTTCCAGCCATGCGCCGACATGCGCGTACCCGTCGAACCCGACCAACTCGCGCGCTTCGTAGAAGCCGATGAGATTGCGCACCCAGCCGAGCATCGAGATGTCGGCAATCGAATATTCGTCGCCGAGGAACCAGTCGCGCACCTCCAGTTGCTTATCCATAACGCCAAGCAAGCGCTTGCTTTCCGTGACATATCGGCCGCGCGGGCGCTTGTCTTCCCAGTCCTTGCCGGCGAACTTGTGGAAGAAGCCGAGCTGGCCGAACATCGGGCCGACGCCGCCCATCTGGAACATCACCCACTGGATCGCCTGCCAGCGCCCGGCGGGATCGGCGGGAACCAATTTGCCGGTCTTGTCGGCAAGGTAGAGCAGGATCGCGCCGGATTCGAACAGGCCGATCGGCTTGCCGTCAGGCCCGTCGGGATCGATCAGCGCGGGAATCTTGCCATTGGGGTTCAGGCTGACGAACGCAGGCGACTTCTGGTCGTCCTTGGCGAAATCGACGAGGTGCGGCTCATATGGCAGGCCGATTTCTTCAAGCATGATCGACGCTTTCACGCCATTGGGGGTCGGCAGCGAATAGAGCTGGATGCGGTCGGGATATTGCGCCGGCCAGCGCCGGGTGATCGGGAAGGAGGTCAGGTCGGCCATGTCGGCACTCCAAAGCAAGGGTGGCGACATAGTAACGCCGCAATCGCATCGCTATGCCCGGACTATCATGCGCCCCACCGACCTTCGCGTCGCCCTGTTCAGCGGCAACTATAATTACGTCCGTGACGGCGCCAACCAGGCGTTGAACCTGCTCGTCGGCCATATGCTCAAGCGCGGCGTAACGATGCGGATCTATTCGCCGACGATCCCGCGCCCGGCCTTTCCGCCGACCGGCGATCTGGTCAGCGTACCGGCCTTTCCCGTTCCGGGCGGGCGCGGCGAATACAAGCTTGGCCGGTGGTTGCCAGCCGAGACGAAGCGCGATCTCGCAGCGTTCGCGCCCAACCTCGTGCACGTCTCGGCGCCGGAGTTCCTCGGGCACCGCGCGGTCGCCTGGGCGCGCAAGCGCGAGATCCCGGTCGTCGCGTCGGTCCACACGCGCTTCGACACCTATCCGCGCTATTACGGTGTCGGCTTTCTCGAACCGGCGGTCATCTGGGGGCTCACGCGCTTTTACAACCGCGTCGACCTGGCGCTGACCACCGGTCAGAGCATGACCGACCTGTTGCGCGACTGGGGCGTAACAACACCGATCCGCACATGGTCGCGCGGCGTCAACCATGCACGCTTCAACCCTGCACGGCGCGATCTCGGCTGGCGACGGATGCTCGGCATCGCCGACGATGAGATCGCGGTCGGGTTTCTCGGTAGGCTGGTGCTGGAAAAGGGCCTCGGCGTGTTCGCCGATGTGATCGCGGCGCTGGAACGGCGCGGCATCAAGCACAAGGTGCTCGTGGTCGGCGAAGGCCCGGCGCGAGAATGGTTCGCCGAGCGCGTGCCCGATGCGGTGTTCGCCGGCTTCCAGTCGGGCGACAATCTCGGCCGCGCGGTCGCCTCGATGGACGTCTTCTTCAACCCCAGCGTGACCGAGACTTTCGGCAACGTCACGCTCGAAGCGATGGCCTCCAGCGTGCCCGTCGTGGCGGCGCACGCGACGGGAACGGTCGACCTGGTCGTCGAAGGCGAAACCGGCTTCCTGATCGACCCGGCCGATATCGAGGGCTATGCGGCGGCGATCGCCCGCATCGTCACCGAACCGGGCCTGCGCGACCGCCTCGGCGCGGCGGGGCACGTCAAGGCGGAGCGCTATCATTGGGACGACATCAACGAGACAGCGCTGGACGCCTATCTCGAGACGATGACGCTCAAGGCGCGCGTGCGCGTGCTGTGCGATGCCTCGACGCCCCTCGCGACGAACATTACCGGGCAGCGTTGAACCAGCGTCACAGCCGGAGGAAACGGCAAAAGACGCTTCGTGCGCGAAAGCGGTTCAGGCTGGTTGCCAGTCGAAGATGAGCGGCGCCTCGCGAAAGGCGAAGCGGTCGAGATGGCGGGCGACCGCGCCCTTCAACCCCTCGAGTTGCGCGTCGATGCTGGCATCGATCCGCACCGCGAGCGCCTCGTCGCCGACGTCGAACGTGACCAGCGCAGCGGCCGGCCAGTCTGCGCCGCGCGCATCCTTGGGAAAGACCACCGTGCCGTGGTGGGCGGTGAATTCAACCGCCAGATTGTGCTGCCAGTGCTTGCACAGTTGCTGGAGATATTTGCTGGCGCTCTGCGTCGGTACCGAAGCTGTCGCTGACGGGTTCATGGTTCGGATTTCCTGCGAGGGTGCCGGCGGCGGGGAGGCCCAGCCGCCGGCGAAGGAGCTGCAAGCGGGTTTGCACCCTGTTACAGCCGCTCGATCTTCTGCGCCGCCTCGTCGATCAACGCGACCGCGGCGTGAAGCGTTTCGGCATCGACATCCCCGGCGGCAAGCCGGTTCTGCAACACCGCGCGCAGGTTCATCATCGCGCGCCGCACCGAGCTGTTGTCGCCACGGGCGCGTTCGGCACCGACCTCGGCGAGGCGAGCCATCAACGCCGTGACCAATTCGGCATTTTCTTCGAGATGCGTCGTCCCCGCATCGGTGACGGCGAACAGCTTCTTCGATCCTTCGGCCTGGCGTTCGCCGATCAGCCCCATTTCGTCGAGCAGCGTCAGCGTCGGATAGACGATGCCCGGGCTCGGCGCATAGGCGCCGCCGGTTATCTCCTCGATCTGGCGGATCAGGTCATAGCCGTGGCGCGGCTCATCGGCGATCAACTTGAGCAGAACGAGCCGTAGCTCGCCGCCGTCGAACATGCGCCGCCGGCCACCGCGACCGCCGCGCGCGGCTTCGGGATCGAATTCCCATCGCACCTCGAACGGGCCCCAATGGCGCGATCCGCCGCGTGGCCCACCATGGCGGCCGTGATGGCCGCCGCGAAATCCATGAAACATTGTCGTCCTTTCACATGTCATGATGGTACTAAGATATATCTTGAGTCTTTCTTGGCAAGCCCATGCTGCAAAATCTTTCGCAAGCCCTATCTTGGCGTCATGGCCGACCTTTTTGCATCCGAAGACATCCCCGCGCAGACCGTGCTTGCCGAAGACGCGCCACTCGCCGAACGGCTGCGCCCGGCGGCGCTCGATCAGGTCGTCGGCCAGGAACATATCACCGGGCCGGAGGGCGCGATCGGGCGGATGGTCGCTGCGGGTCGACTGTCGTCGATGATCCTTTGGGGACCGCCCGGCACGGGCAAGACGACGATCGCGCGGCTGCTAGCCGATGCGGTGGGCTTGCGCTTTACCGCCATCTCGGCGGTATTCTCGGGAGTCGCGGACCTGAAAAAGGCGTTCGCCGAGGCGCGCGACCATGCGCGCATCGGCAAGCGCACGCTGTTGTTCGTCGACGAAATCCATCGCTTCAATCGCGCGCAGCAGGATGGTTTCCTGCCCTATGTCGAGGACGGCACGGTGACGCTGGTCGGGGCGACAACCGAAAATCCGTCGTTCGAACTCAATGCGGCGTTGCTCAGCCGCGCACAGGTGCTGATCCTGCACCGGCTCGACCATGCTGCGCTGGACCAACTGGTCAGCCGCGCCGAGGAGATCGAGGGCCGCCCCCTGCCCCTCACCGCCGAGGCACGCGACGCGATGCTCGCCAGTGCCGATGGCGATGGGCGCTTCCTGCTCAACCAGGTCGAGACGCTCTATTCGGTGGACCTGCCCGCACCGCTCGACCCCGCCGGCCTGTCGACCTTCCTGCAGCGCCGCGTCGCGGTCTACGACAAGGACCGCGAGGGGCATTACAATCTCATTTCCGCGCTCCACAAGGCGATGCGCGGATCCGACCCGCAGGCCTCGCTTTACTATCTCGCACGCATGCTGACCGCCGGCGAGGAGCCACTCTACGTGCTGCGGCGCATCACGCGCTTCGCCAGCGAGGATATCGGCCTCGCCGATCCGCAGGCGCTGCTACAATGTCTCGCCGCGAAGGACGCCTATGAGTTTCTCGGCTCGCCCGAAGGCGAACTGGCGATCGTCCAGGCGTGTCTATATTGCGCCGTCGCGCCCAAATCGAACGCCGCCTACAAGGCGGCCGGCGCGGCATGGCGCAGCGCGAAGGAAACCGGCTCGCTGATGCCACCCAGGAATATCCTCAACGCGCCGACCCGGCTGATGAAGGACATCGGCTACGGCAAGGGTTATGCCTATGACCATGATACGGCGGAGGGCTATTCAGGGTCGAACTATTGGCCCGAGGAAATGAGCCCGCAGACCTTCTACAAGCCGACCGACCGAGGGGTGGAGAAGCGCATCGCCGAGCGCATGGCGTGGTGGGCGGAGCTCAAGGAGCGTGGGGAATGACGATCGATTGGGAAAGCGCTGTCGCCCATGCGCTGTCGCTGCCCGATACCGAGCTTTCGACCAGCTATGGCAGCCCGGCCGTCAAGGTCGCTTCGAACGGCCGCGCCTTCCTGTTCACGAGGCGCGAGGGGCAGAGTTCATTCGGCCTCGCCATCGATCTCGACACGGTCGAGATGCTCAAGGAAACCGACCCCGATACCTTCTGGCAGACGCCGCATTATGAGGGTTGGCCCGGCGTCCTGGTGCGCTACGACAGCCCCGATCCTGACCGGGTCCGCGCGATGATCGAGCGCTCGCGTGACTGGGTCGCGGCGAAAAAGCCGGTAAAGCCGCGCAAGAAGACGTGAGCCGCTTCACGCGCTTCGCGGCGATCGACTGGTCGGGCGCCAGGGGCGTGCGTCATCCCGGCATCGCCGTGGCGGTCTGCGAGACGGGCGATATGGCACCGACCTTGGTCGAGGCACCGCACGGCGTCTGGTCGCGCGCGGCGGTCCTGCACTGGCTGCGGGATCAGCACGACACGCCGTTGCTGGCGGGGTTCGACTTCAGCTTCGCGCCGCCGCTGGTCGAGCGCGGCGCCTATCTGCCGGGCGAGGACACACCGCACACCGCGCGCGCCTTCTGGGCCTATGTCGACGGCCGCTGCGCGGATGCCGATCTAGGAGCGGCCTCGTTCCTCGAATCGCGGCGTGGCACGCATTTTTATCTCGGCGCGGCGGACGGCCCCAAGGCGCGTTTCATGCACTTCCGCCACTGCGAGGCACGTTACAATGCGCAAGGCGGCGGCAAGCCGTCGACCGTCTATGATGCGATCGGCGCGGCACAGGTCGCCAAGGCGAGCTTTGCCGGGATGCGCCTGCTGCACCATCTCGGCCATGACATCGCGGTGTGGCCGTTCGACCGCGTGCCTGATCGCGGGGCGCTCGTCGTCGAGATCTACACCGCCATCGCCGCGCGTGCCGCGGGCATGCGCAAGGGCCTGAGCAAGCTGCGCGACGCCAAGTCGCTCGATACCGCACTGGCTGCGATCGGCAGCCAGCCGCACCACCCGCTCGCGCGTTACACCGACCATGCAACCGACGTGATCCTCACCGCAGCGTGGCTGCGCGCTAACGCGGATCGTGCCGATCTCTGGCATCCATCAGCCCTTTCGCGCGAGATAACGCAAAGCGAGGGCTGGACCTTCGGCGTCGTCTGACGCATTTGCAGCCTGTGTGCCGGTTTAGCTCAGCTGGTAGAGCAGCGGTTTTGTAAACCGAAGGTCGCGGGTTCGATTCCTGCAACCGGCACCACTCCAAACCACCTCGATTCGGTCTTAAGGTACTGATCCCTAAAAAGATTAAACTGCCGGAAGTCTGACTGTGAATCGGCGTCCAAATCGGGACCCCCTGTGATCTTGTCGATAAGCGACTGATGAGCCCGGAGAAAGGCGTGGTCGGGTGGTCCCAAGCGGCGCCGATTTCACGATAACGCACCCTTGGAAATCGTTCCAGCTCAATACCTTCGCAAAACTTGATGGGGTCCCGTGTTGGACGCCGATCCACACAACCGGCGGTTGCCGCGCTGCTCGACCACGCCCGTGCCGTGATCGGGATCGAACCGTTCGACGATCCCCGTCTCGAACGCGCCGCGCTCGCGCTGCACACCGCGCATCCGATTGATGCCGTCATCTGCCTGATCGACATCCGGCTCGTCGAGGCGGCACGGCTCGCGCGGCGGCTCGGGTTACGCTTCCTCAATCTCGAAACCGCTATCCTGACGCGTGACAAATTCGCGGTACGCGAGCGCCTGGCGGCAAGCGACATCGCCCAGCAGCACTACCGGCTCGCGACGAGCGGCGCCGAACTTTCCCAAGCCGTCGATCAGCTCGGCCTGCCGTTGATCATCAAGCCAAGCGACGGCTATGGCTCGCGGAACATCGTCGTGCTGCGCGACCCCGAGGACCTCGACCCGTTCCTGAGCCCGGTTGATACGCTTCTGCCATCCGGCGCCAGCTACGGCCTTGGCGTCATGGCCAATGACCGTCTCGTGGTGGAGCGCTACGTATCGGGGCGCGTGATCGGCTGCGACACCTTCACGCGCAACGGCCGGCACGAGCTGCTCGGCGTCAACGAGAGGCAGTTCTTCGATCAGCCCTCCTTCGCGATCCGGGGCGTCTGCTTCAGCCCCAACAGCCCCGCATTCGCTGGGGTCGAACGCTATGTCAGCGCTGTGCTCGATGCGATCGCCTTCGACTGGGGAGCGGCGCATACCGAATTGATCGTCGGCAGCGACAGCCTCTGGGTGGTGGAAGTGAACGCGCGCCTGGTCGGCGCCAAGATCGCCAAACTCGCCGGCCATGCACTGGGGCGGTCGGTCTATGCCGACCTGATCGGTCTGCATCTCGGCGAGCCGGCGCTGCCGCCATCGCCCGACCCGTGCTTTGCGGCCAGCCGCTGGGTGGTGGCTGAAAGCGGCGGCATTCTCTCCCGGATCGAGCATGCTCCTGTCACCCCCTCGGCCGTGCGATCATTCGAAGCGCACAAGAGCATTGGCGATCACGTCGGCCCGCCGTTCGAGAATGCCGACCGGATCGGCTGCGTGATGGCGACGCGCCGCGGGAGCTCCCCAGTCTTCGAGGCGCGACGCAAGTGAGAACGATCGACCTGCCTCGCACGTTCGTTCCCTTTGGCTGACAGGTACCCGGCCTCTAATTTTGAACACTAGTTCCTCACCTGCCTCCAGGCTGCCTGCGGACCCAGTGGCAACTTGTCCATGTGTTTCAGGAACAGGGCGAGAGTCCAGATTTGTCGGTCGTTGAGCGTCGCGGCCCAGGACGGCATTCCGGTCAGACGAATTCCGTGTTTGATCTTCCAGTACGAAGCCCCTTCCGGGTCATCTTCGACGCCGTCGGTTGCCAGTTGCGGCGGCGCCGGATATTGCCCCTTGGCAACAGCCGATGCCGATACTTCGCCATCGGCCGTGCCGTGACACAGCGCACAGTGCGCGCTGTACAGCTTGACGCCTTCGGTGAGATTGGCGTCGGTCAGCGCTACCGGGTTTGGACCCTCCGGCGCCTGTCTTCGAAGCGTTGCGCTCAGGGAAGTATTCGCCGCCCAGAGCTCAAATCCGCCCGGTTTTGCGTCCGCATTGGCCGGGATCAGGCCGCTTCGCAGAATTACAAGAGCACAAATCAGCCCAACAACGATCACGGCGACGACGCCAGCGATGAAACCACGCATTGTAATATTGCTCCGCACCGCGCCGCCCAAATTCGGATTGCGACCATCGAAGCTACACGCTTGGCGCGGCGATCGGTTCCTGCGTCGACGTTTTCAGACGAGACGCACCCGGGCATCGCTGGACGAAAGGGCGGTTCCGCTAAACGAAGGGCGACAATGGTTGGCTGCGGAACGCTTGAAAACAGCCCAGAACTAACCACCACATTTTGCCCTACGCGGTGGATGCGCGGCGACCGCGAGGCCTGACAGGGGATCGACCGGAAACAGGAGACTGACCTGCCTGGCGCAAGCCGGCCGACCGTTTGCGTCATGTGCGCCCGGTAGATTGTACTTCTACGCCCAGACACTCGACAGTGACGCGGAAATGGCGCTCATCTACCGACGCAAAATGGGAGCGCCCAAAGGTGACATGTTGATTTGGTTTAAAGCCTTGCGGTTTCCGGAGCGCAACGCGAGCCTAGTCGCCACATGGCATGAAAATCGCCGTGCGCGCGGATTCGTGCGGGTCATGGTCCAGTTATCGTTTGCGATCGTGCCGAATGTCGCAGCGGCGTCGATACTCGCGCCTCTGGCGGGCTCGCAACTCGGCACAGAGCAGGCCAACCGCTGGATGCCGCTGGACGCGATGACGCTACCGACCCAAGCCGCACGGCGCACCTTCATGCTCGACCGAATCAAGCGGGAGGTATTGAAGCGTCGTTCGTCGCTGAAGGTGGCCGAACTCGATCGCGTGCTGGCCGCGATGAATCACATTGCGCGAGAAAAATTCGTCGACAAGCGGGCAAGGCACGACGCCTATCTGCCGACGTCGCTTGCTATCGGATACGGGCAAACCATTACGGATGCCTATATCGTTGCGGTGATGACGGTCGCCGCAAAACTGCCGCCAGATGCCAATGTCCTCGATATCGGAACGGGCTCCGGCTACCAGGCGGCAGTCCTTGCCAATCTTGCGCGGCACGTCACCTCCGTCGAAATCGTTCCGCAGTTGTCGCACCAGGCGACCAGGCGGCTCCGTCATCTCGGTTACCGTAACGTCGACGTGAAGACCGGCGACGGCTTTCTCGGCTGGCCGTCAGCCGCACCTTTCGACGCTATCATCGTCGCCGCTGGCGGCAGGGTCGTGCCACCCACCCTGATCGACCAACTGAAGATCGGAGGACGCCTTATCTTGCCGGTTGGTCCGACCGAACGGGAAGAACAGCTGCTGGTCGTCACCAGGATATCGGATCGCGCGATCACGACTTGCTCGCTGGGCCTCGCGACGTTCGTGCCGATGACTGGTCAGGAGGATGCAACGCGCGATAAGGATGCCGAGCCGGTATCGCCTGCGGCGCCGATGTGCTTCGGCCGGGCGGTGACGTAACGCGCCTCGTGCCATACTCGCCCCCGACGCTGAGCCCGTTGACGGCTGATTTTATGCAGAAGGTGGCAAACCGGCTGGAATCAATCTCGGTATGAATCGGCGCCCCAGACAGGGGCCCATAAAATTTCGTCAAGGCATCGATCCAGATCGATTTGCGAGCGCGAGTCCTCGTGAAAATCCGCGCCGCCTGGGACCCCACCTGCGCCACTTTCGTCAATTTTTGCCAGCCCTTACCGGCAATGCCACCGGGGTCTCTCTCTGCGCGTTGATTCACATATTTGGTTCTGATCGCCATCCCGCTCCTCGCCGGGCTGACGCTCGCGCGGGATCGGCCTGACGCGCGAACTTCCTCACTCCCGCCCCCTCCTGAACGATTCGAGAATGACGCGGACTATACCTCCTTCCTGTTCCCGTCGCCTCGATCGATCGATTGGGCTTTGTCGAAAATCACCATCAGCGCGATGTTGCGCCGGATGGGTTATGCTGATCGCGCTGCCCCGCACCCGTTCGAGCCTAGTGACCCGAATCTGAAGTTCGCCTGATCAAGAGGCCAGGCGGATGCGAACTTCAGATTCAAGAGGGTCACTAGAAACTATTGATTCTAGTGCGGTTTATGGATTTGAAATTCGCTCCGCACCCAGCCGCTTAATGTGGCGAATTTCAAATCCACCACACTAGCCAGAGATGCGAATGTCTGACCCGTTTTCGGTAACCTGATGAACGCGCACGGCCTCGCGCTGAACTGGCGTAGATCCTCGCCGCGCCTGGCGCGTAGGCAAGCGAATGTGGCTGAAACGGGAAGCGTCGTGAGGCCGAACAGCCCAGCCTTTCCCTGGTGTCGCCATTTTGGAACCGATAGCAGGTTGCGATGGTTCAAACGCTGAGGTCCGGCCCCGGGCTCAAACCTTAGCCGGCGTAGAGCTAGGCCTCTTATCCTCCTCAGTAACGGAACCAATAGCCCGCTGCGCGATTAACGGACGGGAGAGTGGAGACGCCGGCAAACGTCGCCATACGCGAAATGCGCGCCGGTTCTTGTCGCGGAGCGTTGTTAGTGCGCAGGGTCGTTAGCCGCGGGGAGGCAGAGTAATGGAAGACATATTTGACGAGGATGGCAGCATGAGTCGCCACCGTAGATCGGTGCGAGATATGTCGCATGAGCTGAACAGCAATTATTTTGCTGATCGCGCGGCAAAGGCCGCTTCGCGGTAAGATCGCGTTGGGCGGCCGAGCGGTACGAAGCTCGCTTCCTCGGCAAATACGCATGTCGCGGTGCTTTCCAAGACACTCCCTGCGCGTGGCGAATTACAGTGGAGTCCGAAATAAGCCATTTTCTAAAGGAGTGACCCGTTTGGACATCACGCAGCTGATCCTGGATGATCACCACGAGCAGCGACGTCTCTTTGCCCTGATCGAGCAAATTGCCCCAAACGAAACCGACAGCCTCGGAGCCGTGTGGCGCCGCTTGGCGGTCTTTCTTGAGTTGCACGCCGAAGCCGAAGAAAAGGTGTTCTATCCAGCCCTTCTTCGCGTCGGACGCGAAAACGGCGAGAAGCGAGAAGTCGATGCCGAGGCGGTCGACGCCATCAAGGATCACAACGAGATTCGCGATGCCGTGGCGGAAGTCGCTCGTCATGATGTCGGGAGCGACAAATGGTTCGCGGCGGTGGCGGCAGCCAACAAGGCGAACAGCGAACATATGGGCGAAGAAGAACGGGAGGGACTGACCAGCTTTCGCAGGCTGGCCGCATTGCAGCTGCGGCATGACCTTGCGGTGGCGTTTGCGACCTATGAGGCCGCTCATTGGAGCGGAGTCGAGCCGATCGACAAGGAACCGGAAAAATGGGTGGCCAGGCATGGTTGATCCCAACCCCGCACACACACCATCAGGGGCAACCGGCCGCTTGGCACGCCCCTTGTTCGAGGGGGTTCGTCAGCGTTATCTTCGCCTGCTGGCCTCGATCTATATCTACAACGAGTATCGCGGCTACACCGCGATCGACCGGGTACTGGAAGCCGTCAAGGCGCGCTGCCCGGAGGATCGCGCGCTCATCGCGGCGATCGAGAAACACCGGGCCGATGAGCGCAAGCATTATGTCATGTTCAGACGCTGGTTCGAGTTGCGCGGCGAGATGCCGTTCCAGGTGGATCGGACATGCGGGCATATCGATCGCTTTGTAGAGATCATGTTTCGTACCCGCATCGACGCGTTGGACACCCGGGCAGTGATCGCCAGCGATGCGCTGTTCGAGAAGCTTTGTCGGGTGATCTCGCTGACCGAGCAACGGGGCCATCGCCAGGTACGGATACTGCTCGATCATCCGCTCGTTCGTGACGATAAGGTCTTGTTGAAGATTTTTCGTATCATCGAACGCGACGAGCCCAGCCACTGGGCGCCATATGACGGCTGGTTACTGGCCCATGCGAAACGTGCGCCAAAATGGTGGGAGCGCGGCATCGATACGTTTATCCACTCCGAACTCCTCTTCCTGAAGCTTCCGGCGCTGTTCGTGACGCCGCGCCTGCGACGCCGAGCGGAATGGTCTGACGCCGAAGATTCAGCGGAGAGGCTTGCGTCGGCCTTTAATTTGGACTCTGCCATTTGAGGATAAGAAGGGTCGCCACCGGATATTTGGTGACCTTGCTTCCCCAAGCCGGACCAGGCGACGATGGCATGACGCGCAAGATCATTCTCACCACTGTCGGCACGTTGGGCGATCTCCATCCTTTCCTCGCTCTTGCCAGCGGTCTGCGGGCACGCGGATTTACGCCCGTTCTCGGCTGTCCGGAGGATCATGTTTCAAAGGCGAGGGCGTCCGGCATCGACGCTGTGGCAATTTTCCCCGGATTTGACGAAGTCTGCGCCCGTATGGGTCTCGGCAAAGCCGAGGCGACACGCCGCATTCTGAGCGATCAGCGACAGATGTTCGAGCAGATGATCTTACCGGCGTTGTCTGACTCTGCGGAGAAGCTCGACAAGATGGCGGCGGGTGCCTCAGCGATCGTCACATCGCCGTTCGTGCTTGCTGCACCGATCATTGCCGAAAAACGAGGACTTCCGCTCGTCGCAACGATCTTGCAGCCAATGGCGCTGTTGTCGGCATTGGACCCACCGAATACCCGCGACTTTGCCATGATGAAGCACGGTTCGGTCGGCTTGTTGGGGGCAGGATGGAATCGCACCATCTACGCGACAATGCGTCGCCTTCTCGATGCGCTTTATGGGCGCCATATCTCCGCGGTACGTCGCGAGCACGGATTGTCCGCTGCGGGCGGAGCTCGGATCTTCGATGCCGCGCGCTCGGCGGCGCTGACGCTTGGTCTCTATTCGCCCCTATTCGCACCGCTTCCCAAAGATGCCCCGCCCGGCACGGAACTGGTTGGCTTTCCCTTCTTCGATAGCGAGACTGGCCGCGGCAATGAGCTGGAGCCGGCGCTGGCCGCCTTCCTGTCCGCAGGCCCTCCACCGGTCGTGTTTACGCTGGGAACGTTCGCCGTCCACGCGGCAGGTGACTTTTACGTCGAGGCCGGGCGGATCGCACGCGCGCTGGGCATTCGGGCGATACTCCTGACAGGCGCACCCGGCACTGCGACTTCGGACGGTCTGATCTTCCGCTGTGGCTATGCGCCTCACTCTCGACTGTTTTCGCGCGCCGCCGCGATCGTTCATCACGGAGGGATCGGCACGGTCGGCCAAGCTCTTCGCGCCGGGAAGCCACAGTTTGTTGTGCCTCAGATGGGCGACCAGAACGATCATGCGTACCGCATCGCAAATCTCGGTGTCGGGCGAACATTGAAGCCGAGCAAGTTCGCGGGTACCGGCGCGATCTCGGCGCTCGCCGCGCTCCTTGGCGACGTACGCGTCCGCGAACGCGCCTCAACAATAGGCACGCGTATGAGTGCTGAAAATGCCGAGCTTGCCGCAGCGTCGGCGATCGATAACCTGCTTTCTCGTCAAATTACCTGACGATTTTCCTTCTGTGCGATGAATCGCATTGCGGTACGCGAAGTCGAACCTGAAGTGACCTATATCAAGCTTTGCGTGCCGCAAATCGGGACGGACGTCATCGACCGCGCCATGGCCTGACGCCTGAAAATGGGACCTGCGGCTTGCTGTGTAACCGACGCCATCGTGATGATCGCGCTGCAGGGCCAATATTGGAAATTCGAGCAGTACGAGCCGCCAAGTTCCACGTGAGCAGGTTCGCCGATCGGCCGCCAGCTTGTCGCTCGTGCGATTGACGAGCCTGCGCTATCTGGCCACGGATGCCGAGGCGGACGGCCTGATGAGCAGTCGGGCAATCTTCAGGCGATCCCCGGTCGGGTCCGCAAACCGCATTGGTGGCGGCGTCACGCTGGGCCCCGCCACACGCGGCGACGCGAGTGCCAATACCGCCCCGAGCAGCCTAAGCTCGACGCAATCCACCCAACGGCCGGGTTGTCCTGACCGCTCGGCCAGTCTGCGACCGGAGAAGCTTCAACCCATCATCATAACAGCAAGGCGTCGCCCGAATTGCCACCACCGCAAAGGCTCGCATCATTCAGCTAACTCCGGCTTGGACATGGCCAGCATCCCCCGGCTGCAGGATCAGCCACGAAGCCCACGCACGAAGAAGTTGGCGGTTAACCGGCCGGTTCGGGGATTGTCGCTCATCGACATGTCGAGCGGAATGATCCCCGAATGGAGCAGATTCCCGTGATAGATGACGAGCCGGTCGGACACACCCTCGATCGTGCCGATCTGCTCGAAATGTGGGTCCGTTTGGTTGATATAGGCGGCGGGCCGTCCAACGGCATCGCGCCTCGCCGTCGCGACGAAGCGGGAGATATTCGCCTCATCGACCAGCTCGATCCCCGTCGCACGCTGTCGGTAAAACGCGGTGCCGGTCTCCGGCGTGTCGCTCAGATAGTGAAGCACCGCGAGATAATCGGGATCGGTGGAATCGAAATGCGGTGCGCGCTGCGCCGGGCTGAGTGTCGCGGCCGGGGCGGTAACCATCGAGAAGCTCGCTTCAATCAGGTCGAACGTGGTCACATCGAAGGCGCCGCCGATGAACGGCGCCGCCATGCGCAATGTCTCAGCGACATAGGCAAACGCCGCTTCGTCGCGCTCGAGGATGTGTCGGCGAACGCCAGGATAATAGTTTCCCGCGATGCGCGGGAACGGCGCCATCGCAGCGGCAAGGTCGACGATCGACGGCAGCTGCACGCTGAAATCATCGATTACCACCACCGGGCTCTGGCTTGTCCCGACGCGACGCAGCTCCGGCTTCATCGCCTGATCACCGGCCGATCGCGACGTGCGCCGGATGCGCGATGTCAGGCAACACAAAGCTGATCGTCTGTGACAACGCATCTACCGTCGCGGCGACCTCCCTGCCGTCGAGCCGCACCCTGGCCGCCCCACCGGTCCAGCCGTGGATCACCACCTCGAACCCGGTCCACCACGGCATGAAGCGGCCCTCGCGTTTGCCGAACGACAGCGAGGTGGCATCGCAGGTGATCGACTGACGCAGATAGCCGTGCCTCTTGTAGGCGAAACTTTCCCCGTCATCGAGATAGAGCGCACCCCGGCAGTCCGAGCCGGGATAAACGGCGAGCTGCAGGCGGCCCGTGGGTGTTTCAGCCGCACTCTGGACCAGCGGTTGCCGCGGCAGAATCGCGCCGGGCCGGACAAATACGGGCAAATGATCGAGCGTCGGCATCTCGGTCGTCTCGGCGCTGGCCAGCGGCAGGCCGGTCCAGTAATCGTACCAGCCTGAACCGGGCAGCGCGATCTTGTAAGGCGCTGGCGATTCCCAGGTCGTCGGGGGCGCGATCAGCACGTCGTCACCGAGCATGAACTGACTCTCGGTACCACCGAGCCGGTCGCCCCTGGCGACCACCGCCGGATATTCGAGGAACACCGGTCGCATCAATGGCAGGCCGGTGCGACTGTTCTCATCGGCGAGTCCATAGATGTACGGCATCAGGCGATAGCGCTCCTCGATGTAGCGCCGCCTGATATCCTCCTGCGCCGTGCCGTGGACCCAGACTTCCTGCGCCGCCTTGCCCTTCTGGTAATGGTCGCGGAAGATCGGGTTGAAAGCGCCGATCTCGATCCAGCGCGTCAGCAATTCGGGCGACGGCGGGTCGCCGGCGAAGCCACCGATATCGTCGCCGGCATAGGCAAAGCCGCTTAGCCCAAGACTGATGAGTTGCGACACCGAGAGATTGAGATGCGCCCAGCTCGACGAATTGTCGCCGGTCCAGGTGGCGGCGTAACGCTGGCCGCCGGCGAAGGACGCACGCGTCATGACGAACGGACGCCTGTCCGGCGCGAGCTTAAGCACGCCCTCATAGGTGGCGCGCGAATTGAGCATGCCGGTCAGATTGTGAACCTCGGCCTGTGTCGTCTTGCGCGGGGCGAAGCCGGGCTCGTTGATCACGTTGACGACATCGAGCGGCATCGTCTTTGTGAGGGGATCGAACACCGCGGGTTCGTTCATGTCGTTCCAGAAACCGGCAACACCCATCCCGACAAAGTCGCGATATTGCGCGCCCCACCAGGCCCGCGCCCGCGCCTGGGTGAAGTCCGGGAAGACAGCCGGGCCGGGCCAGACCGGGCCGACGAACGGCGTGCCGTCCGGGTTCTTCATGAAGACATCAGCCGCCGTACCGCTGTCATACGGCTTGTAATTCTGGTTCGGCGCGTGCGCGATGTGCAGATCGGTGATGACGACCAGGTGCATGTCCTGCGCCTTCAGCCTGCGCACGAGGCCCGGCAGATCGGGAAACGCCTTGGCATTGATCGTGAACGGGCGATTGCGATCCTGATAGTCTATGTCGAGCCACAGCACGTCGGCCGGGATCCGATCTGCGCGCAGCCGGTCGGCGATGCCCTGCGCCTCGGTCTGGCTCATATAGCTCCAGCGCGATTGCTGGAAACCGAGCGCCCAGCGTGGCGCCAGCGGCGGCTTGCCCGTCAACCAGGCGTATTCCTGCACGACGTCCTTCGGACCCGGCCCGGCCATCACATAATAGTCAACCGGCCCGCCCTCGGCGCCGAACGAAAAAGCCGCGCGCTCGCTCTTGCCGAAATCGAAGAAGCTGCGCCAGCTATTGTCCATGAATAGCCCGAAGGCGTGGCCCGTGCCGTCGAGTCCGAGCACGAACGGGATCGATTTGTAAAGCGGATCGGTCGATGGGGTGAAGCCGAACTGATCGCTGTTCCACAGCGTGTACGCGCCGCCGCGGCGATCAAGCGGACCGGTCTTGTCGCCGAGCCCGAAAAAATGCGTGTCCGGCGGCATTGCCTTGCGCAGGCGGAAACCACCGTTGGCAAAATCGAGTGCCTTGCCGGGCGCATCGGCGAGCATCACGCGGTCCTGAAGGTCACGGACGGTGACCGCCAATGTGGCACGATCGAGCGTCACCGCTAGTATGGACGTACGCAGTACAATCTCACTGCCGGATGTCACGACCTCGAGCGGCACGCGCTGGCTGCGCACGTCCTGCGAGACCGCCCAGGAGGCGTCTTCGGGGAGCGCCCCGCTGCCGGCACGAATGCGGATGATGTCGGCTCTCGGTGCGCTGATCTCGATCGTCACGCCATGCTGCGCGGTGGTATAATGGTCGACTGCCTTCGCCGACACGGAGGCCGGCACGACCATCAGCGCCACCGCGATCAATCGCGCATATGCTGCCCGAAGCGCGATCATGCGAGCAGGAATGTCGCGGGCATGCCCCCGACAGAAGACGGCGCAACCCACACGTCGAACGCGCCGGGCTCGGCGAAAGTGCGGTGGTCGGGATGGACGAAGGCCAGATCGGCGCTGGTCAGCGTGAACGACGCGCGCCCGCTCTGCCCGGGTTCGAGATCGAGGTGCCTGACGCCTTTCAACGCGCGCACCGGTTGTGTGAGGCTCGCGACCCTGTCGTGGATATACAATTGCGCCACCTCATGCGTCAGCCGCTTGCCGGTGTTGGACACCGTTGAAGATACCGTAATCGAACCTCCACCAGCAAGCGTCGGCGCGCTCACCTCGGTGTTGGAATAGCTGACGGTCGAATAGGTCAGCCCATGTCCGAACGGGTAGAGCGCTTCGTTCGTCACTTCACGGTAGCGCGCTTTCCAATTGTGTTCGTCGCCAAGTTGCGGGCGGCCGGTGGTGCGGTGGTTGTAAAAGAACGGCTCCTGCCCCGATGCTTGCGGAAAGCTGACCGGCAGCCGGCCTTGCGGCGCGCGATCGCCGAATACGACATCGGCCATCGCGTTGCCGGTTTCCGAGCCGAGGAACCACGTCGCCAGGATTGCTGGCGCTGCGCGAGCAGCGCCGGTCAGGGCCAGCGCGCGCCCATGGCGCAGCAGCACGATCACGGGCTTGCCGGTCGCGGCCACCACTTCGGCCAGCGCGCGTTGCGGTTCGGGTATGGTGATCTCGACGCGCGCCTGCGCCTCGCCCGACATGACGGCACTTTCCCCGATCACCAGCACGACCACGTCCGACGCTCGCGCCGCCGCAACCGCCTGGTCGAGCCCGCCATCGAGCGGGGCTTCATAGTCGGAGCCGCGCACAACCTCGAGTTTCGCATCCGGCCCCATAGCGGCGTGAAAGCCCTCCTCCGGCGTTACGCAGTTCGCGACATCGGGGAAGCTCGAGCATGGCCCCGGCATGTCGTTCTTGTCGGACACGCACGGCCCGATCAGCGCGATCCTCGCCGACTTCGCCAGCGGCAACAGATCGCCTTCGTTCTTCAGCAGCACAATCGCCTTGCACGCCGCCTCGCGCGCCAGCGCAACTGCCCGTGGCAGGCGTATGTCGCTTTGCTCACGCGCAAGATCGAGCGAGCGGTAGGGATTGTCGAACAGTCCAAGCGCCTGCTTGACCTGAAGCACGCGGCGCACCGCGGTATCGACCGTTGCCATCGAGACCCTCCCCGCCTTCACGAGCGCGGGCAGATGTTTGTCGTAGAGTCCGCTCTGCATCGAGATGTCACAGCCCGCGTGAAGCGCCTTGACCACCGCATCGGGCCCGTCGGCGGCGTAGCCGTGCAGGATCATCTCCTCGTCCGAAGTGTAATCGGAGACCACCAGCCCTTTAAAGCCCCATTCCCCGCGCAGGATGTCGGTGAGTAGATAATGGTTGCCGGTCGATGGCACCCCGCCGATGTCGTTGAAACTCGACATGGTCGAGAGCGCGCCGGCGTCGAACGCCGCCTTGAACGGGGGCAGATGCACCTCGCGCAAGGTCGTCTCCGGGATGTCAGCTGTGTTATATTCCATGCCGCCCGTCACCGCGCCGTACGCTGCGAAATGCTTCGGGCAGGCAAGCACCGAATCTTCGGCCTTCAGATCGTCGCCCTGGAAACCGCGCACGCGTGCCGCGGCGAATTGCCGTCCGAGCCAGGTATCCTCGCCCGCGCCCTCGACGACGCGACCCCAGCGCTGGTCGCGCGCGATATCGACCATCGGCGCGAATACCCAATGAATGCCCTTGGCGCTCGCTTCCACGGCAGCCGCGCGCGCGGTACGCCGCGCCAGACCGGGATCGAAGCTTGCCGCTTCGCCCAACGGCACCGGGAACGTGGTCTTCATGCCGTGGATCACATCCCCGGCGAAGATCAGCGGGATCCCGTGCGGGCTCTGCTCAATCGCGGTTCTTTGCAGCTCACGCCCGGCGGCCACACCAATGCCGTTGAACAGGCCCGTCATCCTGCCCGCGGCGATTGCTGCCTTGAGCGTGTCCATGCCCTGCCTTGCCAGGCCCGGGTTGAGCGCCGGCCCATCGGTGCGCGCCGGATCGCTATAGATCGACAGCTGTCCGGCTTTCTCCTGAACGCTCATCTTCGCGATCAGGCGCTCGATGAACGGGTCGCGCACGGGCACAGCCTTGGCCAGTACGGGCAGCGCCGCCGAGACGAACGCCAGCGCGGACGCGCCCTTCAGCAGTTCGCGCCGCGAAATGGTCCCAGCCACAGCAACACCCCTCCTGCCCATCCGCGGTCCCGAATCGCCGCCCCGCTCCGGAACGGCGCAATTTTGTGCTTGGCGAATGCGCATGAAACCGGTTACTACGCAAGTCATGGAACCGGTTACGCGGCTCGTTAGAGGCCGACACATCGTCCAGTTCAGCACGGCGCTGGAACGGGGAAGGACTGAGGTAAGGCGATGGCTACGGCCGGCAATATCCCGATCAATTCCCGTACTGCATTGATGCGAAACGGAGCTGTGCGCCTGGCCGTTTCGAGCAGGAACGAGAAAAGATAACGGAGCGGCGACCCGCTCCGAACAGGGGAGACGACATGAACAAGCTGACAAAGGCGAGCCTGCGCGCGGCGCTCGCAACCACCATATTGGGCACAGGCGCGCTAATCTTCGCAGCGCCGGCCGCAGCGCAGACGACATCGACCGTTCGGGGGCATGTCGATGGCGCCGCCGCCGGGGCGACCGTGACCCTCACCGACGTGAACACGGGCCATCAGGATACGGCCAAGGTCGACGCCAATGGCGACTATATCCTGGTCGGCCTGCCGCCGAGCACCTACCGCGTCTCTTCCGGCAGTCTGAATGTGGAAGTGGTGGTACCGCTGGGCCAGGCGGTCACCGCCGACCTGGTCGCAGCGACGGCGAGCACCAGTGGCGACATCGTGGTAACGGCGTCGCGCGCCCGGGACGTCAGGACACCGGTGGTCAGCACCAATGTCTCGCGGTTCCAGATCGAGAACCTGCCCAATGGAGATCGCAACTTCCTGAACTTCGCCGCGCTGGCGCCGGGGGTTACCGTCACGCCGCCACAACTCGGCGGCAGGGCGCGCCAGGTGCAAGCCGGTGGCATCAATTCGGACAATACGAACACCTTCATCGATGGCATCAGCATCAAGAATCTGGTGAACCATGGTGGCACCGTCGGACAGAATCTGTCGTCGGGTAACCCGTTCCCGGCGTCGGCTGTCGACCAGTTCGACGTCCAGACGCAGAATTTCAGGGCCGAGTTCGAACAGGCCGGTTCCGCCGTCATTTCCACGGTGACGAAAACCGGCGGCGACACGTTCCATGGCGAAGCCTTCGGCGAATGGCAGCCGGGTTCGTTCATCAGCGTCAATTACGACGACCGGCCGGGCCATCTCAACAATGCCACCGCGCCGTACCGGCCCAAGCCTAATTTCGACACGAAATATTATGGTGGGAACCTGGGCGGCCCGATCATCAAGGATAAACTGACGTTCTTTGTCGACTTCGAAGGCACCAAGAAAACCTTCGGTTCAAACGACATCAATGTCTATTCAGGCAATTTTTCCGGCCTCACGCCCGCTGCGGCGAGCTATGCGCAGAGTGCGCGCTCGCAATATAACGGCAGCTTTCCCGCTGATTTCAACGAGAAGCTGTATTTTGGCAAGTTGACCTTTTTCGCGACCCCGCAAGACACGATCAATGTCAGCGCGTTCATTCGCAAGGAGGCCAATCTCCAGATCAACGCCGGTATAGCGACGACGGAGGCGTCGTCGAACAATCGCAATGACGAACACCGCTATCAGCTCACCTGGAACCATCGTGGCGAAAACTGGCTCAACGAATTCACCTTCGCTCGCGACGCGGCAGCGAACGGCACAATTCCCAGCACGCCCGGATCCTCTTTCGTTGTCACCTATGCAGCGCCGCAGGCATTTACGGTTGCGCAGCCCACGCCTCCCGCCGGTTGCTATACGCTCGTCGCAAATCAGACCTATGATTGTCCGAATATCGGCAACGCAAGGGTGCTGGCGCTCGGCGGAACCAATTTCGCGCAAGACGACCATCAGTACCAGACGCTGTTCAAGGACAATGTCACGTTCTTTGGCGGTGCACACACCGTCAAGGCGGGCATCAAGGTAAACTTTACCAGGTTGCAGCGGCTCGAGGACAATAACAGCCAGGGCACCTATTTCTTCGACGCGATCAAGTTCACCGGCGTCAGTACGTCCACTCCCTATGCCGCGACCATCAATACCGCGGCGGTGCAGCCCGTAACCGCCAAGAACACGGAAATCGGCTTGTTCCTGCAGGACGACTGGCGGCCGGACGACCATTGGCAGATCAGCGCGGGCTTGCGCTGGGACTATGAGTCGAACGCCACCAACAACGACTTCGTGACGCCGGCGGCCATCGCGGCCGCGCTTCGCGCATATCCCGGCTGGAAGGCGGCCGGCATCAACCCCGACGATTACATTTCGACCGGGCACAACCGCAAGGCTTTCCTTGGCGCCTTCCAGCCACGCCTCGGCCTGTCCTACGATGTGCGGGGCGATCGCGATCTCGTCTTCAGCTTCGGCCTGGGTCGCTATTACGACCGCTCGCTGTTCATCGACTCGGCGATCGAAACGATCAAGGACCAGTATGAGTCGGTCGCGACCATCAACACCCCCATCGGCTCAGGCTGCACCGTTGGCAACCCGGGTTGCGTCGCGACACTCCCGACGAACGTCGATCAGCTGCGCGCGCTGGGGGCGATGCAGGGCGGCGAAGTGCACCTGCTCAACAACCGAACCCGCATCCCGTTTTCCGATGAGCTGAACTTCGGGATCAGGAAGCGGCTGGGCAAGGTCAATGCGTCGATCACCTTCTCCTACATCAAGTCGCACAACATCTATCAGGAGGTTGTCGGAAACCGGCTGCCCGACGGGACCTACAGCCCGGGCGGCAATCCGATTTTCGTCTATCAGGGCGTGCCCTATGCGGCCGGCATCTTCTACGGCGGGTCGGCGATCTTCAACGCCCCGCTACCCGGATATGGCAGCATCTTCATCGGCAACAGCGATGGTAAGGCCAATTATGCCGCCTTGTATCTGCAGGCCGACAAGCCCTTCACCGAACAATCCGGCTGGGGCTTCAGCACGACGCTGACCCTCTCCAGTTCCCGTTCGAATGATACACGCAACGGCGGATCGATCGGCGACCCGTTCAATTTCGACGCGCCGACTATCGGCCAGCAAGGCTATGGCAATTCGAGCGGCCTGGAACGGTGGCGGTTTGTCGCGACGGGTACCGTCAAGCTGCCGTTCGACATCAAGGCGACCACCTTCGTCACCCTGTCCTCGGGGCCGTCCTATGGCGGCGTCGTGTGCGGTGCGCCCGCCACCACGCCGGGCAATGCCGGATGCTACCTTACCAATTTCGGCATCTATCGGCCCAAGGGAATCGGCTACAAGAATGTCGACTTCAACATCACCAAGACGTTCAAGATGCCCTGGGACCATGGCCATGAGCTGACGGTCTACTTCCAGGCGCTCAACGCCTTCGATTTCGTGAACCGCAATTACTCGCAATGGGGTGGCGGTTTCCAGAGCGTCGGTGGCCCCGGCCCCTCGCTTGCCCCGGATTCCGGCTCGGTCGCAAGTCAGGGACGCAACTTCAAGGTCGGTGCCAGGTACCGCTTCTAGGCGAGAAGAGGATGAGCCGACGGCGCGTCGGCTCATCCTTCGACCCCGAACTGCTCACCATCAGGCCGGGAGCGGGGGTGCCTTGCAATGGCGATCGATAAAGGCGGCGTGGCCAGGCATGTCCGCCGCGACCTCGGCGATCACTTCCTCGATATCCGCCAGATACGACGACCGTATATCGGCCGACACGATCGCCGCGTTGGGATCGTGTCCCATCGCGAAGCCCTGTCCGAGCAACACCTGCACCCAGCTCTCGACCCGGAACAGTTCCGCCGCCGCACGCTTGTAGAAGCGCCCCGATGACGCGAACAGGTCCAGCCGCTCCGTCAGGCTGTCGGGGATCGCCATGTGCTTGAGATATTTCCAATAGGACGTGTCTTCGCGCTCGGTCACCTTGTAATGCGCGACGATGAAATCGCGCACGTCGGTGAATTCGAAATCGTGCTGACGGTTATATTCGGCGATATCGGCGGCGGCGAATCCGCGGTGCGGGAACAGGCCCAGCAGCTTGATGATGCCCGTCTGGATGAGATGGATGCTGGTCGATTCGAGCGGCTCGAGAAAGCCCGACGACAGGCCGATCGCCACGACATTCCTGTCCCACGCCTTGCGGCGTTTACCCGGACGAAAACGGACCGGACGCGGATCGGCCAGCGGCTTGCCGTCGAGGCTGGCGAGCAGCACCGACGCGGCTTCGTCGTCCGAGATATGGTCGCTTGAATAGACATGGCCGTTGCCGGTGCGGTGCTGCAGCGGGATCCGCCACTGCCAGCCATGATCGCGTGCCGTGACCCTGGTATAGGGCGTGAGCGGCTCGACCCGCTCGCACGGCACGGCGAGCGCGCGGTCGTTGAGCAGCCAATGGTTCCAGTCCTCATAGCCGACGCCAAGCGCCTGACCGATCAGCAGTGCGCGCATCCCCGAACAATCGACGAACAGGTCGCCGCCGACCGTCCGACCGTCCTCCATCACCACATGATCGACATGGCCGCTCTCGCCGTCGAGCCTTATATCGACGATCTTGCCTTCGATCCGGATAACGCCGTTGCTTTCCGACCGCCCGCGCAGATATCGGGCAAACAGCGAAGCGTCGAACTGATAGGCATAGTCCAGTCCGCCCAATGGCGATGCCGGGTTACCTGGATCGGGATAGCAGAACTTGTTCTGCATGCCGGCGACGCAATTGAGCGCATAATGATCGAAATGCTGCGCCTTGCCCTGCTGGCGCGCGCTGAGCCATAGCTGATGGGGGTGAAGCCACATGAAATCATGGCCGATCCGCCCGAACCCATGGAAATAGCGATCGTCGCCGCTGCGCCAGTTGACGAAATCGATACCGAGCTTGAACGTCGCCTGGCAGGCGCGGATCATCTCGACCTGATCGATACCGGCCATGTCATTGTAGGTGCGGATCGAAGGAATCGTCGCCTCGCCGACACCGATGATCCCGATCTCCTCCGATTCGATCAGCCTGATCGTGTAGCTGCGGAACAAATGCGACAACATCGCCGCCGTCATCCACCCCGCGGTGCCGCCGCCCACGATCGTCACTGTCCTGAGCGGTGCGTTGGGGCGATCGTCAGCGTTCATGTTCCCCACTCCCGGTCTTCCTGTGCGGTTCTAGGGCAGCGCGCAGCCGCAGGCTATGCCGCGAGCCAGCCGCCGGAGAAGCCCGCGCGCTGCAGCCCCCGGCGGATCGGCGCCGAGCCGCGCATCGCACGCCAGATGAAATCTTCCTTCGCATTGGCGATCGCGCCGATGATCGGCCCCTGATCGATGCCGAGGTAATTTTGCGAGACCCAGCCCCGTGTCGGGTCGACCGCGCCGCGCTGGATCGGCCGGTCGGTCCAGCGAAAGCTCGGGTTGAATGCGTCGTAAAAGCCGTATTTGCCGTACAGCCAATCGCCATAGCGACTGTGCATCGCCAGCGTAGCGGACACGACGATGTCCGGCGCAAAGGCCAGCGAGCCGAGCGCGGCGGTCGGCGCGATCGTGCCGTCGTCAAAACCGTCCGGCTCGTCGATCGGGCCACGCGCGGAATAGGAGCGGAACTCGCGCTCTCTGCCGTTGAATTTGCGCTGCACATCGCCCGGACCGACGCAGGCCGTCAGGCCCCAGAGATCGCGTGCATAGCCATCCCAGCCCATCGGATTGCGCATCGCATAGGCGCGCTGCGCCCAGGTTTCGCGACGACTGTTCTCGAAATAGTCGAACCCGGCGTCGTGCATCGCGCGATCTCGGATGCCGCGGAAATCGATCCACATCTGGCTGTATTGATGGCCGAACATCGGAGCGAACGCGATCCGGCGCGTGTCGCCGCTGCCCCGCCACAGGCGCGGATACGGCGCGCACCACGCATCCCATGCCTGCGGGGGGACGGCGTGCGTCGGCGATCCGAGCGCCAGCACGTTGACCATCATGCCTTCATTGTACCCGTCCCAGTTGCGTTCGAGGAAACCCCGGCGCGGATGCCAGCCCATCGAGATCGCCGCCTGGCCGCGGCGGAACCAATTCCAGTCGGCGCGGGCATAGATGGCGTTGGCGAGCCGACCGATCTCGTGCTCGTCGGGATGGTCCTGGTCATAATATTCGGCCGCGAACAGCATGCCGAGAAACAGCAAGCTGCTGTCGACCGACGAAAGTTCGGCGCCGCCGAACCGCAGCCCGCTGTCCATGTGCAGGAAGTGGTAGAAGAACCCCTGATGGCCGGAAACGTCATCGCCCGCCTCGCCTTGCGGCGCACGATCAAAGAAGCGCAGCGTGGCCAGCGTGCGCTCGCGCGCCGCGGCGCGGGTGATCCAGCCGCGCGCGACGCCGACCGGATAGGCCGTCAGCGCGAAGCCGACCGCGGCGATGCTGCAGAAATCGGGCTCTGGCCAAGTGTCCGGCACCAGGCCGTTGGCCGGATTGCCGGTGTCCCAGAACCAGCGGAAGGTGCGTTCCTCGATATCGTCGAACAGGCCTGGCAGCTTCATCCCCTGCGCCGTGCGCTGGTGGCGACCGGGAGGCAATTTTGCCGAGGCAATAGCTGCTGCGACCCCGCCGGCGGCCAGGAGCGAGGCGGCGCTGAAGGATCGGCGATCGATCACATGGTCTCTCCGACCCGTGCGGCGTGATGCATCGGGCGTGATTTCTGTAACCGGTTACAAAGATTGGTCAAGTGGAATGCGGATGGATCGTTTGAGCCGTGCTATCGCCGTTCGGATGGTCGACAAGGAGATGCCCCCGCCGCTGCTTTCCTGGCCCGCGCGGCTGCGTTTTGCCTCGGGCGACTTCGCCTGCAATCTTTATTGGCAGAGCTCCAGTCTGTTCCTGTTCTTCTATTATACCGACGTGCTGCATCTCGCGCCGCAGATCGCGGGCGTGATCTACATGCTCGGCTCGGTCTGGGATGGAACCGCCGACCTGCTGACCGGAATCTGGGCAGAACGCGGGCGGCGCGACTATGCGCGTATCGTCGGCTATGGCGCCGTACCGCTCGGGCTGGCCTTCCCGTTGCTCTATTTCGCACCGCCCTTCCAGGGTTCGGCATTCGTCGCGGTGCTGCTGATTGCACAATTTGCTTTTCGCTCGCTCTACGCGCTCGTCAATATTCCCTACGCCGCCTGGAGCGCCCGGATCAGCACCGACAGTCGCGACCGCGCAGCGATCGCAGGCTTGCGTATGCTGTTCGGCACGATCGCCGCGGTCGTCGTTTCGCTGGCGACCGAGCGCATCTCGCTCGCCGTCTCTGGCACGAACACCAGCGTCATGGGATTCTTGTGCGCCGCCGCCTTGTTCTCCCTGATCGCGACGCCCGTGCTGATCTATGTCGCGCGACGCTCGCCGCAAGACGCCGGCGGGCGATCGCTTGCCGGACCGGCGACACCGTTGCTCCGCGGTCTCGCCGCGCTCGCCACCAACCGGGCATTCGTCACGCTGTGTACCGCGATGATGTGCGTCGCGATCGCGGCGACGATGCTCTCGCGGTCAGTGCTCTATTACTTCACCTATATCGTCAGGGACGAGATCGCCGGGACCACCGCGCTTGCGCTGATGGGTGTGGCCGGCAGCCTGTTCGTGCCGCTCTGGATGCTGGCGCGGCACCGGATCGGCAGCCGCGCCCTGTGGCTTGGCGCGGTCGTACTTGCGGTCGCGGGGAGCGCCGTCTTCGCGCTGACCGACAGCGGCGCGGCGTGGCGCGCGGATCTGTTCCTCGTCACCATGCAGGCCGCGCTCGCCGCCTTCAGTTTCGTTTTCTGGGCGATGCTGCCTGACACGGTGGAATATGGCGAATATCATGGCGGCGTGAGGGTCGAAGCCTTGAGCTTCGGCGTCGCCGCATTGCTGCAGAAGGTATCGATCGGCGCCGCGACGGCCATCACCGGCTTTGCCTATTCCGCGCTTGGCTATACCCCTCAGGTAGCGCAATCGCCTGACGTGATTACCGGCATCCGCTGGATCATGGTTGCTGCACCGATCCTCGGCTGCTTGCTCTCCGCGCTGGCGATGGCCGCCAACCCACTGCGCCGCGACACGCACCGGCGGATCGTCGCTACGCTGGCGCGTCAAGCAGGCAACCCTAGGCCGTGAGCGTAAAGCGGCCCGAAACACCATCGGCCTCCGCCGATGGTGCGATCCAGAAAACGAACTCACCGGGCTCTGCCACCGGCTTCATGTCCGCGCCAATGAAGGTGAGGTCCGACCGGCGCAGCGCGAAACTGACTTTCTCCGACGTGCCGGGCGCGAGCGACACGCGGCGATAGGATTTGAGCTGGCGTACGGGCCGCGTGATGCTCGCCGCGACGTCGTGAATATAAAGCTGCACAACTTCGTCCGCCGCTGTCTTGCCGGTGTTGGTGATCGTCGCCGAAACGGTCAGCGTGCCATCCGGCGCCAGCTTGCCGCCGTTATCCGTCTGCGGCCCGGCATATTCGAACTTCCCGAAGGTCAGGCCATGGCCGAATGGAAACAACGCCGAATTGGGGATCCCGCGAAAATGCGCCTTGAATGGCTCGAGCGCACCGTCGGGGTTGGGGCGACCGGTCGACTTGTGTGCGTAATAATAGGGTTCTTGCCCCGTCGCGCGGGGAAAACTGACCGGAAGACGGCCGGAGGGACTGGCGCGGCCGAACAATATATCGGCGATTGCCGGCCCGCCTTCCGAACCGAGGAACCAGGTCACGAGAATTGCCGGCGCTGCGAGCACCGCGCCGCCGAGCGCCAGCGCGCGGCCGTTCTTGAGCACCACCACCATCGGTTTGCCGGTTGCCGCGACTGCTTCGACAAGGGCCTGCTGCGCGGCGGGCACGACAATTTCCGTGCGCGCCTGCGCTTCGCCGGACATGTCCTGCCCCTCGCCGATCGCGAGCACAGCGATGTCGGCCACACGCGCGGCGGCCACCGCCGCCTCGATCCCGCCGGCGAGCGGGGTTTCGACGCCCGAACCGGTCGTTACGGTAATCCGCGCATAGCCCCCCGCTGCGGCGCGCACGCCGGCTGCAAGATCCACCGCCTCGGCATCGGAGCCATAGACGTTCCACGGCCCGATGAGATCGTGCTGGCCTTCCGCGAACGGACCGATCAGCGCGATCTTTCTGTCCTGCGGCAACGGCAGCAGTCCGCCTTCGTTCTTCAGCATGACGATGGAGCGTCGTGCCGCAGTGCGCGCGACGGCGCGATTGGCCTTGGTCCCGATGCGCGCCGCCTCACGCTTCGGATCGATGCGGCGAAACGGATCGTCGAACAGCCCAAGCGCCGCCTTCACGCGCAACACGCGGCGCACTGCCTGGTCGAGCCGCGCCATCGGCACCGCGCCGGCGGTCACCAGATCCGGCAAATATTTGATATAGAGCGCGCTCTGCATGCTCATGTCGACGCCCGCCATGAAAGCGAGCCGCGCCGCATCGCGCTCGTCGGCGGCCAGGCCATGCGCGATCAGCTCCTCGTCCCCGGTATAGTCGGACACGGTCAGCCCGTTGAAGCCCCATTGATCGCGCAGCACATCGGTCATCAGCCAGTGGTTGGCGGTCGCCGGCACACCCGAAATCTCGTTGAATGCCGCCATCACCGACAATGAGCCGGCGTCGAGCGCCGCCTGGAACGGCGGGAAATAGACATCACGCAAGGTGCGCTCGGAAACGTCCACGCTATTATAGTCGAGACCGGCTTCGCCCGCGCCGTAAGCCGCGAAATGCTTGGCGCAGGCCATCACTGCGTCATTGGCGGTCAATGCGCCGCCCTGAAAACCGCGCACCCGCGCCCGCGCCATGTCGCAGCCGAGCAGAACGTCCTCGCCCGATCCTTCCACGCCGCGCCCCCAGCGCGCGTCGCGCGCGATGTCGACCATCGGTGCAAAGGTCCAGTCGATACCCGCAGCGGCGGCTTCGGTCGCGGCCACACGCGCCGTGCGCTCGGCCAGCGCCGGATCGAAGCTCGCTGCTTCACCCAGCGGCACCGGGAAAACCGTGCGAAAGCCGTGAATCACGTCGGCGGCAAAGACCAGCGGAATCTTCAACCGGCTGGTCATCGCTGCCTGCTGCATTTCGTGCGCCATCGTCGCGCCATTACCGTTGAACACGCCAGTCAGCCGGCCCGCCTTCGCATCGGCGAGCTGCGCCGCATAGCCACCGCTCGGCGTGATCGGGTTGAGCGTGTTGGCAGCGCCCCCCGCCCAGGCCGCGGCCATCAATGTAAGCTGTCCGGCCTTTTCCTCGAGCGTCATTCTGCCGATCAGCGCTTCGACAGCCGCCGGCAGCGTGGCCTCGCCCAGCGCTGCGACGAGGGCGGCCGCCGGATTGGCGCGCCACGCCAGCGCCGCTGCGCCACCCAGCATGAGGCTACGTCGCGAGACCTCAATCATGTTCACCTCAATCCTCCGCGGGTCCAATTCTCCGTACCGCGATGTAACCGGTTACAGCAAGAGCCTTGATGAATTCCTCCTTTCGTGGTGCAAGCGGAGCCGAACAAGCAGCCGGAGACCTCCCGACCTTATGGCGCATGCCACTATCCGCGATGTCGCACGAGCGGCCAAAGTTTCGATCGCGACCGTCTCGCGCGCGCTCAACGGCCACAGCAATGTGCGCGATGCGGTACGTCAGCACGTCCAGTCGGTCGCCACCGCGCTCGGCTATGTACCGCATACCGGCGCGCGTAGCCTCAGTCTTGCGCGGACCAACGCGATCGGTGTGATGCTGCCCGACCTGCACGGCGAATTCTATTCCGAGGCGCTGCGCGGGATAGATGGCGAGGCCTCGGCACGGGGGCTGCAATTGCTGCTCTCCAACATGCACGGCGACCGGGGTGCCGAGACGCTGCGCTTCATGCGTGGGCGCGTCGATGCGCTGATCATCATGGCGCCGGACATCGAACCCGAACGACTGCTTGCACACCTGCCGGCAAGCCTGCCCACGGTTCTTATCAGCTGTCCCGACCTGGCCGCAGACCATCCGCAATTCCGCATCGACAACACCGCCGCCGCAGACGCGATGGTCGAACACCTCATAGCCACCGGGCGGCGCCGCATCGTTCATCTCTCGGGCCCGCGCGGCAACCGCGATGCCGAGGAGCGTATCGCCGGCTACTGCGCGGCGATGACGCGGAACGGCCTCAGTCCGCGCATTCTTACGGGCAATTTCGACGAAGAATCGGGGACCGAGACGGCGAATGAACTGATCGGAGAGGCCGAGCGTGCCGACGCCTTGTTTGCCGCGAACGACATGATGGCGATCGGCGCGCTCGTGGCGTTCCAACGCGCCGGGCTCGCCGTACCAGAAGACATGGCAGTGGCGGGCTTCGACGATATTCCGCTGGCCCGCCTCGTCACACCGGCTCTCACCACAATGCGCGTCGGTATCGCGGAAATTGGCGCCGAGGCTGTTTCATGCGTTGCAGCGATCCTCGCCGGGGGAAACGACAGCGAAATCCGCTGGGTCGTGCCACAGATTCGCGCCCGGGCCAGCACAGTCCGGGAAACGGACCGCCTGCCGCTGGCCTAGTCCTCGCGATTGAGGCTGCGCGCCAGAAGCGGTCAAGCAGCGCGGCAACCGCCAGCTTTCGACGGTATGACACGAGGTCAGCCGTCACAAAGGTGTATTCGTCCCGCCCGATCAACTGCCGCCGTCAATATCTCGGTGTCGCTGCCGCCGGGAAGTCCGAGGACGAGCAGATGTGCCATGTCGCGCTCCTTCAGCAGCGTTCGGCGAGCCGAAAACGCATCGCATAGTGTGGATCGGCGTTCAACGCCGGACCCGATCAAGTTTTTCTAAGGTATTGAGCTAGAACAATTTCCAAGGGTGATACCAACGGCCTTAAAGATCGACCTGTGCCCAGCTTCGGGTTGTTATGGAAGCGACGCGGGCGGTGTCGTTGGCAAAGAAATTCCATGCGTCGCAACATGTCGAGACGATATGATCATAGTCATCGAAGACGGTGT